>NZ_CP027912.1:0-690879 GCF_043529865.1 Pantoea sp. SGAir0418
ATGACCTACAAAATAAGCAGTGACCGATTCTGTGTTAACCGTAAAATTGCCCCTCATCTCAGCATGGCGGAATTCTTCGCGCTGGTGGAACAGCTGGGATTAAATAAAGTTGAAATACGCAACGATATGAAAAGCGGCAGCGTGACCGACGGCGCAGGCGGTGAGGAGGTGCGTCGTCTGGCAGCGCAGCATCAGCTTGAGATCGAAACCATCAACGCGGTGTATCCCTTCAACCAGTTAGATGATGCGGTGCTGGAAAAAACGCGCGCGCTGTTAGCCGATGCGCGCGCCACCGGGGCGAAAGCGCTGGTGCTCTGTCCGCTCAATGATGGGACGCCGGTGAGTAATGAGCAAACCGTACAGGCACTGCAAACCCTGGCGCCGCTGTTTGCCGAATATGGTGTTGCCGGGCTGGTTGAACCACTCGGTTTTCCGCAGAGCTCACTGCGCTCCGCCGCGCTGGCGCAGCAGCTTATCGCTCAGGCCGGCGTGCCGTTTAACATCGTGCTCGATACCTTCCATCATCACCTTTACGAAGGCGCCGAACAGGATTTCGCCGGTGGCGTAGACGTGAATCACATCGGCCTGGTGCATCTCTCTGGCGTAACGGATGCGCGCCCGACTCATCAACTCACCGACGAAGAGCGCATCATGCTGAGCGCGGATGACCTGCTGAAATCCCGCGAGCAGGTGCAGCGCCTGGAAGAGATGGGCTATCGCGGTGTTTATGCTTTCGAGCCGTTTTCGTCGGTGATGGAGAGCTGGAGCGCTGAGGATATTGCGCGCGAAATCCGCAGCAGCATTGACTACCTCAACCACTAACCAATCCGACATTTCGCTGAAGGAACCTCGCATGACACTCAATATTGGTGTAATCGGCACTGGCGCTATCGGCCGTGAACACATTCGTCGTTGCAGCCAGGTGCTGCAGCATGCGCGCGTGGTCGCGCTTAATGATATCAATCGCAACAACTGTGAGCAGGTGATTAACGAGCTCGGCTTGCAGGCGGAGATTTACGACAACGCGCACGATTTAATCGTCGCGCCGGAGGTGCAGGCCATTCTGGTTACCTCATGGGGCCCGACGCATGAAGAGTTTGTGCTGGCAGCCATCAAAGCCGGCAAAGCGGTATTCTGCGAGAAGCCACTGGCGGTGACCGCGCAGGGCTGTATGAATATCGTCGAAGCGGAAATTGCCGCGGGCAAAAAACTGGTGCAGGTGGGTTTTATGCGACCGTACGACAGCGGCTATCGCGCGCTGAAAGCGGTTATCGACGGCGGCACCCTGGGTGAGCCGCTAATGCTGCACTGCGCGCACCGCAATCCGGCTGTTGGCGATGCTTATACCACCGATATGGCGATCACCGATACGCTGATCCATGAACTCGACGTGCTGCGCTGGCTGCTGAACGATGATTACGTCAGTGCGCAGGTGATTTACCCACGCAAGACCCGCCACGCGTCATCGCACCTGAAGGATCCGCAGATTGTGCTGCTGGAAACCGCGAAGGGCATCCGCATTGATGTCGAGATCTTCGTTAACTGCGCCTATGGTTACGACATACAGTGTGAGGTGGTTGGCGAGAGCGGCATTGCGCGCCTGCCTGAACCGATGTCGGTGCAAACCCGTCATGCGGCGCAGCTCTCCACCGGCATTCTGACCGACTGGAAAAAGCGTTTTATCGCTGCCTATGACGTTGAGCTGCAGGATTTCATTAACAACGTGCTGTCGGGCAATATGACAGGCCCGTCGGCGTGGGACGGCTATGCCGCCGCCGTGGCGGCCGATGCCTGTGTTGCGGCACAGAATAACGGTGACATTGTCCCGATTACCATGCCGCCACGTCCGGCTTTCTATCGTTAATCCCGTCACATCGCGGCTGGCGCACCGTGACCGGTGCGCTTTTATGTGACATTGTCACCTGTTGACAGCCATCTTCCCGTCAGTCACCGCCCGCGCCTCACATTTGTTAGCGATCCCGTGTATCATCGCCGCCTTTATGTTGTGCAAGGAAAAGTGTGATGACGGAGAGCGTAATGGCGCGCCGCCAGCCCTCGGTATGGTGGGGCGCCATGATCATCTGTGGGACGGTAGTGGGCGCCGGTATGTTTACGTTGCCGATCGTGATGGCCGGGGCGTGGTTTGGCTGGGCGCTGCTGCTGCTGGGCATAAGCTGGGGCGCAATGCTGCTCTCCGGGCTGCTGTTTATGCGTGTCAGCCTGCATTGTCCGCCAGGCGCGGGCTACGATACGCTGACGCGCGATTTGCTTGGGCGCGGCTGGGCCAGCATCAATGGCCTCAGCATCCTGTTTGTGCTGGGCATTCTCACCTACGCTTATATTTCAGCCAGTGGTCCGGTTTACCAGCACTCGCTGAATCAGCTTGGCGTGCCGCTCTCAACCGCCGGGGCCAAAATCGCGCTGACGTTGTGTGTCGCCGCCGTGGTGTGGCTCGGCACTACCGGCGTCAGTCGTTTGATGACGTTCTGTGTGCTGGCAAAAATCCTGCTATTGATTTTGCTGTTCGGCGGGCTGTTAACCCAGGTAGACGTGCCCTCGCTGTTCGCTGCCGCCGCGCCGGGAGACAGCTACTGGCCTTACGCACTGGGCGTGCTGCCGTTCTGTCTGGCCTCTTTTGGCTATCACGGTAACATCACCGGACTGGTGAGTTATTATCAGCGCCGCGAGTCGCCGGTGACACGCGCGCTGGTGCTGGGCACGCTGATGTCGCTGGCGCTTTACCTGTTCTGGATTGTCTGCACCATGGGGAATTTGCCGCGCGCTGTGTTTCCTGACATCGTGCAGCAGGGTGGAGATATTGCCGCACTGATGGCCGCGCTGCGCGATCATCTGCACGTGCGCGCGTTGTCGCTGATGATGTCGGTGTTCTCACATTTTGCGGTGATTGCCTCGTTTCTAGGCGTGACGGCAGGTCTGTTTGATTTCATCGCCGACCGCCTCGGCTGGGGGCATTCCCCGCGCGCGCGGCTGCAAACCGCCTGCCTGACATTTTTGCCGCCGCTGCTCGCTTCGCTATGGTGGCCGCATGGCTTCGTCGCCGCCATCGGTTTTGCCGGTCTGTTTGCCACGCTGTGGGCGGTGATTATTCCGGCGCTGCTGGCGCGGCGTGCGCAACAGCGCTTCGCCGATCGGCCGCGAACGCCACTGGCGATTGGTCTGGTGCTGCTTTTCGGCGCGCTGAATGTGCTGGCATGGACGCTGAGCTGGCTGGGTGTGTTACCGCAATTTGCTGCGGCCTGAGTGGCGAGAGTCGTGGGGTTCAGAGGTATTCGTAGCGGCGCGATTTATCGCGCGAATCTGGCCACCGCGCCGTTGTAAATTGTGCGATAAATTGCACCGCTTACGGTAACAGCACCAGCTTGTAGCGGCGCGATTTATCGCGCTAATCCATTCGCCGTACCGTTGTAAATTGCGCAATGAATTGCGCCGCTACCCGGCGCTGGGGCTACGACTGGGTTGAATAATTCACTCTGCTTAAATCAGCGATAAGACCCGGTCCTGTGGGCTGCCAGTTGAGCTGCTGACGCGTCCAGGCACCGCTGGCACGCAGATCCAGCCTGGCGAAAGCGGCGAACCAGCCGAAATGCTCCGCGGCCTGATCGGGTTTCAGCGAAACGGCAGGAATCCCCAGGCCTGCTGCCACGGTTTCAGCAATCAGCCGTGAGGCAATACTTTCCTCTGCTACCGCATGATACCGTTTGCCGCGTTCGCCTTGCTCAAGCACTTTTACGTACAGCCCGGCCACGTCATCAACGTGTGCCGCACACCAGGCGTTTTCACCTCCACCGATGTAAGCTGCCGCGCCTTTCTCCCTGGCAAGAGCGATGTAATAGCTGATTAATCCCTGACGTTCGCTGTTGTGAACCTGAGGTAAACGCACCACACGAAGATCGATCCCCGATTCAAGGAGCTTATTGCCTTCCAGCTCCGAGGCGACGCGTGGGTTAGGGTGTGCCGGGTTGAAATTCTGCTCAAGAGCGGGCTGGCCGCTGCCGTCATCACCCATTCCGGTACCAGAAGTGATGAGCAGCGGACGCTTACTGCCCTGCAACACAGAGCCAATCGCGCGAATAACGCGGCGGTCTTTTTCGCAATTGTCGACAAAACGGCTGAAATCATGATCGAAAGCGGTGTGAATCACCGCATCACATTGGTCAATGCCGGCAATCCACGCCTGGGGATCTTCCAGCGTACCGCGCTGGGCTGTGGCGCCCTTATCGTTTAACTGCTGAGCTGCTTCTTCTGAACGTACAAGACCGGTCACCTGATGGCCGCGAGCCAGCAGGTCCGATACAACGCGTGAGCCGATAAAGCCCGTCGCTCCCGTTACAAAAATACGCATAGCCTGTCTCCTGAGTGATTTAGTGCGACAGCGTAAGCGCGGATCTTTTACTATTAAAGTAGTGAGGTTATCAGGGTATAAACATTAACAGGGTGATTTATGACGCTGCTTTCTGAAAATCCGCTGGGTGAGTTTTTAAGGGCACGCCGTCTGGCAATTGACCCGGCTTCGTTTGGTTTTTTGCCCGGCCGCCGACGTACGCCGGGCCTGCGCCGCGAAGAGGTTGCCCAGCTCGCGAATATCAGCCCGACCTGGTACACCTGGCTTGAGCAGGGCCGTGGGGGAGCGCCCTCGCGTGAGGTACTGAACCGCATTGCTGCCGGGCTGCGGCTTACGTCTCCCGAGCGCGATCATCTGTTTATCCTCGCATTTGGGCATCCGCCAGAAAACCGGGTAAGTCGGTCCGACAGCATAACCCCACGGCTGCAACGCGTACTGGAAAGCCTGACGATTCCGGCGATTATCAAAACCGCCACCTGGGATGTGGTGGCATGGAATCACCCGGCGACGGTTGTGCTGAAGGATTACGGGCAACTTCCGCCCGCGCGGCGCAATATTCTGCGCCTGCTTTTTACCGATCAGGAAGCGCGGGGGATGCAAGACGACTGGGAGGGCGTGGCCCGTCTCATCGTCAACGCCTTTCGGGCGGATGCCGCGCGCCTGGGTGCTTCAGAGGAAATTGATCGACTGGTTGAGGAGCTATCCGCTCAAAGTGCTGACTTCGCCCGCCTGTGGCGTAACAACGATGTGGCCGGGCATGGCGAAGGGTTTAAGGTGCTGCATCATCCGCAAATGGGAACGATTGCCCTGGAGTTCTCGACCTTTTCTGTTGAAGGCAGGCCGGATTTAACGATGATGCTCTTTAATCCGGCAACCGATGAAAGCAGAGCGAAAACAGAGCGCTGGATTTCACAGAACCCAGCTCAGCAGTCAGACAGTTTTTAATGCGTCAGCCAGCACGCTATAGCAATCACACCAGCCGAAAAAAACAGGTTTACCCTGTAATAGGCAGGAGCAACGAAATAGAGGTTCTCCTGCCTGATTCAATCGCTTAACGAGGCAACGGTTCAACAAAACGTACTGGTATAAATATACCGTCCGCAGCGCCTTTTGGCTTAGTTGCCGCGATAGGTGGAGTAGCCGTACTGGCTGAGCAGCAGTGGAATATGGTAGTGCTGATCGGCATTATCCAGGTTGAACATCACCGGGATTTCCGGGAAAAAGGTCGGCTGGGCGTTTTTTTTGTAATAGTCACCGGTTTTAAAAATTACGCGGTAAATCCCGGTCTGCGCCTTCTGGCCCGCCGGGTAAAGCGCCGGGATGCGCCCCTGTTCATTGGTGGTGCCCTGCGCCAGTTTCACCCACTTGTCGCCCTGTTGCTTATCCAGCTCGACCTCAATACCTGCGGTCGGTACACCGGTTTGCAGATTCAGCACATGCACGCTCAGGGGATTTTTCATCTCAGCGGCCAGGCCGCTCACGCTGAAAGCGCAGAGCGCGCCGCCCAGTAAATAATGCTGCAATTTCATCTCATCTTCCTTTTGGTTAATTGGCCGGGAAAGCATAAGACGAAAACAGTGCAGTCGCGCACAATGGGCTGAAATCTGTGAAATTTCCCAGAGCAGAACCGGCAACCGGGCGGCTGCCGGCCAGGAGAACTACTGGTTGCTGATCAGGGTGCCTTTCAGGCCGTGCGGTTCGGAACGCAGATACTGAGGCGGCGCTTTGGCCTGCGCACCCAGTTCGGCGGCGGCGTGCCATGGCCAGCGTGGGTCATACAGCACCGCGCGTGCCAGCGCGATCAAATCGGCATCCTGCTCCTGCAGCGCCTGCTCGGCCTGTTTCGGTTTGGTAATCAGCCCCACGCCAATCACCGGAATCGAGACCTGCTGGCGAATCTCGCGAGCGAACGGCAACTGATAACCTGGACCGACGCTGATTTGCTGCTGCGGTGCCAGGCCCCCGCTGGAGACGTGAATGTAGGCGCAGCCTGCGGCTTCGAGCTGCTGGCTGAAAACAATCGATTGCTGATTATCCCAGCCGCCCTCGATCCAGTCGGTGGCCGACAGCCGCACTCCAACCGGGATTTCCGCCGGCAGCGCAGCACGCAGTGCCTTAAACACCTCAAGCGGGAAACGCAGACGGTTCTCTAATGAGCCGCCATATTCATCGTCACGCTGGTTGCTGAGCGGCGACAGAAACTGGTGCAGCAAATAGCCGTGTGCAGCATGCAGTTCGACCAGCTGAATGCCGATGCGTACCGCGCGCAGGGCGCTATCGACAAAAGCCTGTTTCAGCTGCGCCAGATCCTGTTTGCTGAGTGCGGCCGGCGGACGTTCATCCTGTGCAAACGGCTGCGCAGACGGCGACACGGTCTGCCAGCCGCCGTGTTCCTCAGAGAGCTGCGCACCGCCTTGCCATGGCGCTGCACAGGACGCTTTGCGCCCGGCGTGACCCAACTGAATGCCAATCGGCAGGGTAGCGTAGCGCCGCACGTCCTGCAGCACGCTGGCCAGCGCGGCTTCTGTCGCGTCGTCCCATAACCCCAGGTCGCCCGGCGTGATACGGCCAATGGCTTCCACCGCCGTCGCCTCGATAATCAGCAGTCCCGCGCCGGAGAGCGCCAGCTGGCCGAGATGAATGCGGTGCCAGGCCGTTGCCTGACCTTCTTCCGCTGAGTATTGGCACATCGGAGCAATCACAATACGATTTTCCAGCGACAGCTCGCCAAGCTGCGTCGCGCTAAACAGTAAACTCATGCATACCTCATATCCGCACGTTAATGACTCACTACAGCATAGGAGCTGCAGCCGGATTTGCAGCAATGCCAGATGTAAGCGGCAATGACATGCATTAATTACAACATACTATTAGTGATTGATGTAATGGCGCCGGGTTCGGCTAACGTGCCGGTAAGGCTGACTAGCGCCCTTTATTCAAACCAGGGGCTGAGGCTCAACAGAATGCAAGCTAACGCTAAGGGATGCTGAATTGTTGGTAGGGTGTACAAGCAAGGATATTTTATAGCGCAAAACCACAGATAAGGGTGACAACGGTGTGCATTTCCGGCGCTCCTGTTTGGTAAAGCGACCGGCGAGCGATCCCGCCGGTCACGCCTGTTACCCTTCACACGACGGTGCTTTCGCTGGCGTCAGAAGATCGGACAATCCAACCCGATGTAGCATTTCGGCGCGCAAACGGTCGATGACCGCAAAGCCGATATTCGCGCCGTCATCGGACGGATCGTTATACACACGAAATGGACGCGTACCAAACGGCATACCGACAACATCGGTTATCTGTGCTGCAACGCGCGCGGGATCGGCATCTTCCGGCACTATCTCCGCAAAGGCCTTTTGCACATCATCGCCGAAACCGGCATAAGGACCTGCTTCATACTCCGCGACACGCCCGGTGTCGGCAGGACTTCCTGAATGGGCAAAATGGTTCGTCCCTTTGGTAAAGGCTCCCGGCACGATGATTGTCGTCTCAATGCCGAATCGGCTGAGCTCGCGCGCATACTGAACGGCAAGCGTATCCATCGCCGCTTTGGCGGCAAAATAAGGGGCCAGATAGGGCGGTGTGCCGCCGGTCACGCTGGAACTGGAAATCCAGACCAGCAGGCCTTCACGGCGGGAGCGCATATGCGGCAGTATGGCCCGGTTGACGCGCTGCGTTCCCAGCACGTTAACGTCATATTGCTGGGCGAACTGCTCTGGAGTGAAGGCTTCGGCCGGGCCGAACATCATGTGGCCAGCATTGTGTACCACCACATCAAGCTTCCCGGCGTCGGATATTACCGTTTCAATGGCAGCATCAACCGATATGTCGATCTGAACATCAAGTTCCAGCGGCCGCAGTTCAATTCCCTCCCGCGTGGAAAGTTCGCTTAACTGGCGGACATTTGCGGCATTACGGCCCGCAATATCCCGCATTGATGCATAAACGGTATGACCAGCACGAGCCAGCGCTTCGGCGGTCAGGCGACCGAAGCCGCTTGACGATCCGGTCACAAGGATAATCTTCTGAGACATAACAGTACTCCTTTGACTAATTCTGCAGTTTGCGGCTCAGACCATTCCGCCATTGGCGCGCAGGATCTGTCCGTTCATCCAGCTGCCCTGTGGTCCGGCGAGGAAAGAAACAACACTTGCGATATCCTCAGGCGTGCCGAGGCGTTCCAGCGGATTCATTTTGGACATGCGCGCGATCAGTTCATCGCTTTTCCCGTTGAGGAAGAGGTCGGTCGCAGTCGGACCGGGCGCGACGGCATTGACGGTGATGCTGCGTCCGCGCATCTCTTTGGACATGATGGTTGTCAGTGTTTCGACGGCCGCTTTGGTCGCGGCATAGACGCCATAATTCTCAAGCTTAAGCCCGACAACCGACGTGGAGAAGTTGATGATGCGCCCACCAGAACGCAGGCGGTTTGCCGCTTCGCGCAGGGTGTTAAACGTCCCCTTCAGATTGATGTCAATCTGCTTGGTAAAACTCTGATCGTCGGCGCTGGCCAGCGGAGACAACATCATTACGCCGGCATTATTGACGAGCACATCAATACCACCAAACGCAGATTCGGCTAAATCGAACATGCGTTTGACCTGGCTGGCATCAGCAACGTCCGCCTGCGCGGTGATAGCTCTGCCACCGGCGGCTTCGATCTCCTCAACCACGGCGGCAGCAGCCTCTGCGTTGCCGGCATAGTTCACTACGAGGGCAAAGCCGTCCGCAGCAAGCTGCCTGGCAATGGCGGCACCAATTCCGCGGGATGCACCGGTTACGATTGCAACTTTCTCTGAAACAGACATAGATATTCTCCCATTTTCGCGCGGTATCGCGCCTGAACACGGAGAAAATCTAGCACTGTATCCTTTCCGGATAATCAGTCATTATCAGGTATCAGAATCCGATAATGACGAACAATGCCATGGACAGAATTGATACGATGCGCGTTTTCACGCGTGTGGTAGCGCGCCGCAGCTTCACAAGGGCGGCGGAAGACCTCGGCCTGCCACGCTCGACCGTAACGGACGCGATTAAGCAACTTGAGTCGCGCCTGGGCATTAAGCTACTGGAACGCACCACGCGTCACGTCAGCCCGACGCTGGACGGTGAAGCCTACTACAAGCGCTGCGTTTCTATACTGGACGATATCGAGGATGCCGAGGGCGCGTTTGCCGGCGCCCGGCCGAAGGGATTGCTGCGTGTCGATGTTCATGGCACGCTGGCAAGACATTTTGTTCTGCCGCACCTACCTTGTTTCCTCGAAGCTTATCCTGATATCGAAATCTATCTGAGCGAGGGTGACCGGCTGGTCGATCTGGTGCGTGAGGGAATTGATTGTGTCCTGCGTGTCGGAACGCCGCAGGACAGCGATATGATCGCGCGGTGCGTCGCCACGCTGGAAGAGGTCACGGTCGCTTCGCCCGGTTACGTCTCCCGGTTCGGACTTCCGTCGGATCCGGATGAACTGCATTGCGGCCACAGGATGATCGGATTTCGCACCACGGGCAGCAGCGGCATCCTGCCGCTGGCATTCAGGGTGGACGGCAAGCGCATCACCACGACGATCAAAACTTCAATTACGGTTAATGCGGCTGATACCTTTGTATCCGTGGCGCGCATGGGACTCGGCATCATCCAGGTGCCGCGTTATCACGTGGAAGATGATTTGAAGACGGGGACGCTCGTCGAATTGCTCAAAGCCTTTCCACCTGAACCGTCTCCCGTCTCTGTCCTGTATCCGCGTAACCGACAGCTATCACCCAGAGTCAGGGTCTTCATCGAATGGCTAAAAGAACTCTTCCTGCAGCACGACGTGGATAGCAATGCCGGCAAGTAATCTGTGTGAAAATCGAAAACGGTGCAGAGGAGGCTGGCGCCGTCACAGATTACACAGATATTGATAGAGCTCCGCGTCCCGCTGATCTGGCGTAAAGCGCGGACAGCTGTGGCACTGCTGGCTCAGCGTGCGGTAGTGCTGCAGTAAACCAAGTTCACGCAGCATGCGCAGCCAGCCCATCGGGCCATAACACTGCTGCTCATAAATTTTGTCGCGGATACTTTTCACGTCCACGCGCAGCAGCGTGGCGTTAAGGTCACTGTAATCCGGGTGCTTTTTGGTGCCGCCGACCTGTTTGAACAGGAAATTGCGCTCGTAAAACGCAGCAACCTTCTCTTTGACCTGAATAAAGATGTCATCCACCTGTTCAATGAAAATGGTGTAGATCATGATTTTCAGGTACAGCATAAACACAATATTTTCACTGTCTGCCTGATAGCGTACCGACAGCGTGCCAAGCTCTACCACTTTGCGCTTTTCCAGCTGCAGGGCGGCCATCTCTTCACGAAAAAGTTTGCTGCATGGCAGACGGTTATTGTGATTGGCGATGACACTTAGCGTGCCGAGGATATCCTGGCCTTTGCGGGCGAGAAACAGCGTGCTTTCCGGATTCAGCAGCCCTTCGTTATAGAGAAAAATTGAGCGTTTTTCCTTAACGATTCCACTGCGCCGGTACTGTTCGTTGGTCACCTCCATCCCTTTAAGGAAGTCAATCAATCCGCTTGCCGGTGTAATGCTAATGCGCTGATCGATACCATTAAGTATCCTGCACATTCTGTGGGTTCTTTTTGTCAGTACGCCATCAGAGATAGCGCTGCTAATCACTGATTTCCTTGTTAAATGCACTGTAATCCTCAACCAGTCCACATTAAAGTTTCGCTAATATAATAAATATAATTTAATGATTGAATAAATTTTTGCTGCAAATTTAGATCTTCAGAAAAGCGTGGCGGCAGGGGATAAGGCGCGTTACAGGGGAGAAAATACCGGCGGTAACAACCGGAACGACAGCAGGGTTAATGATTAGCGTGATTTAATATTCGTGGCGGGACCAGCAGCATGGCGCTGGCTGATTTCAACGCCTCGTCGCGACAAAGGATTTTAACTGGTCAATAAACGCTCTCAGCGAGGCCGACATATGGGGATTGTTAACGTAATAGAGATTAAGACCTGAAAACACTGCAGACCACTCGCCCAGTACCTGCCTGAGTTCGCCGCGTTCAATCCAGGGTTGGGCGAACTGATCGCTGGCGATTTATGCAGCATTCACCCGTCGTCCAGTGGCCATCGCCACGCCTGACATCATTACCGTCTTTAATCCTGAAAATCCCGTCGCTGATTATGTGCTTAACTTAGCGTTAACACGGCAACAGGGTGAAACATGACGTTTAAAAGGAAAAATGAAGCGGCAATCATTTCAGGTTCCTCGCTGCTGCGCAGTATTTTGCTGTCCGGCGGATTGCTGATATGCGCGATCATTGCGCTCACCCTGTGGACGCTGCGCGAAGACTGGCACGGCGCGGTGCGCCAGACGGAAGAGATGGCGGTCAATCTTTCCCTGTCACAGTCACGTCAGGCGGAAGATACCGTGCTCCAGACCGAACTGGCCCTGCGTGAAGTGCAGCGCGACCTGCAGGCGCAGCCGCTGGAAAAGCTAAACGCCGCCAACCTGAGCCAGATTATGCGCGATCTGCAAAGCCGTCTGCCGCAGCTGCATGGGCTGTTTTACTATGATGAGCAGGGATGCTGGATCGCCACCTCCACGCGCAGCGTGCCGGTGGGCACCAACAACTCTGACCGTGAATATTTCCGCTATCACCGCAACAACAGCCGTGACAGTTTGCACATCGGCCCGGTGATCCGCAGCCGCAGCACTGGCGATCTGGTTATTCCGGTTTCTCTGCGCGTCAGCGATGCAGCGCGTGATTTCAAAGGCATCCTGTTAGCCACCATTAAAGTGGATTATTTCCGCCGTTTTTACAGTTACTACGAACTGGGGCCGCGCGACGTGCTGGTACTGATGCTGGCAGACAGCACGGTGCTTTATGCCCGTCCGATGCCCGACAGCTATATCGGCAAGAGTCTCTCCGCCAGCCATCTGTTCCAGCAGATGCTGGTGAAAGCCGATCGCGGCAGCGGCGAGTGGAACGCGGCGCTGGATGGCCAGGTGCGCATCTTCGGCTTCGCCAGCTCAGAACGCTATCCGCTGGTGGTCGCGGCCGGTTACGACAAGCGCAATCTGTATCTGCGCTGGGTGAAAGGAAGACTGCAGGATATTTCCCTGAACGTGGCGCTGCTGGTCGCGATTATCCTGCTGGGACTGTTTGTCATTCGTCAGGCTCGGCATAGCCAGCATTATCAGGAAGCGCTGCTCAAACTAAAAAACGACCTCGCCGATGCCAATCATCATCTTGATCAGCTGGCGTTTTTCGATGGGCTGACCGGTCTGGCTAACCGCAGACAGTTTGACCGCTTTTTGCAGAATGCTTTGCATAATCTGCGGGAAAAATCAGCACCGGTGTCACTGATATTAATGGATATTGACTACTTCAAACACTACAACGATCGCTACGGGCACGTGGCAGGCGATCACTGTTTACGCCAGGTGGCCGACGCGCTCAAACGCCTTAAGCTACGGCAGAGCGACATGGTCGCGCGCTATGGCGGCGAGGAGTTTGCCATCATCCTCGCCGGTGCCGATCAGCAGGCGGCGCTGAATATTGCGCGTCAGGCAGTACAGGTGATTGCTGACCTGCATCTGCCTCACGCCGCCTCCGCACTGCCCGATGCGCAGGTGACGCTCAGCGCGGGCTGTGCGACCACCTGGCATGACGATCAGGCCGGCAACCTGATCGAGCATGCTGATGCGGCGTTGTACCAGGCCAAGCATAGCGGACGCAATCAGGCGCAGGCCTGGCGGGCAGTGAGTGATTAACGGTTAAAACCAGGAATGAAGCGTGAAACATCGACTTCCATAAACTGCGAGCGCTGGAAGTTGTGTTTCAGGTCATACGGCACCGTACAGTCAAAAATGGTTTTACAGGTAATGCCATGGGCGCGAATCGAGTTGCTGAAGGCCGGATCCTGTGAAGGATCGAGCGGGTGACAGCGCACGCCGGGAATAAAGATGGTATCCGCGTCGCCCTGATAACGCGTGGTCATTGCCCAAATCACGTCATTTAAATCGAACACATCAACATCCTCATCGACCAGGAACACGTGCTTCAGCTCTGAAAAGGCCGAGAAAGCCAGCAGGGCAGCCTGACGCTGGCGTCCCTCATCCTGCGGGCCGCGCTTATTGATTTGCAGCACCGCAACATATTTCCCGGTGCCTGGCGACGGGCAATGTACATTCTTCACCAGACCCGGTAACGCACGCTCAACCATATCGAGAATGCTGGCTTCGGTCGGGATTCCGGCCAGATTGGTGTGCTCGTCGCTCGGTCCGATGCAGGTTTGCAGGATGGGGTTTTTGCGGTGCGTCACGGCTTTGACTTTAATCACCGGCACTGCCGCCTGCGCTTCACCGGTATAACCCGGGAATTCCGGCATCGCTTTACCGCTATGGGTATGCTGATCTTCCTGTACGCGATAATCCGGCACCAGTTCACCCTCAATCACGATCTCTGCATGGGCAATGGCGCGGGCATCAACGGCGACACCCTTAACCAGCTCAACCGCCCGACCGCGCAAGCCCCCGGCTATCGCCAGCTCATCAAAACCGAGCGGCGTGGTCGGCGGCTCGAAACAGGCACCAATTTCGATGGCCGGATCGACGCCAATACTGATGGTAATCGGCAACGCTTTGCCCGCCTGCTCAGCCTTAATGCGGAACTGATCAAGATGGCGGCCTGGCACAAAGTACATCGAGATCTCATCTTTGCCCTGAACACACAAGCGGTGAATAGTGACGTCATGTTCGCCGGTTTCCGGATCGGCGGCATAACACATCCCCATGGTGAAATAGGGGCCGGCATCTTCAGGCGTGTTGGTTGGCGCGGGCAGCAGGCGGCGGATATCAAAACCGTCATCCGTGGCGAGGTGCACCACTTCCTGACAAACTGCCTGCTGCTGGCTTATTTCCACCGGTGCTATGGCGTTATGTACCGATGAACGCAGCAGATGCGCCAGCTTTTCTTTCGGCACCCCTAACAGGCGCGCCACGCGCTGCCGTGAAGCCAGCAAGCCAATCAGTACGCGAAAGTTGGCGTAACCTTTGATGTGATTAAACACCATCGCCGGTCCGGTCTGTGTGGGACGCATCACGGTGCCGCCCGCGCCAACGTAACGATAGACACCGGACAGTTCCGCTTCGGGATTCACCGGTTCATCGGTCTCAATATACTCACCATCAAATTGCTTCAGCAGTTCGATGGCAGAACGCAGATCGTAAACCTCACTGCTGTGCGAAGAGGGAGATGTGTTTGACATAGGCTGTTCCTTAGTTTGAGAGTGTCTGGTCATCACTGGCGGGATGCAAACCCTGCCAGCGCGTGGCGCCAGCAGTGTCGATGCCAAGCTGATCCAGCACGCGACCCACGATATGATTTTCCACATCGGCGATTGTGGCCGGATGGTTGTACCAGGCCGGCACAGGGGGAATCAGGCTGACGCCCATGCGTGACAGCGCCAGCATGTTTTCCAGATGAATGGTGTTAAGCGGGGTTTCGCGCGGTACCAGAATCAGTTTGCGCTGCTCTTTCAGGACGACATCAGCGGCGCGGCCAATCAGCCCTTCCGCATACCCGCTGCGGATACCGGCCAGCGTTTTCATGCTGCAGGGAATAATCACCATCCCGTCGGTGACAAATGAGCCCGAAGAGATAGTCGCGGCCTGGTCACCGGCCGGATGAAACACATCGGCCAGCTGTTTGATGTCGTTGAGAGAACAGTTGGTTTCATGTTCCAGCGTCACTTTTCCCCAGCGTGACAAAATGAGATGCGTTTCGATGTGCGGAATGTCCGCCAGCTGCCGCAGTAATCGCAGCGCGAGTGGGGCACCGGTGGCACCGGTTACGCCGACAATGATGCGCATAAGGCCTCCTGTGAAAGGCAAAAATTTCCGGCGCGTTCCTGCCGTCGCCGTCCTGCAGGCAAAGATAATGCGCTCGCTAATCAGGGTCTAATTGGTATTATGCTTTTATTAATAACGAATCCTTATCAGGTGTGGCATGGATTACCGTAAGCTGCGTTCTTTTCTGGCACTCGCCGATACGCTGCATTTCGCACGGGCGGCGGCGGCGGTTAACCTCACGCAACCGGCGTTGTCTCAGCATATTCAGGCACTGGAGCAGCAGTGGGGCGTGAAGTTATTTGCGCGCGACAAGCGTAAGGTGAGTCTGACGCGCGAAGGCGCATTGCTGCTCGGGGAAGTCCAGCAGACGGTGCAGCGTGTGGAGCATCTGCAGGACACGATTAAGCAGGTGGCCGCCGGACGACGCGGCATGTTACGCATTGGCTATGTGGGCACGTCCATGCTGGAGCCGGCGCTGGTCAAAATTATCCGTGCCTTCAGACGTGATTTTCCGCAGATCGCGCTGCAACCCGTGGAGTACAGCGTCAACCAACAGCTAAGCCTGCTGGAGAGCGGCGATTTGGATATCGGCATCCTGCGCGGGCCGCTACCGGAACGTCGTCAGATTAGCCGGCAAATTCTGCATCAAACCTCGCTGTGTGCGGTGCTGGCCGACGACCATGCGCTGGCGCAGCAGGCCTGCGTCTCGCTGACTGATTTGGCGGCGGAGCCGCTGATTTTGCAGGAAGATCCGGAAGGTATCGGGCTGGGTGGCGCGGTGCTTAATCTCTATGCCGCCGCCAGGCAGATTCCCACCAGCGTGCTCCGCGCACGCGATGTGGCCACCGCCGTTGACCTCGCCGCGCTGGGCCTGGGCGTGACCTTCATCCCCCACGCCCCGGAGAGATTTTTGCGGCAGGATGTGGCACTGCTGCCGCTGGCGCAGCAGGATGTCACAACGGCACTCTACCTGTGCTGGAAAACCGGCGCTGCTAACCCGGAGATCCGGCGCTTTGCCGGGTATGCGCAGTCACACTATGGTGATGAACCCGCTGCGTAATCAGCCGGCCATTCCAGCCTCAGCGGCGTTATGGGGATCAATATGGCGAATTGCTATGCCTTATCAGCCAACTTGTGATTCACTGACGTAATCTATTGTCAGATTATGCGTGAGAAGCGCAGTCATGAAGCCAACACTGAATCAGCTAATGAGTTTTTGTACCGTGGCAGAAGTGGGGAATATAGGCCGGGCAGCAGAAAAGCTGAATATTTCGCAGCCACCGCTAAGCAGACAAATAGCCCAGCTCGAACGTGATGTGGGTGCGAAACTTTTTACCCGTAATGCCAAAGGCATGAAACTTACCTTTGCCGGCGAGCAATTTTTAAAAGATGCTTACGCCGTATTAAGAATGATGCAGCAGGCGTGTAGTAATGTGCAGGCTGTTTCAGAAGGGCAAATGGGATTGATTAAGCTGGGCGCAACCATGTACGCATCGTACAGTGTGGTGCCGCAACTGGTCATGAAACACAGAATGAATTATCCCGGTATTGATCTGCAATTCCAGGAGATGATCCCGACCGGGTTAAACGCTGCGCTGGAGGATGGGCGGCTGGACGTTGCGATCAGCTTTTCGGAAGTCACCAGCTCCGCGATTAATTCATTGGTGTTATTGCGTGAACCGTTAATTGTCGCGCTTCCTGCGGACCATCCCCAGGCCAGTGTTGAAAATTTCACCCTGGAAACGCTGGCCAATGACCCGTTTATCATTGTGCCTCGTTCTATGTCGCCGCTGCTTTATGACAGGATTTTTAATCAGTGCCTGAAAGCCGGCTTCAGTCCCCATATTGGCGTTGAGGTTTCCGTCCAGCAAACCATCGTTAATTTCGTCGCTCATGGATTAGGGGTGGCCATCATTCCGGCAAGTATGGCTACAGCGCAGATAAGAGGCATTAATTATCGGAAAATTGCGGACGCAAATACCATCGAAAATATCCTGATGTGGTCTTCTGATAATAAAAATCCAGCGCTGGAACACTTTGTTAACCAATGCCGTGCCCTCGCAGAGGAGTTAAGCACGGCATCGGATACCCGCATCAGTTCTTAGCAATCACGATTTCGATCAGGCTGGGTTTACCGCTGGCGATAGCCTCCTCGACAGCCGCAGCGATCTGTGAAGCCACCTCAATCTTACGCGTTTTCAGCCCCAGCGCGGTGCCAAGTGCCTGATAATCAATCACCGGATCTACCAAATCCATGGCGATAAAGCGATTGGTTTGCGCCGAGGTATAATCGTCTTTAGACCGCATAAAGTTCTTAAGAACATTATATTCAGTATTGTTCATCACAATAAAGGTTACCGGCAATTGCTCATGGGCGGCGGTCCACAGCGACTGAGGCGAATACATTGCCGCACCATCCCCCACAAAACAGACAACAGGGGCTTTGCCCAGTCCGAGGGAATATCCCACTGCAGCGGGCATGCCCCAGCCCAGACCGCCACCGCGCATAAAAGCATATTGATCTGCTCTGTTACTCGACAGCGATCTACGCAGCGATTGTGAGGTCGCAATGGCCTCGTCAACAATTGTTATATCCGGACCAATAGCACGCGCGGCCTCAAATGCGGCGATCAATGGCGTGATCTTCGTGGCCGACTGCTGCTCTTGTACCGACTGTAATAAGTTCTCTTTAGTTTGTTCGTACTGTGCTGCCGCAGCCGCGAAACGACGCTGATAATCCGGGCGATTATGCGCGGTAGCCTCTTTCAGCTCAGGTAGCAGCACCGCCAGCGATAATTTAATATCGCCGAGAGTTGAGAGCTCGCTACGATAAGTTCGCCCCAAATCGCCGGCATCAGCTGAGAGCTGGAACACTTTACAATGCTCCGGCACGGCACGCCCCTCGGTGTAGAGGATGGTGATGAGCGATTTACCGCCGAGCGCAAAGATTGCATCGTATTGATCAAGCGCTTTGGCAATGTCCGTCGCCTGAGTAGAGAGATTGCCTCGCCACAGAGGATGCGCGGTAGGATACGGAATCCGATTCGGCCAGGTTGAGCCATAAACGTCAGCGGCCAGCAACTCAGCCAGTGCCACAACTTCCGCGGCCGCGCCGCTTTGATGAATCTCATCGCCGGCAATAATCGCGACCTTGCCGGGGGTAAAGGCGGCTAATTTTTTGGCTAACAGCGGCAGTGAACCTGCGACCGCTTTACGATCAACGTTAGACGGCGCGCCGATGTCGACAGAGCTCATGGCTTCCATCACATCCATCGGTAAAGAGAGGAAAACCGGGCCTTTGGGCGCAGCGTCCGCATCATGAAAAGCACGGCGCACCAGGATTGGCAGCTGGTCAACACTGGTGACTTCCTTCGACCATTTGGAAAAAATCTTACCCATACTCACTAAATCCCCCAACAGCAGGGGATCGGTGATGCTGTGGCGTAAATCCTGCTGGCCAGCCGTCACCACTAATGGCGTTTGGGAGCAAACCGCATTATGCAGATTGCCCATGCCGTGTCCCAGACCGCCGGCCGTGTGCAGATTGAGAAAACCGGGCTTACCGGCAGCCTGCGCGTAACCATCGGCCATCGCAACCGCACTGGCTTCCTGCAAGGCAAGCACATAGTTGATGTTGGGATTTCGGAGCAGGGCGTCCATGAGCGGTAATTCAGTCGTACCTGGGTTACCGAACACATACTCAACGCCTTCACTCTCTAACACTTCCAGCAGGACATCACCACCGCGGCGTACCGGGGTGTCGTTTAATTTTGCAATGGGTTTATTCATCGTTGTTCACCTCTGACTATCGGTTAATAATCCGCCAGTTTCTGGGCTGAATTTATCTTAGAAGCAGGGTGAGCGTTGATTCCAATACTAAGATTGGCCGGTTTGATACCCTAAAAGGTATGGCTATGAAGCAAAGCCGCGTGATTAAAGGTGCCCATTCATCAAATCCACCATCGCCCCGGCATGCGCATCAACGTGGCGAATATAGCGCATCACCGTTTCCGGCTTCTTCCAGGTGCCTTCCTGCATGATCTGCGCGGTGCTGTACTTATTGCTGGCCATATCGATGGCGGCACCGACCCGGGTGCTATGTCCCGACCAGCCGCGATAGCGATTCTTATTGGGTTGCACGCCGGTGCCTGGTCCCGCTTCACGCCAGGCGCGGACGAAAATATCCTCCAGCGCGCGAGTCGAGAGCGGTTTATCGCAGACAATTTGCGCCTGATTAGCGCGGTGCACCGGGCCAAAAATGAACGCGTCGGGTTCAGCGATCAGCCCGGATGCCACCAGCCATTCGGTCAGACGTTGTGATGAGAGATCGCCGAGTGCCTTAATCAGTCCCCCGGTCATCACAATGGTTTTGGTCCAGGCGACATCAAGAATGATACGGCCATCGGCCGAACGCGAAATGTCACGCACCCGCAGGCGACTCAGTTCACTGATGCGTAACAGCGTGGCGTAAGCTACATGCAAAAATGCCAGATCGCGCTGCTGTTGCAGGCGATCGGAACCCGCCCAGCGCTGATCCAGCGTGAGTAAATCCCGAATGCGAAAGGGGATGGCCTGACCGGCACGTTCACCGGCTATCACCGCGCTGCGATTGATTTTTTTCACCGCGCGGAATACTAGCGGCGAAACATTGGGCGGCACCAGACCGGCGTTACGGTGTAACATGGAAATCAGTGCAGCATGAGTTGCGATGGTCGAAGAGGCGCGTCCCGATGCCTGAAGCCATAGCAGATAATCACGCAGATCGGCAGGATCCATCGGCAAAAATTGCCGGCCATGTTCAGTCGCCCAGCGGCTGCCGATGCGCATAACGCTCAGCAACTGTCGCCACGTGTTATCAGAAAACGCTTCTTTATCACTGACAAATTCTCTCAGGCGTTCAGCAATATCCTCATCAGCACTGTGCATCAGGGCCGGGCTGGCGGTAATTCCGGGCAGGGTGTCCGTTTTACTCATTAATTTATGACGTCGCTACGTGAATTCTGTGCATGTTGCAGGGGCATCACCCGCCAAATTTAACGTAGCAGTGCCGGTTTTTTATGCACGGCGTGGCGCTGACACACTGCATCATGTTAACCAAAGGTGATGATCCTGCGGATCCTGACTTCATATAATGCCAATTATATGAAGTCAGCTATTCTAACCGCTGAAAATCTGGATGGAAAACGCTGATGGTGAAGTTTTTTCAACTGACAAACGCCCCGCCAGCTGTCAGGCTAAGGATCGACAGTGTGATAGCGCAGATTAGCGCCTGATTTTGCAGGTTTTTTGCGCAAGCGCGGCCTGCTTTACTTCAGCGCGAGCCTGGTGCAGGCAACATGAAGTTAGCTCATCTTGCTTTGAAATTTAATCACTTTTCCTCACGCAGGGACTCTGGCATAACTAAGGTCATGTTAAATATTTTCGACAATATGACCACTGCTGAATTTGCAAACCTGTAAACGTTTTGAGAACTCCGGTAAAGGAGAGAACAGCGTCAGGTTGCAAGCAGAAATCAGGATGCCCGCTCGCGATGAAAAATGATTTTACCTTTAGTATAAAAAGCACGCGCTTCGATGAGAATTACAATCCCTCCAAAGATACGCGCATTACCACCAATTTTGCCAACCTGGCGCGCGGCAGCAATCGTGAAGAGAATCTGCGCAACGCGCTGATCATGATGAACAACCGTTTCAATTCGCTGGCGAACTGGGACAACCCGAAAGGCGATCGCTATGCGGTTGAACTGGATATCATTTCTGTAGAGATGAATCTGGGTGCAGGTGGCGAGGGTAAAAGCTTTCCGGCGATTGAGATCCTGAAGACGAATATTGTTGATAAAAAAACCAGTGAGCGCATTGAAGGGATCACCGGCAACAACTTCTCTTCATACGTGCGTGATTATGATTTCAGCGTTCTGCTGTCCGAGCATAATAAAGGCCGTTCCGGTTTCAGTATTCCGGATGACTTCGGCGTGCTGCACGGCAATATTTTCCGCCATTTTGTCAACTCAGAGACGTATAAAGCCAACTTCCGCAAAGCGCCGGTCATTTGCCTCAGCGTCTCCAGCAAAAATATTTACCGTCGTACCGGTAATCAGCATCCGGTGCTGGGCATTGAGTATCAGCAAAATGAATCTTCATTGACCGATCTCTATTTTGCCAAAATGGGACTCAGAGCGCGCTATTTCATGCCGGCCAACAGCGTGGCGCCGTTCGCCTTCTACTTCGCCGGTGATTTGCTCAGTGATTACAGTAACCTGGAGTTGATCAGCACCATCAGTACCATGGAAACCTTCCAGAAGATTTACCGCCCGGAGATTTACAATGCGAACTCACCGGCGGGCATTGAATATCAGCCAGACCTGTATCATCAGGATCACTCGCTGACCAAAATTGTTTACGATCGCGAAGAGCGTACCCGCCTGGCGATTGAGCAGGGTAAATTTACCGAAGAGCAGTTTATTAAGCCTTACCACAGCATTCTGAAACAGTGGTCTGATCATTTCGCTCTTTGATTAACGAATAAATAAGGTTATTGATTAATGAAAACATTATTACCGACGTCAACGGCTGGCAGCTTACCGAAACCCTCCTGGCTGGCGCAGCCGGAAACATTATGGTCGCCGTGGAAATTGCAGGGCGATGAGCTGATTCAGGGCAAACAGGATGCGCTGCGTTTATGTCTGGACGACCAGCAGCAGGCCGGTATTGATATCGTCAGCGACGGCGAGCAAACGCGCCAGCACTTCGTCACCACCTTTATCGAACACCTTAACGGCGTTGACTTTGAAAACCGTAAAACGGTGCGCATCCGTAATCGCTATGATGCCAGCGTACCCGGCGTGGTGGGCGAAGTGAGCCGGCAGAAACCGGTCTTTGTTGATGATGCCAAATACCTGCGTCAGCTGACGCAGCGTCCAATTAAATGGGCGTTGCCTGGCCCGATGACCATGATCGACACGCTGTATGACGATCACTATAAAAGCCGTGAGAAGCTGGCCTGGGAATTCGCTAAAATTCTCAACCAGGAAGCGCGCGAATTAGAAGCCGCTGGCGTTGATATTATTCAGTTTGACGAACCCGCCTTTAACGTCTTTTTCGACGAGGTGAATGACTGGGGCATTGCCGCCTTAGAACGCGCCATCGAAGGGCTTAAATGTGAGACCGCGGTGCATATTTGCTACGGCTACGGCATCAAAGCCAACACCGACTGGAAGAAAACGCTGGGTACCGAGTGGCGCCAGTATGAGGAGATCTTCCCTAAACTGCAGAGTTCCGGTATCGATATCGTTTCGCTGGAGTGTCAGAACTCACGCGTTCCGATGGATTTGATTGAACTGATTCGTGGTAAAAAAGTCATGGTTGGCGCGATTGATGTCGCCACCAACACCATCGAAACACCGGAAGAAGTGGCTGCCACGCTGCGTAAAGCGCTGCAGTTTGTAGATGCCGATAAACTCTATCCAAGCACCAACTGTGGCATGACGCCGCTGTCGCGTCATGTGGCTTACGGCAAGCTGCAGGCATTAAGTGCCGGCGCAGAGATTGTGCGGAAAGAACTGCAGGGCTAACGCGTAACGCCTTATTTGTCTCTAACTCAGTCCGCAGGGTTTAAATATCCTGCGGACTGAGCCTCGGTAATCAACATCCTTGCCGTGCCGCCTGTCTGGCCTCGCTAAATTATCCTTTGTAAATACACGCTCCGACCATTACAAATTCCCCATTTTTATCTGACTCCCTCTCTGCATCTAATCCGGCGGGCAGCCTGAATATCATCGTCTATACTCAGCAACGCGAAGTGATATATGTCGCTGCTTTTCACGCTGCGCTGGCGTTAATTTGATTAGCCCGCGCGAACAACAGCCGCATTGACTCATCAGTACACGCTGTTTTCCGTGCTTTCATCCTTAAGGGACTTCCTGGTATGTTGCAATCTCAATCCTCCCGTTTGGGCAGTTTATTGTTGCTGCTGGCGGCACTCATCGGCTTTGCCGTCGCGCTGTATGCCTGGCTCACGCCACTCACCGGTGTCACCGGCACCATTGGCGCGCTGGGCGTCGCTATTGCCAGCGTCGTGCTGGCGGTGCTGACCTTCCTGCTGCGCGCGGCCACCGGCCGTGCCGGGCGCATTTTCCTGATCGTCATCACGCTGCTGCTGCTATGCGCGATCGGTTTTGCTGCCGCGCTGCTGCATCAGGGGATCATTACACTGGCAATGGTCATCGGGCTGATGGGTCTGATTATGCTGGCGCGCAACCCGGCGCATCGCGTTCGCCACGCCACCGCACAAGGAGCTAACCGTGCATAATGAAAAATACGTTCCGCTGCTCAAAGTCGGCATGACTGCCCTGGCGCTGCTGATGGCACCTGCCACGCTACGCGCCGAAGATAAAGCCGCTGAGGCGTCGATGGGTACGCAGGAGAAACTCAACGTGGATGCGGCCGATCAGCAGGCACCCGGCACCACGCACGCCACCGATGATGTCTCCAGCGGCAAGCGCGACGGCGAGAAAGTGGCCTCTGCCAGCCAGCCGGCCACGCCGCTGGTGCCCTCCACGGCGACGTGGGACAGTTTTCACGGCCAGCTCAACGCGCAGAAATACAGCCCGCTGAAACAAATCACCGCCGACAACGTCAGCAAGCTGAAAAAAATCTGGGAGTTTCACACCGGTGACGTTTCGGATGGCAAGGGCGACACGCCGGCGACCGTCTGGTCCGCCACGCCAATTTTTGCCAACGATACGCTGTACATCGGCACGCCATTTGATCGGCTGATTGCGCTGGATCCGGGCACCGGCAAGGAGAAATGGCACTACGATACTAAATCGCCACGTCAGGCGCTGACCCAGCCGGTACTGAAAAATCGTGGCGTCTCTTACTGGCAGGCGAAAAATCCGCAGGCGGGTCAGGCCTGCCAGAAAATCGTTTATATGGGCACCGTTGACGGCAAGCTGTACGCACTGGATGCCGATTCCGGCAAGCCGTGCGAAAACTTTGCAGATAAAGGCGTGCTCAACGTCAACCAGTGGAATACGGTTAACGCTAAATTCCCGCTGTCCCTGCTCCAGCCGCCGACGGTGGTGGGTGATCACCTGATCGTTGGCTGGGCGGGCAAAGACTGGGCTTACGCAGAAGCGCCGCCGGGCACGGTGTTTTCAATCAACGCGCAGACCGGGGCACGTGAATGGACTTTTGACGCCATCCCGGCCAGCATTCGCCCGCGCACCGGTACGGCTAACGTCTGGACCCACATGTCGGCCGACGAAGCGCATGGCCTGGTTTATCTGCCGGTGTCATCACCTTCGCCAAACTACTGGGGCGGCAACCGCGTCGATCCAATTCCACTCGGCACCTCCACGACTGCGCTGGATGTAAATACCGGCAAAGTGGTGTGGTCGCGACAGTGGGTGCATCATGATGTGTGGGATTACGACATCAACTCAGCACCGACGCTGATGGACATTACCGTGAACGGCAAGCAGATTCCGGCGCTGATTCAGGCCACCAAGCAGGGTTTCCTGTTTGTGGTCAATCGCCTGACCGGTGAAGATGTCTGGCCGATTGAGGAGCGTCCGGTGCCGCAGGGCGATGGTTCGGTGCAGGGCGAGAAACTGTCGCCGACCCAGCCGTTCCCGACCAAACCGGCACCGCTGCTGGATCAGTCCAAAAAACCGGCGATCTGGAAGCTGGCCGATATTGTTGGTGCCGGTCAGTGCTCACGCCTGTGGGATAAACTGAGCTATGACGGCATGTACACGCCGCCGACTACCAAAGGCGAAGGCGCACTGACCTATCCGGACAGCGCGGGCGGCGTGCAGTGGGGCGGCGTGGCGTTCGATCCGCAAAAACAGATCGCCATTGTGAACACCTCACACATCGTGCAATACGTGAAGCTGTACAGCCGCGCCGATTACGACAAGGCCGATAACGGCTCGGGTAACGAGAGTGGTTTCGCCCCGCAGGAAGGCGCGCCTTACGGCCTGCGCCTGATGGTGGCGAATAACTGGCTCGGCATGCCGTGCTGGCAGCCTCCGTTTGGCGAGATCGTGGCGCTCGATATGCACACCGGTGATGTGAAATGGCGTCGTCCGGTCGGCGCGTCGCAGCAGTACGGCTTCTTCATGCCGGAAAGCTGGGGCTCGCCAACCATTGGCGGTCCGGCAGTCACCGCCGGCGGCGTGATCTTTATCGGTGCCTCAATGGATGCCAAAGTACGCGCCTATTCACTGGATAACGGCGAAGAGCTGTGGTCCGATCAGGTCGAAGCGCCCGCGGTTGCCAACCCCTCGGTGTATGAATACAAAGGCCGGCAGTATGTTGCCTTTGTCGCCGGTGGTAACACCATCCTGAAGGATCAGGTGGGTGATCAGGTGGTGGTTTACGCACTGCCGGAATAACCCAGCGCAGTAAACCAACAAAGTGGGGCCACGGTGCCCCACTTTTTTTATGCCCGCAATAAAAACGGCGGCCATTGGCCGCCAAAACCTCAACAGGTGGTTGCCGTTGAGGAAGCAGTGGTACTGATGAATCTTTAACCTTTTACACCGCCTGCCGTCAGGCCGCTCACCAGCCAGCGCTGCGCCAGTAAAAACACCAGCGTGATGGGAATGGCGGACAGCACGGCCGCCGCGGCGAAATCGCCCCACAGATAGTTCTGCGGATTAAGATACTGCTGCATCCCTACCGCGAGGGTATAGCTGTTGACGTCGCGCAGCAGCAGCGAGGCGACCGGTACTTCGGTGACCGCAGCGATAAACGCCAGGATAAACACCACCGCGAGGATTGGCACCGAAAGCGGCAGCAATACCAGACGAAACGCCTGCCACGGCGTGGCACCATCCAGCGCCGCCGCTTCCTCCAGCGAACTATCAATGGTTTCGAAATAGCCCTTAATGGTCCAGACGTGCAGCGCGATGCCGCCCAGATAGGCGAAGATCACGCCGCCGTGGGTATTGAGGCCGAGAAACGGCAGATATTGCCCCAGCCGGTCAAACAGCGCATAGAGCGCCACCAGCGATAGCACCGCCGGGAACATCTGAAAAATCAGCATGCCCTTAAGCAAACTGGCGCGACCGGCGAAGCGCATGCGGGCAAACGCGTAGGCGCAGGTGGTCGAGAGCGCCACAATCCCCAGTGCGCTGATAGCGGCGATCTTCACCGAATTCCACAGCCACAGCAGCACCGGGAAGGGCGGCGGCGTCACGCGACCATCGGCATGGGTAACGCTGAACCCGAGCGCCAGCCGCCAGTGTTCCCAGGAAATCTGTTCCGGGATCAGACTGCCGGTGGCGAAATTGCCGCTGCGCAGCGAGATGGCAATCACCATCAGCAGCGGGAACAGGATTGCCGCGATAAACAGCAGCAGCAGCAGATGCGTCAGCAGCAGACGCAGCTTCTGCGATTTCGGTTGTACCATGGCCATAACGCCTCCTTAATCAAACTTCATGCGTAGCGCTTTCAGGTTAATCACCGCCAGCGCACCGACCAGCAGGAAGATCAGCGTGGCGATGGCTGCCGCCAGGCCGAAGTCCTGACCGCCGCCGCCCTCAAAGGCGATGCGCCAGGTGTAGTTGACCAGCAGATCGGTGTAGCCCGCCGGCGTAGTGGTGCCGAGTCGATCGGGGCCACCATTAGTCAGCAGCTGCACCAGTACGAAGTTATTGAAGTTAAAAGCAAAGCTGGCGATCATCAGCGGCAATAGCGGTTTCAGCAGCAGCGGCAGCGTAATCAAAAAGAAATTCTGCAGCGGCCCGGCGCCATCCATCGCGGACGCTTCATACAGATCGTCCGGGATCGCCTTGAGCAAGCCCATGCACAGGATCATCATGTAGGGATAACCCAGCCAGGTATTGACGATCACCAGCATGGCGCGCGCCAGCGTCGGATCGCTGAACCACGCTGGCTTGAAGCCAAACAGCGCATTGAGCATGACGTTGATTTCGCCAAAACTCTGGTTAAACAGCCCCTTGAAAATCAGTATCGAAATGAATGCCGGTACCGCGTAGGGAAGAATCAGCAGCACACGATAGATGGCCTTGCCCCGCAGCGCTTCCCACTGCACCAGACACGCCAGCACCATGCCTACCGCGACCGTCAGCAGCACGGTTAACAGCGAAAACAGCAGCGTCCAGCCAAATATCGCCAGGAACGGTTTCTGAATGCCCTCGTCGGTGAACACGCGGGCAAAGTTTTTCCAGCCTGCGCCAACGGTAAAGCCAGGGCTGAGCTGTTCGCTGGCCCAGCTGCCATCTGCATTGATCTGCTGATAGAACCCCGTGTCCCGGTTAGCCTGATAGCGAGCACCGTTTTGCTGATTTCTCAGCTGTCCCGGTGCGTCCAGCACATACAGCGGCCGCGTGCCGGAAAACTGGCGCAGCGAACTCATCACCAGCTCGCGACCATCCGGCAGCCGGGCAGTTAACTGACTCAGCGCCTGACGGTTTTGGGTGATGATTTTTAAGCTGGCGCGCGCGGTGGCGGGCAGCGCGGCTGGCGTGAGGCTGAGCTGCTGTTCACCACCCAGCGTAAACGGCGCAGACAGGAAGCTGTTTTCGCCCGCGCTGAGCGCCAGCTGCCAGCGATCGCCCTGCGGATACAGCGCGAAGTTCATCGCGTCCCCGGCCTGATACTGGCGACTCAGCAGCACCTGCTGCGCGCGCGCCTCACTGAGCTGATTGGTGCTGCTGTAGTTGGTGAAGGCAATGGCGACGGTACAGGCCAGTGGAAACAGCACGAACAGCGCCATGCCAGCCAGTCCCGGATAAACGTAGCGCCAGGCATAGGCGCGCCGGTTGGTGTAAATCCACAGGCCTGCGGCGCTGACTACCAGCGTGACCAGAGCAAACAGGTATTCACCCTGAGCATACATCAGCACCAGAAGGTAGCCGACCAGCAGACAGCCGATCCCGACCAGCAGGCTGCGCAGCACCAGGCTGTGCCGTCTCTTTTGCGGTATTCCTGACATGATACGGTGTTCCTTAACAGCCAGTGGCGAGCCGACAGCCGTCGGCTCCGTAACAGCATTACTTATTGAGACGCGCCTGCGCATCCTTCAGCGCCGCATCGACGTTTTGACGACCACTCAGCGCATTCAGCGTCGCGGTGCGCATCGCATACCAGAAGGCCGCCATCTGCGGGATGTTAGGCATGATGTCGCCATTGCGCGCATTGTTCATGGTGGCGGCGATGCGCGCGTCTTTCTCCAGCGTTTGCTGGAAAGACTTCAGGGTGACCGCGCCCAGCGGCTTGTCCTTGTTAACCGCGTTGAGACCGGCGTCGGTCAGCAGATAATTTTCCAGAAACTCTTTGGCCAGCTCTTTATTAGGACTGGCCGCGTTGATGCCCGCGCTCAGTACGCCGACAAAGGTTTTGGTCGGCTTGCCGTTCAGCGTCGGTAACAGCGTAACGCCGTAGTTGATGCCGCTTTTGTCGATATTGCTCCACGCCCACGGACCGTTGATGGTCATCGCGGTTTGTCCTTTATTGAAGGCCGCTTCGGCAATCGAATAGTCGGTATCGGCATTAAGGATTTTGGCTTTCACCTGATCGACGAGGAACTGCATGCCTGCTTTCGCGCCGGCGTTGTCGACGCCGGTATCTTTCACGTCATAGCCGCTATCGGTCTTTTTGAAAGCATAGGCGCCACCGGCGGCCAGCAGCGGCCAGGTGAAATAGGGTTCCTGCAGGTTAAACATGATGGCGCTCTTGCCTTTGGCGCGCAGCTGCTTATCCAGCGCCGCCATCTCTTCCCAGCTTTTCGGTGGGGTGGGCAGCAGATCTTTGTTGTAAATCAGCGACAGCGACTCCACAGACACCGGATAGCCAATCAGCTTGCCGTTGAAGCGCACTGCATCCCAGGTAAACGGAAACAGTTTTTGCTGGAAGTTTTGATCCGGTGTGACTTCGGCCAGCAGTCCTGACTGGGCATAGCCGCCAAAGCGATCGTGCGCCCAGAAGATGATGTCCGGCCCATCCCCGGTCGCGGCGACCTGCGGGTATTTCTCTTCCATTTTGTCAGGATGTTCAACCGTCACGCTGATACCGGTGTCCTGCTCGAATTTTTTGCCTACCTCGGCGAGGCCGTTATAGCCCTTATCACCGTTGATCCAGATGACCAGTTTACCTTCTTCAATTTTGGCCACGGCCGAAGCCGAAAACAGTACGGCCGTAAGGGCGGAAAGGGCCAGAACGCGTGCGCCGGTTTTCATTGTCATAACTCCATCCTGTTAGCGGAAGCGGAAATCATTAATGGCATCATTGTGCGGCGGTATGCCATTTCTTCATCCTCCTGCGATCTACGCCCAACGGCACTAAGCCGTGATCGCGCTTGCAAAACAGCGCCTTAATACGCGCTGGCGCACACTATTGACGCGTCAGCTCTGCGTGACAGCTCACAAAATTGCCGTGAACGTCGCGCCGGCGCGGCTGGCGTACGTGTACTCCTCCTCCCGCCTCATCCCCCAGTAAAAACCCACACGGTGGAGGATGTTGCGCCGTCTGCCCCTGCCCATAGTGGTCGCCGGAGTCTGCCTGCGGTGCTGCAGGCAAGCATGAGCCTGCGAAGAGGAAAGCATCATGGCGAGCGTTGCGTTACACCATGTCACCAAGGCCTGGGGCGATACTGAGGTATCAAAAGACATCAATCTGGAGATCGGCGAAGGGGAATTTGTGGTGTTCGTCGGTCCCTCCGGCTGCGGCAAATCAACGCTGCTGCGCATGATCGCCGGCCTGGAAACCATCACCCGCGGCGATCTGCTGATTGGCGGTCAGCGTATGAACGATGTTCCGCCCGCTGAGCGCGGTATTGGCATGGTGTTTCAGTCTTACGCCCTTTATCCGCACCTTTCGGTGGCCGAAAACATGTCGTTTGGCCTTAAGCTGGCCGGCGTAAAGCGTGCTGAGATCCAGCAGCGCGTCAATCAGGTGGCGGAGGTGTTACAGCTGGCGCACCTGCTGGAACGGCGACCCAAAGCGCTGTCAGGCGGACAGCGGCAGCGCGTGGCCATCGGGCGCACGCTGGTGGCCGAACCGCGTGTGTTTCTGCTCGACGAGCCATTGTCCAATCTTGATGCCGCGCTGCGCGTACAGATGCGCATCGAAATCTCACGCCTGCATAAGCGCCTGAAGCGCACCATGATTTACGTTACGCACGATCAAATCGAAGCGATGACGCTGGCCGACAAGATCGTGGTGCTGGACGCCGGTCGCATCGCCCAGGTCGGCAAGCCGCTCGAACTCTATCACTATCCCGCTAACCGCTTCGTTGCCGGTTTTATCGGCTCGCCGCGCATGAATTTTCTGCCCGTCAAAGTGACCGCCACCGCCATCGATCAGGTGCAGGTGCGTCTGCCCAACGATCAGCTTGTATGGCTGCCGGTGGAGAGCGCCGGCGTCCAGGTCGGCAGCAACATGTCGCTGGGTATTCGTCCGGAACATCTGCTCTCCAGCGACATCGCCGATGTCACGCTGGAGGGCGAAGTGCAGGTGGTTGAGCAGCTCGGCCACGAGACGCAGATCCATATCCAGATCCCCGCCATTCGTCAGAACCTGGTGTACCGCCAGGAGGACGTGGTGCTGGTAGAAGAGGGCGCCCTGATGGGTATTGGCCTGCCGCCGGAGCGTTGTCACCTGTTCCGCGAGGACGGGAGCGCCTGCCGCAGGCTGCATCAGGAACCCGGTGTTTAGCCCTGCAAAACAATAAAAGCAATGACCTCAGGAGATAGAAAATGTTAACTCTGCGCAAACTTCCCGTCGCGATTGCCATCGCAGCGGGTACGCTCTCCGCTCAAGCCATGGCGGTCGATTTTACGGGTTACGCCCGTTCGGGTATCGGCTGGACCGGCAGCGGCGGTGAGCAACAGTGCTTTCAGGCTACCGGCGCGCAAAGCAAATACCGTCTGGGCAACGAATGTGAAACCTATGCTGAACTGAAACTGGGTCAGGAAGTGTGGAAAGAGGGCGATAAAAGTTTCTATTTCGATACCAACGTCGCCTATTCCGTTTCCCAGCAGAATGACTGGGAAGCGACCTCACCGGCCTTCCGTGAAGCCAACGTGAAAGGAAAAAACCTGATCGATGCGCTGCCGGGTTCCACCATCTGGGCCGGTAAACGCTTTTATCAGCGTCACGATGTTCACATGATCGACTTCTACTACTGGGATATCTCCGGTCCGGGTGCCGGTCTGGAAGATGTCGATCTCGGGTTTGGTAAGCTCTCGTTCGCCGCGACGCGCTCTTCCGAAGCGGGCGGCTCTTACACCTTCTCCAGTGACCAGATTCGTGATTACGCCACCAGTACCGCCAACGACGTTTTTGATGTGCGTCTCGCCGGCCTGGAAACTAACCCCAATGGCGTGCTGGAACTGGGTGTCGACTATGGCCGCGCCAACGCGCGTGACGGCTATCGCTTAGATGACGGCGCGTCGAAAGATGGCTGGATGTTCACCGCGGAACACACGCAGAGCATGCTGAAAGGCTACAACAAGTTTGTGCTGCAGTACGCCACTGATGCGCTGACCTCGCAGGGCAAAGGCCTGCCGCAGGGCAGCAACATCAATAACAACGGCAATATGTACCGCATCCTCGATCACGGTGCGATCTCGCTGGCCGATCGCTGGGATCTGATGTACGTGGCGATGTACCAGAACGTCGATCTGGATAACAACCGCGGAACCGAGTGGTACACCGTCGGCGTACGTCCTATGTACAAATGGACGCCGATCATGAGCACCCTGCTGGAAGTCGGCTATGACAACGTTAAGTCACAGCAGGTCAGCGAACGCAACGGCCAGTACAAAATTACCCTGGCGCAGCAGTGGCAGGCTGGCGACAGCATCTGGTCACGTCCGGCGCTGCGCCTGTTCGCTACCTATGCCAAATGGGATGAGAAGTGGGGCTACAGCAAAGACGCCTCCGGCGATATCACGTCGCTGGCCGCAGCGGACAGCAGCGGCAACGGTCTGTTCACCAACAGCCGTGGCGACAACGATGAGTGGACCTTCGGCGCACAGATGGAAATCTGGTGGTAAGGCGCTGCGCAGGTTAAGCAAACATCCGCCGTGCGGCAGACGCACGGCGTTTTCGGACAGCGGCAGCCATTGCCTGGCCCACGCCGCTGCCTGACAGCTTGTTGGGATATCACAATGAAAAAACATCTTATCGCCTTCTGCCTGAGCAGCGCGCTGCTGACCGGCGTCATTATGCCAGTTCAGGCCGACATCAATCTGGTGCCACAGGATCTTTCCGCGGCGCCGTCCATTCCCACCGCGCGGCTGCAGCAGCTGAGCTGGCAGCCGGTGGATGCTTCACGTGCACAAACCACCACGCTGACACAAAGCGCAACGCCGCTGGATGTACGTGGCGTAACAGGGGCCATTGCGGCTTACAGCCTGCCTGCCAATCAGGGCGAGCTGACGGTTACGCTAAGCAGCGAGGTGGTACACAATCAGGTCTTTGCCCCTAATGTGCTGGTACTGGACGAAAACCTGCAGCCGGCCGCGTGGTTTCCGAGCCGCTTCTTTAGCTATCAGCAGCCCGGCGTGATGAGCGCCGACCGGCTGGAAGGAGTGATGAAGCTGACGCCGGTGCCGGGCCAGCAGAAGATCTATTTGCTCGTGTTCACCACCGACCAGGATTTAACCCAGACCACCACGTTGCTGGATCCGGCCAAAGCTTATGCCAAAGGCACCGGCCATGCGGTACCGGATATTCCCGATCCGGTGGCGCGTCACAGTCGCGACGGCAAAATCAAACTGAAAGTGGCAACCAGTTCCGGCTCGTCGATACTGGTCGGCCCGCTGTTTGGCTCAGCCGCGCCTGCCGCCGTGACCGTTGGCAGCACCCGGCCGGCCATGGCCGCCACGACGGCGCGCGCGCCAGCGCCTGAACCGGCACCGCTGGTGAATGAGACGGAAAGCTATTTCAATCAGAGCATTCGTCAGGCGGTGCAACAGGGCAATATCGATAAAGCGCTGAAGCTGCTGGATGAAGCAGAGCGTCTGGGATCGACCTCGGCGCGGCAAACCTTTATCAGCAGTGTTAAAGGCAAGGGGTGAAACTGCCCCGACAGTGCTGAGTTGCCCCACCTGGTGCGCTTCGGCGCACCTTTTTTATGGCACTCCGACCTGCACGCAGCAGGTCGGTTTCGTGCTACTTACGCTGACGCTGACGCTGACGTGATTGTACCGCCGTCAGCAACGCATCGATCCTGTCATCCTCCGCCATCGCTTCCAACGTTACGCTTAGTTTACGTCGCCAGTTGGGATACTGATCGACGGTGCCCGGCACGTTGACCGGCAGTGCCATATCCAGCCACTCTTCCGGCTGCAAACCGAGCAGCGCACACTGGCTGCGGGCCAGATAGCGATGGATCGCCTGACTAAGCTGATGGCTCATGCGCACGCTGGCCCGCCGGAAGCGGCGGCGCGGCGGCAGATCACCGCTGCGCAACAGCGTACGCAGCAACGCCTGTTTAGCCAGGCGCCGATCGCGATACAGGCCAGCGAGAATCGCCCGATCGGGGTACAGCCCCAGCGCGCTGCCCAGCCGCAAATCGTCACTTTGCCACCAGCCGCGCAGCGTCGGCATATCATGGGTGGTGGTAACGGCCATCGCCTGACGCGGCCACGTCGCTGGCGCGCGGAAGTGGCGCTGCGATTCCTGCTCAAAGTAGAGCACTTTGTAGGAGTACACACCGGCGTCGCGCAGTTTATCAACGATGGCTTCCGGCACGGTGCCCAGATCCTCGCCAATCACCATGCAACGATGGCGCTGGCTCTCCAGTGCCAGAATCGCCAGCAAATCATCCACCGGATAGTGCACATAGGCACCGTGCGCCGCGCTTTCGTCCTTCGGTATCCACCATAAACGCAGCAGCGCCATCACATGGTCAATGCGCAGCGCGCCGCAGTCGCGCATGCTGGCGCGCAGCAGGGCGATCCACGGTTCATAGCCGCGCGCGGCCATCACCTGCGGGTCCATCGGCGGCAATCCCCAGTTCTGACCGAGCGGACCGAGGATATCCGGCGGCGCGCCAACGCTGGCGTCCAGGCAGTAAAGCTGCCGATCGCGCCAGGTTTCCGCGCCATCCGCCGCCACGCCCACCGCCAGGTCGCGATACAGCCCGATCGCCATCTGCTGCTGCTGACACAGCTGCCAGCAGGCGGCGAATTGCTCTGCCGCCAGCCACTGCAGCCACATGTAGAAGCGCACCTCGTCGCTGTGCTCGATGCGGAACGCCAGCACTGCCGCACTGTTCGCCTGCTGCCATTCGGCCGGCCAGTGTTGCCAGCCATAACCCGTGCCATCCTGGGCGCTGCGCGCCGCGTGCAGCGCATCAAACAGCCCCTGATGCAGCAGGCTGTCGCCCCCGGCACGCACAAACTCTGCAAACGCCTGCGCCTGTCCATCATCTGCCGTGCGCCGGCGAAACTGCTGCCAGGCAAGCCGCAGTCCCTGCAGCTTAAGCCGGGTGACGGCAGGGTAATCCACCCACGCGGCGTCACGCGCTGCCCGAATCGCCTGCTGCGTCTCCTCAGCTTGCCACCAGGCCTGCGCCGCGTCGCTGAGGCCAAAATCGGCCACGGCGCTCACATCGATATAGAGGATGTTGAGCCAGCGCCGGGACGAGGGACTGTAAGGGCTGGCGCTCTCCGGTGCGGCAGGAAACAGCGCGTGCAGCGGATTGAGCCCGACAAACGCGCCGCCGCGCCGCGCGGTTTCAGCGATCATCTGCCGCAGATCGCCGAAATCCCCGATGCCCCAGTTAGCCGCAGAGCGCAGCGTATACAGCTGAATACAGCTGCCCCACAGCGATTCGCCCGCCAGCAGTTCCGCAGGTTCGTAGCAGCGGCGGGGTGCCACTATAATCGGGCAACAGTGACACTGTAACTCCTGGGTCAATGTCAGCTGGTGATAACCGGCGGGCAACGCGGGCAACACCAACGCTTCACCCGGCTGGCAGCGCCCGGACCAGCTTTCACCGCTTTCGCTCGTCAGCTGCCATTCCGCGTCGGCGCTGAGCACCGGTGCCAGACTCAGTGGCTGTCCGACATAAAAAATCACCACCGGCGGCAGCGGTGCGGAGCCGTTCACAGGCGCCTGCATCAGCGCAGCGAGACGCTGATGGGTAAGAGCAGAAATCTGCCGCGGTTTTCCGTGCGCATCAATATATTCCGCAGCAATAAGCGCGTCAGCACGGCGATCAAGAGCATCTTTGGGTTTCATGGCGTTCCTTAGCGGCTGGCCTGCCAGATACGTTGCTGATAGTCACGAATGGCGCGATCGGCACTGAACATGCCGCAACGCGCGGTATTGAGGATTGCGGCGCGCGTCCAGGCCTCAGGATCGGCCCACAGCGCTTCAACCTGCTGCTGCGCGTTGAGATAGTGGCGAAAATCAGCCAGTACCAGATAAGGATCGCCGCCTTGCGCGCCCAGGCTGTTGACCAGATCGCTGAACGCCGTGCGGTCGCCGTTACTGAAGGTGCCATCTTCCAGCGCGGTCAGCGCGCGATCCAGCTGCGCGTCCTTACTGCGCCAGTTCAATGGCGAGTAACCGGCCTGTTTCAGCGCGCTGACCTGCTCTACGGTATGGCCAAAGATGAAGATATTCTCTTCACCGACCTGCTGCGCGATTTCAACGTTGGCCCCATCCAGCGTACCGATGGTGAGTGCACCGTTCAGCGCCAGCTTCATATTGCCGGTACCGGATGCTTCTTTGCCCGCAGTAGAGATCTGTTCCGAGAGATCGGCGGCCGGGATCAGGCGCTCGGCAACCGACACGTTGTAATCAGGGATAAAGACAATTTTCAGCCGGTCGCCGACGCGCGCATCGTGGTTAATGGTCTCTGCTACTTTATTGATGGCGTAAATGATGTTTTTCGCCAGCGCATAACCCGGCGCCGCTTTGGCACCAAACAGCATCACGCGCGGAGCCAGATTGGCCTGCGGATCGCTGACCAGCGTTTGCCACAGCGCAATCATGTGCAGCAGCATCAGGTGCTGCCGTTTGTATTCGTGCAGCCGCTTGATTTGGACGTCAAACAGCGCATCAGGCTGCACCGCAATGCCGGTTCGGGCGGCGATCCACTCTGTCAGTGCCTGCTTGTTGTGCTGCTTAATGGCGCGATATTCGGCGCGGAAGGCGGCGTCATCGGCGAATGGCGTCAGATCCTGCAGCGCATCGAGATCGTTAAGCCACGGACGCTGCAGCGTTTTGTTGATCAGCGCCGCCAGCGCCGGATTGCACTGGTTGATCCAGCGACGCGGCGTGATGCCGTTGGTGACATTGTGAAACTTCTCCGGCCACAGCGCGTGATACTCGGGGAACAGGTCCTGTACCACCAGCCGCGAGTGCAGCGCCGCCACGCCGTTGACTGCAAAGCTGCCGACCACGCACAGATTTGCCATGCGCAGTTGCTGATCGTGCACCAGCGCCAGTTTTGACCAGATCGCCTGATTACCCGGCCAGCGCGCCTCAACCTGCTGTTTTAGCTGCGCATTGAGCGTATTGATGATCATCAGATGGCGCGGCAGCAGGCTGCGCACCAGGCGCAGGTTCCAGCACTCCAGCGCTTCCGGCATCAGCGTGTGGTTGGTATAGGCGAAGGTGCGCTGGGTAATGCGCCATGCGTCCTGCCAGCTGAGCCGGTGCTCATCCAGCAGCAGGCGCAACAGCTCCGGGATGGCCAGCGTCGGATGCGTATCGTTCAGCTGGATCACTTCATAATCCGCTAACGTTTCGATGGATCGTCCCGCCGCCTGATGACGGCGCAGAATATCCGCCAGCGTACAGGCACACTGGAAATACTGCTGCATCAGACGCAGCTTTTTGCCTGCCTGATGGTTGTCATTCGGGTAGAGCACTTTGGTCAGTTTTTCCGCCTCAATGCCTTGCTGTTCTGCACGCAGAAAATCGCCGTTATTGAAACGCTGGAGATCAAACGGTCGGGCATGCTTTGCCTGCCACAGACGCAAGGGCTGCGTGATGCCGTTGCGGAAACCGACCACCGGCAGATCCCAGGCTTCACCCTGCACAACAAAAGCAGGCTGCCAGTGCGCCACGCCGTCAATGGTGGTCACGCTGCCGCCCAGTCCGACCTGCACGTCAAGCGCCGCGTTGTGGCGAAACCAGGGATAACGATCGCGCTGCCAGTCATCCGGCTGTTCGTGCTGCGCGCCCCCGACAAAATGCTGGCGAAACAGACCGTACTGGTAGTTCAGGCCATAGCCGAGCGCAGGCTGGCCGGTGGTCGCCATCGCATCGAGAAAACAGGCGGCCAGCCGTCCCAGACCGCCGTTGCCCAGTGCCGGATCGGTTTCACGCTCCAGCACGTCACTCAGCGTCACGCCTGCTGCGGCCAGCGTCGCTTTAACGCCGTCGTACCAGCCGAGATTCAGCAGATTGTTGCCGGTCAGCCTGCCCAGCAGAAACTCCATTGACAGATAATTAACGTGGCGCTGTCCGCCAGCGGCCGGCTGCACCGGTATATCCGCCAGCAGTTCGGCCAGCGCGCCGCTCAGCGCGTGCCACCACTGGTCGGGGCTCATTTCCTGCGCATCCGGCAGGCCAAAACGTTGCCACTGGCGCACCAGCGCGGCAGAAAAACGGTCAGGGTCAAATGTGGGCAGTGCCATAGGGAAACTCCAGTCGAATAAATAGGGTTACAGGCAGTGTGACGCTGCCGCCAGGCGGCTACCTCCTCCTGTAAAAAATTCCACGGGGAGGACAGGGAGGGTGGAGAGGCTGAGGTAAATCTGAAAGCGCGGCAGGAGTGTGATAACACTCGCTTTTGTAAAGCGTAACTAATCAGTTCGCTTGCATTCAGTAACCGAATCTCCGAACGTGTATGACTATTAATTACGAAGCGTAAAAAAATGATGCGCTGAACGTTAACGGAGAAGCGTGCGCCCATGTTGATACCCTCAAAACTGAGTCGTCCCGTTCGTCCTGAAAGCACGGTTACCCGCGATCGTCTGCTGCAAAAGCTCAGCGCAGCGGCGAATTACCGGCTGGTGCTGATTGCCAGCCCGGCGGGCTACGGCAAAACCACGCTGGTATCGCAGTGGGCGGCTGATAAAAGCGAGCTGGGCTGGTATTCATTAGACGAGGGCGACAATCAGCCGGAGCGCTTCGCCGATTACCTGATCGCCGCGCTGCAGCAGGCTACCCGCGGCGCATGCAGCCGCAGCGAGACGCTGGCGCAAAAGCGTCAGTACGTGAACCTCAATGCGCTGTTCGCCCAGCTGTTTAATGAGCTGGCCGCGTGGCAGCAGCCGCTGTGGCTGATCATCGATGATTATCATCACATCACCAATCCTGCCGTGCATGAAGCGATGCGCTTTTTCCTGCGCCATCAGCCGGATAACCTGACGCTGGTAGTGCTGTCCCGCAATCTGCCGCAGTTGGGTATTGCTAATCTGCGCGTGCGTGAACAACTGCTGGAGCTGGGCAGCCAGCAGCTGGCCTTCACCCATCAGGAGGCGAAACAGTTCTTCGACTGCCGCCTGAGTGCGCCGCTCGCGCCGGATGAGAGCAACCGTCTGTGTGATGATGTAGCAGGTTGGGCGACCGCGTTACAGCTGATCGCACTGTCCACCCGTCAGGGCGCGGCATCGGCGCAGGACTCCGCTCGCCGGCTCTCCGGTATTAATGCCAGCCACCTTTCCGATTATCTGGTCGAGGAAGTGCTGGATAACGTCGATGCCGCCACGCGCCATTTTTTGCTGAAAAGCGCGTTATTGCAGTCGATGAATGATGCGCTGGTCGCCTGCGTGACCGGTGAAGACAACGGGCGCATGCGGCTGGAAGAAATTGAACGTCAGGGGCTGTTTATTCAGCGCATGGATGATTCAGGGCAGTGGTTCAGCTATCACCCGCTGTTCGGCAGCTTTTTGCGTCAGCGCTGCGAATGGGAGCTGGCCAGCGAGCTACCGGCCATTCACCGCGCGGCCGCGCAAAGCTGGATGGCGCAAGGTTTTCCCGGCGAGGCGATTCATCATGCGCTGGCGTCCGGCGATACCGATATGCTGCGCGACGTGCTGCTGCAGCATGCGTGGACGCTGTTCAACCGCAGCGAACTGGCACTGCTGGAGCAGTCGCTGAATGCGCTGCCGTGGCGCACGCTGCTGGCCAGTCCGAAACTGGTACTGCTGCAGGCCTGGTTGATGCAGAGCCAGCATCGCTTTTCTGAAGTTAACCGGCTGCTGGCGCGCTTTGAGGAAGGCTGCGACTGCGAAATTGACGCCGCGCTGCAGGGCGAATTCAATGCGGTGCGCGCACAGGTGGCCATCAATCACGGCAACGCCGACGAAGCAGAGCGGCTGGCACGGCTGGCGCTGGAAACGCTGCCGGAAACGCGTCGCTACAGCCGCATTGTGGCCACCTCAGTGCACGGCGAAGTGATGCATTGCAAAGGTGACCTGACCAACTCGCTGGCGCTGATGCGGCAAACCGAACAGATGGCGCGCCGCGATGAAGCCTGGCACTACGCGCTGTGGAGTTTGATTCAGCAGAGCGAAATCCTGTTCGCGCAGGGCTTTTTACAGTCAGCGTGGGAGATTCAGGAAAAAGCGTTTGTGCTGGTGAGTGAACAGCATCTGGCGAACATCCCGCTGCACGAGTTTTTACTGCGCATCCGTGCGCAGCTGATGTGGGCGTGGGGCCGGCTGGATGAGGCCGAACACGCCGCGCGCGCAGGCATCAAAGTCCTGAAAGGCTATCCGCCCCAGCAGCAAATCCAGTGCCTTGGGCTATTGATTCAGTGCTCGCTGGCACGCGGCAATCTGGATAATGCGCGCAGCTATCTCAGCCGGCTGGAAAACCTGATGAATAACGGCGTGCTGCACAGCGACTGGATTGCCAACGCCGACAAAGTGCGGCTGATCTACTGGCAGATGACGGGCGATGCACAGAGCGCCAGCCACTGGATGCGCCATACCGATAAACCCGCCTTTGCCAACAATCATTTTTTGCAGGGCCAGTGGCGCAATGTGGCGCGGGCGCAGATCCTGCTGGGCAACCTCAGCCAGGCCGAAGTGATCCTCGATGAGCTGAATGAGAATGCGCATGCGCTGCGGCTGATGAGTGATTTAAACCGTAACCTGCTGCTGCTAAATCAAATCTACTGGCAAACCGCGCGCAAAGCGGAGGCGCAGCAGGCGCTGATCGAAGCGCTGAAGCTGGCACGCAGCACCGGCTTCGTTAGCCACTTCGTGATTGAGGGCGAAATGATGGCGCAGCAGCTGCGCCAGTTAATTCAGCTCAATACGCTGAGCGAACTCGATCAGCATCGGGCCCGGCGCATTCTCAATGAGATCAACAAGTATCACCGGCATAAGTTTGCCCATTTCGATGAGGGCTTCGTCAGCCGGCTGTTGAACCACCCGGATGTGCCGGAGCTGATTCGCACCAGTCCGCTGACCCAGCGCGAATGGCAGGTGCTGGGGTTGATCTACTCCGGCTACAGCAACGATCAGATCGCCGGCGAGCTGGACGTCGCGGCAACCACCATCAAAACCCATATCCGTAATCTGTACCAGAAGCTGGGCGTCACCCATCGCGCCGAAGCGATGCACCAGGCACAGTCAATGCTGAAACTGATGGGCTACGTTTAAGGCAGAAGTCGTGTTGCGGTGAATCTCATTACCTGCAGAGCGCGTATAACGCTGGGCAGGACTTGATATATGCATGAGGGAGTGAAATACTTGTAATGACATTTGTATGTACAAGAGGTGTAGGACATGGGCAGCATCAACCTGCGTATTGATGATGAACTCAAAGCACGTTCTTACGCTGCGCTTGAAAAAATGGGGGTGACTCCCTCTGAAGCGCTTCGTCTCATGCTTGAGTATATCGCCGAAAATGAACGTTTACCGTTCAAACAGACACTGCTGAGCGACGAAGATGCTGAGCTGGTCGAAATAGTGAAAGAGCGGCTTCGCAATCCTAAGCCAGTTCGTGTGACGCTGGATGACCTTTGATGGCCTATTTTCTGGATTTTGACGAGCGGGCACTAAAGGAATGGCGAAAGCTGGGCTCGACGGTACGTGAACAATTAAAAAAAAAGCTGGCTGAAGTACTTGAGGCACCCCGTATTGAAGCGAACAAGCTTCGCGGTATGCCTGACTGCTACAAAATAAAGCTCAGGTCTTCAGGTTATCGCCTTGTCTATCAGGTGATAGACGAGAAGGTGGTGGTTTTCGTGATTTCGGTTGGTAAAAGAGAACGCGCGGAGGTTTATAACGAGGCCGTGAAGCGCATTCTCTAAAACTAAGCCGGGTATTTCTGTTTCACCTTTAAAGTATCATTCTGCTTTAAGCTAACAGACTCATCGTATTGCCACTGAATCTGCTCCAGACGCTCCCCGGCGTACACTGAACCATACCTCAGCTTTGTGCCGCGAGCTGGCGCGTCAGCCACGCATCCAGCTCGCTTTCCGGCAGCGGGCGCGCATAAAAGTAACCCTGCGCCTGATCGCAGCCGTACTCCGCCAGCGCAGCAACGGTGTCGACATTCTCTACGCCTTCAGCCAGTACGGTGTAATCCAGCTGTTTCAGCATGGTAATGATGCTGCGCGCGATAATCCGCGACGCGGTATCTGAGGCGATTTCGCTGATCAGCGCGCGATCAAGCTTGATCACATCCAGCGGCATCCGTCGCAGGTAGCCGATATTGCTGTAGCCGGTGCCAAAGTCATCCAGCGAGATGCCAAACCCACGCAGCTTGAGCATCTCCAGCCCCTGTAGCGCGGCGGGACTGTTAATAATCTGCTCGGTCTCCAGACATTCAATGCCCAGCAGCGAGGTCGGCAGGCGGGCCTGCAGCATCTTCGTTTCCAGCGCATCGGCAAAGCCGGGATCAGAGAAGTCGCGGCTGCTGATATTGATAGTCACCGGCAGCTGGAGAGGGCTGTGCTGCAGGCGTTTTAGCCTGGCGATCGCCTTGTCGGTCACCCAGCTGGTTAAGGCACTGAGCAGCTCGGTCTGTTCCGCCAGCGGGATAAACAGATCGGGAGCGAGTTCGCCGCGCTGCGGATGCCGCCAGCGCACCAGTGCCTCCAGGCCAACGGGCCGGCCACTGTTCAGGCAGATCTTCGGCTGGAACGCCAGCCACAGGCCCTGATCCTGTTGCAGTGCCGCAGCCAGATCGTTCATCAGCAGAAAGTCCTGAGTGCGGCGCTGATCGGCTACCAGGCTGAAGCTCATGGCAGGCACCCGGTTGCCAATCGCCTCATGCAGGGCACTTACCGCCCGGCGCAGCACTTCCTGTGCGCGGAGTTCTGCTGGAATGAAAATGACCTCGCCGGTAAAGCAGGTGAGGGCGACAGAGATGCCCGCGTCCAAATCCGCGCTGATCCCTGCCAGGTTTTCCGCCACCGATGCGGCGGTCAGCGGGCTGTTATCCATGGTGAGAATCGCAAAACGCCCGGTGGCGACGGTATAAATGATGTCGTCCGCACCGGGCTGCAGGCGCAAAGGCAGTAACGTGGTGACGTGCTTCAGCAGGCTTTCCACCGGCCCCATGCCCATGGAGCGCGCCAGCTCGTAGGCGCGCGGCATGTCAATGCAGTCGATCAGGATCAGCCGCTGCGGCGTCCGGTCCCCGATGGAGGCCAGCCGCTGCAGGTCGCGAATCAGGCGCTGGCGGTTAGGCAGTGCCGTGACCGGATCGGTGAAGCCGGCGCAGTGCCACGCTTCGAGGAATGACATCACCAGATCGGCCAGCAGCTGTAATACCTTCACCTGATCAGCGCTGAACGGGTGCGGTGCAACGTCGGTCACGCACAGCGTGCCCAGCACGTAACCGTCACGATGCCTGAGCGGCACACCGGCGTAAAAGCGGATAAAAGGGGCACCGATGATCAGCGGATGACGGGCAAAACGCGCATCCAGCAGGGTGTCGGAGATAACTACCGCGCCGTCACTGTCCACGGCGTGGCGGCACAGCGAGTCCTCGCGGGAAGACTGCTCCAGCGCAAAATTGTGGGCGGCGCAGATATGCTGATGTTCATCATCCAGAACCGAGACAAAGCTACCTGGAATACCCAGTGCCTGACTGGTCAGCCGGACAAAGTTTTGTAATACGTCGTCACGGCTTTCGTCGCGACTGCGCAGCGCCTTCAATGCCCGCGCACGGCGATCGTCGTCACCGTTAAAGTTCATCAGCATAAGTTCCTCCGCGCCGGCCTGGTTCCGGTGCGAAATTTAACAGCAAAAGTGCAGTCTGCAGCCGACAACACAGTGTCGCTGGCAGGATAATTCCGCGCGCATTAAATAATAGTTATCACTCATGGTAGGCTTAACGCGGGCATCTGTCATATTTATTTTCTTTAACGAGTTTTTTAGTAAGCGACGATTCCTTTATTTCATCGAACTGCAGTGCAATGCGCGCATTAGCCGGCCAGATAATATCGTTTATTTCTACCTATAAATAAGTAGCACGAACAACAGATAGCGCTTGAAAATGAAGCAGTTACTAATTGCGCCGTTGAAATACACCGTGTGCCAACATTCTCCGGTGACCTTTAATGAGCGATATAATAATATCCCGCGAGATTATTATCGTAATAAATGTTGCCAATTCCGTTTGTGCCGGACTTAATCACTTTCAATTAAACTTAACAGATGCAGCACCGTTTTGGCCGGATGATTACGCCGCCAGGCGAAGGCAATGTCGGTAAACAATGTATTATTCTCAATGTCACGAAACACCAGTTGTGGATTACTCACGCAGCACAGTGAAGCCGGCACCAGCGCAACCCCGCAGCCTGCGCCCACCATGCCGAGCGAGGAGGTAATCTGCGGTGCCTGCTGAAAGCGTGTTGCATCAAAGCCGGCGCGCAGACAGGCACTGACGATTAATTCGTACAGGCTGGGCGCAACCTCGCGCGGGAAAATAATCAGTGATTCTTCGGCCAGCTGCGCCAGCGAGACTTTCTGCAAATGGCTAAGCGGATGGCTGGCTGGCAGCGCCACTTTCATCTCCTCCGTGGCGATCACTTTCAGGTTAAACGCCTTACTGCTCTCACACGGCAGACGAATGAACGCCGCATCCAGTAAACCTTCCCCTAAGTCCTGCATCAGCAGCGCCATGTTCTCTTCCCGGGTGATGAGCTCCATCGCCGGGTAGCGCGTTTTGAAGGCGCGAATCAGTTCAAACACCGGCGCGCCAAACGCCACCGAGCTGGCAAAACCCAGTGACATCTGGCCGCTCATGCCGCGCGCCACGCCGCGCGCCTTTTCCAGCGCCATATCGGCCAGCTGCACAATCGCTATCGCATCGGGCAGAAACGCGCGGCCCGCATCGGTCAGTTCCACGCCGCGCGTCAGGCGCTTCAGCAACGGCGTGCCGATCTCGTGCTCCAGCCGCTGGATTTGCTGGCTGAGCGGTGGCTGCGATATGCCCAGCAACTCGGCAGCGCGGGTAAAGTGCTGCGTTTCAGCAACGGCAACGAAATAACGCAGGTGGCGAAGTTCCATATCAAAAACGTCTCGAAGTTGGCAGTTTTCACTATTGGATTCTGTGAGCTATGTAGCCCACCATGATATTAACACGGCTTAACTATCTGATTGTGAGGCAGCAAATGTGTAACTTTGTATCTGATTGTTCATGCGAAGATCAGCTAAAAGCATCCGTCACTCAACTGGAACAGCAATCACCAGAAAAGGTTATCTATCAGACCTCCCTGATGAGTGCGCTGCTCAACGGCGTCTATGACGGTTCAACCACCGTCGCGCAGCTGTTGCAGAAGGGCGATTTTGGCCTCGGCACGTTCAATCAGCTGGATGGTGAACTGGTGGCATTTGACCGGCAGGTTTATCAGCTGCGCGCCGACGGCAGCGCCAGTCCGGCGCGGCCTGAGCAACAAACCCCGTTCGCCGTGATGACCTTCTTTAAACCGGAACATCAGCACCGCTTTGCGCATACCGCCACGCGCGATGACGTCCATCAGGTGATTGATCGCATCATCACCTCCGATAACCATTTCTGCGCGCTGCGCCTGAGCGGCCGCTTTGCCTCGGTACAGACGCGCACCGTGCCCTGCCAGTGCCGTCCGTATCGCTCTATGCCGGAAGTGCTGGGCAATCAGCCCACCTTTGATTTTCGCCAGCGCGACGGTGAGCTGATTGGATTCCGCACGCCGCAATATATGCAGGGTATTAACGTCGCCGGCTATCACGAGCACTTCATCACCGACGATCGTCAGGGCGGCGGGCATATCCTCGACTATGTGCTGGAGCAGGGCACGCTGACGTTTGGTGCCATCAGCAAGCTGGTGGTCGACCTGCCGCAGGATCGAGAGTTTTTACAGGCCGATCTCAATCCGCAGGATCTGGATGCCGCGATCCGTTCCGTCGAAAGTTAATCGCAGAGGTGATCATGAAACAGCTTAAAACCCAGACGCTGTGGAACAGTGGTGCAGACCTGGTTGTCGCTCAGCTGGAAGCGCAGGGCGTAAACCATATTTTTGGCATTCCCGGTGCCAAAATCGACAAGGTGTTTGATTCGCTGGTGGATTCCTCCATTCAGCTGATTCCGGTGCGCCACGAGGCCAACGCGGCGTTCATGGCCGCGGCGATTGGCCGTCTGACCGGCCACGCCGGCGTAGCGCTGGTGACGTCTGGCCCCGGCTGCTCGAACCTGGTGACCGGCATGGCCACTGCCACCAGCGAAGGCGATCCGGTGGTGGCGATCGGCGGGGCGGTTAAGCGCTCCGACAGTGCCAAACAGGTGCATCAAAGCATGGACACGGTGGCGATGTTTCGCCCGGTGACCAAATTTGCCGTCGAAGTCACTGATGCCTCGGCGCTCGCGGAGTGCGTATCGAACGCGTTTCGCCATGCCGAAAACGGGCGCGGCGGCGCATCATTCCTCAGTCTGCCGCAGGACATTGTTGACCAGCCGGTGTCAGGCAGCCTGTTACAGCGTTCAGCACACATCACGCTGGGCGCTGCGCCCGACGCGCTGGTGAATGCCGTAAGCCGCGAGATTACGCGGGCGAAAAATCCGGTGATTATGCTGGGCCTGATGGCCAGCCAGCCGGAGAACAGCGCGGCGATTCATGAACTGCTGAGCAAAAGCCGTATTCCGGTGACCAGCACCTATCAGGCGGCGGGCGCGGTGCGGCAGGAGCACTTCTCACGCTTTGCCGGCCGGGTTGGCCTGTTTAACAATCAGGCCGGTGACCGCCTGCTCCAGCAGGCGGATTTGATTATCACCATTGGTTACAGCCCGGTCGAGTATGAACCGGCCATGTGGAACAGCAGCAACGCCTTGCTGGTGCACATCGACGTGCTGCCCGCCGAGACCGATAACCACTATCAGCCCGACGCCGAACTGGTAGGTGATATCGCCGGTACGGTGCGCAAAATCGCCGCGCAAATCACGTCGCCGCTGCAGCTCAGCGACGCTGCCGCCACCATTCTGCAGGATCGGCAGCAACAGCGTCAGCTGCTGGCGATGCAGGGTGCCAGCCTCGATCAGTTCGCCCTGCATCCACTGCGTATCGTCCGGGCGATGCAGGACATCATTAATAGTGACGTCAGCCTGACGGTCGACATGGGCAGTTTTCATATCTGGATTGCCCGTTACCTCTACAGCTTTCGGGCACGGCAAATCATGATTTCCAACGGGCAGCAAACCATGGGCGTGGCGCTGCCGTGGGCGATTGGCGCCTGGCTGGTCGATCCGTCCCGTAAAGTGGTTTCGGTGTCGGGCGACGGCGGCTTTCTGCAATCCAGCATGGAGCTGGAAACCGCCGTCAGGTTAAAGGCCAATATTCTGCACATCATCTGGGTCGACAATGGCTATAACATGGTGGCGATTCAGGAAGAGAAGAAATACCAGCGCGTGTCCGGTGTGAACTTCGGGCCGGTGGATTTCAAAGCTTACGCGCAGGCGTTTGGTGCCGCTGGATTTTCGGTGAACAGCGCAGCTGAACTGGAACCCACGTTGCGGCGGGCGATGGAGGTGGAAGGACCGGCTGTGGTCGCCATCCCGGTAGATTACAGCGATAACCCGCTGTTGATGGGGCAGCTGCACCTCAGCCAGCTGCTGTGAGCGGAGGCGAAGCCGGACCGGCCGTGAACATCACGGCGGTCCGGAACAATAACGCAATTTACGGTCTGGCCGGGCGGATGGGGTTAAAAGCTCTGCCAGTCCGCGTCCATGCCGTGCCCGGCGGCCACGGGTACAGCAGCCGGACGTTTCAGCGCGGAGACCGTTTTCGGGCGCTCAGCAGGTCGCGCGGACCCGGCCAGTGAAAACTGATTCACCAGGCCGGACAGAGTTTGCGCCTGATCCTGCAATGACGCGGATGCGGCAGAAGCCTCCTCTACCAGCGCCGCATTCTGCTGCGTGACATCATCCATCTGATTAATCGCCAGGTGTACCTGCGAGATGCCGGTGTTTTGCTCTTCGGCGGCGGCAGCGATTTCGCTTACCAGGTCATTCACCTGACGGAACGCGGTTTTCAGTCCGGCCATGTTCTCTTCCACCGCTTCGGCCTGTACCGCACCAGATTCCACCAGGCTGTAGGAGGTATCAATAAGCTGTTTGATCTCCCTGGCTGCCTGGGTCGAACGCTGCGAGAGGTTGCGCACTTCACCCGCGACCACCGCAAAGCCCTTTCCGTGTTCGCCGGCGCGCGCCGCTTCGACGGCAGCGTTAAGCGCCAGAATATTGGTCTGGAAGGCAATGCCTTCGATCAGCGTGACAATTTCGGTGATTTTTTTCGAGCTGGAGCGGATCTCCGCCATGGTGCTGAGCATATTGCCCAGCGACACCGCGCTGGCGTCTGAAAGTTCTGTCGCGTTACCGGCCAGACGATTAGCCTGCCGGGTATTGTCGGCCGTCTGACGCACGGTTTCGCTCAGTTCCGCCATACTGGCCGCCGTCTGTTCCAGCGAGGCGGCCTGCTGTTCCGTCCGCGAGGAGAGATCTTCGTTGCCGGCGGCGATTTGTGCCGACGCAGAACTGACAGCGTGAGAAGCGGTACTGACCTGCGCCAGCGCGCTGCCAACCCGGTCAAGTAGCTGGTTAAAGGCGCGGGCCATGTTGCCGACTTCGTCTTTTTTGCTGTCATCGGCGGTGACGCTCAGGTCAAGGCTGCTGCCAACGTGATCCATCACCTGACCAATCGCTTTCAGGCTCTGACGAATGCGCACCAGAGTTAACGCGGTGAGCGTACCCAGTAACAGCAGTGTCACCGCGACCCCGGCACTCAATCCCCAGAATGTGCGGTGATAAATCTCCTGGTTGACCACGCGCAAGCCGTCACCCAGCGACAAATTAAGCGACATCTGCTGGCGATAATCATTTTTTAACTGGCTGATGGCGCCGCCAATACCGCTTTCGGCTTCCAGCATGCCGAGCGTGACGTCATCCTGATGAGCGTGTGAAGCAGCCAGAAAGGCCGGCAACCGCGATTCAACCACGCGCAGCGTCGCCAGGCCTTTAATGGTGATCTGCTTGTCTTCGTCGCTGGAGATATCATTGGCTAAATAATATTCTGCCAGCGTTTTAATATCGGCCAGGCGCTGGGCGATCTCTTTCTCGACCGGCGGCATGCGCGCATTGTCAGTCTGGCTTTGATGCTTATATAGCGACAGAGAGAGTTTATTGCTGCGATCGATCAGCTCGGATAAATCGCGAATAGAAGGAATTGCGTTAGCCTGTACGTATTCAAAACGGTCCTGAAAACCGCCCAGCAGTCGCACAGAAATAATACCCGTCACCACCAGTGAAGCTGAGAGCAAAATGAAAGCCAGGGTAAGTCTTTGAGTAATATTCATCATCTGTTTACCTGGAAAAAAGTTTAAAAGGAAGAACACAACAACTCAGCGTTAATCGGCATCACATCACAAAAGGTTATTTCAAAAAATATGAATAAATTAACTTCTCAGGATCATTAATTTTGAAGTAATTAAAAAACTTTCAAAATGCGTGGCGTACTATTTGGCGCTAATTACCTGCGCCTTACGGTGTGCTATCCACTCACGATACTGAGCCGGCGTCATCGCCATCACCTGATGGAAGGCTTTACGGAAGGCGGTGTCTTCGCTGTAGCCGCACTGCATGGCGGTCTGACGCACGCTGACGTCGGTGCTGGCCAGAATGGTACAGGCCAGTTCAATGCGGATGCGGGTAATAAACTCTTTTGGCGTCTCCTGCGACAGGGCTTTCATTCTGCGCTGCAGGGTACGCCCGGTAACGTTCAGTGCGGCTGCCAGTTGCGCGGCATTGATGGCAGGATTTTCCAGGCGGATGATCTCCTGCGCCCGCACCAGAAACGGCGTGCTGCTTTTCCCCATTCCCGGCGAGTCGGGAAGGTGGGTGTGCAGCACAGGGTTATCGGCCAGCGACATCTCCCGGGTGAGATCCGCCACCGCCTTGCCGGCGCTTTTTTCAATGATATACAGGGCCAGCGATATCCACGAAAAACAGCCACCGCTGGTAATGACGCGATCGTCTTCCTCCAGCGTTTTGCCTTTCGCCAGTCGCGCCTGCGGATAGCGCGCCTGTAGCATATGGCTGACCCACCAGGTGGTGGTACAGGAACGGTCATTCAGCAAACCCGCCTCGCCGAGGATCACGCCACCGGTGCCCGCAGCAGCAACCCAGACACCCTGCTGATAGAGTTTGTTAAACCAGCCGGCAGCCTGACGGATACTGTCGAGGTTGATCGGTTGCAGGTCGGGTCCCAGCAACATGCCGGGCGCAATCACCACATCAACCGCACCGGCCCCCTGAAATGAGCTGTCGATGTGAATCAGGCGGCCTTCCGTATCCCACACCGGGTCACCGTTGGCGCTGACAATCAGCGTTTCAAAAGCTTTATCGGGAAAGCGTGCGGCGTGCACGGGGGAAGAGGCAATCGCTTTGTTGGTTATCCAGAAAAGGTCGGTCATTCCGGCAACGGCGGACAGTACGCTACCTTCCAGGGCGAGTATGGCGATACGCATAAGGGGTTTCCTGTGTTCAGATTGTCGTGATTTGCGTGAAAAATGTGACATTTTCCGCCGCTGAAGCTTTGTGGCCTCAATAGCGGACTCTTAGTTTATCTGGCCCTGGCGGTTGTCATCGGAAAAGAAACCGGCAATAAGCGGATATCAGACCAGCAGGGAAGCGGAAAGGGCGCGTGGATGAAGCGATGGGATCGGGCAAACGAGAGGTGTGTGACAGACAACAGGGCGTGTAGCCAGCGCCACCATCATCGTGGCGCTGGTGCTGACGTTAGCTGAATCTTTCCGGGCGGAAGGTCGCCAGCATCGGGTGTTTAACGCCGGTGAGTATCTCCTGCGTCAGTATCTCACCGAGGATCAATGCCAGCGTGGCGCCGGAATGGGTGAAGACAACAAAACAGCCGGGAACCTGCTGCAGCTCACCGACCACCGGTTCGCCATCGCCAGGAATCGGTTTGAGACCGATTTTCCAGCTGCTGGCTTTCAGCGGCGCGCCGTCAGCGATCAGGTTACCCGCTTCCGCCATCAGCTGGTTAATGACTGCGGTATCAATGCTGTACTGCCCGTCGGCCTGCGCGACGATGTGCTCTTCATACCAGTCGTGATCGACGGCGATGGTGTTGCCGGGATTAGGCCGGACCGCCGCGCGCGGCGTATTCATTACCACCTGCAGCCGGTGATCGCCGGGCTGGCTGGTCACCAGCATAGAGACCGGAGAACCGTTGGGGATGTGCACGCCGAGCGGGGCAACCACTTCCGGCGTCCACGGGCCACACGCTACCAGTACGCGATCGGCCAGCAGCTCACCGCGTTTTTCGCTGCGAATGCCGCTGGCCCGGCCGTCTTTGGTGATCACGCTGGCTTTACCGGCGTGCTCAATGATCTCTCCGCCCAGCGCGCGCAATGCCTGAACCAGATGCTCAACCAGATGCGGCAGGCTGACCCAGCCTTCACCGGGGTTGGCAATCGCCACCTGACTCAGGCTGGCCGGATTCACCTGTGCATCGACATCACCGACCGTGGCGCGATTGATCAGCTTTGAGTCGTAGCCCTGCGCTTTTTCATAGTGATGACGCGCTTTGGTGCCCGCGTCATCGTCTGCGGCCCAGTAAATCGCGCCGTCGAAGCGCAGCCAGTCGAGCTGCGGATGACGGGCAAACAGCGTGCGATAGCGGTCAATGCCCGCCATGCGCAGCGCATGGTAAGGCTGCGAACGCTCGCCCGCGGAGTTGAGCCAGGAGAGGGATCGGCCGGTGGCGCCGGAGCAGAGTGCCGCTTCCGTCACCAGCGTGACCTGCGCGCCCGCCTGCGCCAGCTGCCAGGCGGTTGAGACGCCGAGGATGCCGCCACCCAGCACGATAACGGTTTTTGCCACGGTTTTGTCAGACATCATTCATTCCTTCTGTTAAAAAATGTTCGCCCTTCAGGCAATACGTACGCGATGCTGCTGATGGAGCTGCTCAATAAGCTGTAAAACGCCGAGCGCTTCACGCGCATCAACCGGCGGCGGCCCACCATGTAACAGCGCGTGGGCTAACAGCTGATAGAAAGCGGGGTAGTCGCCACGTTCAATCGGCACCGTTGTGGTTGCCCCGACCGTGCCGGCCCGGGCAACGTTTTCTGCCGGCGTGACGCCGTACTGGCTATCGCCGGGCGACATGCCAGCCGCCAGCTGCGGCTCCTGATTGTCCAGCCCCCAGTGGGTGAAAGCGCCTTTGCTGCCCAGCAGGTGAAAGCGCGGCGCATTCAGTGCCGCCTGGCCATTCATCCACAGCCGCGAGCGCACGCCGTTGTGGTGCAGCAATGAGACAAAACAGTCCTCGTCGCTGTCCGATTGCGGGCCGGAATGGCGCGCCAGCTCTGCCGTGGCATGGGCGACCGGGCCAAAGAGCTGGATGGCCTGATCAATCAGATGGCTGCCGAGATCCAGCAATAAACCACCGCCCTGTGCCAGCGTGACACTGTCACGCCAGTTGCCGAATCCCTGCGGTCGCCACCACTCGAAACGCGACTCAAAACTCCTTACGGTGCCGAAGGCTTCCTGGTGCACCAGGCGCTGTAATGTCAGAAAGTCGCCGTCCCAGCGTCGGTTATGAAACACGGTGAGCAAAGTATTGGCCTGCTGCGCGGCGGCGATCATCGTTTCTGCCGCCTGCACGTCTGGTGCGAACGGTTTATCCACCACCAGATGGATCGCGCGCTGGCTGGCCTGCACAGCCTGCTCCGCGTGTTGCGCCGGCGGCGTGGCCAGCACGATGAGATCGATGCCGATCTCGCCGCCATCAATGGCCTTGAGCAGCGCTGGCCAGTCCGGCAGCACGCGCGCCTGGGGGTAACGTTGCTGCGCGGTCGCTACGCGTTGGGCATCACCTGTGACGATAACGTCGAGACGATAGTCGGCGTTATGGGCAAGCAGCGGTGCATGAAACACGCTGCCGGCGACGCCAAATCCCACCAGCGCCGTGCGGACTGGGCCGCTAACCTGAAGATGTGTCATTACAGCACCTCCGACAGAAAACGCTGCAGGCGCGCGGACTGCGGACGGTCAAAGATTTGTTCCGGCGTGCCGGCTTCCACGATTTCGCCTTCATCCATAAACACCACCTGGTCGGCCACGCGCCGGGCGAAGCCCATCTCATGGGTCACGACCACCATGGTCATGCCGCGCTGGCACAAATCGGCCATTAGCGTCAGAACGCCTTTCACCAGTTCAGGATCGAGTGCCGAGGTGGCTTCATCGAACAGCATCACTTCCGGCTCCATTGCCAGCGCGCGCGCTATTGCCACCCGCTGCTGCTGACCTCCGGAGAGATCGCGCGGCCGGTGATCGGCTCGCTGAGCAAGCCCCACCTCGGCCAGCCGCTGACGGGCAATCTCCAGCGCTTCGGCTTTCGGGCGGCCTTTCACTTTCCACGGTGCCAGCGCCACGTTTTCCAGCGCGCTGTGATCGGGAAACAGGTTGAAATGCTGAAACACCATGCCAATTCTCAGCCGCAGCGCATCGGGCTTGTCCTTCAGCACAGAACGCCCGGCCAGTAAGACATCGCCGTTCTTCGGCTCATGCAGGCGATTGATGCCGCGCAGTAGGGTGGATTTTCCCGATCCCGAGGGACCGATGATGCAGGTGGTAGTGCCCGGTTCGATGCTCAGCGACACATTGCGCAGCACCTCAATCGGGCCGTACGCCAGCGTCAGATTGCGCAGCTCGAGGCTGGCGCCGTGAAATGCAGATGGCATGGCCATATTAATGTCCTCGCTCGCTGGTAAGGGAGACCGCCGGAACCACGTTGCGCTTTTGCTGCACTTCATCGAGCTCCTTCAGGCCGCTTTGTGGCGCGGTGGCGCGGCGACGTCCGGTACGGTAGCGGACGTCGATGTAGTTCACGGCGTGGGTGAGCGGCACGGTGATCACCAGATAGAACAGCCCGGCCAGCATCAGGGGTGACAGGTTGCCGCTCAGCACGGCGGCATCCTGACCGACGCGGAACAGCTCACGCTGACCGGTCATCAGGCCCAGCAGATAAACCAGCGACGAGTCTTTGATGATGGCGATGAACTGATTGACTATCGCAGGCAACACGCGGCGGATGCCCTGCGGAATGATCACCAAGCGCATCGCCCGGCCATAGCTCATTCCCAGCGCCCGGCAGGCTTCCATCTGCCCCTGTTCCACGCTCTGAATACCGGAGCGGAAAATCTCGCCCATGTAAGCGCTGGCAATCAGGCTCAGGGCAAAAATGCCGAGCGGATACGGCGTCGGACCAAATAGCTGATAGCTGAAACGCGCCAGGCCCTGACCAATCAACAGAATGGTGAGGATGGAAGGCAGGCCGCGAAACAGATCGGTATACAGCCGCGCGGGCACGCGCAGCCAGCGCGAGGGCGAGATGCCCATCAGCGCCAGGATCAGGCCGAATAACGTGCCCAGCACGGTGGCCGCCACGGAGATAATGATGGTGTTGACCAGTCCGGTTGCCAGCAGCTGTGGCAGGACGTCCATCATTGATGGAATATCAAAAAACGTACGGGAAAGAATAGTGATCAGATCCATAGCCGATTCTCGGTTGCGGGTGACGGACATGCGCCGTCACCGGATGCATTCTCACGCATAACGATGCGCAGGGTTATTGGCCGCCGGGCAGATACTGTTGCGGCATTGGCGAACCCGGGAACCACTTCTGGTACAGCTGTTTCCAGGTCCCATCCTGCATCGCCGCTTTGATGGCTTTATCCAGCGCTGCTTTGAACTCGGGCTTGCCTTTGGCGATGGCGACACCCGCAGGCGCGTCAAATGAAGGGATGTTCGCCGCCGTGACCAGCTTAAAGCGGGTGGCATAATCTTTGGCGGCTTCGTAGTCGAGGAACATGGCATCAAGCGTGCCGTTATTCAGCGCGGACACCGCTGCGTTGTTATCGGGGAAACGCACCAGATCGGTCTGTTTGAAGTGCTGCAGCGCATAGTTCTCCTGCAGCGTGCCCTGAATCACCCCCAGCCGTTTATGCGCCAGGGTTTCAACGTTTTTCACCCCGGAATCGCTGCGGGTCAGCACCGTCAGATAGCCCGCAAGATAGCCGGTGGAGAAATCGACGGTTTTTTCGCGCAGCGGGGTGATGCCAATCGCGGCGACGCCGGCATCATACTGGCCATTTGCCACCGCCGGCAAAATGGCGGAGAAGTCCTGACCGATAAAATCCACCTGATCGATGCCCATGCGATGCGCCACATTTTTGAAGAATTCGACGTCAAAGCCGGTGAAGTTGCCGTTTTTATCGGTGAAGGTGTAGGGCTTCGCGTCGCCGAGGCTGGCAACGCGGAGATGACCGGGTTCGATCAAACCCCAGGGATTACTGTCGCTGGCGGCGTGGGCGCTCCAGCTGGCGGAAACCAGCATTGCCGTGCCGAACAGGGCGGCGGTCAGGTGATTGAAACGTTTGTGCGATGTCATAAGGCTCTTCCGTCTGTGCAGGTGAAACTTCAGAGTTCGCCAAGCCGGTTTATTGTTATTGAGACCGGTCTCAACGCGGGGCAAAATGAAACCGGCTCTGGTTGTGAGACCGGTCTCATTCGGATATACTGATATTAAGCACACGCTATCAGCAGCGTCAATTATGTTGTTATCAACTTGTGATTCGAAATAATTATGACCAATGAAAATGCTCGTTCACGCGGTCCGACCGTCGCCGACGTCGCCCGCGCCGCCAATGTTTCCAAAGCTCAGGCGGCACGCGCGCTGGGCGGGTATGGTTCCGTCAGTGAAGACGTGCAGACGCGGGTGAATCAGGCTGCTGAAGCGCTGGGATACCGACCGAACGAGCTGGCGCGCAGCATGAACACCGGCCGCTCCAATACTATCGGGGTGATTGTCGGCGACATTGAAAACCCGCACTTTGGCCTCGCGCTGCGCGGCATGGCCGACGTCGCGCGCCAGGCGGGTTTTCACCTGCTGCTGAGTAACAGCGATGAAACGCTGGACGAGGAACGGGAAGCCGTGCGCGTGATGCTGGATAAGCGCGTCGATGGCATCATCGTCGCGCCGTGCAGCTCATTGTTTGAGGATAACGAGCATCTTCGCCAGGTGCTGGCAGAAGGGCGTTCATTAATGATGTTCGACCGGGCAGTGCAGGGGATGGAGGTAGAGACCATCCAGGCGAACTTTGTCGCAGTGGCCAAACAGGCGACGGAGCTGTTACTGGCGGCCGGACATCAGCGTATTGCTTATCTCTCGAGCATGCGCAGCGCTGCACCTTATTCGCCGGCAATCACGCTGGGCCCCACGCCGGTGGCGCAACGTGTTAGCGGAATGATTGATGCCTACCGGGCCGCAGGTAAGGAACTGGATCCAGCGCTGATTCGGCTTAATGCGCTCAGCGAAGCCATCATTGAGCAGATCCTGACTGAACTGCTGGCGCTCGCCGAACCACCCAGCGCGCTGATTGCCTCCGATAACCTGATTGCGATGGGCATCCTGCGCGGTCTGGCCAAACGCGGCCTGCGCGTACCCGAAGATATCTCTTTTGTGATGTACGACGATTTTCCCTGGACCGAGCTGATGTCACCGCCGCTGACCGTGGTCGCCCAGCCGGTATATGAAATGGGGCGCGAAGCCGCGCGCCGGTTGATTTGCCACATCCGCCAGCAATCCGCCGGCGCCTTACCCGCATTTGACAGCTGGATGGTGGTGCGCGGCTCAGTGGGGGCAAACCCGTCGGCCCGGTGATACAATGTGCCGCGGCAGGCTTGTGGAATTTCTCCCTGCTTTTTTGGTCGCCATGAATGGCGCCCCTACAGAAAACGGCGCAGTTTTGTCCTTTCTTACGCACCAGTGAAGCATTGGTTTTACTGGTTACACCACTACTTCTCATGATGAAAAAATAGATCTGAAGGTGACTCTACTAAGGAAAAAATACCATTATGATTTCAAATGATAATGTTCTTAATGCATCATCCTTCATGTTGCTATTTTTGTTGTTGCTGTTGGGAGTCTGTTTTTTTATCTTTGTTTATAAAAATCTTGGCGGCGCTAAGGTAGGTAAGGATTCTTTTCTTTATTTCAATTATATGTTTTTTAAACGTGATGCTTTATCAAACAGTGCATTGATTTTTCTTGTTCTTGGGTATGTGGCGGCGGCGATAGCTGAATATCGAAGAGGGTTTGATGATTTATCTTTAATATCTAATTTGTCTGGAGGGATGTCAGTTTTTCTTTTCGCACTCTATGGAAAGTATTTTTATCAGGGGTTAATTGAAGATAAAAAACCATCTTTCTTTATCAGGGTTTTCCTGACAAAATCAGACCTGTCTTTTGGTGCGATTTTTCTTTGGCTATCAAGACTTGCGTATATGACATGGTTAATAATATTCGTTAGCCATTAAATAACGATTAAGAATATGACCGCAACTGCCACCTTATACAGTAATAATAAAGATCCATAAAAGGAGTAACATGAAAGACTCAATTTCAAAGCTATTGTCAATTTGCAGCAATGAGTTAGCAAAGCCTTTCGATGATATGTATGGCACTCTTAAGCTCGAACCTTCATCAAAGTTTCCTGATTATGTTGCTCTGTTGAAAATGCGCAATGGGTTTTATGGTTTTGAATCAGCGCTACATGTCTTTCCGGGAACACACGAACAAGATGATTTTAATGTCTTTTCCTGGAATGAAGAAAAATTATGGCGCGAAAGCTATGGTGGTATGACAGATGGTCATTTCTTTTTTGCAGAAGATGCATTTGGTGGGCAATTTTCTTTAAAGGAGGATGGAATATACTCATTTGATCCCGAGACCGGTGAAAGCCAAAAAATGTGTGAAAATTTATCTCAGTGGTGCGATGCTATTCTAAATGATTATGACTTTCTGACAGGTCATTCGTTGATGCATCAATGGCAGATCACGCACGGAAAAATTAAGCAGAATCAGCGGTTAGTGCCTGTTATTCCTTTTGTTTTGGGTGGTGAGTTTTCAGTTAAGAATTTGCGTGCTCAGCAATCTGTAACAGCAATGCGAGCAAGGGGAAGTATTGCAGTTCAGATTAGAGATGTGCCAGATGGTGGAACTATAAAACTGAATGTTGATGACTGAGAAACGCTTAGATTCTTCTGAATGAATCCTGTGTAGTGGAAAGAAGAATTTCCCTAAGCGATGCTATTTTTTATTCAATGCCGTAAGCGATAGATGCAAGTATTGTTGAGCAGATGACAGCAACGCACATCGTCACTATAAATATAACACCGTGGTGACAAACGTACCGGTGGGATAAGTTTTCACATAGGGTAGCCGTGGTGGAAGACGTTGTGAGCCTGGTAAGAGGCGTAAAGGGCGAAACTGAAGGATTGGAATACGCGATCAGATATCTTATTTAACATAATCATGATTATGCGCACTTTAGCCCGAAAGGTAAATCAGTAGCACCCATACACAGCTCCATTAGTTTAAGGCTGCCAGTTATGGCGCATTCACCATATTCAAATCCTCGCTGGCAATAATGGATAACACTTCGTCCAGTTATAATTAGTCTTCGCCAGCATCAGTTCTCCCGCCACCGCACCAAAATTAATGCCCCGATTTACCGGATCGTAATAGTTCTCTTCACGGATGTTCCCGATGCCTGCATTTTTCGCCCACAGCGCAATGGTGTTTTCGTTTGCAGAACGGTACCGGGTTTGCAGACTGATTGGTTGCATGTCAGACCTTAAGGTATTTGGATGAGCGCACATAATTAATTATGAAACGTTTTTTAGCAGATACCCCAGCCTGATTGTAATGAAAACGCGTGATTATCTCATGCCTGTTCAACACCGCTTAAACGATGCGCGATTTGTCTTCGCTCTGGCGGATCAAAGCGTCTACAATGCCGGCGAAATTTTCACTGATGAGGATACACAATTGGACACCTGTCCCACACGATTACAATCGGTGCCGATGCTGAGATAGCCTCATCGCTGTCTTAGCCCTGCGTTAAGACGGTGGATTTCCCTCCCCCTTTTTCCTGCGTTCTTCCTGGCCCGCTGTAATCCATTCTTATAACCCTGAATATCCATTGCCCGGCGGTGATGGAGTGAGGTCTGACATGGACTGGAAAATCTTTTTATTGCGCGTCACGGTCGCGCTGATTCTGGGCGCGCTGATTGGCAGCGAGCGCCAGCTGCGCCAGCGCCTGACCGGGCTGCGCACCAATGCGCTGGTTAGCACCGGTGCCTGTTTGTTTGTACTGATGACGCAAAGCGTACCGGGAATTGCCGCAGATGCCTCGCGCGTCGCGGCCTATGTAGTTTCCGGCATCGGCTTTCTTGGCGGTGGCGTCATTATGCGCGATGGCCTGAATGTGCGCGGCCTTAATACCGCCGCCACGCTGTGGTGTACCGCGGCGATTGGCGTTCTTTGCAGCATGGGCTTGTTGCTGGAAGCAGGCATCGGTTGTGTGGTTATTCTGTGCGCCAACATCCTGCTGCGCGAGCTGGCACAGGGCATCAATCGGCAAAGCATCATTACTGCGGAAGACGCCAGCCAGTATTACAAAGTGCAGATCATCTGTCTGGCGGCCGATGAGGTGCAGGTGCGCAGCCTGATGCTGCATAGCCTCGGTGGCAGCGGTCTGCGGCTGCAATCCCTGCACAGTGAGGATCTGGAACCCTCACACCGCATGGCGGTAAATGCGGAAGTGCTGGGTAAACCCAGCCTGACCGATCAGCTGGAAAATCTGGTCAGCCGCATCAGCCTGGAAAAAGGCGTCAGCTCGGTCAGATGGCAGGTGTGTGAGCCGGAGACCGATTGAGTCGTTAAACGCGATGCGGCTGCGCTACCTGCCAAAGCGCAGCCGCAGCGTTGCCGGCAGCACGGTATGCTGGCTGATGGGTTCATCGCTGTTAATCATGGTAGTGAGCAGCGTAAAACACTCCTGCGCCAGGCGCGGCACATCCTGTTCAACGGTATCGATCGGCAGTGTCAGTGAGTCATACAGATAGTGATCGTCAAAGCTGGCCACGCGGATGTCGCTGTGCAGCAGGTGGTGCTGGCTCATGTAACGCAACACCCCTTCCAGCAGTCCGCAGGCAGCGGTAAAAATCGCTTTCGGCGGACGCCCCAGCCGGGCGCACAGCGCGGCGAACATCTCATAACCGCTACTGGGATGATAATTGCCGTGAATAATCCACTCCGGCCGCGGCGTGATGCCCGCCCGCTCCAGCCCCTGCATAAAACCGGCCAGACGGTCTTTGGTGGGTGACAGACGCGGCTGACCGCCGAGAAAGTAAATTTCATCCGGATTGGCGCGCGCCAGCCGTTCCACCAGCTCGGCGGTCGGCGTGACCGAATCGGTCATCACCAGCGGCAGCTGCGTGTCATTAACGTAGCGGTCAAACAGCACAACTGGCAGCTGGTCACTCAGCTTCACATAGTCACTGTCGCTCAACATGCTGGACGCCACAATCAGTCCGTCCACCTGACGCGCCACCAGGTTATCCACTACTACCCGCTCCTGCCCGGCGTTTTCATCAGTGCAGGAGATCAGCAGCTGCAAGCCGGCCTCGCGACACAGATTTTCCAGCGCGTGCGAGAACACGGCAAAACCATGGTTGGTGATCTCCGGCACCACTAAACCCAGCGTATGGCTGCGATTATCGCGCAGCGAGCGCGCGTGAATACTGGCCTGGTAGTGATGTTCGCGCGCCAGCGTTAATACCCGTTCACGCGTCTCTTTCGCCACGCGCAACTCTTTGCCACGGCCATTCAGCACCAGGCTGGCGGTGGCTTTGGACACCCCCGCCAGCGCGGCGATATCCGCTATGGTAACGCGTTTGGTTTTTCTCACGTCAGTGCATCGGTTAAGGAAACAATGACTTATTCTACCATGCACGGCCGTAACGACCAGTAGCGCGCCGTCACTTCTGCGTGTCCGGTCAGGGTTAATTGCGCCGGATGCGCCGGGAAGTAGCGGCTGCTCATCACCCCTTCTCCTTCATTAATGAAAATCTCGACGCTGGAGTGATCGCACAGTAACTGGAGCTGACTCACCGCGCCGCGCCAGTAACGGAACTGCCACTCGTCGTTTGCCAGACTGCGCCGCGCGAGCCGCAGCCCGTCGGCACGCCATTCTAGCCGTAGCCGGTCGGCGAAATTCAGGGTGATGTCGCCCTGCCCGCTCAGCAGTAACTCCAGCCGCTGCGCATCAATGACCGGCGCATCGGCGGCTGGCCCCTGATAGTGCTGTTCAGTGCTGCGCAGCGCCTGCAGTTCAGTGACAGGACGCTGGAAAAGCCGGCCATCACGCGTGCCCAGTTCGCGCACGCAGGTCATCTGATGGATCCAGCCATTGGCCACCGTGGGCTGCAGCATCTCCTCGCCATCCGGCACGCCCATCCAGCCCACCAGCAGCCGGCGTCCGTCGGCGGTTAGCGTGGTTTGCGGTGCGTAAAATTCGAAACCGGCGTCAAGCTCATGCAATTCGCCATGGCTAAAGCGGGCGTTAGCGTAATCAAGATCGCCGGAGAGCCACGCGCTGGGATGCGCATTGAGAAAACGGTGCTGTTCCCGGGCAAGCCCCTGCGGGCAGCAAATCAGGAAGGTGGTATCGCCGAGGGTAAACATGTCCGGGCATTCCCACATATAACTGGCTGCCGCCAGCCCGTTCAGGCCGCTGCCGGCAATCTCGCCCAGATTGTGCCACTCACGCAGGTCCGCCGAGCGCAGCAGCAATACTTTGCCCTGCTTTTGTTGATCCTGCGCACCCAGCACCATGAACCAGTGTTCGCCATGCCGCCACACTTTCGGATCGCGCACGTGTCCGGTATAGCCGTCGGGCAGCGCGATCACCGGCCCGAGTTTGTCAAAGCCGCCCTGCGCATTCTGCACCGCCAGACACTGCCACGCGGTGCGCGAACCATCCGCGAACTTCACGTTGCCGGTATAGATCAGCGTCAGTGCGCCATTATCATCAACGGCGCTGCCCGAATAGCAGCCGCTGCGGTCATACTCCTCATCCGGCATTAGCGCTATGGGTTCATGCTGCCAGTGCAGCAGATCGGCGGAACTCCAGTGGCCCCAGCATTTATGCTGATGCTTACAGCCCAGCGCATTCCACTGATAAAACAGATGGTAACGCCCGGCGAAGTGGATAAAACCGTTCGGATCGTTAAGCAAGCCCGTTACGGGTGCCAGATGCCAGCCCGGATAATGCGGGTCGCTCAGCGCGCGCGGCTGACCGCGCATCACCGCCTGCAAAATATCGGGTAACAATGAAGAAGCCGTCATTATTCCGCGTCCGTTTTGTATTTGAGCAGATAAGAGATCATAAATGCGCTGCTGAACGCGATCACCATGCCAATCGCATAGTTAAGCAACGAACTGGCCTGCACAATCGCCATGCCAGGCAGACCGGTCAAACCGACAGCCGTCATATACACATGCACTGACACCACCCAGGCCCCGCCCAGCGCGCCGCCGATCAGGCCGGCGATAAAGGGTTTCATAAAGCGCAGGTTGATACCGAAAATCGCCGCCTCGGTAATACCCAGCAGCGCTGAAAAGCCGGACGGCAGCGAAATCGCTTTGATTTTCACATCTTTGGTTTTGAACCATACCGCCAGACAGGCACCGCCCTGCGCCACGTTAGCCATCGCCCAAATCGGCAGCAGGAAGTTGACGCCAATCGCCGGATTGCCCAGCAGCCCGGCTTCAATCGCATGGAAGCTGTGGTGCACGCCGGTGATAACGATAACTGAGTAAAGCCCGCCAAACACCAGTCCGGCCAGCCAGCCGGCATGGGCAATCAGCGTGCTGAGGACGAATGAGATACCGTCGCCCAGCATCCGTCCTGCCGGACCAATCACCAGCAGCGCAACGAAGCCGGCGATAATCACCGTCAGAAACGGCGTCAGGATCAGATCCAGCGCGTCCGGAATCACCCGGCGCAGCTGCTTCTCCAGCACGCTCATAAACCACACCGCCAGCAGCACCGGAAACACCGTGCCCTGGTAGCCGATCATCGCCACTTCGATGCCGAAAAAGTTCATGGTATGGAAGCCGGCCGCCACCCCCCAGGCGTTGGTGAGCGCCGGATGCGTCAGGATGCCGCCGAGCGTGGCACCGAGGAACGGGTTACCGCCAAACTCACGTGCCGCAGTAAAGCCTATCAGGATTGGCAGGATGATAAAGGCCGCCGAGCTGCACATATCCAGCATGATATACAGCGCGTTGTCGGGGTTAACCCAGCCGTAGGTTTTAACCATGCCGAGCAGTCCCATCAGCAGGCCAGAGGCCACAATCGCCGGGATGATCGGTACAAAAATGTTCGACAGCAGACGCGCAATGCGCTGGAACGGATTGAGCTTGCGCGCGGCGATATCCGCCGCTTCCGACTTGCTGGTTTCACTGATGCCAGCTTCGCGGATAAACGCGGCATACACTTTATTCACCACGCCAGTGCCAAAAATCACCTGCAGTTGTCCGGCATTGCGAAAACAGCCCTTCACGCCCTCCAGTTTGCCAATCGCCGCGGTGTCGGCTTTGGCGTCATCCACCAGCACCAGGCGCAAACGTGTGGCACAGTGCGCCGCACTGGCGATATTTTCCCGGCCTCCCAGCAGCGGCAGCAGCGACCGGGAAAGAGTAACAAAATCCATAGTAACCTCTGTTTTTGGTTGTTATGCCATCATGCGCTAAGCGGCCCGCACGCGGGCCGTTTCATCAGAACCAGGTTTCCATTTGCACGCCAAAGTTCCACTCGCCACCGGATTTAAAGCCGGTGCTGCCAAAGGCGTCATCGCTGGCGTAGTTATCCAGACGATGATCCCAGTCCATCCAGCTGGCGAACAGGCGGATTTCCGGACGCTTGAGGAATTCGCCCACGTCGCTGGCTTTGAGCGTGGGGGCGACGGTGAGCTTGTAGAAGTTGCCGCTGACGGCCTGACGATTGTTATAGCCTTCAGGCCGCAGATCCATGTACTGATATGAGCCTTCATACTGCATCTCAAAGTTCTGCGTAAATTCCTGAATCAGGCGCAGGTTCACGGTGGCCCACTCATAGCTGTCGCCTTTGACGTAGCGGTCTTTGCTGCTCTGCGCCAGCAGCGCCGGCGCGATATGCCAGCCAGCGCCCAGCGGCGTCATGCCGTAGCTGGCGAGCCGCCAGGTATTCGCCTGCGGCAACAGCGCGCCATCGGAACCGATGCTCTTCACTTCTGCACCGAGGCCATGACCGTACAGCAGCGCGGTTTTCGCTGAACCTTCCCCCAGACCGTAGAAGCTGTCGTTGTGCAATCCGACCAGGGCGTGCACACCGTCACTGGCGGCATCACTTTTCACGCGGTTGCCGTCAATATCGGTGCGCTGATCGTTATCTTTCGCGCGCATGCCGCTCACCATCAGCTGCAGCGGCCCGACGAAGTTATTCAGCGACAGAATGTAGTTTTGCGCGGTGTTGTCGTTATTTTCGATGTCCCCGAAGGTGCGGCCATAAATCGACAGGTTGCTGCGGGCGTCATCGCCCCACTTCATGTCGTAAATACCGGCCCCGGTTCCGGCGAGAAACACCACATCGGAATCGATCCAGTGGATGTCGAAGTTATCGCGGTCGAAACGCTTACCGGCCCACACCGTGGAGTCTTTGAACGCACCGGTGAAGGTCGGTAGCTGCCCCAGCTCGACAAACGCCTGACGCAGGTTGAGATCGCTGCTGGCGGCAGTCCAGTCGTTGTAGGTGCGCTGTCCGTCGGCCAGCATCGCCTTGAAGCGCGTGGTGGCACCGTTGGCCAGCGTTTGTTTATGTTCGAGGTTAAGTTCAACGTAGGTATCCGGCTCATTGCCGAGCCGCCCGACGTGACCGCCGGTCTCACCGGCTGGCGTGACGGTGGGCCCGCCCTGAGTTTTCGCAGCGGAGCTGTTCATCAACAGGCCGGAACGCGCGTAGCCATGAAACTCAAAGCCCTCTGACTCGCTGCTGGCGGCGGGCGCAACAGGCTGAGCGGCGCGCGGTTCGGTCTGTGCGACGGCAACCGGCGTCGGGTTCTGCTGCTGCACCGCAGCCAGCTTTTGCACCTGCTGTTCCGCTGCCTGCGCGCGCTGCTCCGCCACGCTGGCACGCTGTTCAGCCGCGGCCAGCCGTTTTTCCATCGCCGCCAGGCGCGCTTCAATACTGCTCATGTCGTCAGCCGCCCAGGCTGAGCCTGAGCCTAATACGGTGCTAAGGGTTATCGCGATTATACTTTTTTTCACTGTTTTGCATCCCTGAGGCAAGGCTATCATCAGATGTATTTTTTTTGCTAAACCGGTTTAGGCACCGCATCATAGCGGTGCCGATTTTTAAAGCGCAATGGATTTTGCTAAACCGATTTAGTGGATGTGAGATACATCGCAAAACAGGGAAAACGGCGGGGTCAGATACCGTGCTGCTGTAACTGTTGATAGTTGGGTAACGCGGTCATCGCGCCTTTGGCGGTGGTGGCCAGCGCCCCGCACGCCTGCGCCGTGCGCAGGCAGGCCGCCAGCTGCGCTTCATCCGCCGGCAAACCCCGCTGCGCCAGTTCCCACAGCAGTCCCGCCACGAAGGCATCGCCGGCACCGGTGGTATCCACGCTGATCACCGCGCGCGCGGGATAGTGAGTTTGCCGGCCATCAAAATAAGCACGCACGCCAGCGCTGCCCTGCGTGACTAATAACAATTTAAGAGAGAAGCGCTGCGCCAGTTGCGCGATGCCGCTGTCAATGTCGGCGGTGTCCGTCATAAAGGCCAGTTCTTCCACGGAGAGCTTCACCACATCCGCCCGTTGCAGGGCCGCACTGAGGCATTGCAACAACTCCGCCGCATCGGACCACAAATCAAGACGGATATTGGGATCGAAGCTGACAAAACCGCCCGCCTCACGCACACGCTGCATGGCGGTTAACGCCGCCGTGCGCGACGGCTCGGTGAGTAACGCAATCGAACAGCAGTGCAGCCACTCGCCACACTGAAACCGCGGCAAATCGTCTGGCGTGAGAAATAAGTCGGCGCTGGGGCGCACCATGAAGGTGAAGGTGCGCTCGCCCTGCTCATCCAGGGCCACGACCACCGTGGAGGTGCGCTGCTGCATATCTTTGCGCATATGGGAAACATCCACCTTTTCCTGCGCCAGCGTACGACACAAAAACCGACCAAAAGGATCGTCGCCCACCCGTCCGATAAATCCGCTACTGCCCGCCAGCCGGGCGATACCCACTGCCACATTGGCGGGCGCGCCGCCGGGACACTGCAACAAACGGCCTGCGTCATCAGGCAGCAAATCCACTACGGCATCACCCAGACACCAGATACGTTTCATCATGATTCGGTCTCACTTAATCGCTAAAACGGTTTAGCAAAGCAGGCATATTAATCATGAATGCGGGCATTTGTCACCGTGAACAGTCCGACAGGCTTCAGACTTGTCCGTTGCTGGGATCGGTTTCGCCCTGCCGCATGGTCGTCTGCGTATTGACGTCTATGCTTAAAGTTTTCCAAAACCTTATAAAAATCGGTGTCATTGAGATTTCATTTCGCCACTTGTCCGGAGGCAAAGGCATGAGCAACCCACGCGATGAAAAGACGCAGCGGTATTCACCGCAGCAGGAAGAGACAGAGCGAGCCCGGCTGACGGCCGGTGCCGGTTCCGCCGCGCCGGTCCCCGTCACGGTGCCAGTCACGCTGCAGGTGAACGGCGAACCTCAGCAGCTTAACGTGGATACCCGTACCACGCTGCTGGACGCGCTGCGCGAACATTTACACCTGACCGGTACCAAAAAAGGCTGCGATCACGGTCAGTGCGGTGCCTGTACCGTGCTGGTCAATGGCCGGCGCATCAACGCCTGCCTCACTCTCGCGGTGATGCAGCAGGATGCCGAAGTGACCACCATTGAAGGCGTCGGCACGCCCGATGATCTGCACCCGCTGCAGTCCGCGTTTATCCGCCACGACGGCTATCAGTGCGGCTACTGCACGCCGGGGCAAATCTGCTCCTCGCTGGCGGTGCTGCAGGAAATTGCGGCGGGCATTCCCAGCCATGTCACGGGCGATCTGACTGCCGCGCCAGCGCTGAGCGATGACGAAATTCGTGAGCGCATGAGCGGCAACATCTGCCGCTGCGGCGCCTATGCCAACATTCTTGCCGCCATTGAAGAGTACGCCGGAGGCCAGAAAGCATGAGAGCCTTTACCTTTGAACGGGCTGCGACGCCCGCACAGGCTGCCAGCAGCGCGATGCAGCATCCGGGCGCACGCTTTATCGCCGGCGGTACCAATTTGCTCGATTTGATGAAGCTGGAAATTGAAACCCCGTCGCATCTGATTGATGTTAACGGACTGGCGCTGGACAGCATTGAACCCACCGCCGGGGGCGGCTTACGTATTGGTGCGCTGGTGCGCAACACCGATCTGGCGGCAGACGCGCGCATCCGGCGCGACTATGCCGTGCTGACGCGCGCGCTGGTGGCAGGCGCTTCTGGCCAGCTGCGCAATCAGGCCACCACCGCTGGCAACCTGCTGCAGCGCACGCGCTGTCCCTATTTTTATGATGTTAATCAACCCTGTAACAAGCGTCAGCCGGGTACGGGCTGTGCCGCACGCGAAGGATTCAGCCGCCAGCACGCGGTGGTGGGTGTCAGCGAAGCCTGTATTGCCACCCATCCCAGCGATATGGCGGTGGCGATGCGAGTGCTGGATGCGGTGATTGAAACCGTCAGCCCTGATGGCAGCCAGCGCGCTATTCCCATCGCTGAATTCTACTGCGCACCGGGCGACACGCCGCACATCGAAACCGTGCTGCAGCCGGGTGAGCTGATCGTCGCGGTTACCCTGCCTGCACCGCTGGGTGGCACGCACATTTACCGTAAGGTGCGCGATCGCGCTTCTTACGCCTTTGCGCTGGTCTCAGTAGCAGCGGTTATCCTGCCTGAGGGTGGCGGCCGGGTGGCCGTCGGCGGCGTGGCCCATCAGCCGTGGCGCAGCGCGGCGGCGGATGCTGAACTTCCTCACGGGGCGCAGGCGGTCTGCGATGTGCTGTTTGCTGATGCACGTCCCACTGAAGCCAACCGATACAAATTGTTGCTGGCGCAGCGCACGCTCGCCTCAGCGATCGCGGAAGCGAGGAGCAACACATGAAATTTGACACACCTGCAACCGCCAATCCTATCGATCGGCAGCGCGTCGTCGGCCAGCCACTGGCACGCATCGACGGCCCGTTGAAAACCACCGGCTCGGCGCATTACGCCTATGAATGGCACGCTGAAGCACCGGATGCGGCCTACGGTTATGTGGTCGGCGCGCCAGTTGCCAAAGGCAATATTCTCTCGATTGACACCCACGCCGCAGCACAGGCACCGGGCGTGCTCGGCATCGTCACCGGAGCAACTGCAGGCAAGCTCAACAAGGCAGAGCGCAACACCGCGACGCTGCTGGCGAATAATCAAATCGAACACTATCACCAGGCTGTGGCGCTGGTGGTGGCGGAGACCTTCGAGCAGGCACGTGCGGCCGCGCAACTGGTTAAGGTTAACTGCCAGGCTGAAACGGGGGCTTACGATCTCGCAGCGGCCCAGCCAGAGGTGACAACGTCACCCGAAGGTGAACCGGATAAAACGCTGGGCGACGTCGATGCTGCCCTGCACAGCGCAGCCTTTACGCTGGACGCCACCTACACCACGCCCGATCAAAGCCATATGGCAATGGAACCGCACGCTTCCATGGCGCTGTGGCAGGACGATCACCTGACGGTCTGGACCTCGAATCAGATGATTAACTGGTGCCACACCGACCTGGCGCACACGCTCGACATGCCGATGGAAAAGGTGCGCGTGCTCTCTCCTTACGTCGGCGGTGGCTTTGGCAGCAAACTGTTTCTACGAAGCGATGCGCTGCTGGCGGCTCTGGGTGCGCGCGCCGTGGGACGCGCGGTGAAAGTGATGGTGCCGCGCCCGATGATCCCTAACAACACTACGCACCGGCCAGCAACGCGGCAGCGCATCCGATTAGCTACCGATGCGCATGGCCATCTCACCGCCATTGCCCATGAAAGCTGGTCCGGTAACCTGCCGGGCGGAACGCCGGAAACTGCGGTGCAGCAGACTGAATTACTCTACGCCGCTGCCAATCGGCTTACCGGGCTGCGCCTCGCCGAACTCGATCTGCCTGAGGGCAACGCGATGCGTGCGCCAGGTGAAGCACCCGGTCTGATGGCGCTGGAGATTGCCATGGATGAAATGGCCGCCATCGCCGGTATCGACCCGGTTGAGTTTCGCATCATCAATGATACACAGGTCGATCCGCTGCATCCGGAGCGCTTCTTTTCACGCCGCCAGCTGGTGCAATGCCTGCGCACCGGCGCCAGCAAATTTGGCTGGGCTGAGCGCTGTACCGAACCCGGGCAGCGGCGCGAGGGGCGCTGGCTGGTGGGCATGGGCGTGGCAGCCGGTTTCCGTAATAACCTGCTGGCGCCCTCTGCCGCGCGCGTGCAGCTGGATGCGCAAGGCACAATCACCGTCGAAACCGACATGACCGATATCGGCACCGGCAGCTATACCATCATCGCCCAGACGGCAGCCGAGATGATGGGCGTGCCGATTGAGCAGGTCAGCGTGCGGCTCGGCGATTCGGCGTTTCCTGTCTCGGCGGGTTCGGGTGGCCAGTGGGGAGCCAACACCTCCACGGCCGGAGTGTATGCGGCCTGCGTCCGGCTACGCGAAAAGATTGCCGCACAGTTGGGTCTGGATGCGGAAAGTGCAGAGTTTGCCGATGGGCACATTCACGCCAGCGGGCAGCGCCTGCCGCTCACTGCGGCGGGTCCGCTGATGGCGGAAGAGACCATGGAATTCGGCGATCTGGACAAAACCTTCCAGCAATCCACCTTTGCCGGCCATTTCGTCGAAGTGGCGGTCGATAGCGCCACCGGCGAAGTGCGCGTGCGGCGCATGCTGGCGGTGTGTGCTGCGGGGCGCATACTTAACCCTAAAACCGCGCGTAGCCAGGTGATCGGCGCGATGACCATGGGCCTCGGCGCCGCGCTGATGGAGGAGCTGGCGGTGGACACCCGGCTCGGCTACTTCGTCAATCACGACATGGCAGGCTATGAAGTGCCGGTACACGCCGATGTGCCCGAGCAGGAGGTGATTTTCCTCGATGATACCGATCCGGTCTCTTCGCCGATGAAAGCCAAAGGCGTCGGTGAACTGGGGCTGTGTGGCGTCGGTGCCGCGCTGGTTAATGCGGTCTACAATGCAACCGGCATTCGGGTGAGAGACTATCCGGTGACGCTGGATAAGTTACTTGCCGCGCTGCCCGATCAGCCGTAATGCAGGTCCCTTCCGCCAGTGCATGCTGGCTGGCGGATGGTGGAAAAGCGTAAGTGGCTAAGCTGTCAGGACTAGTTAACAGGTCACCAAACTGATAATATTGAGACCTGTTAACCAGTCTGGAGAGACGTATGCCAAACATCATTCTCAGCGATATGAGCGCCAGCGTCAGTGAATTAAAAAAGAATCCTATGGCGACCGTCAATGCGGGAGAAGGCTTGCCGGTGGCGATTCTCAATCGTAATCAGCCCGCCTTTTATTGTGTTCCCGCACAACTTTACGAGCAAATGCTGGAGGCGCTGGACGATCAAGAGCTGGTTAAAAAGGTAACTGAACGCCACCAGCAGCCGCTGATTGAAGTGGATTTGGACAGCTTTCTGTGACATGGACAGTGAAGTTCAGGGAAGAAGCCCTGAAGGAGTGGCATAAGCTGGATAAAGCCATTCAGCAGCAGTTTGCCAAAAAGCTCAAAAAATGTTGTGAAAATCCTCATATCCCCTCAGCCAAATTGCGTGGCATTAAAGACTGCTACAAAATTAAACTCAGGGCTTCCGGGTTTCGCCTGGTTTATCAGGTGATTGATGACCAGTTGATCATCGCCGTGGTCGCGGTGGGTAAACGCGAGCGCAGCGACGTTTATCATCTTGCCAGTGACAGAATGCGCTAACGCATGACGCCGGCCCTCTGCGGCCAGCGTCACTGCGGTGGTTAATGCTCTCAGCGCCCCGCTTCCTTAGCCAGCCCGCACCAGTGCACCAGCGTCAGCGCAATGGCTTTGGTACAGGCCACCAGATCGGCAATCGGCACATGTTCGTTAGGCTGATGCGACAGCGCCGGATCGCCGGGACCAAAGTTGACCGTCGGCGTCTGGCCCAGCGTGCTGGGCAGGCCAATGTCGCTGTGGGCACCAAAGCCGGCCAGCTGCGGGCTCAGTGCCGCGTCACTCACGCCCTGCTGAAAAGCGCTGACAAAAGGATGATCGGCCGGGATCTCGGCGCAGTCGGCGTCCAGTATCCACTCCACGCGCGCCGGATGCTTTGCCAGGTAAGGATCCAGCGCGCATACCTTCGCCACGTGCGCCTCAATCTCCTGTTTTACCTTACCGCCCAGCCCCATCTCATCCTTTTCTGCCGGCAGATATTGCACGTCGATGACGATCTCGGCGCGGCCGGCAATTGACGCCGGATGCTCGCCCACTTTCAGCTGCGTCACGATAATCTGGTTGGGCAGATCCATGAGTGGATGGTTTTTGTCGGGCTGCGTCTGCCAGCGGCGGTTCAGCACATCGAGCCCGTCCAGCATCTGGCGACACAACATCACGGCATCAACCGGACCGCTGCTGTCCCAGCTGTTCGGCGTTAATTCCGCATGACCGCCGATGCCATCCAGAATGATGCGCGCCCACAAAATGCCGTGGCAAATCGGCGCGATACGGTTGGCAGTGGGCTCCGTCATGATACCGGCATCGGCTTTGAAGCCGCGATCCACCATTGCCAGCGAGCCCATGCCGCCGATCTCTTCATCCACTACCGTGGTGAACACCACGTCGCCGGCCAGCTGCACGTTGAGATCCTGCAGCAGCTCCACCGCCATCAGCATGCAGGCCACGCCACCTTTCATATCGACCGCGCCGCGACCATACACCGCCTCGTTGCGGATCTCCGGCACAAAAGGATCGCTGTGCCAGTGCTCAGCCGGACCCGGTGGTACCACGTCAATATGGCCGGTAAGCATCAGCGACCTGCCGCCACCGGATCCGCTCAGGGTGCCGCCCAGATTGGGACGGCCTTCGAAGGTGCGGCCTTTATTGGCGCCCGGGCGGCCCTGATACTTCTGGTACAGCGCCGGGCCATCCGGATCCCACAGATCGGTGTCCATGCCCAGCGCCATCAGCCGCTGCTGCAGATAGCGCTGGCAGTCGCGCTCGCCTGGCCCGGCCTCGCGCGGATCGACCTTTACCACCGAGGGAAACGCCAGCAGGTCGCATAATGTCTGCGCGATACGCTGCGCGCTGGCATCGACGTGCGCGCTAATTTTTTCAGTCAGACTCATGTGTTATCTCCGATAGATAAAAAGTCGTTGTGCCATTAACACCATGATTAACAGCATGCCCACCACGCCCAGTTGCCACACGCTGTTCAGCCCCAGCTGCAACATGCAGGTTTTGAGGGTGACCAGCATCAGCGCGGCGGCGAGAACGCCGATGACACTGCCGCGCCCGCCAAAGATCGCCACGCCACCCAGCAGCGCGGCAGTCAGCGATTCCAGCTCAAGATTGACGCCGATTTCCGGGCGGGCGCTGCCGAGCCAGCACAGCGAAATAAAGCCGGCGCAGCCCGCCAGCGCGCCGCTCAGGCAGTAAACCAGCAGCCGCAGGCGATCGACCGGAATGCCCACCAGCCGCGTGGCGTGCTCGTTGAAGCCGCAGGCGTAGATCCATTTGCCCCACGCGCTATTGCTGAGGATCAGCCACGCCAGCAGAAACGCCGGGATGACACAGGTTAAGAAAGGCAACGGAACGGACAGCATGGCCGCCCGGCCCCACTGCGTCAGCAGCGGCGGCACGCCGGCCAGCGCCGCACCGCCGGTTAATGCCAGCGCCAAACCGGAGAACAGATAAAAACTGCCCAGCGTAACGATCAGCGGCCAGAGGCGTAAGCGCGCCACCAGCAGGCCGTTCAGCGCGCCAGCCAGGCTACCGCTCAGCAGGCAAATCAGCGGCAGCCAGCCGGGCGCAATGCCCTGATCGAGTGCCAGCATGCCGATGACCGCCGAGAGCGAAACGTTACCGCCAACCGACAAATCAATGCCGCCGCCGCCAGTCATCACCACCAGCGACTGCCCAAGCGCCACCAGCGACAGCAGCGTGGCAAACTGCAGGATGGAGGTCAGCGACCATGCCGCCAGCATCTGCGGCAGCACAATCGCGATGGCGCCCAGCAGCAACAGCCACAGCGCCAGCAGCAGCGTCAGGTCGGGGGCTTTGCGCCACAGTTTCATGCCAGCCTCCTTAGCGATAACAGCCGCCCACTGGCTGCTTCACTGCTCAGCACCAGCAACAGCACCGCCCCGGTGACCACGGTTTGCCACAGCGAGGGCACGCCAATCAGCAGCAGGCCATTTTGCAGAATGCGCAACAGCAGCACGCCGAGCAGCGTGCCGAGCAGACTGCAGGAGCCGCCGGTAATGCGCGTGCCGCCCAGCACCACCGCGGCAATCGCCTCCAGTGCCAGCGTGCCGCCGACGGTCATCTCCACGTTACGATAGGTGGCGATGTAGCAGGTGGCGGCCAGGCCGCACAGCACGCCGCTGAGGGCAAAGGTCGCAACACGCACCCGGGTCACCGGAATGCCCGCCAGCCGCGCTTTTTCTTCGGAGTTGCCGGCGGCCAGCAGCCATAACCCGTACGGCGTATGGCGCAGCGCCAGCCACACCAGCGCCCAGGCCGCGACAATCAGCCAGGCCATCAGCGGCAGTCCCAGCAGCGGCCGCATCAGCGCATGCGTCAGATCGCCTGGCAGACCGGAAAGCCACTGCCCGCCCAGCAGTACAAACAGCGCCGTGCGCCAGACGCCGAACAGCCCCAGCGTGCCAACAATCGCCGGAATGCGGCCAATCACCACTACCAGCGCGGTGATCAGCCCTGCCAGCAGGCCAATAAGCGGTCCGGCCAGCGCCGCCAGCAGCGGGGATTGCAGCATCAGCAGTTGTCCGACGCCCCACGCGGCCACGCCCATCACCACGCCCACCGACACATCGACGCCGCCCATGGCGATCACCAGCGTCATACCCAGCGCGATCAACAGCAGTTCGCTGCTGTTGCGCAGAATGGTTAGCAGGTTGTCAGCGGTAGCAAACCACGGCGAAAACAACGTAAAGCAGGCGCCAGCCAGCACGGCGATCGCCAGCAGGACGATTTCCCGCGAAGTCATATGCATCACAGGCCTCGTCAGAATTTGAACTGGTCGACGTTATCTTTGGTGAACACCGCCGGCTTGCCGAGCAGCAGCACACCGGTTTTGCTGTCAAAGGTCACCGGTTGGGCAAAGCCGGGAACGTGATTTTCGGCGGCAAACGCTTTCCCGTCGATCAGCTGTTTGCCCGCCCACACCGTCAGATAGCCAAGCTTTTCCGGGTCCCACAGCACGGTGTAGCCAAACGCCCCGCTTTTCAGGTAGGCGCGCGCGGTGTTCGGGCTGCAGAAACCGCTGCCAATCACCTTGCCGTTTTTGCCGGCGGTTTCGATGGCCTGCGCCACGCCCGGACAGGTTGTGGAGGCCATGGCAATCACCCCTTTCAGATCGGGGTTAGCGGACATCAAATCGGTGGTGATTTGCGCCGCGCGGCTGGCGGAGCCGCCGGCGTACTGGGGTTTGAGCAGCGTAATGTGCGGGTATTTGCTTTTCACCCGCTGCTGCATAAAGCCAATCCAGCTGTTGAGGTTGGACGCGGTAGCTTCGCCGGAGACGATGCCAATTTTGCCGCGCTCGCCGACGCGTTTGACCATCTCATCGATCACCGTATCGCCCAGTCCCTCATCGGTGGCCTGCGCCACATAGACCGGCCGCCCGCTGTCGGGTGCATCGCTGTCGCTGGTGAACAGATGCACATTACTCGCCTGCGCCTGCGCCATCACCGGCGCAATACTGGAGGCATCCAGCACGCTGATGCCAATCGCATTGACCTTCTGCGCAATCAGGTTCTGCACGATCTGCAGCTGATCCATCGGGTTGGTATCTACCGGACCGCTGTAGACAAACTCCACGCCGAGATCGTGCGCGGCGCGCTTGCCGCCCGCCTCCATCGCCTGAAAATAGGGAATACCGATGATTTGCGGCACGAAGGCCACCTTTTGTGCCGCGAAGGCGTAACCCGATACCAGCAACGACAGCGAACAAACAGCAGTAGCAATGCGATGCATGATGATTTCCCCTGGTGTGAGTGCTTAGGTGTTTTCGAAAATGCGCGCATCAGGATGCGCACCGGTAATGAGTGCAACGATTTCGTCTGGCGTGGTGTCCGCGTGACGGCGCTCGGCGATTTTGCGGCCGCGACGAAACACCACCATGCGATCGGCCACGGCAAACACATCGCTGATGTTGTGGCTGATCAGCACCACGGCGCAGCCGCGTTCCGCCAGGCGGCGCGTCAGCTGCAGGACTTTCTGCGTCTCCGCGACCGCCAGCGCGGCGGTGGGTTCATCCATGATCACCAGCTGCGCGTTGAGATTGAGTGCGCGGCAGATCGCCACCGCCTGGCGCTGGCCACCGGACAGACTGCCGACCGCCGCTTCGGCATCGGAAATGTGCGCATCGAGTTCGGTCAGCAGTTGATCCACCGTTTCGCGCATCGCGCGGCGGCGCAGAAAAGGAATGCCGAGCACGCGGCGCTTCAGCTCGCGGCCAAGAAACACGTTCTCGGCAATCGACAGATTCTCTGCCAGCGCCAGCTCCTGATAGATGGTGGCAATACCGTGCTCGGCGGCCTGGCGCGGCGAGGTGAATTTCACCGCCCTGCCGTCTACCCACAGCTCGCCGTCGCTGGCGCTGTACGCGCCGGATAACACTTTGGTAAAGGTCGATTTGCCCGCGCCGTTGTCACCCAGCAGCGCCAGCACTTCGCCGCGATGGATCGACAGATTGACCTGGCTGAGCGCCGTTAGCGCGCCGAAGCGTTTACCGATGTTGCGCGCTTCGATGAAACAACTAGTCATGGGCGCTCTCCGGGTAAGCCGCGCTGTGGAAATCGATCTCCCACTGCAGCACGCGGGCGTAAAGCTGCGACAGCTGCGCCTGTTGCGCCGCGCTGAGCGTCAGTGCGCACTGGTCCAGCTCGGTTTTCAGCCACTGCGCCTGCTGATGGAACTCGTCTTCGGCATGCATCTCTACCCAGCGGCGTACGTCAGCGTCCTGCTGCGATTGCGCGCTGACGCGCAGGCACCAGTGGTAATACATCCACTCGGCACCGAACATCAGGGTGATGATTTCCGCATAGCTGCCCTGCTGCGCGACTTTCAGCATGCCATCGCGGAATGCGCTGACGCCGGGCAGATCGTCCGGATAATCCGCTGGCCGAATGCCGCGCCGCGCCAGCACCGCCTCAAACCAGGCGATTTGCGTATCCACCAGCGCATTGAGCACGCCAATCAGCCAGCGCTGCTGACGAATGCCGGGCGCCTTGCTCACCGCCAGCGCAAAAATAGCGATGGCGGTGGCGACGAAGTTACCCTCAAACACCAGATAACGATTAAACACGCTGGCCGGCAGCCGATCGTGCTCAATGTCGACGACAAAGCGGTGCTGCTGCATCGCCTGCCACAGCGCCTGATGCTGCGTCAGCAGCCGATCGCTGAAGCTTTCCATCACGCCTCCTCCAGCGCAGCCTGCGCCACCGCCATGAAGTGCTTCACGCGCGCCAGTTCCACCGGGTTCCACCACACGCCATCGACTTTCAGCGTGCTGGCGACAATCACCCCCTGTGTGCGGCCAAGGATCTGGCAGACGTTGTCCGGCGTTACGCCTGAGCCCACCAGCAGCGGCAAGGCAGTTGCGGCGCGGATTTCGTCGATTTCACTCAGCGTGGCGCTGTCGCCGGTGCGCTGGCCGGTGGCGATCACCGCATCGGCTTCGAAGAAGTCGACGTCACGCGTTAGCTCCTGAATCGAGCGGTCGGCGACAATGGCGTGGCTGCCGTGTTTAACATGGCTATCGGCAAATACGCGGATATGATCGGCCCGCAGCTGATTGCGATAGCGCAGCGCTTTAGCGGCTGCCCCTTCGATAAAACCTTCATTGGCGATATAGGCATTGGCCCACTGGTTAACGCGCACAAAATCCGCCCCGCCGGCTAATGCCGTGGCAATCGCCGGGATTGCCGCATTGGCCAGCACGTTAATTCCCAGCGGTGCAGCAAAACGCTCGCGAATTTTATCGGTGATCACCGCCATAAATGCCGCCGTTTCCGGACCAATATCGTCGGGCTTGGCAAAGGGAATATCGCCATGATTCTCAACGATTAAACCGTGCACGCCGCCAGCCAGATAATTATCCGCATCGCGCAGGGCGCAATCGATAATTTCACTCACCGGTTTTCCGCGATATTTAGGCGAGCCGGGAAAAGCATCGCAGTGAATAACCCCAATCACCGCTTTACTGCGTGAAAAAATATCTTGTATCGCGTTACTTTTTTCTGCTGATATAGAAGCCATCTCTTTCACCTTATTAACGAGAAAACTATGCGTGTCTATGTTGCAGGCAATATTGTGGTGGATGAAACCTGGTCCATCGATCAACTCCCTGAAAAAGGCGCCTCAATTCATGGTAAAAAAATTGCGCAGGATATCGGTGGCAAAGGCGCCAATCAGGCAATCATACTTTCGCGTTGCGGCATCGACACGCGCTTAATTAGCGCCACTGGCGATGATATTAACGGCCAGTGGATCCGCGAACGCATCCGGCACGAGAAATTAACCCTACTGCCGTCTCAGTTTTTGTCTGCTCACAGTGACACCTCAATTATTTTTAATAGCAGCGATGGCGATAATGCCATTATTACTACCACCGCCGCGGCCGACGCGCTGGCAGCGGATATTATCCTGGCTCACTTAGCCGATGCCGCTGCCGGCGATATTCTGCTGCAGCAGGGCAATTTTTCTGCAGATAAAACCCGCCGGTTATTTAGCTGGGCAAAAGCGCACGGCTTAACCACGGTATTTAATCCTTCACCGGTCAATCCGGACTTCGCCGATCTCTGGCCACTGATTGACATCGCGGTGGTCAATCAACCGGAAGCCGATCTGCTGCAACCCGCCGGCGTTAACACGCTGGTGATTACCCAGGGTGCTGCCGGTGCGCTGCTGATACGCGGCAATCAGCGCGTGTTCTGCCCGGCGATTAACGTCGCGGCCGTCGATACCACCGGCGCCGGTGACACCTTCCTCGCCGTGCTGCTGGCATCTGCCCTGCTGCGCGGCGTCGCGCCCGACCTGCTGGCGCTGCAGCATGCCAGCGCGGCGGCGGCGATCACCGTCAGTCGCACTGGCACGCTGAACGCGTTTCCCTATGCTGATGAATTACAACGTATTCTGGCGCAGCGCTAAGCCTGGGCGCAGACGTTCGCGTCTGCGCCTGGCGGTTACTTAAACAGCGAACGGTAGCTGTCGACGTTGGCTTTGGTCACCACCGTGGCCGGAACCAGAATGGTTTTGCTCACGGTTTTGCCGGCCGTCAGGCTATTCAGCGCTTTCAGCGCTTCTTCACCCATTTTCTTTGGATCCTGCTGCAGCACGGCGGTAACGTAGCCACCGTCAATGCCGCTGATGGCTTTTGCCGTCAGATCCCAGCCGAATACTTTGATGTCCTTCTGCCGCCCCTGATTTTCCACTGCGGCAATGGCACCCAGCAGCGCCGGCTCGCCGGTGGCATAGATCGCGGTGAGATCCGGGTTGCCGGTAATCAGGTTTTCGGCGGCGGTCATGGCGTTGTCCTGAATATTCTGGCCATCGACCACATCGGCGACCGTTATCTGGCTGTTGCTTTTAATCGTCTCTTCAAAGCCTTTCTGGCGCTGGTTTTGGATGGCCGAATTGAGCGCGCCGACAATTCCCAGTCGCGCTTTGCCGCCCATCTCTTTCGCAACATAATCGACAAAGTATTTACCGAGGATTTTTCCACCTTCGAGGTTATCTACGCCCACCTGCGCTGCCTGCGGACCGGCAGGCAATACGGCATCAATCGCAATCACCGGAATATTCGCCGCTGCGGCTTCTTTTATCGCTGGCATAATACCGTTGACATCGATTGCATCCACCAGAATGCCTTTCACTCCCTGCTGAATATAGTTTTCAATCGCATCGTTTTGCGCCACGGGATTATCGTTGGCGTTATAAATCACCAGCTGTTTACCGCTGGCTTTGGCTGCTTCCTGCGCGCCCTGATTCATCAGATTGAAAAACAGCGCCTGCTGATTAATCTGGACTAACGCATAAGTGGGTGCGGCGTGAGCCTGAACGCATAATGAACCTGCGGCGAGTAAACCACTCGCAATGAACAGTGAACGCAGTTTTCCGCTGAAAGATGACATCATTGAGTTCCTCGTCGGGAATAATAATAACCAGCGCTTCTCAGCGATGTACCGCTGAGCGTTTATTTTGGCAGGTAAATATCAGTTCAATGATTCTGAGCACGGCGATAATGCCGTGTTTTGATGCCGCCGGCGTTATCTTTTTCGGCATCCCATCCACTGGGAGTGCGGGGTGAAAAAAACAATGTCGGGTTGGGAAGTTAATCCCGGTACTGCGGTAAACGCTTTATACAATTCGCCCGACGAATTTTTTTGTCAAGTGTTTATTTCTCCAGCAATGCAATCGGGAAAGCGCTGTATTAGTCGCGCTTAACTGTGTTACAGATAAGCCACCCCGGCAAACATGGCGAAATGGATGAGTACAAAACGCGTGTTGTTATCTGACGTGGCAAAGCTGGCTGGCCTGTCAAAAGCCACGGTGTCACGCTATCTGAATCACAGTATTGTGCTGCCGCAGGACACCGTTGACCGCATTGAAAGCGCGATCCGCACGCTGGACTATCGCGGTAATTCTCTTGCGCGGCGTTTAAGCAAAGGCGGCAGCGAAACCCTGGGCCTGGTGTTGCCGGATATCACTAACCCGTTTTTTGCCGAACTGGCGGATGCCGCCGAAGAAGCGGCGTCAGCGCACGGTTACAGTCTGGTGCTGTGCATCACGCGCAACAACCCGGACAAAGAGGCGCAGTTTATCCGCTGGCTGGATACACGCCAGGTGGATGGTCTCCTGTTCACCACCAACCGGCCGGACAACGGCCTGCTGCGCGACGAGATCCAGCGGCAGCGCCATGTGGTGCTGCTGGATGAAGACATTCCCGGCAGTAACGTGCCGAAGGTCTTTGCGGACAACGTGCAGGGTGGCCGCATGGCCACCGAGCAGCTGATCGCCGCCGGGCACACACAGATTGCGTTTATCGGCGGCCCGGAGCAGCTGATGAGCGTGCGCGAACGCTATCTTGGCTTTTGCACCGCGATGCAGCAGGCCGGTTTAACCGTACCGCCGCAATGGGTGATGTATGGCAACTACGAACGCGAATTTGGTCAGCAGGCGTTGCAGCACCTGTTCCGCTGCACGCCGCGCCCTACCGCCGTATTCGCCGCCAGTGACTATCTGGTGCTGGGACTGCTCGACGGTCTGCGCGCCATCGGCCTGCAGGCACCGGCGGCGCTGTCGCTGGTCGGCTTCGATGACGCCAACTACAGCGATCTGACCCAGCCGCGGATCTCCACCATCCGCCAGCCAGCGCGCCAGCTGGGCCACACGGCGGTAAGCATTATGCTGCGCCTGCTCAACAACGACAGCAGCATCCCGATGGAGACACGTTTACCGGTGGAATGGATTGGTCGCGATTCGGTGGGATTTGTTAGCGATGTCCCAAAATGAGGCAAAACTGCACAATCATGGCGCAAAAAATTGAGCGATTTTTTCCGTTAGCGGTATAGTGAGTAAACCGGTTTACTTGCTGATTACATAACATACGATGTATTACAACAAGTTAGCCGCGAGTGCAGTGCCTGTTATTCAGGCTGGCATGGATGCTGCAATGTCATACCTGGCGAGTAAATATCATTGTAGCGTTTACCCTGTTGCTGTGAATTAAGGGTTTATCTGGCAGGTAAACCGGTTTACTAGATTGTAAATCGTGTCAGATAGCCTCTTTTTCCCGACCGGCTAAACATTTCCCACAGGCGTTGATGGGAGTGATCCAATGCAGCAATTACAAGCTCTTCCGGCCCGGGTGGAGATGATTAACATCACCAAAACCTACGGCTCAATTCGTTCTCTGCGCGGCGTCAATCTGCAGCTGGCCCCCGGTGAAGTGCTCGGTCTGGTGGGCGACAACGGTGCCGGCAAATCGACGCTGACCAAAGTGCTGTCCGGCGCGGTGATCCCTACCAGCGGCGCGATCCGCATTGATGGCGAACAGCAGCACTTCAGCAATCCGGCGGATTCGCGCCGTTGCCATATCGAAATGGTTTATCAGGATCTGTCGCTGTGCGACACGGTCGACGTGGCCGGTAACCTGTTCATGGGCCGCGAACCGACCAGACGCATCCTCGGCGTGCCGTTTCTCGATCAGGCCACAATGCATGCGCAGGCGCGTGAGATGCTGAAAGGCCTCGGCATCTCAATTCCCGATACCCGTCTGCTGGTGCGTAACCTCTCCGGCGGGCAGCGCCAGGCGATTGCTATCGCCCGTGCCGCCGCGTTCGATCCTAAAGTGCTCATTATGGATGAACCCACTGCCGCGCTGGCGGTGGCGGAAGTCGAGGCGGTGCTGGAACTGATTCGCCGCGTGTCGGCGCGCGGCGTCAGCGTGATTCTCATCACCCATCGGCTGCAGGATCTGTTCCTGGTGTGCGATCGCATCATGGTGATGTACGAGGGCACTAACGTGGCCGATCGCCGCGTGGCGGACACCAGCCTGAGCGATATCGTCAACCTGATCGTGGGTGAGAAATTTACCGCGCAGTCCGCGGCAGCACACTGAGGTAACAGGATGAGCATCATGAATTTAGGCAGTTCACGCATGATCCAGCACTCTCTGCCGCGCCGCTTGTTGCATAACCATTCGGGTGTGGTGAGCATCGCGCTGTTTTTTGTCTTTTGCTGCGTAGTGTTTTCGCTGATCACCAGCAACTTTCTTACCAGTACCAACTGGCTGAATATCATCCGGCAAAGCGCGCCGCTGCTGATCGTCGCCACCGCGATGACGCTGGTGATTACTACCGGCGGCATCGATTTGTCGGTCGGCTCGACGCTGGCGCTGGTGGGCGCGCTGTCGGCCATTGCGCTCAATAACTGGGGCTTGCCGTGGCCGGTGGTGCTGATTGGCGGGCTGCTGCTCGGTGCGCTGGTGGGCGCCATCAACGGCTTCTTTATCGCCTGGGAAGGGATACCGGCATTTATCGTCACACTGGCCACGCTGGCAGTGGTGCGCGGCATCGCGCTGCTGGTGACGCAGGGCTATTCGATTCCGGTGCCGGCTGACAGCCTGTTCACCTTTATGGGTCGCGCCTGGGTGCTGGGGATTCCCATGCCGGCGCTGATCGGCATCGTGGTGCTGCTGGCCGGTCACATTGTGCTTAATCACCTGCGCTTTGGCCGCTACGTCACCGCCATCGGTGCCAACGCGGAAGGCGCACGCCGCAGCGGTATCAATACCAAAGCGGTGACCATGAAAGTGTACATTCTCAGCGGTATGGCGGCGGCGCTGGCTGGCATGATCATCACCGCGCGCCTCGGCAGCGGCTCTTCTAACCAGGGCGAAGGTTTTGAACTGCAGGTGATTGCGGCGGTGGTGCTGGGCAGTACCAGCCTGTTTGGCGGCTTTGGAACCGTGATCGGTACGCTGCTCGGCGCGCTGTCGATTGCCATTATCCAGAACGGCCTGATTTTGTCGCATATCTCGCCGTTTTATACCCAGATCGCCACTGGCACCATCATTCTGCTCGCCATCTGGCTCAACACCCGCATTCTCAACCCGAGCCGCGCGCCCGCCAAAGGATAGCCCATGAAAGGATCAATTTTTCGCCATGCGGATCCGTTGCCGCTCGGCGTCAGCAGCGGTCAGGTGATGACGGTGCTCGGTCCGCTGCCGGTGGCGGAGATGGGCGTCACGCTGATGCACGAGCACATTTTACTGGATGCCTCCGGTAAATGGGTGCCGCCCTGCTGCTGTAGCGACCGCCACATTGCTGAAATGCCGGTGCGCATCGAAAACCTCGGCGAGCTGTCACTCAACCCGCTGATGAGCCGCGACAACTGCCAGCTGTTTGACGTCGACACCGCAATTGACGAGCTAATGAAATACCGCGCGCTGGGCGGCGAAACGGTGATCGATCCGACCAATATCGGCATCGGCCGCGATGGCAAAGCGCTGCAGCGCATCGCCCGTCTCACCGGCCTGAATATTGTGATGGGCACCGGCCTGTATCTGGAGCCGTCGCATCCGGAGTGGGTAAAAACCATCAGCGTGGAACAGCTGACCGACAAGCTGATTTATGACCTCGGCGGACTGCCGGAGAAGCCGGAGGTCCTGGCCGGGCTGATCGGTGAAATCGGCATCTCCAGCCGCTTCACGCCGGATGAAGAGAAGTCGCTGCGTGCCGCCGGACGCGCCAGCGCCGCCACCGGCGTACCGATTCAGGTGCATCTGCCGGGCTGGGAGCGGCTAGGCCATAAGGTGCTGGATATTCTGGCGCAGGAAGGCGCCGATCTGCGCCACACCGTGCTGTGTCACATGAACCCCAGCTTTGCCGACAAAACCTACCAGCGCGAGCTGGCGGATCGCGGCGTGTTCCTCGAATACGACATGATCGGCATGAGCTACTACTACGCCGACGAATCGGCGCAGTCACCGTCCGATGAGGAGAACGCGCGCGCCATTTGCGCACTGATCGACGATGGTTATCTGCCGCAGATTTTGCTGTCCCAGGACGTGTTCCTGAAAACCATGCTGACGCGCTACGGCGGTCACGGCTATGGCTACATCCTCAAACATTTTGTGCCGCGCCTGAAACGTCATGGCGTCAGCGGCGAACAACTCGAAACCCTGATGATCACTAATCCGCAACGGGTGTTTGGCGGATAAACGGAGAAGTTGGCATGCAAAAGAACGTCTTGCTGGTCGGTGAATCCTGGACCAGTACCGCAACGCACGTAAAAGGCTTTGATCAGTTTGCTACCGCCACCTGGCACAGCGGTGCGGCGGATTTTCTCGCCTCGCTGCAGGAGAGCGCCTATGCCGTCACGCATATGCCGGCCCACGCCGCCGCCACCGATTTTCCGCAGACGCTGGAGGATTTGCAGCGCTGGAACGTGATTATACTGTCCGATATCGGTGCCAATACCCTGCTGCTGCATCCGGACACCTGGCTGAAAAGCCGGCGCACGCCCAATCGCCTGGCGCTGATTCACGACTATGTTGCCGCGGGTGGCGCATTAATGATGGTAGGCGGCTATTACAGTTTTCAGGGGATTAACGGCGGCGCACGCTATCGCAATACGCTGGTGGAGAAAGTGCTGCCGGTGCGCTGTCTGGCCTGGGATGACCGCATCGAAACGCCGGAGGGCAGTTACGTTGAGGTGACAACGTCACACAAAGTGGTTACCGATCTTCCCGGCGACTGGCCGTGGCTGCTCGGTTATAACGAAGTGGAGATGCATCCGGAAGGCACGCTGCTGGCCACTGTGGCGGGCACCGGTCATCCGCTGCTGGCGGTGCGCGAATATCAGCAAGGCCGCTCGCTGGTGTGGACCAGTGACATGTCAGCCCACTGGCTGCCGGAAGAGTTCAGCCGCTGGCCGGGCTATCGCCAGCTGTGGATTAACTGTCTCGACTGGCTGACGGAGCGTGACTGATGCCAGCGCGCTCACTGCCTCTGGCGCAGCAGCTGCTGAGCTTTGACACCATCAATCCACCGGGCAATGAGCTGGTCTGTCTGCAATTCCTCGCCGCGTGGCTACAGGAGCAGGGCTTCGTGGTCGAACTGACGGCGTTTGGCGAGCAGCGCGCCAACCTGATCGCCCGCCTGCCGGGCCAGATGCCGGGCAAACCGCTGGCCTTTACCGGCCATCTGGACACCGTGCCGCTGGGTAATCAGCCGTGGCAGTTTGATCCCTTTGGTCACGATATTGATGGCGACCGGCTGTACGGGCGCGGTGCCAGCGATATGAAAGCGTCGGTAGCGGCGTTTGTGCTGGCCTGCGTGCAGCACAAAGCGGCGATTTCCGCCGGGCGCGGCGTGGTACTGCTGCTGACCGGCGGTGAAGAGACCGGCTGCCACGGTGCGCAGGCGCTGATCGCGGCCGGGCAGTTGCCTGAAATTGGCGCGCTGATCGTGGGCGAGCCGACCGCCAACCAGCCGGTGATCGGCCACAAAGGCGCGCTGTGGCTGCGCTGCGAAACGCGTGGCAAAACGGCGCACGGAGCCATGCCGGAGCTGGGTATCAACGCCATCTACCTGGCGGCTGATGCGCTGGGTAAAATTCGTCACTTTTCACCGGGCGCGCCGCATCCGCTGATGAAACAGCCGACGCTGAATGTCGGTCGCATTGAGGGCGGCCTCAACATTAACTCGGTGCCGGACCGCGCCGCGTTTGATGTGGATATCCGCAGCGCGCCCAACCTGCAACACGCGGTGATTCGTCAGCAGCTGGCGACCTTTCTCGGTGACAGCGTGCACATCAGCACGCTGGTCGATCTGCCAGCGGTGCTGAGCCCGGAGCGGCACCAGTGGATTCAGTCGGTGTACCGTGCCTGCGAAGCCGTGACGCAGCAACCTGCGGAAGCGCGCATCGTGCCCTATTTTACCGATGCCTCGCTGCTGCTGCCGGCGCTCGGCGATCCGCCCTGCATTATTCTCGGTCCCGGTGAGCCGACGCAGGCGCATCAGACCGATGAATACTGTCTGGTGAGCCGTCTGAGCGAGGCAGAGCAGATTTACGGGCAGCTCATCGCTGACTGGATGCGCTAAGTGCCGCTGATGCGCTAAAAACGGATTTTTTCCCGCTGCGCCGCCGGAAACGCGCAGCAGCCTGTTACACTCGTCGGCTATAACAACTTTTTAACGTCAGCGGCGCAGTGTGCTGGCGTTATTACGCAGGATAGTCGCGGTTATGCCCGTCAATTTTGACCTCAACGATCTCTACGCCTTCCGCGCGCTGGTGGAGTACGGCAACTTTCGGCTGGCGGCGGAGTCGATCTGCCTGTCGCAGTCAGCGCTCAGCCGCAGAATTGAGAAGCTGGAAGCGGCGCTCGGCACCCGGCTGTTTGACCGCACCACGCGGCGCGTCACGCTAACGCTGTATGGCCAGAACTTTGCTCAGCGCTCGGAGCAGCTGCTGGATAATGTCGAATCGATGCTGGCCGACGTCGAGCGCGCCAGCCAGGATCGCACCGGCCTGATCACCGTCGCTACCGTGCCCTCGGGCGCTTACTATTTTATGCCGGAGGTGATCCGCCGCTTTCAGGCGCGTTACCCGCGCGTGCGCATCAAGCTGATAGACAGCAGCGTCGGCAACGTGATGGATGCAGTCAGCAGCGGACAGGCCGATTTCGGTATCTGCTTTGCGCGCAATCTTCCGTCGGAGCTCACCTTCACGCCGCTGGTGGAAGATGTTTACGTCGCCGCCTGTCGCCACGATCATCCGCTGGCGACGCGCCAGCAGCTCAGCTGGCAGGAGTATTTTGCGCAGGATTATGTGGCGCTGGATAAAGTGTCCGGTAACCGCAATCTGCTGGACAACGCGCTGGCGCACATTACGCCCGCCCGGCAAAGCATCTGCGAAACGCGCCATGTCACGACGCTGCTGGGGATGGTAGAAGCGGGCATCGGCATTGCTGCCGTGCCCGCGATGTCGATGCCGGCGAACGGGCATCCGCTGCTGCGCCAGCTGGCGCTGACCGATCCGCAGGTCACCCGTTCGGTGGGATTAATTCGCCGCAGCGGACGTATGCAATCTTACGTCGCTGCGGAACTGGAAAAGCTGATTATCGAACAGTCTCATCACGCTTAACGCGCGGTTTGCAACGTCAGCGCGCGGCGGCGATACAGGTACAGCGTCGCCAGCAGCGCACAAATCGCCGCAAAGCTCATCCAGTAACCCGGTGACGCTTTGTCGCCGGTGTATTCGATCAGCGCGGTAGACACCACCGGCGTAAAGCCGCCAAACAGCGCGGTTGCCAGGCTGTAGGCCAGCGAGAAACCGGCGACGCGCACTTCTGCCGGCATCACTTCAGTCAGCGCCGGGATCATCGCACCGTTATACAGGCCGTAAATAAACGACAGCCACAGCAGCACGCTCAGCATCATGCTGAAGGTCGGCGTCTGCGCCAGCAGCGTCAGTGCCGGGTAGGCGGTCGCCAGCGCCAGCAGCGTCATCGCCAGCAGCACCGGTTTACGCCCAAAGCGGTCCGACAGCGCACCGCCAATTGGCAACCAGATAAAGTTGGAGATCGCCACCAGCAGCGTCACCAGCAGGCTATCCGAGGCGCTCAGCATCAGCACTTTTTTGCCGAAGGTGGGCGCATAGACGGTAATGAGGTAGAACGCGGTGGTGGTCATCGCCACCATCAGCATCCCGGCAATCACCACCGGCCAGTTCTGCAACAGCGTGCTAAATACCTGACGCATATCCAGATGATGACGGCGCGCGCTGAACTCCTGCGTCTCCTCCAGACGGCGGCGCAGAATAAAGATAAACGGCACGATCAGGCAGCCAAACAGGAACGGAATACGCCAGCCCCAGGCGCTGATGGCGCTCTGCTCCAGCGCGGCATTGAGCGCGAAGCCCATCGCGGCAGCGACCATGATGGCAACCTGCTGACTGCCGGATTGCCAGCTGGTGTAGAAACCTTTGCGCCCGGGTGTGGCAATCTCTGCCAGATAAACCGACACGCCACCCAGTTCTGCCCCGGCCGAGAAGCCCTGCAGCAGACGACCAATCAGCACCAGCAGCGGCGCCCACAGGCCAATCGACTGGTACGACGGAATCAGCACGATCAGGAAGGTGCCCGCCGCCATGATCGACAGCGTGACGATCAGCCCTTTGCGCCGGCCAACCTTATCGATATAAGCACCCAGCACAATCGCGCCAATCGGCCGCATCAGGAAGCCGGCACCAAACACCGCAAAGGTCATCATCAGCGATGCGAATTCGCTGCTGGCGGGGAAAAAGGTGTGCGCGATATAGGTGGCATAGAAACCGAACAGAAAGAAATCAAACTGTTCGAGGAAGTTGCCGGAGGTGACGCGGAAAATAGCGCCAACCCGGGCTCGGGTGGTCATCGGTAAGGCAGAGGAATGCATAAGTATCTCCAGTTTGTCCCTGGCGCTGTTATCAATCGCGCCTGCTTCGGAAGACTGGATCAGAACGTTAAGGTTAATAAGCGCAATAAACGCATGGCGTGATGCGTGCGGCGCATTAATCGCTGCCGGCAACGGGCCGCCCTCAATATTAACAATGAGTTAACAAAGCCAGCCGCGTTTTTACTCCGCTCAGACCTGCGGGCACTACAATACAGATTTGTGACCAGCTTCAAGCCGCCCACCGTGAGGCTGGCGCATCACAGGTTAAACACATCTCTTTTTTCGCATATGTTGTTGACTTGATCGCGTCGCCGCACGACACTATTGGTTTTTCATCCAGGAGGTATTATGTCGCCGCTGACGCCACTGCAGCTGTTTAAAAACCTATCCGATGAGACGCGTCTGACGCTGGTGCTGCTGCTGAAAGAACGTCAGGAGCTGTGCGTGTGCGAGCTGTCTGCCATCCTGCAACTGCCGCAGCCGAAGATTTCCCGCCATCTGGCGCTGTTACGTAATAGCGGTTTGCTGAGCGATCGCCGTGACGGCAAGTGGATCCACTATCGCCTTTCGCCGCATATGCCGGTGTGGGCAGCGACGGTGATCGAACAGGCATGGCAATGCCAGCGCGATGCGATCCATGCCCTGCTGTTGCCGGTGCAGCGCGACCAGCTGACCACCGATGGCCGGGCGGTGTGTCTGTAAAAAATTTTACCCATACATATTCGATTTTCCACATATGAAACGAACACAACCTGACTTTCCGGAGGAAACATGTTACTGGCAGGGACTATTTTCGCCATTACTTTACTGCTGGTGATCTGGCAACCGCGCGGGCTGGGCATTGGCTGGAGCGCCAGCGCCGGCGCGCTTCTGGCGCTGCTGACGGGCGTGGTGCATCCCGGCGATATCCCGGCGGTGTGGCAGATTGTCTGGAACGCCACCGCCACCTTTATCGCGGTGATCATCATCAGCCTGCTGCTTGATGAGGCCGGTTTTTTTGCCTGGGCGGCGCTGCACGTGGCGCGCTGGGGCGGTGGCAGCGGTAAAAAATTGTTCTCCTTTATTATCCTGCTGGGTGCCGCAGTCGCCGCGCTGTTTGCCAATGACGGCGCCGCGCTGATTCTGACGCCTATCGTGATCGCGATGCTGCTGGCGCTGGGTTTCAGCCGGGGAGCCACGCTGGCGTTTGTCATGGCGGCCGGGTTCATCGCCGATACCGCCAGCCTGCCGCTGGTGGTGTCCAATCTGGTTAACATCGTCTCCGCCGACTATTTCCGGCTCGGCTTTGACGATTACGCCGCCGTGATGGTGCCGGTCACGCTCGCGGCAGTACTGGCGACATTGCTGATGCTGCATCTGTTTTTCCGCAAAGAGCTACCGCTCAGCTACGATCGCGCCCGGCTGACGTCGCCCGCGGCGGCGATTCGGGATCGAGCTACTTTCCGCGCGGGATGGCAGGTGCTGCTCTTGTTGCTGGCTGGCTTTTTTGCCCTTGAGCCGCTGGGCGTGCCGGTGAGTGCCGTGGCCGCCGCAGGCGCACTGATGCTGTGGCTGGTGGCGCGACGGGGCCAGGTGATTGACACGGGTAAAGTGCTGCGCAGCGCGCCGTGGCAGATTGTGGTGTTTTCGCTCGGCATGTACCTGGTGGTGTATGGTTTGCGCAACGCCGGGCTGACCGTCTGGCTTACCGGCTTGCTGAATAGTTTTTCTGCGACCGGCCTGTGGGGCGCAACGTTTGCTACGGGCTTCTTCAGCGCCCTGCTCTCCTCCATCATGAACAATATGCCGACGGTGCTGGTGGGCGCCCTGGCGATTGATGCCAGCACGGCGCACGTCGTGGTGCGCGAGGCGATGATTTACGCCAACATTATCGGCTGCGATCTGGGCCCGAAAATCACGCCGATTGGCAGTCTGGCAACGCTGCTGTGGCTGCACGTGCTGGCGCAAAAAGAGATTCGCATCAGCTGGGGCTACTATTTTCGCGTCGGCATCACCCTGACGTTACCGGTGCTGGCCGTGACGCTGGCAGCTCTGGCGCTGCGCCTTTCCCTCTGACCGTGAAGAGACTGACAATGACTAATATTACGATCTATCACAACCCGGACTGCGGCACCTCGCGCAATACGCTGGCACTGATTCGCGACAGCGGCGTCGAGCCCACCATTGTGCTTTATCTGGTTACGCCGCCCACGCGTGAAACGTTGCAGCAATTGATCGACGCTATGGGGATTGGCCTGCGCGCGCTGGTGCGTCAAAACACCGACGCCTGGCAGGCGCTGGGGCCCGCACGTGAGACGCTGAGCGATGAGCAACTGCTGGATGCCATGCTGGCGCAGCCGATTCTCATCAACCGCCCGATTGTGGTGACGCCACTGGGAACGCGTCTGTGCCGTCCTTCTGAGCAGGTGCTGGATATCCTGCCCGATGCGCAGCGCGGTCCGTTTATTAAAGAGGATGGTGAGGTAGTGATTGATACGCAGGGCCGGCGCGTCAGTCTTTAGTCGGTCAGAAATCGTCCCGGATAATCTGCTTCAATCGCGTGTACCTGGTCATAACGGCCAAACAGGCGATAGCGATTGCGGGCAATCAGGTTGTAGATCAGATTAGTGAGCCCGTCCGGCAGATAACGCAGAACGCCGCAGGCGCGCCACGGCCAGGGCAGCGAGTGCATAATGCGACAGATAGCCTGCGCGCGCAGCCAGTGCTGCCCATCGCGCAGTAACACGATGGTGCGGATGTTAGCTTGCGGTAATCCGGCGCGCTGCAGCAGCTGTTTGCCGCGCTCGCTCTGGATCGCTGCAAAGTGATAATCGCGCGGCAGGCGGTGGCGCAGCAGAAAAATCACCCAGGCATTACACAGCTTGCATTGTCCATCATAAAGAATGATCGACTGGCCGGACTCGGGTTGCACGGATAATGACACCTGACCTCCGCATTGCAGATACAAAAAACCGGTGAGGCGACACGCCCCACCGGTTCTATTATATGTCACTTATCAGAAGCTGACTTTCACGCCCGCCACCGCGCTGGTGTCGCTGTAGCTGTGGTTGCCCAGCTGCTGCGCCACGCCGCCCCACAGATTGACGTTCGCGTTCAGCCGCGCGTCCACGCCCAGCTTCACCTCGGCGGCGTTACGCGTGCCCGCTTGCTGAATGTTGACGCCGTTCAGCGCGGTGCCGAACGCCTTGCTGTTGTGCAGCCAGTTGGCCTCGGCGTACGGCTCGATGGCGCTCTGCGACTGCGGGTCCAGCAGCGTGCGCAGCGAGGCGCGCACGCCGAGGCGGCTCTGCAGGTTGTTCTGGCCGGTGGCCTGCACGCGGCTGCCGTTCTGCTCTTTCACGTCGTCCGCCTTCACGCCCTGCCAGTTCAGCTGCGCCTGCGGACGCAGCCACAGGCTGGTGCTGTCGCTCAGCGTTGCCACCTGTGCGCGGTAGCCGCCGGCCAGCGACGCGCTGATGCCTTTGGATTTGTACGACTGCTGGCCGATGTCGTCGCCCTTCACGCTGTTGTTAAACCAGCCGTAGCTCAGCGAGCTGTCGACGAACGCGCCGCTCTGCTCTGCCGCATTCTGCTGCCAGCTACCGTACACGCCCAGGCTGTAGCCGTTCACCTGACCACGTGACTGGTAGCCGCTCACCGCCGAGCGCGACTTGCTCTGCGCGTTGCCGTAGCCGGCCATCGCGCCGAGGCGCAGGCTGTCGCTGCCGGTCAGCGTGCCGCTCGCCATGTCGCCGCCCAGCTGGATGGCGTAGCGGCTGGTGTCGGACTTCAGCTGGCCGCTGCTGTCTTTCACCCGGCTGTGGCCGGCGCTGTTGTGCAGCCACAGGCGCGTGCTCTGCTGCCGGCCGTTCGCGTCGGTGTAGAAGGTTTCTGCCGGACGGTCGTCCATGCTGGTGGTAAACAGCGTGTTGGCTGCCGCGAGGTTGGCGCTGTAGCCCGCCGCTTCCGGACGCACGATCATGTTGTGCTGGTTCGCCGGCGGCTCGACGACTTCACCACCCTCGCCTTCGCCCGGCGTCACCACCGGATCGGGTTCGCTGCTGTTTTTATCGCTCACCAGATACCAGCCGTGCTGATCCGCGCCCTTCACCAGGCTGTAATCATAGGCACCGGCGACAATACGCCCTTTCTGACGGAACTCGCCATTGTTAGCGCCATCCACCTGAATGATGTTCAGGCCCTGAAGGGTCTGCGCACCGCTGCCACCGGCGTTGTTGACCACCACGTCGGTGCTGCCGCTGCTGTCGCCGAGGATGTGCAGCTTATCGCTGGCCGAGTTATCGTCGCCCAGCGCCGCGTTCATCACCAGCGTGCTGTTGTCGCCGCTGTAGTTGCCGTTCACCGTCAGGGTGCTGAAGCCGGCGCCGTCGTGGGTGAAGTTCAGCGTACTGTTGCTGGCGTTGAGCGTATCGACGCTGCTGTTGCCGGTGATGTTCCACTGGCTGTTGTCGCTGAGCGTCAGCGTATTCAGGCCGGAAGACGCACCGGTCCACGCCGAGCTGCCGCTCAGGTTGATCTGGCTGTCGGTGGTCTGGCTGCGGTCAATGTCTACGTTGCCTTCAAACAGCGAGTGGTTGCTGCCGTTCAGCACCACCGAGCCGGCGGTCGAACCTTCTGCTGTGTTATAGCCGGTTTTCAGCAACGTGCTGCCGCTCAGCAGCGAGTTGTCGGCGTCGATTTTCATGCTGGTGCCGGTCAGCACGTTAACGGCGGTGCCGCCGGTGGCGGTGATAGCGGTATTCGCCAGTTTAATATCCGCCAGCGTGGCCTGCGTCGGGGAGAGAATACCTGTAGCATTCTCGCCGGAAACCCTGATATTTGAATTAGTTAATGACAAGGCATTGGTTAAATCAAAAATATAATTATTCTGCAAGCTGATAGCGGCGTTATACCTTTCGGCATCGATACCGCTTTTATTAATAGTGATGTTATTTCCCGTGAATGTGCTGCCATCCTGTACAAGGATGCCATAGCCACCGCCGCGAGCCACTACGGAAACATCGCTCGCATTGGTCGTGGCAGAAAATGCGGTAAGCAGCGCTGATTTACTAGCATCAGTAACAATCTCAACATTCCTGAGATTAGCAATGCTGCCGTACGTGACATAAGCTACATATCCGGCTTCATGCCCCATCTCAATGCGGCTGTCTGTCAGGTTCAGTTCTGTACCGTCTGCGGACGCAGAGATACCTGAGCCGCTGCCAGTGACTGTAATATTAGTGTTAGCGGCAGTAAGCGTTGATTTCCCATCAGCTTTAAGACCATTGGCTCCGCCACCACTGGCAGCTATGGTCGTGTTATCGATATTTAACTGCGAACCCTCACCGCTTACATAGACAGCATCAGCATTTTGGCCGGAGGTCGTGATTTCTGCTCCTGAAACATCAAGATGTGCGCCGCTCGCGGTATATACACCATAAGCATGGTCGCCATTGGTGCTAACCTGCACATTGCTGGCGTTTAAAGCTGAAGCGCTGCCGGCATACAGACCAATCGCGCTGGCTCCGGCGGTTGTGAACGTACTGTTCTCCAGGTTCACTTTAGTACCGGTATTGTTAGCGGTCACGCCATTCGACTGGTCACCGCTGGTTCTCACCCGTACGCCGCTGGCACTGAGCTTGCTGCCGGAACCCGCGGCCAGGCCGTAGGCTTTCATCCCGGTCGTGGTCACGTTGCCGCCCGTCATCGTCAGTTCACTACCTTTGTCAGCGACCATCACAGCATAAGACTGGTCGCCGCTGGTGTTCACCTGCACATCGCTGGCATTGAGTAGGCCGCCAGATCCCGCCACCAGACCGTAGGCCCTGGTACCGTCGGTAGTGACGCTGCCGCCGGTTAAATCGATCAGCGAACCCGCCGCGCGCGAATAAGCACCATACGCGCCGTCGCCGTGAGTGACATAGTCGGTGTCAGTGCTGTTGATGATACCTGCTGAAGAGGCATACGCGGCGTGGGCGGTCTGGCCGGAAGTTTCCACCTTTGTGCCGTTGGTCTTCACAGCGCCGGTCAGGCTGGCCACGACGCCGTAGCCGCCGGTACCGGTAGTGGTCACGTTGCCGCGCGTCATCTCCGCAGAGGCAGCGCCGACGGTGGAAAACACACCGTAGCCGCTGGTGCCGGCATTCAGCACCGTCACGTCGGTGGCGCTTGCCTTGCCGCCATTCTGCACCAGTAGTCCATAAGCTTTGTCACCGGTCGCCTGCAGCGTCTGATTATTCAGTTCAACCGGCTGCGCCGGATCGCTGATGGTGGCACCGTTGGCCGCCAGCGCCGCCGGTGAACCGGCCAGCAGCAGCGCCGAGCCCAGCGCGCCGCCGATCAGTGCTGATTTATTCGCCGCTTTACCGGAGCAGGATGATTTGACTTTGCCGCGCGCCAGTTCCGAGGTGACGACATAACATTGCAGGGCATAATTCCAGATAACGCGATAGCTCTTGTTCATATTCTTTTCCTGATTCAGGTTAAAGCAATCCCTTCCGGCAATAAGCGGAATAAGCGGTTATTAACGGGCAGGCGCGGAATACACAGCCATCACGCTATTTACGGTGATGCGCTGTCTTACCGGCCTTAATTAATCTCTGCCAGAGCGGCTGATGGGAAAATATTCGCAAAATCGCGGAAGGGTGAATATGAGAGCACCGGCATACGGCTGTAGTCGCAGGACTACAAAAAGTAAGTCGCCGCGCTATGTTCCAGATCAATTAATTCTGTGTTAACACGTCAGGTGAGCAGTAAACAAAAGCGGAGAACGCGGGCGGGCATAAAAAAACGGCCCCCGTTGCGGGAGCCGTTGAGCATCAGAAGCTGACCTTCACGCCGGCGATGGCGCTGGTGTCGCTGTAGCTGTGGCTGCTCAGCTGCTGCGCTACGCCGCCCCACAGGTTGACGTTGGCATTCAGCGTGGCATCGACGCCCAGCTTCAGCTCACCGGCGTTGCGCGTGCCGGCCTGATGGATGGTAACGCCGTTCATTGAGGTGCCCAGCGCGCGGGTGTTGTGCACCCAGCTGGCCTCGACGTACGGCTCCACGCTGCGCCCCTGCTCCAGCCCGGAGCGCAGTGAGGCGCGCACGCCGACGTGGCTCTGCAGGTTATTTTCACCGGTGCCGCGTACGCGGGTGCCATTGCCTTCCGTCAGGTCATCGCCCTTCACGCCCTGCCAGTTCAGCATCGCCTGCGGACGCAGCCAGAAGCCGGTCGACTCGGAGAGCGTCGCCACTTCGGCGCTGTAGCCGCCGGCGAGCGACGCCAGGATGCCCTTCGACTTGTAGGACTCCTCGCCGATGTCCTCGCCCTTGATGCTGTTGTCGAACCAGCCGTAGCTCAGCGTGCTGTCGATAAACGCGCCGCTGCGCGCCGCCGCGTTCTGCTGCCAGGTGCCGTAAATGCCCAGGTTGTAGCCGTGCACCTGACCGCGCGACTGATAGCCGCTCACCGCCGAGCGCGATTTGCTCTGCGCGTTGCCGTAGCCGGCCATCGCGCCGAGGCGCAGGCTGTCCGCGCCGTGCAGCGTGCCGGTTGCCAGGTCACCGCCCAGCTGGATAGCGTAGCGGTTGGTGTCGGTTTTCAGCTGGCCGCTGCTGTCTTTCTGATGGTTGTGACCGCCGCTGTTGCGCAGCCACAGGCGGGTGTGCTGCTGCCGGCCGTTCGCGTCCGTGTACTGCGTGACGCCCGGGCGATCGTCCATGCTGGTGGCGAACAGCGTGTTGGCCGCCGCGAGGTTGGCGCTGTAGCTCGCCGCTTCCGGGCGCACGATCATATTGTGCAGCTCCGCCGGCGGCGCGATGATGTCACCGCCGGTGCCTTCGCCCGGTGCGGTCACCGGATCGGTGTTAACCGGATCGGTTTCGCTGCCGTTTTTGTCGCTCACCAGATACCAGCCGTGCTGATCCGCGCCTTCTACCAGGTTGTAGTCATAGGCACCGGCGACAATACGCCCTTTCTGACGGAATTCGCCGTTGGTCGCGCCGTCCACCTGAATCAGTTGCAGGCCCTGAATGGTCTGCGCGCCGCTGCCGCCGGCGTTGTTCACCACCACGTCGGTGTTGCCATTGACGTCGCCCAGCACGTGCAGCCGGTCGGTGGCCGAGGTGTCGCCGCCCAGCGCCGCGTTCATCACCAGCGTGGCATTGTCCGCCGTGTAGTTGCCGTTGACGGTCAGCACCGTGAAGTTCGCGGTATTGTGCGCCACGTTGATCACGCTGTTGTTCGCGGTCAGCGCATCCACGCTGCCGTTGTCCATGATGTTCCACTGGCTGTTGTCGTTCAGCGTCAGCGTATTGAGGCCGGATGACGCACCGGTCCACACCGAGCTGCCGCTCAGGTTGATCTGGCTGTCCTGCGTCTGGCTGCGGTCGATGTCCACGTCACCGATGAACAGCGAGTGGTTGCTGCCGTTCAGTACCACTGACCCGGCGGTTGAACCTTCTGCTGTGTTATAGCCGGTTTTCAGCAGCGTGCTGCCGCTCAGCACCGAATTATTAGCGTCGATGTTCATGCTGGTGCCGGTCAGCACATTGACGGCGGTGCCGCCGGTGGCGGTGACGCGGGTATTGGCGAGTTTAGTGTCCGCCAGCATGGCCTGGCTCTGAGAAAGAATGCCGGTGGCATTTTCGCCTGTAATATTAATATTCGAATCAGCCAGATTAAGGTAATTGATTAGGTCCGGGTTATACACATTCTGGATGTTGAGCGCGGCGTTAAAGCCATCTTTATCGATACCACTTTTATCAATGGTGATATTCTGCCCGGTGAATGTACTTCCATCCTGCACCAGAATTCCGAAACCACCGCTGCGTGCCTGTACAGAAACATTTTCGGCATTGATATCGCCTGAAAATGCTGATAACAGCGCTGAATTGTTTGCATCAGTGACAATATCTACGTTCTTCAGATTTATAGTACTGTTGTCATAGCTAAACGCTGCATATCCGCCCTGCTGACCGACTTTTATCCGGCTGTCAGAGAGACTCAGCACCGTTCCGGAACCATTGGCGGCCACGCCTGAACCACTGCCGGTAACTTCTATTTCAGAGTTCGACGCATTCAGCGTCGATTTTGGATCTGCAAGCAGGCCATTAGCACCGGCGCCAGTAACCACAAATGTACTATTGTCCACGTTGAGCACAGAGCCCTCGCCGCTGGCGTAGCCGCCATGTGCATTCCGGCCAGAGGTGCTGACGTGGGCATCTGAGGCGGTCATCGTCCCCGAGCCAGCGACGTACAGACCGTGGGCATCCTGCCCGCTGGTCGCAACCTGCACGCCGCTGGCGTTGAGTTTGCCACCGGAAATCGCTGCCAGACCGTAGGCATTGGTACCGCTGGTCGTCACTGCTCCACCTGCCAGCGTAACTTCTGTCCCGGCCAGGTTAGCAAAAACACCAAAGGACTGGTCGCCATGGGTGACCACATTTACGCCATCCGCAGTCAGGCTGCCGCCGGAACCCGCCACCAAACCATAAGCCTTGGTGCCACTGGTGGTGACGCTGCCGCCTGTGATATCGATCAGCGAACCCGCAGCGCGCGAATAAACACCATAGGCACTGTCGCCGTGCGTTATATAGTCTGCGTTCTGGCTGTTAATGATACCGGCAGAAGAAGCGTAGGCGCCGTAGGCGGTTTTTCCGGTGGTTTCCACGCGGGTGCCATCGAGTTTTAAAGTGCCAGTCCGGCTGGCGACCACACCGTAGCCGCCATCGCCCGTGGTTTGCACGCTGCCGCGTGTCATCTCAATCGCAGAAGACGCAAGGGTGGAGAATACACCGTAGCCGTTATTGCCATCATTGAGCACGATGACATCCGTGGCGCTGGCCTGCCCGCCATTCTGCACCAGCAGCCCATAACGATCGTTACCGGTCGCCTGCAGCGTCTGGTTGCTCAGTTCCAGCTTATCCTCAGGGCCGTTTACCATTGCGCCATGAGAAGAGGCCAGCGCCGCCGGTGAACCGGCCAGCAGCAGCGCCGAGCCCAGCGCGCCAATAATCAGTGATGATTTATTTGTCGCTGCACCAGAGCAGGAAGACTTCACTTTGCCGCGCGCCAGTTCCGAGGCCACGACATAACATTGCTGGGCATAATTCCAGATAACACGATAATTTTTGTTCATGCTTTTTCCTGATTCTGATTATGTCGAACCCGGACGGATACGACCTAACGGTTTAAACGGCGGCGATGCGATAAGAATTTTCTCCTCCACCTGATGCCGCAAAATAATTAAAGCTACGGGATTGGGCTGAATTCTAACGTTGAGACAGGTCTTGACCTCTTTAAGACCTGTCTCAAAACTAATCGCCACAAAAATAAAAACCATCAGGTTACGCTGTAGGCTAAGGACTACAGGTTCACTCACCTTGAAATTTAAATAATTCAAAAACAATGCATCAGCGCAACCTGAGTGCGCAGAGAATAAACGCCGCATCTCCCTTTGCAACCCGCAATGCAGCGTGGTTAATTCAGCGTTCATTCATTTACCCGAACTACTGCACGTCCGGTTTATCACCTAAATACAACAACAACGACCAATTCATTTATCAAATAATTCATCTGGCGCAAATTTCATAACCTACCCATAACATCAACCATTTAAAAATTTACTGTAAATTGCTGTTATTAAGACGATAATCTTTTCGCACTCTGTTGCCATGTTAAGTTTCTAAAAACTTACGAACCTTTAATCTTCAGCACTTAAGTTTAATAAATTCGCGCCGTTTATCCTTAGTGAATAATCTTTATGCTAAGCAGAAAAGTCGCAGGCGAGATTTTATCGTTGTAAATAAGACAGCCAGTAATCAGCTGTAAGCTATGGACTACATTTAAAAATAAATGCCCATGTACAGAATGATCTTGAGTTGATTAAGATGACATTATATAAGTGTGCTTTTGAACGAGCGTACTCAGTTTAATTAAGAGAAAGGCAGTGCGTATGGCTAACTTTGTTATTGTTGATGATCATCCCATTGTGCGCGTGGCGATACGGCTGGTGCTGGAAAATGCCGGGCATCGTGTTTCAGCAGAGGCTGTTGATGGCGACAATATATTTAGCCTGATCAAAGAGAATGGCGCCGATGCGGCAATTATTGATATAGATCTGCCCGGCATTGATGGTATTGAAGCGGTCAGGAATCTTCGCACCGCGGGCTCATTAATTCCGGTGATTGTGATGAGCGGGAAAAACGCGGAATTTTACGCCTATAAGAGTAAAAAAGCCGGTGCCAATGGTTTTATCAGTAAAAAGAACAATCTGAACGACCTGGCACAAGCCGTTGACGCGGTGCTGTCCGGCTATGGTTTTTTCCCGCTGCGCCTGAGTCACCAGGCGGAGGGCGATCAACTGGTGCAGGACAGCGACAAATTGCTGCTGCTGTCGCATCGCGAATATGAAGTGCTGCGCTACCTCGGTGAAGGCACCGAGATTGTCAAAATTGCCAACCGCATGAAGCTCAGCAATAAAACGGTCAGTACCTATAAAGCCAGACTGATGGAAAAGTTATCGCTGAAAAATCAAAAGGATTTACTCGATTTCACCCGCCGGAACCAGATTAACTGATGCGACTTTTTTTCCTGTGCGCGCTGTGCTGCGCGCTGCTGCTGGTCGCCCCACTGCGCGCGGCGGTGCAGCAGCTTAACTATCAGCCTAACGATTTGCCGGCGATGCCCGCGCCGATGCTCAATGACAGCGACTGGCACTGGCTGGGACAAAAGCGCGACAGCGTGATTGGCATCTATGGGCCGGATCGGCCACCGATGTTGCGCACCAATCCTGAGGGAAGAGTATTTGGCTACATTCCCGATGCGGCTTACGCTGCGCTGCACAGCCTGGGTATCAGTTTTCGCGTCAAACATTACGACACCGCGCCCGAAGCCTTTGCCGCGCTGGCGCGCGAAGAGCTGGATATGATATTTGTGCCGGCCGGTGAAGCGGTCCCGGCGCATGTTAACGACACCATCAGCGTAACCGCGCTGAAAGCCAGTCCGGTTCGGGTGGTGCGCAGCAGCAGTAACCCGCTGGCCGGTCAGGAGTTTTTACCCGGCCCGGCGATAACATCTCCTTACAGCCAGCTGCCGCAGGTCGCGATGGGCACCCTGCCCTATGCCGATGTGCCGGCGGTGGAAGCCTATTACCTGATTGAACGCAACTATCTGAATACGCTAACCATCGATCACATTCTGCCCGATCTCAGTTCGCCGTATCGCTTTGTGGTCAACAGCAAAGAACACGTGCTGGCGCGGGCGATGCGCATTGCATTTGACGCCCTGCAGCGCCACGCGGCCGGTGAGATCATCGCTGCGCGCTGGGATATTGCCAATATCACGCGGTTTGTTACTACACCGCTGGCGCTGACGCCCACCGAGCAGGCCTGGTTACAAACTCATAACCAAATCAACATGGCCGTCACTGACCTGGTGGCGCCGTTCTTTATCAAAAACAGTGAGGGTGAGATCACAGGTATCGTGCCGGAGTTGCTCAACCTGATTGAAATGCGCACCGGCATTACCTTCAATTTTGTGGAGATCAGTGACAGCCGCGATCTTGCTGCCCGTATGAAACATGGTGATGTCGCCATCGCCGCACCGCTAATCTGGAGTCAGCAGCGCAGTCGTGAGTTTTTGATGACCACACCGTTTATGTTCACGCCGGAAGTGCTGGTGACCAACACGGCCGCGCAGGATGCGCCGCCAAAACGCGCCGCGCTGGTGCGCGAGCAGGATGCCTCCCACTGGTTTCTGAAAAAATATCCTGATGTGTCAGTCGATTATGTTGGCAATCCCAGCCTGGCGATGCAGTGGGTGGCGGATGGGCAAACCGACGCCACCATTAATACGCTGGTGGGCGCGCGCTATCTCTCTGAAGGTCTGTATCCCGGCAAACTGCGCTTAACTGAGCTGAAACCGGCGCAGGAAGCGGCTATCGCCTTTGGCGTCAGCCGCAGCGAGCCGGAACTGCAGGACATCATGAACAAAGCGCTGGCCGCCATTCCGGCTGGCATGATGACCGATGTATTAACCCACTGGCAGGCCACGCCCGCCGCGCATTTCGACACCTGGAAGCTGTACCGCAAAGAGTTTTATGTCGGCGCGCTGGGCGCAGCCACCATCATCGCCGTCACCTTTGTCTGGGCGGTGCTGCTGATGCGGCAGGTCAAACGGACGCGCCGCACCAAAGCGCTGCTGCGCCAGGAAATTCAGCTGCGCGATCGCCTGATCAATGGTCCGCCGCGGCCGTTTTATGTCGCCTCGCTGGATGGGATGATCGTGCACACCAATCCGGCGTTTACCCAGTTTTTCACCCCGGAAGAACAAACCCATCTGGGCTATTCGCTGTATGACTGTCGCCATCCGCTCTATCACGTGTGGCAGCAGATCGACAAAAACATCCAGCCCGGCGACATTCCGGAAGAGGCGGAATTTGTTATTGATGACGGGCGGCAGAAGCGCCATATCCGTCACTGGATGACCTCGTACACCGGCGATGAAGTCGGCAGCGGCGGGCTGATTTGCGGCTGGCAGGACGTCACCGACTACCTGCAATTGCTGGAAGATCTTTCGCTGGCGCGCGAAGCCACCGAGCTGGCCAGCCAGAGCAAAAGCGACTTCCTCGCCACCATGAGCCATGAAATTCGCACGCCGCTCAGTGCGGTGATTGGCCTGCTGGAACTGCAGACGCAGGAAGGCCGCGCCGATACCGAACTGATTCGCGTGGCGCACGAAGCGGCGGTCAGCCTGATGGATATCGTCGGCGACATTCTCGATATGGCGAAAATTGAGTCGGGACGCATGACGCTGCAGCCGCAGTGGGTCAGCCTGCATGCGCTGGTGCGTCCGGTGATCTGTGCCTTCGACGGCCTGGCGCGGCAAAAAGGCATCAACCTGAACCTGATGCTGCCAGTCGGCGATGACGATCTGTTTTGCGATGCCAGTCGCGTACGCCAGGTGCTGTCTAACCTGGTGGGTAACGCCGTCAAGTTCACCGATCAGGGTGAAGTGAAGGTTACGGTGGGTCTGACGCCGCTGGAGAGCCATACCGAGCTGCGGATCCAGGTGGCCGATACCGGACGCGGCATCGATAAAGCAGCGCAAAATGCGCTTTTCCGCCCGTTCGAACAGGCCGGCCTGTCGGATAACGCCGGCACCGGGCTGGGCCTGTTTATCTGCCAGGAGATCACCCGCCTGATGGGCGGCAGCATTTCTCTGGAGAGCGAACCCGGCGTCGGCACCGTGCTCAACGTCGCCGTGCCGGTCAGCGTGCGTGATATCGCTACCCCGCTGCCGTCTCCGGTCGCGGAACCGTTGCCCGCTGCGCCGCAGGTCGCGCTGAATGTGCTGATCATTGACGATCATCCGGCCAACCGCCTGCTGATTTCGCGTCAGCTGACGCTGTTAGGTCATAGTTTCCGCGAAGCGAACAACGGTGAAGAAGGCCTGGCGCAGTGGCGGCAGCAGAAGCCGGATGTGATCATTACCGATTGCAATATGCCGGTGATGAACGGTCTGGACATGACGCGCAACATCCGCCGGGAAGATAAGAGCACCTACATCATCGGTATCACCGCCAACGCGCAGCAGTCCGAACGTCAGCGCTGTCTCGAAGCGGGGATGAACGAATGCGTGTTCCGGCCGGTTAAGCTGGCGCAGTTAACCACGATTCTGAGCCAGATTCACAGCGCCAGCGCGCTGTCGGTCGGTGATGATTTTTCTGACTGGGTCGACATCGCCGAAATCGAGAAATATATGCCCAACAGCCCCGGCGCTATCGCGGATTTTCTCGACATCGTGATTAATGAAGCACGCACCGATCTGACGCAGGCGATTGACGTGGTGCAAAGCGGCGATCTCGCCACTGCCGCCAGCCTGTTTCATCGCATCACCGGATCGCTGCGCGTCACCGGCATCCGTCAGCTGACGGAGCAGTGCGAAATGCTGGAAGAGCTGGCGGAAATGCAGGAGGACCGGGAAATTATCCTGCTGCATTTACGGGAAGCGCTAACGCTGGTGGACAGGATGGAAGCTTCGTTCCGAAATCAAACCACACCCGCCCAGGCCGGCGCGCACTGATTGTGCGCCGTCAGGCGGTTTTGATCAGCTTATGCAGCAGCGGATGAGTAATCTGCTCAAACATCCCGGCGTTATTAAATGCCCGCGCCGCCAGCATCGCGCCGTGCACGCTGGCCATCAGCGTTTTGGCTTCGTTTTCAGCGCTGTCGCTGAGCTGGAAAACGCCGCTGGCGGCGCCTTTACTCAGCTGGCGCGCTAACCAGCCGGAGAGATCGCTGAAGTGGCCGCTGACTTCCGTGGCAACATCCGGCGGCAGCGTGGGCATTTCCGCCGCCAGCATCGCGCAGATGCAGAAAGGTGAAGTTCCCTCTTTAATGCAGTGCGCCCAGTAATCGACGTAGGCTTTCACTTCGTTCAGCGGATCGTTGATCTGTTCATCCATCGCCTGCATGCCCGCCTGCGCCTCAGCACGATATTCCTCCACCACCGCTTTCACCAAATCGGCTTTGCCGGGAAAATGGTGGTGAATGCTGGCTTTGCGGATATCCACCTGGGCGGCAATATCGGCATAGCTAAAGCTTTTATAGCCGCCGGCGGTGAGCAACTGGCGGGTGCAGGCCATGATTTCGCGGGCTTTAGAGGAACGGGCAGTCATAACGCAATCCGGTAGAACAACAGAGATCGGTCAACCTACTGGCAGGCAGGGAAGAAGTCAAGCCAGCGGCCTGGCGTGCAGCGCGCACTTTTTTCATTTTTTCAGCAATATTTTCATCGCTGATTCGTCTACCTCATCACCAACCCTGTTTATCACCGTAATGAGGAACCCCAATGAGAGATTTTGACAGGCATCAGCATCCCCGTGGTCACCGCTTTGTTCATCACCGTATGGCGAAACCGCTGCTGCTCGGCGTGGTGCTGTTTGCTGCCCTTGGCCTGCTGGTGATGTCGCTGTGGAATGCGCTACTGCCGGAACTGACCGGCGTAAAAAGTATTGGCTTCTGGCAGGCGCTGGGACTGCTGGTGCTGTGTCGCATCCTGTTTGGCGGGCTGGGCTTCCATCCCGGTATGTTTGGCATGGCGCGTCGCCGCATGCATGAACGCTGGATGCAGATGACGCCGGAGCAGCGTGAAGCCTTTATGCAGCAGCGGCGCGAGCGGTTTGGCGGCCGTGGTCATCATGGCGGACGCTGTGACTGGCACGATCGCCGCAGCCAGCGTGACGATCCGCGCCCGCCCGCGGACGATGCGCCCGCCAAATCCCCGGATGCAGAGTAAACAGCATGGCGCAGGATTCGCGGCTGCTGGCGGCCCTCGGCGCCTGCCGCACTAAGCTCAGCGCCTTTATTCGCGGCCGCAGCGAGCGGCACGATGAGGCCGAAGATATCCTGCAGGAGATCAGCTGGAAACTGCTGCAGGTGGAACAGCCGGTGGAGAACGTCAGCGCCTGGCTGTTTCGCGCCGCGCGCAACGAGATTACCGATCGATCGCGGAAAAAACGCGAACTCTCGCTATTTAACGCCGCCGGAGACGAGGATTTTCCCGAGGATGAAATTGCCGAAACGCTGTTTGGCGTGGCGCAGACGCCGGAGGATGAGTATCTGAAAACGCTGCTGTGGGAAGAGCTGGACGATGCGCTCGCGGAACTGCCTGCTGCGCAGCGCGAGATATTTGAAAAGACCGAGCTGCTCGGCTTCAGCTATCAGGATCTGGCCGCCGAAAGCGGCGACAGCGTGCAGGCGCTGCTGTCGCGCAAACATAAAGCGGTTCTGTTCCTGCGCACCCGGCTGCGCAGCCTGTACGACGAACTCACTGCCTGACCTGCGCAACCCGATAGCCAAACGGCCATCGGGTTGCGTCCTTTACCACCAGGCCGCGGTGGACTGCGGCTGTAACAGATCGACGCCCTCGCCCAGCATCGGCAGACACAGTGCAACCTGATGCTCCGCCGCCAGCTGGACGATCCGGGTAAACGGATCGTCCCAGCGGTGAAAAGCTAAATCAAAAGCCGCGTTGTGAATCGGAAACAGCCAGCGCGCGTTGAGGTCCTGAAACGCGCGCAGCGTGTCCTGCGGCAGCATATGAATGTCGGCCCAGCGCGCATCGTAAGCGCCGTTTTCCAGAAACGCCGCATCAAACGGACCGTATTTCCGGCCAATCGCTTTGAAACCGTCAAAGTAACCGGAGTCACCGCCAAAAAACAGGCGGAACTGGTCAGAAATCAGCGTCCACGAACACCACAACCGTTTGTTGCTGTCGAACAGGCCGCGTCCGGAAAAGTGCTGTGACGGCGTCGCGACAAAATGGATGTCGCCGATATCCCGCGACTGCCACCAGTCGAGCTGGATGACTTTCTCCGGCGCAACGCCCCACTTAATCAGCAAATCGCCGACGCCGAGCGGCGCGAGAAAGTGCTTCACCCGATCTTTCAGCTGCATGATGGTGTGGTAATCGAGATGATCGTAATGGTCGTGCGACAAAATAATGCCTTCGATCGGCGGCAGATCGGCCACGGCAATCGGCGCTGGCTGAAAGCGCTTTGGTCCCAGTCGCTTAAAGGGTGACGCGCGCTCGGCGAACACCGGATCGGTCAGCCAGAACTGGCCATTGAGCTTCAGCAACAGCGAAGAGTGGCCGAGGCGAAAGACGCTGTTGGGCGCGGCCTGTGCCAGCGCGGCGGCCGTGATGGGCTGCACCGGCAGCGCGGCCGGTGGCTGGGTATCTTTCGGTTTATTGAACAGGAAATCCCACAGCATTTTGCGGTAGTCGCCAAAGCTCAGCGACTGACGCGGCTGGACATTGCGAAACTTTTTGCCATCAAACTGAGCGGAGTGCGGATACTCCCTGATTGCACCCCGGCAGAGGCTGGAACCCTTCAACATAGCGCGGATACCTCAAAAAAGAGAAAGCTGGCTGGCAGCAGCGGTAAACATCTGCGGCTACGTTAACCGTTTTATGCCGCGCGCGTCCTCACATTACGAGCCATCGCACAACCGGTAACGCAGAATTTCACTGCCGGTGTGGCCTTTCCCTGGCGGATGACAGGGCGGCAGCAGGCAGGTAAAGTAGCGCTTTTGCATGATTTTACGAGGGAAAATGAACACGCTTTTCGTTTACGGCACGCTGCAGCCGGGCCAGTGCAATGCGCATATCCTGGAAAACATCGGCGGTGAGTGGCTGGCAGGGACAGTCGCCGGCACTTACTATGCCAACGGCTGGGGCGCGGCCGCTGATTTTCCCGGCATCGTACTGGATGAGCACGGCGCGCGCGTGCCGGGTTATCTGTTCATCTCGGATCGGCTGGCGCTGCACTGGCCGATGCTGGATGAGTTTGAAGATGGCTACGACCGGGTGCCGGTTGAGGTCACCACGACCGACGGCCAGCAGCGGACGGCGTGGATTTATCAGCTGCAGCCACAGCAGGACGCCGCGCGCTAACCTCGCACCTTGCCTAAACTGATCCTCACCGGACTGTGAGGAGACAATATGATTACCATTTGTACCGCCTGCGGCACGTCTTATCAGCAGCAGCAACCTGCCCTTACGCAGTGTCGCATTTGTCAGGATGAACGCCAGTTTGTGCCGCCCGGCGGGCAGCAGTGGATCGATCAGTCTGCGCTGCGCGCCTCGCATCAAAACCAGTGGCAACAGCTGGAGTCCGGGTTGCTCAGCCTGCAAACCGTACCGGATTTTGCCATCAACCAGCGCGCTTTTGTGCTGCAAACGCCGCACGGCAATATCCTGTGGGATTGCATCGCCCATCTGGATGACGCCACCGTCACGCTGCTGCGCGCGCTCGGCGGCCTGCACGCCATCGCCATCTCCCATCCCCACTATTACAGCACCATGCAGGACTGGGCCGACGCCTTCGACGCGCCGGTGTACCTGCACGCCAGCGACAGCGAGTGGATTATGCGCGCATCGCCCCGTCTGCAGCCCTGGCACGGCGACAGCTGTGATCTGCTGCCGGGCGTGCGGCTGTTACGTCTCGGCGGCCACTTTGCCGGCGGCACGGTGCTGCACTGGGCGCACGACGATGGCGTGCTGCTGAGCGGCGATATCTTGCAGGTAACGCCCGGTGCCAGTGCAGTTTCGTTTATGTGGAGCTATCCCAATATGCTACCGCTGGCCGGCACCACGGTGACGGCCATGCTGCAGCGGTTGCAGGGCGTGAAGTTTACGCGCCTGTACGGCGCGTTTGCCGGCCGCGAAATTCTCGCGCGTGCCGATGAGGCAGTACAGCAGTCGGGCCGTCGCTATCTGGCCTGTCTGCAACATCCACAGCCGTAGCGCTTACACAGCCGCGCTGGATAAATACCAGGCGATCGCACCGCGCACGGATGTACAGACGTCTGGACGTATACTATAGTCGGTTTCCTGCAAACATAAGGAAACCTGCAAACAATGAAAAAAACATGGCTTACCGCCCTGCTGGCGGCCTCTGTCACCCTGCTCAGCGCCTGTGACAACCACAACGACAACAAAATCAAAGTGGCGATCAATACCGGACCGGATGAGGCGCTGTGGCAGACCGTGAAGCAGGTGGCACACGATAAATATCAGCTCGATGTTGATGTGGTGGCGTTTAACGATTACGTGCAGCCGAATGAAGCGCTGTTCAACAAAGATGTCGACGCCAACGCGTTCCAGAGCCTGCCTTATCTGGAGATGCAGTCCAAAGAGCGCGGATATAAATTTGCCGTCGTGACCCATACCTTCGTGTTCCCGATTGCCGGTTATTCACGCAAGATTAAATCACTGCAGGATCTGCCGGATGGCGCTACCGTGACCGTGTCTAACGAAGCGACCACCTTGGGGCGTAGCCTGCTGCTGCTGCAGGCGCAGGGCCTGCTGAAGGTGAAACCCGAAGCCGGTCTGCTGCCGACCACGCTGGATATTACCGATAACCCGAAAAAGCTGAAGATTGTGGAGGTGGATACGCCGCAGCTGGCGCGCACGCTGGACGATCCGCAGGTTTATCTGTCGATCATTAATAATAACTTTGCCGCGCTGGTGAATTTATCCGCCTCGCGTGACGGGATGTTTATGGAAGGCAAAGCGTCGCCATATGTGAATGCGATTGTGGCGCGCGAAGATAATAAAGACAGCCCGAACGTGCAGAAGCTGAAAGAAGCGTTCCAGTCCCAGCCGGTACTGGATAAAGCCAACGAGATTTATAAAGGCGATATTATTAAGGGTTGGTAAGGATTACCTGCCTGTTGATGCAGGCAGGAACAGGATTACCGCACCCATCGTAGCGGCGCAATTTATTGCGCATTCGGGCAGTTGTGCGGTGTTTCACTCAGCGCGATAAATCGCGCCGCTACAATGTGTGCAGGATGGTGGTGCCGAAATACAATCCCGCACGGATCGTAGCGGCGCAATTCATTGCGCATTCCGGCAGTTGTGAGGTGTTTCACTCAGCGCGATAAATCGCGCCGCTACAATGTGTGCAGGATGGTGGTGCCGAAATACAATGCCGCACGGATCGTAGCGGCGCAATTCATTGCGCATTCCGGCAACTGTGAAATGTTTAACTTAGCGCGATAAATCGCGCCGCTACATATTGTGCGGTCGGAGGGTACGGATATAATTTTTGGTACAAAGTCTTAGCATCGCTATTTCCTGCATTTTTAATCATCTCGCTATCTGCGCTCCCCCATCCCATTTTCTGCCAGCCAGCCCGCTTCTGCTGCTGTCTGAATCGTCTACACTTCAGGTTGAAAAAGCCGCAGCGGTGTAAAAATGGCGTAAAAATTTGGTCGATTGGTATAAAAATCGCGTACAAAAAAACGCCAACCTCTACCGATTACGTCGCTGAAACGCTATCTTCGCCAGCATAAAAGTGGGTGATTACGACACACCAGTGCGGTTGATGGCGCTCGCCCTTTCTCCCTGAAAAAACAGGAAATGTATGAGTCAATCAGAGAAACAGTCTCTGCCTGCTGGCATGCTGGCCGCCGCCGGCATCGTATTTGGTGATATCGGTACCAGCCCGCTGTATACCCTGAAAGAGTGTCTGTCGATTTTGCCGGACGGCGCGCCGTCGGCGCTGGCGGTGATGGGCTTTCTGTCGCTGATCTTCTGGGCGCTGACGCTCATCGTCACGCTGAAATATGTCTGCTTCGTGATGCGCGCCGACCACGACGGCGAAGGCGGCATTCTCACCCTGATGTCGCTGGCTCGCCGCAACGTTGGCCGCAAAGCCGGTCATATCATCGTGCTGGCCGGTCTGATTGGTGGCGCATTTTTCTACGGTGATGGCGTGATCACCCCGGCCATCTCGGTGCTGTCGGCCATTGAAGGGATTCAGGTGGTCTCGCCCGGGCTGGAAAAATATGTGGTGCCGCTGGCACTCACCATTCTCGCGCTGCTGTTCATTATCCAGAAACACGGCACGGAAAAGGTCAGCCGGGTGTTTGGCCCGGTGATGTTTGTCTGGTTTGTGGCCATCGGCGCGCTTGGCATTCGCGGTATTCTGCTCAACCCGGAAGTGCTGCACGCGCTCAGTCCGTCCTATGCGCTGACCTTCCTGCTCAGCCACAAAGCGCTCTCGCTCGCGGCAATGGGCATGGTGGTGCTGGCGGTGACCGGCGCGGAAGCGCTGTACGCCGACATGGGCCACCTGGGCAAAGCGCCGATTCGTCTCGCCTGGCTGGTGATCGCCATGCCGGCGCTGATACTGAATTACTTCGGCCAGGGCGCGCTGGTGATCGCCGATGCGCAGGCGCTGAACAATCCGTTCTTTAATCTGGCTCCCGGCTGGGCGCAGATTCCACTCATTGTGCTGTCAACGCTGGCCACGGTCATCGCGGCGCAGGCGGTGATTTCCGGCGTCTATACCCTGACGCATCAGGCCATTCGCCAGGGCTTTTTACCGCCGATGCGCATCATTTTCACCTCGCATACCGAGTCCGGGCAGATTTACATTCCGGTGGTGAACTGGCTGCTGTTCACCGCCGTGATGCTGATTGTGCTGGCTTTCCGTCAGTCGTCGGCGTTGTCCTCGGCATACGGCATCGTAGTGACCGGCACCATGGTGATCACTGCGTGTCTGGCGGGCGTGGTGGCGCTGCGTAACTGGCGCTGGCCGCTGCCGCTGGCGCTATTGTTCCTGCTGTGTATGCTGGTGGTCGACGTGCCGCTGTTCATCGCCAACCTGATGAAACTGCTGTCCGGCGGCTGGGTGCCGGTGCTGCTGGCGCTGACCATGATGGGATTGATGCTGATCTGGAGCAGCGAGCGTAACCGCCTGATTCGCCGTTTAAATAACGATCAGGATGGTTTGCTGGCGCTGGTGAAATCGCTGGAGAGCAATCCGCCGAACCGCGTCGAGGGCACCGCCATCTTCCTCGCGCGCAAGGAGTTTGAAATTCCCCAGGCGCTGTTGCACAACCTTAAGCATAACCGCGTGCTGCACCGCCGCGTGGTGCTGTTGCATATTCGCACCACCGACACGCCGCGCGTTTATAACCAGCAGCGCATCAGCATTACGCAATTGTCGCCGTCGTTCTGGCAGGTCACTGCCGCTTACGGCTGGCGTGAAGTGCCGTCGATGGCCGAGATTCTGCATCTGTGCGGACTGGAAGGTTTTGGCTGCACGGTGAATGAAGCGTCATTTTTTACCGCGCACGATACGCTGGTGATGAAAAAACGCCGCGGTCTGGCGCGGGTGCGCGGCGGGATTTTTCACTTCTGCCAGCGCAACGCGCTGCGCGCCCATGAGCAATTTCATATTCCGCCCAACCGAGTGATCGAACTGGGCGGCCAGCGCGAATTTTAAGCCGCAGGGCCACGGATGGCCGGATTTGCCCGCACATGATGCAGCGACTTTTTTAATGGCAAATGTAAGCAGATGAAAAAATATTAGCGAAACATTACCGGAGTTGTGGCGGAACTTTTCTTAACATCTGATTAGCAATTAAAGCTAAAACGCATAACCTCAAAAGGTGTTTATTAACCCTACCGGCATGATGATTCACCGTGCGCTTTGCCGGAATGTATAAACCAATAAACAACGATCTCAGGATCGGTTAATTCACTTCCGGCTCTGTTGTTATTTTTGAGGAGTAAGACCATGAAAGCGTTAATTAACGATGTGATTTCCATTTTTACGCCGCAAAATGTTAAACCGGTTTTAATTCGCGCCGATTTGACGCACCGCGAATTATCCTCAATCCATCCGGCGGGTGTCACCTCCGTAAGCTGGGCCACATCAATGGAAGAGTTAACAGACGCCATTGTGAAAAAAGCCCAGGCGGCCGGAGCGGTCGGTTATCATATCACCGACGTTGAATCACATGAGCCGGGCCACGACGGCCAGCACGTGATGGCGGCCACCGCCACGCTGTATCACATCAATGACAAAGTGGCTTACGGCTGATGCCGGAATTAACGCGTTTTACTGTTTATGGCCTGCCCGTCATTTCCGGCAGGCTTTTTTCATTAAAATAGGCGGCGAGAAAATCGAGAAAAACTTTAATACGCTGCGATTCTGCGGCGCGTTGCGTATACACCGCCCAGATATTGGCTTCCTGATACCACTGCGGTAATACCGCCACCAGCTCGCCCGTCGCCAGATACGGCGCCACATCCCACGCTGAACGCAGCGCAATACCATGCCCCTGCAACGCCCAGTGCAGAATCACCTTGCCGCTATTGGAAGAGTAATGGCTGTTCAGGCGACACAACACCTGCTGCTCGCCATTGGTCAATGCCCAGTTACCAAATGAATTATCGCGTTCATTAATAATCAGACAGCTGTGATGAATTAACGCATCCAGCGAGGCTGGCATACCGGCGCGGGATAAATACGCCGGCGCGGCACATAAAATGCGCCGGTTAGCAATCAGCCGGCGGGCAATATAGGAAGGATTGAGATCATCGCCAACACAGATTTCCACATCCGTGCCGCTCTGTAGCAGGTCGAATGCCCGATCGCTTAGCATCAGTTTAATATTCAGCGACGGATGCTGGTGAATAAATGCCGAAACCGCATCCGACAAATAGTCCTGACCGAAACCAAACGAGCAGCCGACGGTAATTTCCCCGGTCAGCTCGCCGCGCCACTGACGGAAATTATTGAGAAAGCCATCCATTTCCTGCACTACCTGCAGCGCGCCCTCGAGCGCTTTTTCACCTTCCGGCGTCAGGCGCATCACGCGGTTAGTGCGGAAAAACAGCCGCGTCTCCAGCTGTTTTTCCAGAATGGCGATGCGTTTACTGATGTAAGACGGTGACTGACCCAGCTCAATCGCCGCGCGGCCGAAACCGTCATGCCGCGCCACGCTGATAAACACGTACAGGTCTTCAATCGACGGCCAACCCTGTAACGGCTTCTGATAACTTTTTCCGGCAAGCAGTATTTTCATAACAGCACATGGTGAGTGAACGCCACGTGGTTATAACACAGATCCCAGGAAGCGCTGAAGCGAGTACAGAAACCGCTCTGGCACCTCTTCCTGCGGTGAATGGCCGCACGGTAATGCCTCGCCCTGCACCTGCAGCGCCTTGTCCTGCCAGGTGTGCACCACATCATACAGCTGACCGACCGTGCCCTTTTCGCCCCACAACAGTAACAGCGGGCAGGCAATGCGCCGGTCGCTGTCAGCGGCATCGTGTTGCAAATCGATACTGGCAGCGGCGCGATAATCTTCACACACCGCGTGGATCATCGCCGGATCCTGATAGCAGCGCAGATAATCTTCGAATATCGCCGCTTCGGTCGCACCCGGCGTTTTCAGCTGGCCATCAATGTGTTTACGCAAAAAGAACGCCGGATCGTGACCAATCATGGTCTCCGGCAGCGGGTGCGGCTGAATCAGGAAGAACCACCAGAAATAGCGCGTGGCGAACGCCTGATCGGTCAGCGCGTACATGGTGGCAGTGGGTGCGATATCGACAAACACGCAGCAGCTGACTTTCTCCGGGTGATCGAGCGCCAGCCGGTGCCCGACGCGCCCGCCGCGATCGTGGCCGACAAACGCCACGCGCTGCAGGCCGAGCGCGTCGATCAGCTGGCTGATATCCTGCGCCATGCTGCGTTTGGCATACGGCAGATGTTCAGCGTCACTGGCGGGCTTGTCGCTGTCACCGTAGCCGCGCAAATCCGGCAGGATCACCTGATAGTGCTGCGCCAGCTGTGGTGCGATTTTACGCCAGGCCAGATGATTTTGCGGATGGCCGTGCAGCATCAGCAAAGGCGTGCCCTTGCCGCCGCTGGCCACGCGCAGCGTAACGCCATTATCCAGCGTCACATCCTGCAGGGTAAAACCGGCGATAAACGGCGACGGGCCGCGATCGATAATCTTACTCATGGTTGCTCCCTGGTGCGCTGCAGCCACGGACGCTGCGCAAAATGCTGCGCTTCAAACTGGCTGATATCCGCTTCATATTGCAGCGTCCAGTCCACCGCACTGCCGCCACCGATCAGCATCTCGCGCTTCAGGGCACTGACCGTAAAGTGAATCACTTCATCCGCGAACTGAATGGTTTGCTGCTCCAGCGACACGCTGATAGTGTTGCGCTGCGCATCGGCGGCCACCGCGCTCAGACGCTGGTAATCCGCCTCGCTCAGGCTTAGCGTCAGCACGCCGTTACGCTGGCAGTTGTCGTCAAAAATGCCGGCGAAGCTGGTGCCGATAATCGCGCGAATGCCCAGCTGATTCAGCCCCCACACCGCATGTTCGCGGCTGGAGCCGCAGCCAAAATTAGCGCCGACCAGCAAAAACGTCGCGTTCTGCCAGCCCGGCTGATTGAGGATGAAATCAGGGTTTGGCGCACCGTCGGCCAGAAAGCGCAGGTCAAAGAACACGCCGCGGTCCAGCCCCTGCCGGTCAATGCCTTTGAGAAACTGCTTGGGCATAATCACATCGGTATCGATGTTAGCAGCCGGCAGCGGTGCCAGCTTGCCGGTGATGGTAGTAAAAGCTTGCATATTAAACCCCGGATTGCAGATAGTGACGAACATCAACCAGATGACCCGCCAGCGCAGCGGCGGCGACCATCGCCGGACTCATTAAGTGAGTGCGCGCGCCCGCGCCCTGACGGCCGGCAAAGTTACGATTGGTGCCCGATGCGCAGCGATCGCCCGGTGCCAGCACATCTTCGTTCATCGCCAGACACATCGAACAGCCCGACTGACGCCACTCGAAGCCAGCGTCGATAAAGATGGCCGCCAGCCCTTCCGCCTCCGCCTGCTGCCGCACCTGGGTTGAGCCCGGCACGATGATGCCGCGCACGTGCGGCGCGATTTTGCGGGTACCAATCACCGCTGCCGCAGCGCGCAAATCTTCAATGCGCCCATTGGTGCAGGAGCCGATAAACGCGTGGGTGATGGCAATGTCGGCCAGCGGCGTGCCGGCCTGCAGCCCCATATAGTGCAGCGCATTTTTCATCGCCTGCTGTTTCACCAGATCGGGTTCGTCAGCCGGATTAGGCACGTGGCCGCTGATGGCGCAGGCCTGATCCGGGCTGATGCCCCAGGTGACCTTCGGTTCCAGATCGCTGCAATCAATGGTCAGTTGCCGGTCAAATACCGCATCATCATCGCTGCGCAACGTGCGCCACTCGGCCAGCGCCTGCTGCCACAGCTCGCCCACCGGCATTTGCGGTTTGCCGGCAATGTAAGCGTAGACCTTGTCATCCGGCGCGATAATCGCTCCGCGCGCACCGGCTTCCACCGCCATGTTACATAGCGTCATACGCCCTTCCATGCTCAGCGCATCGATCGCGCTGCCGGTAAACTCAATCGCATACCCCGTGGCGCCGGAAGCGCCAATCTGTTCGATCAACGCCAGCACGATGTCTTTGGCGGCGCAGCCAAACGGCAGCTCGCCGGTAACTTCAACGCGCATGGTTTTCAGCGTGCGATAAATCAATGTCTGTGTCGCCAGCAGGTGCTCGATTTCCGAGGTGCCGATGCCGAACCCCAGCGCGCCAAACGCCCCGTAAGTGGTGGTATGGCTGTCGCCGGCGGCAATCACCATCCCCGGCATCACCAGCCCCTGCTCGTGCGCCACCACATGTTCAATGCCCTGTCGCGGGTCGAGCACGTCAAACAGCTCGATGCCAAAGTGCTCCGCATTTTTGCGGAAGTAATCGACCTGCAGCTGGCCGCCAGCGTCGGTCATCGCAGCATCGCGCACTGGCCGCGTCGGGTTCACGTGGTCGACGTTGAGTAGAATGGTGGCCGGATGGCGCACGCGCCGCGACCGATCGCGCAGACCGCTAAACGCCTGCGGGCTGGTGTATTCATTGAGGATTGACCGGTCGATATAGAGCAGCACGTGCCCCTCATCGTCCAGGTGACGTACCACATGCTGTTCGATCAGCTTTTCATACAGGGTTTTGCCCGCCATGCTCATGTCCACGCGAAAGTTAAACAAGTCATCAGAGACCTTAGGGTAAACCCATTCGGCGTCAGATCATCAACACGCTCCGTGCAGTGATAGTGCATGATTTGTCATCGCGGCAGCGGATTTAATTTGACCTAAGTCGTGCCCGTCGTTATAAATAATAACCGCGCTCCGTTAGCGGATATATTGTTGCTTTTTCCTGCATTGCTGCTGTATTCCTGCCGTTTATTTCGCCACCCCGCTTTTATGAAAGTTAATTAATTGCCATCAATAGTTAATTAACTAAAAACAAGTTAATCTTTTCGTAACAATCTTTTAATTTGCCAACCGAATTTTTAACGTTCATCTGCAAAGAATAAACAGGACTGGCATGACTCAGACCAAAAAACTTGTGTCCGCGCTTTCGCTGACGGCACTGCTTGTCTCTTCAGCGGTTCACGCTGAGAACGCACCAGAAAAAACCGACGTGCTGCTGATTGGCGGCGGTATCATGAGCGCCTCGCTCGGTACCTGGCTGCAGGAGCTGCAACCGGGCTGGAAACAACTGATGGTTGAGCGTCTCGACGGCGTCGCGCTGGAATCCTCCAACGGCTGGAATAACGCCGGTACTGGCCACTCTGCCAACATGGAGCTGAACTACACGCCAGAGCGTGCAGACGGTTCCATCGATGTGAGCAAAGCGCTGGAAATCAATGAATCGTTCATGATTACCCGCCAGTTCCTGACCAGCCAGGTACAGCGTGGCGTGCTGCACGATCCGCGTTCGTTCATCAACTCCACCCCGCACATGAGCTTTGTCTGGGGCGACAAAAACGTCGAATACCTGACCAAACGCTATGCGGCGCTGCAGAAAACCACCCTGTTCCAGGGCATGAAGTTCTCTACCGATCACAAGCAGATCGAGCAGTGGGCACCGCTGGTGATGGAAGGTCGCGATCCGAATCAGAAAGTGGCCGCCACCTGGACGCCGGTGGGTACCGATGTGAACTACGGTGAAATTACCCGTCAGCTGATCGGCAGCCTGCAGAAAGATCAGAACTTCAAGCTGGAAACTTCCTCTGAAGTCACCGATTTCAAACGCAACAGCGACAACTCCTGGCACGTCACCATCAAAGACGTGAAGAGCGGCGCAAACCGTGAAGTGGATGCGAGATACGTATTCATCGGCGCGGGCGGTGCGGCAATTAAGCTGCTGCAAAAAACCGGCATTCCTGAAGCCGATAACTACGGCGGTTTCCCGGTGGGCGGTTCGTTCCTGATGACCGAAAACCCGGAAATCACCAGCCGTCACCTGCAGAAAGTGTATGGTCAGGCTTCCGTAGGCGCACCGCCAATGTCGGTACCGCACATTGATGCCCGTAACCTCGACGGTAAAAAAGTGGTGCTGTTTGGGCCGTTCGCCACGTTCTCGACCAAATACCTGAAAAACGGTTCGCTGTTCGATCTGCTGAGCGCTACCACCACCAGCAACTTCATGCCGATGACGCACGTGGGCATTGATAACTTTGACCTGGTGAAATACCTGATTGGTCAGGTGATGCTGAACGATGACGACCGCTTTGCCGCGCTGAAAGAGTACTACCCGAACGCGCGTAAAGAGGACTGGAAACTGATTCAGGCCGGCCAGCGTGTGCAGATCATCAAGAAAGATGCTGAGAAAGGCGGCGTGCTGAAGCTGGGTACCGAAATCGTGACCGATCAGCAAAAAACCGTGGCGGCCCTGCTGGGTGCTTCACCGGGTGCATCTACTGCGGCTCCGATCACCCTGAACGTGATGCAGAAGCTGTTCCCGCAGCAGTTCGCGTCACCGGAGTGGCAGCAGAAGATCCGCGCTATCGTGCCAAGCTTCGGCCAGAAGCTGAACGGCAACACCGCGCTGACCCAGCAGGTATGGGATAACACCGCATCCGTGCTGCAGCTGACCAAACCGCCAGTGATTAACATGGACGATCAGCAGTCGGCACCTGCGCAGGCCAAACCGCGCGAAGAGTCCGCGAAGCAGGATATGGCGCTGTAATAGGCCATCGCTGAGTCAATCGAACCGATGCCGGTGCGCGAGCAATCGCCCATCGGCATTTTTTTATCTGGAATCTGGTGATTGCTATGTCAGGTTGCGCAATAAATTGCGCCGCTACGGTTTGTGCGCGCTGTGTTTTCTACACCTTGCAACCGCACCTGGTGTAGCGGCACGATTTATCGTGCTGGTTGTCCATCGCACTGCTGCCTGTTGCGCAATAAATTGCGCCGCTACGGTTTGTGCGCGTTGTGATTACTGCATCTTGCAACCGCACCTGGTGTAGCGGCACGATTTATCGTGCTAGTTGTCCGCTGCGCTGCTGCCCGATGCGCAATAAATTGCGCCGCTACGGTTTGTGCGCGTTGTAATTACTGCGTCTTCCAACCGCACCTGATGTAGCGGCACGATTTATCATGCTATTTGTTCGCCGCGCTGCTGCTCAATGCGCAATGAATTGCGCCGCTACGGTTTGTGCGCGCTGTGATTACTGCACCTTCCAGCCGCACCTTGTGCAGCGGCACGATTTATCGTGCTGGTTGTCCGCTGCGCTGCTGCCCAATGCGCAATGAATTGCGCCGCTACGGTTTGTGCGCGCTGTGATTACTGCACCTTCCAACCGCACCTGGTGTAACGGCACGATTTATCGTGCTAATTCAAAGGTTGCAAGACAACAGTACGTGCGGGCTTTTTGAATCTTCCGTAGGGTGCGCATTCATGCGCACCTGGAAAATAATTACGACTTTACGTAATCCGAATAGGCATTTTGCAGCGCGATGTGGTCGGCAATATATTTCGCATCGTGCCACACGCCGTAAATAAACGACGACGCCCGGTTGACCAGATTGGGCAGGCCAAGGAAATAAATACCGCGCTCGGCAGAAATACCGCGCTTGTGGAATGGCAGGCCCTGTTCATCAAACGCATCCACCTGCAGCCAGCTGAAATCAAATTTAAACCCTGTAGCCCAGATAATGGTGCTGATGCCCACCGCCTGCACGTCCAGCTGCATCAGCGGATTTAACAGGCAGTCCGGATCCGGCAACAGCTCCCACGCCTGCGGCTCGGCCGGTAAATCCAGCCCGTTGCGCTCAATGTACGCATCCGCATCGCGCAGCACCTCGAAATAGGCTCTGTCACCTTCGGCGATATTCTCTGCCAGCCCCGGCGCAAAGCGCAGCACGCCGTTATCCCAGCGCTCGGTGATGCCGACCAGCGTAATGCCCATATGGGCCAGCCGGCGGAAATCCACGGTTTTACCGCCTTCATAGCCGCTGACGGCAAAGGCCACGTGCTGTTTCTTCGGCTTGATTTTGACCTCGTCCCACAGCCCCAGCGCGCCAAGCCACCAGCAGTAATCACGGTCGCGATAGGCGCGTGGCGGGCGGTAGTGCTCGCCGACCGACAGAAACACCTCGCGGCCGGCCTGACGCAACTCCTCGGCAATCTGGGTGCCGGACGCACCCGCACCGACCACCAGCACCGCACCGGGCGCCAGCTGCTGTGGATTTTTGTACGCCGATGAGTGGATCTGCTGCGGCACCGCGCCTTCAGGCACGATGGCCGGGAACGCGGGCTTCTGAAACGGCCCGGTAGCAGCCACCACATTGTCCGCGTCGAATTCTCCCACCGACGTTACCACCCGGAAGCCACTGCGTCCGGGCAGCCGCGTCACCTGCTGTACTTCAACCCCGGTGCGCACCGGCGCGTTGAGCATCTTTGCGTAATCCTCGAAATACTGCGCCATGCGCTCTTTCGGCGGAAACGCCTCCGGCGAAATGTTATCAAACTTCAGCGAAGGAAAGCGGTCGTGCCACGCCGGGCCGTTGGCCACCAGCGAGTCCCAGCGTTCGGAGCGCCAGCGCTCGGCAATGCGGCTGCGCTCCAGCACCACGTGCGGGATCTGCATCTGCGCCAGATGTTCGCTCATGGCGATACCCGCCTGGCCCGCTCCGACGATCACGGTATTGATTTTTTCTACTGACATAGGTCATCCCCGAATAGTTGGCATGCCACCAGCGCGGCGCAAATATTGCGCCGCTGGCGATTAACACCAGGTTGTCATGTTTAACGGCGGCTTAATGGCACAGCGAAATTAATGCCCGGCCTCAACGTTTAATATTTTTCCCAGCCCGAAAAACTTATTGGCGATAATTAACATCGCGGCGGTCACCACAATATAAATAACCGACAGCGCCGCCAGCGTCGGGTCGGCAAATTCACGCACGTAGTTGTACATCGCCACCGGCAGCGTCTGCGTCGCCTGGGTGGTAATAAACAGCGAGGCGGTAAATTCATTGAAAGAGAGAATTGCCGCGAACAGCCAGCCACCAAACAGGCCCGGCAGAATCAGCGGCACGGTAATGGTCCATACCACGCGCAGCGGCGATGCGCCGAGGCTGGCCGCCGCCAGTTCTATCCGCTGCTCGAGATTTTTCAGCGATACATAGACGCTGCGCAGCACGAACGGCAGCACCAACACCACATGGCAGAAAATCACCAGCGCGTAGCCGCGTCCCAGATTGAGCTGCGACACCAGCATCAGCAGGCCGAGGCCAATGGTGAAATGCGGAATAAACAGCGGCGACAGCAGAATGCTCTCCAGCACCTGTTTGCAGGGAAAGCGATAGCGCTCAATGGCAATCGCCAGCGTGGCACCGATGATCACCGCCAGCGTTGACGCCCATGCTGTGACAATCAGTCCGGACCAGAAGCCGTGACGAAAATCGTCGTAGCTCAGCGCCCGCTCAAACCAGCGCAGCGACCAGCCTTTCGGCGGGAAGAACAGTACGGAGGTGCTGCTGAACGACGAGATAAACACCACGACGGTGGGCAACATGACAAACGTCAGAATGGCGATCACCAGCAGTTTGCCCAGCAGCGCAATCAGTTTGTCGTTGTGAGAACGGGTCATATCAGTGCCCTCCCATGGCGTGCAGGAAGCGCGTCATGCGCTTCAGCGCCAGCAGCAGCAGAATGGTCAGCAGCAGGCCAGCAATGCTCAGCGCTGCGGCAAACGGGAAGTTCATCGAGGAGAAGCCCAGCTGATACACCAGCGTAGCCACGGTACTGACGCGTCCGCCGCCAATCAGTTGTGGCGTCGCGAAAGCGCTAAAGGTCCAGGCAAACGCGGTGGTCAGGCTGGCGATGATGCCGGGAATCGACAGCGGAATGGTCACCGTTAGCAGCGCGCGTACCGGCCCGGCACCAAGGCTGGTGGCGGCTTTTTCGTAGTCCGGATTGATGTGTGACAGCGCCGTCGCCAGCATCAGCACCATGATCGGCATGGTGACATGCACCAGCGCGACCACCACGCCGGTCTGGGTAAACATAAACTGGATCGGCTGGCTGATGATGCCCAGCGCCAGCAGCAGGCTATTAAGAAAGCCGCTGTTACCCAGCACGATAATCCACGAATAGGTGCGCACCACTTCCCCCAGAAACAGCGGAGTAATCGCGATGATCAGAATGGTGGATTTGATCCACGCAGTGCGGGTGCGCACCAGCGCATAGGCCAGTGGGTAACTCATCAGCAAACCAAATAAAGCCGTTTTGGCGCTGAGCAGCACAGTATTGAGAAACGCGTCGCCGTAGATGCGTTTGAACAGGCCACTGAAATTGGCCAGCGTAAAGCCGCCGACATCCAGCGAGCCGGGGATGTACGCACGCACGCTGAACTGCATCACCGCAAACATCGCGACGACCAGCCCCATCGCGGTCAGCGTGGCGGGAAGAATGAACCAGGGTAAAAATGTCGGTTTTTTCGTCATGGACGTTACTGCCTGCATAGGTGGTACCGGCTACGGCGAGGCACCCGCCCCGCCGCAGCACCAGGACAATCAGTGAGACATGATGTTTTCAGAGAACCACTGACGCCACTCGGCAGTTTTCTCCGCACGCAGTTGGGGATCGGTATTGATGGTGGCATTCCACTGCGCCGGCGTGGTCAGCATGCCTGGCAGCTTCGCCAGCTCCGGATCGATATGCGCGTTGGTCACCGTCGGGCTACCGCGATAGATCTTCGCCACCTGCTGCTGAATTTCCGGTTTCAGTGCGATGTTGATGAACTTGTACGCCAGATCGGCATGTTTGCTGCCTTTATTGATGCCGACGGTATCCACGCCGAGGATCGCGCCCTCTTTCGGTATCGCCAGCTTGATGTTGACCCCTTCCGCAATCATGCTGTAGGCGTTCATTGACAGCATCACCTGCACCGGCGTTTCTCCGGTAGAGATCAGCTGCTGGCTGTTGGCATCATCGGTGTAGAACGATTTGATGTTAGGAATCAGCGCTTTCAGCTTCGCCTGGCCCTGCTGCCAGTGCGCGGCATCGCTGCCGGAGAGTTTGGCGGCCACGGCGATGATGTGGCTCGGATCCCAGTCGGGCAGCGCCAGCGTGCCTTTCAGCTCCGGCTTCCACAGGTCGTTCCAGCTGGTAAAGGTTTCCCCTTTCGGCACCAAATCCGGACGGTAGCCAATGGTGTAGACGTAGCCCCACACGCCAAGATGATACGGGCTGACTTTCGCCTGCTGCACCAGATTGACCGCGTTAGGAATTTTGCTCATGTCGAGCTTCTCGAACAGGCCGCTGTTGGCATACAGATAGCCGACGTGCGCGGTGGTAAAGGTCACGTCAGTTTCCGGCGAACCGCCCGCCAGTTTGGCTTTGTTGAGGCGATCGATGGTGCCGCCGGTGACGAACTGCACTTCGACGCCGGTCTCTTTGGTGAACTCTTTGGCGATGGTTTGATCGATCAGATCTTTAAAGCTGCCGCCCCAGGTGCTGACAATCAGCTTGTCGGCGGCCATGGCATTCCCTGCGCTCAGAATTCCCGTGGTTAACAACGTTAAGGCACACATCTTACGCAACATATTTTTGTCCCCAGTGAATGAAAAGGCTGTTATCGCTGCTCTGAACCACCGTTGATTCGCCACGGCGCGCTGCGCCAAAACAGTGCGAAAGTGAAAAGCAGGTGTCACAGCGATTCTGCCGCTGGCCGCTGCTGCGGTAAAACAGCCTTTTCCTCGCCGTTGCATCGGAATTTCTGACGCTAAAAAAGTCGCTGCTTTGCAACGGATTTTCTTAAGCCTTAGTGAGGCAGAAGCGAATGGGCGTGAAGGGTCAGGCAGGGGATTATGCTGCTATTCGCTGTCCGGCATGATAAATGCATGGAAACAGGGGTAAATAGAAAAGCCGGCGCGACAAGATCGCGCTGGCGACACCAGGAGAATCTGCATGCTCAGTCGCATCACCCAGCGCCAGCTGGAATACTTCGTCGCGTCCGGCGAAGCCGGCAGCATTATTGGCGCATCCGAACGTATTCACGTGTCGTCACCGTCGATCTCTGCCGCCATTACCCACATCGAATCCGAGCTGGGGGTGCAGCTGTTTGTGCGCCACCACGCGCAGGGCGTGTCGCTCACCGCCATTGGCCATCAGGTATTAAAAGAGGCGAAGCTGATCCTGGAACAGATGTCGAATCTGTATACCATCGCCTCAGAGTCGCTGAACAACGTGCGCGGCCCGCTGCGCGTCGGCTGTCTCGACACGCTGGCCCCGATGCTGACGCCGGAGCTGGTGTTTGGCTTTGGCCGCGCCTTCCCCGGTGTGCGCATCACGCTGGTGGAGGGCAATCATGAACAGCTGCTGAAACAGCTGCGCGCCGCCGATATCGATATCGCGCTGACCTACGATCTGGTGCCGGCCAGCGACATCGCGTTTCAGTCGCTGGCGCAGTTGCCGCCGTATGTGATGGTCGGCGAACATCACCCGTTTGCCAGTCAGTCTGCGGTGACCATTCAGGATCTCGCTACGGTGCCGATGGTGCTGCTGGATATGCCGTGGAGCCGCGAATATTTTCTCAGCCTGTTTAGCGAAGCAGGCGTTACGCCCAACATTGTAATGCGCTCCGGCAATATGGAAGTGGTACGCGCGATGGTGGCCAACGGCGTGGGATTTGGCATCGCCAATGTGCGGCCCAAAGCCAATCTGTCGCAGGATGGCAAACGGGTGATCCGCGTGCGCCTTGCCGGTGTGAACCGGCCAATGTTGCTGGGATACGCCACGGTGGCCCACGTGCAGCAGTCGATGGTGGTCAACGCCTTCGCCGAACGCTGCCGCATGTTCATCTCCGATCAATACATTCCCGGCATGGCCGCACCAAGCTACTTCGACCCGCAGGTGGTGCGCGTCGCCTGACGCGCTCAGTAACCCCGCGCGGGGAACACCTGGTTGAGCACCGGTTCGCCGCGCATCACCCGCTGGATGTTATCAGCCACCTGACGTGCGGCGCTGGCCGGGATCGCTACCGACGCCAGATGCGGGGTGATCAGCACATTTTCCATGCTCCACAGCGCATCGTCGGGCGGCAGCGGCTCACGATCGAACACGTCTAATGTCGCGTGGGCGATCTGTCCGCTCTGCAGCGCCGCGGTCAGCGCGGGCTGATCGACAATCGCGCCGCGCGACACGTTGATCAGCGCGCAGCCCGGCGGCAACCGCGCCAGGCGCTGCGCATCCAGCAATCCGTGGGTTTCCGGCGTGAGCGGCAGCATCACCACCAGAATGTCGCTGCTGGCCAGAAACGCATCCAGCGCCTGCATACCGCTGACGCAGTGAATGCCGTCCAGCGCTTTGCGCGACCGCGACCAGCCGCGCACGTCGAAGCCCTGACGCGCCAGTTCGCGCGCCGCATACGCACCCAGTTCGCCCAGCCCCAACACGCCCACGCGAATCGACGCCGGCTCGCGCGGATGCAGATAGTGCCAGCGATGTTCACGCTGTGCACGCTCAAATGCCGGTATATCACGCGCGTAACGCAACACGGCAAACAGCACGTAACCGGCCATCATGCGCGCCATATCCGGGTCCGATAGCCGGACGATCGGGATGTCAGGCAGGTCGTCGCGCCCTACCAGCGAGTCGACGCCCGCGCCCAGATTCACCAGCAATTTCAGCTGGCGATACGGGGCAAAAAAACCGCGCGGCGGCTTCCACGCCAGCGCAAACTGCACGCTATCGGCATCCGCAACCTGATCGGCACGGCAGATAGTGACATCCGGTAACTGCGGTGCCAGCAGCGCCGACCACGCCTCAAAGCTGTCGAACTCGCTGTAAAACACCAGAGTCGTCATGCGCTGGGCTCCTGTAGCAGCGTCGCCAGCGCATCGATAGCCAGTTCATAACCCAGCGCGCCCAGCCCGGCGATCACGCCGGTGGCGGCTTTCGACACCAGCGACTGATGACGAAACGGCTCGCGCTGCCAGATATTGCTCATGTGCGCTTCGATGATCGGGCCATCAAACATCAGCAGCGCATCCAGAATCGGCACCGAGCGATACGACAACCCGGCGGCATTGATGATCAGCCCGTTTGCCTGCTGGCGCGCTTCCTGAATCCAGTCCACCAGCACCCCTTCATGGTTGCTCTGACGAAACTGCAGCCTAAGGCCGTGCGCGTCGGCGCGCCGCTGACAGCGCTCACCGATGCTGGCGAAACTGTCGCTGCCGTAAGTACCGTGGCGATCCATGCCGTACAGATTGGCATTCGGCCCATTGAGAAAGAAAATCTGAGACATGGCGGCTCCGTTACAGGTGCGGGCGCGTCGCGGCCATCGCCGGATGCGCGTCAAAAAGGGCAAACCAGGCGGCGCTCTGCGGATGCGTGGCGCGCCAGTTGAGTTCAGCAAAACGGAAGTCGAGGTAGCCCAATCCGCAGCCGATGGCGATCAGCCCGAGATCGTCGGGCGTGCGGCTGAACGCCTCCGCCTGCTGCTCAATGGCCGCCAGCGCAGCCGCCACTTTGGTCAGCTGCGCATCGCGCCACGCTGACCACTGCTTTTCCAGCGGGCGGGCGCTGGTTTCATAGCGCGCCAGCAGCGCGGCGTCCAGCAGCCCATCACCCAGCGCCTGGCGCGTGAGGCACAGCCAGCGTGCCTCGCCGTCTGCCGGCAGCAGCTGGCCCGCGGCGCGCTGGTTAAGGTATTCGCAGATCACCCGGCTGTCGTACAAACATAGCCCCTGTTCGGTGCGCAGCGCCGGCACTTTAGCCAGCGGATTAAACGCGGCAATGCGCGCATCGCGCTCAATGGGGTGCGCCGCCGACGCCAGCAGGGTGATCTCCGGCGCCAGACCCAGCAGCTGGGCGCACACCATCACTTTTCGCACGTAAGGCGAGGTAGAGGCGTAATAGAGCTCCATCATGACGTGACCTCCGCATCTGGCAGCAGCAGCACTTTGCCGATATTGGCATTGGCTTCGAGGATGCGGTGCGCCTGCGCGGCGGCCGTCAGCGGTAATCGCTGATGCACCTGCGGCATGATGCGCCCGGCGGCCAGTAAAGGCAGCAGATGGGCGCGCACGCACTGCGCCAGACGCGCTTTTTCCGCCGCGCTTTTCGGTCGCAGCGTGGAAGAGGTCAGGCTTAAGCCTTTGCGCATGATCAGCTGTAAATCGATCTCCACCGTGGCCCGCTGCATAAAGGCGAGGCTGACGTGCCGCCCGCCCGCTGCCAGCACGCTGAGGTTGCGCGCAATGTAGTCGCCGCCGACGTTATCCAGCACCACATCCACGCCGCGTTCCCGGGTCAGCGTCTGAATCACCGCCACAAAATCTTCGCTATGGCGATCGATGGCGCGCCACACGCCCAGCTGCTGCAGCGCGGCAATTTTTTCCGCACCGCCGGCGGTGGCAATCACCCGCGCGCCGCAAGCCTGGGCGCACTGGATCGCCAGCGTGCCCACGCCGCTGGCCGCGCCGTGAATCAGCACGCTGTCGCCCGGCATCAGACGCCCCAGCTCAAACAGGTTGTGCCAGACGGTAAACGCGGCTTCGGGAAACCCCGCCGCGTGGCTGAGCGGCAGCGTGTCGGGCACCGGCAGGCACAGGTCGGCGCGCGCCACGCAGTATTGTGCATAACCGCCGCCGCTCAGCAGCGCCATCACCGCCATGCCCGGCTGCAGTTCGCTGACGCCTGCGCCGAGCGCAACGATGACGCCCGCTGCTTCCAGCCCGAGAATATCGCTGCAGCCTGGCGGCGGTGGCATGCCGTTGCGCTGCAGAATATCGGGCCGGTTAACCCCTGCGCTGACGACGCGCAGCAGCACTTCGCCCGGTCCCGGCTGCGGCACCGGGCGCTGCACCGCAGTCAGCACCTCTGCACCACCCGGCTGTGCGGCGATGATCGCCGTCATGGTTTCCGTTGCCATGCGTTAACCCTGTGCGTCGCTGGCGAAGGCGCAAACGCCCTCGTCATCAAACGTCAGCCCCACCACGCTGCCGACCGGCCAGCGCGTCAGCGCCTCCAGTCCGGACTGACGGGCAAACAGTGAGGCACTGCCGAGCGCCGGGATATCAAGGTGCACGTCAACGTGATCGCCCTGAAACACGTGCGTCAGCACCGTGGCGCTGAGCAGTGCCTGCGGACCAAGCGGCGCCAGCTGCACATTTTCCGGACGCACATACACATCGAGCCGGTCGCCGACGCTGGCCTGCACCCGTTTGGCCGGCAGGCGCAGCGTGTTGCCGCCCAGCTCCAGCAGCGCGCTGGTGTCGCGGCCGGCGTAGCGGCCCGGCAGAATATTCACGTCACCGACGAAGCTGGCGACAAACGGATCCTGCGGGCGGCGATAGATCTCATCCGGCGGCCCAATCTGGCGCACGTGACCGGCCGACATCACTACCACGCGGTCGCTCATGCTCAGCGCTTCGCCCTGATCGTGGGTAACAAAGACCGTGGTCACGCCGAGTTTGCGCTGAATCGCTTTCAGCTCGACCTGCATGGATAAACGCAAATTTTTGTCCAGTGCGGAGAACGGCTCATCCAGCAGCAACACTTTGGGGCGAATCACCAGCGCGCGTGCCAGCGCCACGCGCTGCTGCTGCCCGCCGGACAGTTCACGCGGCTTGCGCTGGCCATAACCCGCCAGCTTCACCAGCGCCAGCGCCTGCTCAACCCGCTCGGCGATTTCCGCTTTCGGCACGCCGCGCATGCGCAGGCCGTAGCCAACGTTTTTCTCCACCGTCATGTGCGGAAACAGCGCGTAGTTCTGGAACACGATGCCGATCTCACGCTGATAGGGCGGGATTTCCGTTACCAGTTCGCCATCGATAAAAATCTCACCGCCGTCGGCTTCGGCAAAGCCGGCCATCAGGTTCAGCAGCGTGGTTTTACCGCAGCCGGACGGGCCGAGCAGCGTAATGAACTCACCTTCGTGGATGGTGAGAGAAATTTTATGCAGCGCGATGGCATCACCAAAGCGCTTCAGGACGCCATCCAGCTGCACCGCCACGTTGGCCTTATGCGGCGCCGATGACAGCGGCTGCGGAAACGGGGTTACTTCTGCACTGACCATACAATCTCCGGATTCGGACGGGGTGGCTCGTCGCGGGTTCATTCGCACATCCAGGTCGCCAGCCGGCGTAACAGGCTGTCACAGGCGCCCAGCTGTGCGAGGGTGATAAATTCGTCGGGCTTATGGCCCTGCTCCATACTGCCGGGACCGCACACCACGCAGGGGATGCCGGCGGCGGCAAACAGTCCGCCTTCAGTGCCAAACGCCACGGTGCCGAAGCTGTCGCTGCCGCTCAGCCGGGCAATCAGCTGTGCCGCAGCACTGTGCGCGGCGGTATCCAGTCCTGGATAGGCGCTGAGCGGCGAGAAGCGGATAGCGCTGGCGGGCTGTACCGCGCGCATCTGCGGCTCCAGCGTCTGCTGCGCATATGCCACCAGCTCCTCTGCCACCTGCTGCGCATCCTCCTGCGGCAGCGTGCGCACTTCGAAATCAAAACTGCAGGCGTCAGGCACGATATTCAGCGCGCGTCCGCCGTGGATCACCCCGGTTTGCACGGTGGTAAATGGCGGATCGAAGCGCGCATCCTGTCGTTCCGGCGCCGCCAGACGTTCACCGATGACGGTTAAGCGCTGGATCAGCTTCGCGGCGTATTCAATCGCATTGACGCCCTGCGGCGCGTACGCCGAGTGGCAGGCCGCGCCCTGCACTTCGCAGCGCATCGCCAGTTTGCCTTTGTGGCCCAGCACCGGACGCAGTTCTGTCGGCTCGCCAATCAGGCAGATCGCCGGTCGATCGCTGCGCTGCGCCAGCGAATCCACCAGCGAGCGCACGCCGAGGCAGCCCACCTCTTCGTCATAGGAGATGGCCAGGTGCAGCGGCTGACGCAGCGGCTGGGTGAGAAAATGCGGCACGGCAGCCAGCATACAGGCGAGGAAACCTTTCATGTCTGCCGTGCCGCGTCCGTACAGCTTGCCGTCACGTTCGGTGAGCGCAAACGGCGGCACCGTCCACGTCTGGCCATCAACCGGCACCACATCGCTGTGGCCCGATAGCATCACCCCGCCGCTGCCGGCTGGCCCGAGCCGCGCATAGAGATTGGCCTTGCTGCGTTCTGCGTTGTGCATCAGTTCACAGGTCACGCCCAGCCCGCTGAGGTAACGCCAGCAGAAATCGATCAGCGCAAGATTGGATTCGCGGCTGGTGGTATCGAAAGCCACCAGGTGTTCGAGCAGGTTACGGCTGGTCAACATCGCGTCTCCTCACGCTTATTCATCGCCTGGCACGCCGTAACGGGGTGCCAGCGTGGGATTGAGCGCGCGCGTCAGGTAATCCTGCATCTGCGGCTGATAGGCCAGCCACAGCTGATGAAGTTCCGCGATGGGATCGCCCTCCGTCCAGTCAACGCGCAGATCAACCAGCGGCCACGACGGTTCGCCCACCACTGCCAGCGCCGACGAGTGAACCGGCCCGGCTTCGCCTCCGGCGGCCATCCCGGCCTGCATGGCCGCGATTAACCGTGCGGCCAGTTCGCCCGGCTGCTGCGTAAACGCGCTGACCATCGCCGCAATCACCTCGGGATTCGCCAGCAAATTACCGGCTGCCACGCAGTCGCTGCCGCACAGCGCGTGATTCATCCCCAGCGTGTGCGTTCCGCTGAAGCAGGCACTGCTGCCGTCGGCCGCCAGCACCGTAAGCTGGCGATAATCAAAAAAGTCATCGCTGGCAAGGCCGCTCTGCAGCGCCTGCTGCGCCGTCTCGCCCTGACTCAGACGATCAAGGATGCGCGACCCCAGCGCCGGCAGCGTGATGTTTTGCGTGGAGACCGCGCCGACGCCGGCACGCAGCCACGGACAGCGTGCGCCGACCGCAATACTCGACGAGCTGACCGCAATGCCCAACTGGCCGGTTTGCGCGCAGCGTCCAACAATCGATAACGTCATGATGCGGCGCTCCTTATTGCGGCTGCCAGTCGTCGGGGATCACCGCAATCACGTCGATCTCCATCAGCCACTGCGGCTGGCCCAGTCCCGAGATCACCAGACCGGTGGAGATGGGAAACACGCCTTTCAGCCACTTGCCCACCACCTGATACACCGGCTCGCGATAGCGCGGGTCGATGATGTAGGTGGTGGTTTTCACGATGTGCGACAGGTCGCTGCCCGCTTCTTCGAGCAGTTGCTTCACGTTTTTCATCGCCTGCTCGGCCTGCGCTGCCGGATCGCCCAGCCCCACCAGGTTGCCTTCGAAGTCGGTGCCAATCTGGCCACGCACGTAAACGGTGTTGCCGGCGCGCACGGCCTGACACAGGTCGTTGTCCAGCGACTGATTAGGATAGGTATCTTTGGTGTTGAATTTGCGGATGCGGGTATGGGTGCTCATGGTGCCTGCCAGCGTTTAATTGGTTTCCGCAAGGTATACCGGGCTTAGCGCAGCAGGGAAAACAGCATTAACTGAGGTGTTGCTTTAAAAAATCCGAAGGAGTGCGGCAGGCCTGCTGGCCCGCCGGTGAGTGATTAATACGCAGCCTTATTTGGCCGCATAAACCGCATCACAAAATGCTTTGCGCGCGCCCAGTTTGGCTGACAGGCGTGCAGCCGCTTCGCGCATCAACACGCCTAACTCCTCATCTTTGCGATTCAGCGTCAGACGCGAAACCGGGCCGGTCAGCGCCAGCGCAGCGGTCAGCCGGTCATTTTCGGCGAATACCGGTACGGCAAAGGCCGCGATGTGCGGATCGCGCGCGCCCGAACTGAATATCGGCAGCGACGGCAGCGCATCGAAAAGATTTTCATTCATGCCCCAGAAACGCAGCACCTTACTGATGGCTGAGTTATCGAGCGGAAAAATTGTCCCCGGCAGGCGCGTATGACGCAGGCCATCAGACGATTCAGCACGAAACAGGCACAGACGCTGGCCGTTATCCAGTACGTACCAGCTGGCGCTCTCGTTGGTCGCCGTTGCCAGTGCCTGCAATTCCGGCTGCACCACGCTGGCCAGATGGAATGATTGCTCATAAAGCTTGCCGAGGTATAACAGACGCGGGCCGAGCGTGTAGACCCCGCTGTCACTGCGCACCACATAGCCCATCCTTTCCAGCGAGTTCATCAGACGATAGACAGTGGTTTTGTGATAGCCGGAAAGCTGCGACAGCGCAGTCAGCGACAGGCTCTCTTCGCCCGGCTTAAAACAATCCAGCAGCGACAACGCCTTCTCCACCGCATTAACGCCTTCATTTCCCATTTTTTCCTCCTGATTTGTGCCGTCCTGAGTGTACCTGAAAACTGTGAGTCACATCGTGTTTACATCACAAACACCTTCGTAACACTGGCATGCGGCGTCAGATCGTCGATATAGTTGTTTTATATTGTACAACATTGTTGTACCAGGTAAAACAAACCACGAGGTGAATTATGTCTGTCTCTGCAAATAACCTGATCAACCGCAACATCGAGCGCGTCAGTGCCCTGTCCGTCAGCCAGGCCGCCGCATTCCAGGCGGCGATTCTGGCCGATGTCGCCGGTCGTCGCGGCACCCTGCATGGCCGCGTTAAGCCGCTGTCGCCGCAGATGAAAGTCGCCGGGCCGGCCATCACGGTGGAAGTGCGTCCGGGCGATAACCTGGCGATTCACGCAGCGCTGGCTATCGCCCAGCCGGGTGATGTGCTGGTGGTGGACGGCAAAGGCGACATCAGTTGCGCGCTGCTGGGTGAAATCATGGCAACCCAGGCCGAAGCGTCCGGCATCGCCGGCATCATCATTGATGGCGCGGTGCGTGATGCTGACGCCCTCGCGCAGGGCAGCTATCCGGTGTTTGCTGCCGGCCTCAACCCGAGCGGCCCCACCAAAAGTATTCCCGGACGCGTTAACCATCCGGTGTCGGTGGCCGGTGCGCCGATTGAGCCGGGCGACCTGGTGGTCGGCGATGCCGATGGCGTGGTGGTGATCGCTAAACAGGATGTGGAACGCATCATTGCCCTGGCGGCGAAGAAGCTGGACGCCGAAACGCGCCGCATCGCGGGTATTAAGCAGGGCGATTTACGTCCGGGCTGGCTGGAAGATGCCCTGCGCGCGGCCGGTATGTTAGCAGAAGGAGAATCGCTGTAATGAGCAACGTAAAAACTATCCTCATCACCGGCAGCGACCTGGCTGCTGAAGCCATCGAGCTGCTGCAGGACTATCAGCTGATTTATGCCGGACGCCAGCCGCAGGAAGCCGATTTGATCGCGCTGTGTGAGCGCCATAATCCTCAGGCGATCATTGTGCGCTACGGCAAAATCAACGGGCGCATCATGGACGCCGCGCCGGCGCTGCGCGTGATCTCCAAGCACGGCAGCGGTATTGACGTTATCGATCAGCAGGCAGCGGCGGAACGCCAGATTGCGGTCCGCGCGGCAGTGGGCGCCAATGCCGCTGCCGTGTCGGAGCATGCGTGGGCGCTGATTCTCGCCTGTGCTAAATCGGTGCCGCAGCTGGACCGCCGGATGCGCGACGGGCACTGGGATAAAGCGCAGCATAAATCGCTGGAGCTGGAAGGACGCACGCTCGGCCTGGTCGGTCTGGGTGCCATCGGCAGCCGCGTAGCGCGCATCGGCCAGGCCTTCGGTATGCAGGTGCTGGCCTACGATCCTTATGCGCAAACCTTGCCGGCTGGCTGTGAAGCGGTTGAATCACTGGATGAACTGTACAGCCGTGCCGATGTGGTGTCGCTGCACTGTCCGCTGACGGACAGCAATCACCAGATGATCAACGCGGCCGCCCTCGCCCGTTTTAAGCCTGGCGCGATTCTGGTCAACACCGCGCGCGGCGGACTGATTGACGATCAGGCGGTGGCGACCGCGCTGCAAAACGGCACGCTGCGTGCCGCCGGACTGGACAGCTTCACCAGCGAGCCGCTGACTGCACCGCATCTGTGGCAGTCGCTCAACAATGTGATTATTACGCCGCACATTGGTGGCGTGAGCGACAATGCTTACGTGCGCATGGGCACCGGTGCCGCGCGCAACGCGTTGCAGGTTCTGCAGGAGCAGGAGGCGGTATCATGACCGTGCTCACCGTACCGGAGGTGCGCGAGTTAACGCTGTTTTCGCGCCTGCCTGAAGCGTTTCGCCGGCCGGACGCCGGCAATGTCTGGGCTGCCGCCAATCGCGGCGGCCAGCTTACCGACTCCTTTCTCGAAGGCCCGGTGTGGCATCCCTCCGGCTGTCTGTATGTCACCGACATTCCCTATGGCCGCATCTTTCGCGTCGATATGAGCGGCAACTGGGAGCTGGTGGTGCAGTATGACGGTGAGCCCAACGGCATGAAGCTGACCGATCCGGACACGCTGATCATCACCGATTACCGTAACGGCCTGATGAAGCTGTCAATCAGCAGCGCCACTATCACGCCGTGGCTGACGCGGCGTAATAGCGAAAGCTTTCGCGGCGTCAACGATTTAACGCCTGACAGTCGCGGCAATCTCTATTTTACCGATCAGGGCCAGACCGGGCTGCACGATGCCAGCGGACGCGTCTATCGGCTCAGTCCGGATGGCCGGCTGGATCTGCTGCTGGATAACTGCCCGAGCCCGAACGGCCTGGTGCTTTCGCCGGATGAGAAAATCCTCTACGTGGCGATGACGCGCGGCAACTGCGTGTGGCGCGTGCCGCTGCTGGCGGATGGTTCGGTGAGCAAAGTTGGACTGTTCTTTACCTCGCACGGACCCAGCGGGCCGGACGGGCTGACCATCAATCAGCGCGGCGAACTGCTGATCGCCAATCCCGGCCTGGGGCGCGTCTGGCGTCTTAACGATCTGGCTGAACCGGAAGAGATTCTGCTCAGTCCGCTGGGTCGCTCCACCACAAACCTGTGCTTCGGCGGGGCCGACCTTAACCAGCTGTTTATCACCGAATCGGTCAGCGGCAGCATCCTGACCTGCACCCAGAACACGCCAGGCCGCGCGTTGCCGGCCATCGATACCTCGTTTCTCTGACTACAACTCTGCGTCATCCGAACGCACCGGAGATTACTATGACCCTGCACTCAACATCCAGCCCTGCGCCGGCTCAGCCGGCTGCGGTGCCACCCCGCCATGAAACGCTCAGCGAACAGGATTTCCAGGACAGTGAGCAGGCGGCCGCCAAAGCCTTTCGTCGCATTCTGCCGTTTATCTTTATCTGCTATGTGGTCAGCTACCTTGACCGCACCAACGTCAGCTTTGCCGCGCTGGGCATGAACGCCGATCTCGGCATCACCGCCGAACAGTTTGGCTTCGGCGCAGGCATGTTTTTTATCGGCTATTTCCTGTTTGAAATTCCCAGCAATCTGATCATGCAAAAAGTGGGCGCGCGCATCTGGATCGCGCGCATCATGATTTCGTGGGGATTGATTTCGATGGCGACTGCGTTCATCAGCGGCCCCGTCAGCTTTGCCGTTGCGCGCTTCTGTCTCGGCGTAGCAGAGGCCGGCTTTACCCCCGGCATCTATCTGTTCTTTACCTACTGGTTTCCCGGCAGCTGGCGCGCCAAAATCACCGCCGCGTTCCTGGTCGGCATTCCGGTGGCCAATATCATCGGCTCACCGATTTCCGGCGCGCTGATGCAGATCACCGGCCATGAGCATATCCGTAACTGGCAGTGGCTGCTGTTGATTGAAGGCTTACCGGCGGTGATCCTCGGCGTCATGTGCCTATTTGTGCTGAGCGACCGGCCGGAGAAAGCGCGCTGGCTGGCACCGCGTGAACAGCAGTTGCTGAGCCGCCGGCTGGCCGATGAGCAGCAGCAAATCGCGGCAACGCACGGTTCCCAGATGCGCGACGCGCTGCGCAATCCGCTGCTGTATCTGCTGGCGTTTATTAACTTTTGCGGCATTGTGGGTTCGATCGGCGTGGGACTGTGGATGCCGCAAATCATCAAACAGCTCGGTGTGAGCCATACGGCAACCGGCTTTCTTGCCGCGCTGCCCTATGTCTGCGGTGCCGTGAGCATGCTGTTGTGGGCGCGCCGCGCTAATGCATCAGCGCACCGTATTCGCTGGATCAGCGGCGCGCTGGTGATCGCCGCCTTAGCCCTGATGTGCAGCGCGCTGAGCGATGCGCCGGTGATCAAAATGCTGGCACTGTGCTGCACCGTCAGCGGTATTCTGGCGTTTCAGGCCTCCTTCTGGGCGCTGCCTTCCGGCTTTTTGACCGGCAATGCCGCGGCAGGCGGCTTAGCTATGATTGTCTCGATTGGTAATCTCGGCGGCTTCTTCGGCCCGTCGCTGATCGGCTATGTGCGTCAGTCTACCGGCGGCTTTATGTGGGCGCTGCTGGCGGTGGCGGCAGTCCTGATGATTGGCGCACTGGCGGTCGCCATGGTGAAAGATCCGTGGCGCCAGCGCAGCGCTGAGCAGAGATAATAACGCCGCGTTTCCCGGTGTGCCTGTGGCGCATCGGGAAACGGCTGTTTTAAAGGATGAAAGCAGGATAACGTCAGACGTGATGAGCCAGATGCGTGCCCTCCCTGGCACAGGCTCATGAGATTATTTCCCGGTGCTGGCCACCGGCTGTTCCGCTTCAACGTGCAGCTTTTTGCTGCGTCCCATCAGCAATACCGCAATGCCGCCCGCCGCGCACAGCAGCGCCAGAGGAATCATCGCCATCGCATGGCTGCCGGTTTTCTCATTGATGATGCCGTAAACGTTCACCATCAGCCCACCACCAATCAGGTTGGCCATCGCGCCGATAGCAGCCAGACCGGCCGCAGCGGTGGTTGAGGACATCCAGCCCGAGGCCAGCGCCCAGAATGGCCCTTTCATCGAGTAGGCACCAATCAGCACCAGTGACAGAATCACCACGCTGCCCGCCAGCGTATCGGTCAGGAACGCCGCCAGCAGTCCACCGGCAATCAGGAACAGCGTCAGCGCGGTGTGCCAGCGACGCTCACCGCTGCGGTCAGAGCTGCGGCCCCAGACAATCATCAGAATCGATGCCAGACCGTACGGAATCGCATTCATCAAACCGGTGGTGAAGTTATCCAGACCAAATGATTTCAGCAGCTGCGGTGACCAGACGCTCAGCGTCGAACCCGCTGCCGACGCGCCGGCGTAAATCAGCGCCATCACCCAGATATGCTTGTGGCGCAGCAGCTGCCACAGGGTGATATGACCAATTGCTTTACGCTGGGCATTCTCTTCAGCCAGTTTGCCGCTCAGCCAGTTGCGCTGTTCGCTGGTCAGCCAGTGGGCATTTTCCGGACGGTTGCTGAGCAGGAAGAAAGCCAGCACCCCCAGCACAATCGCCGGGAATCCTTCGATGATAAATAGCCAGTGCCAGCCGCGCAGGCCGAACCAGCCGTCCATCGTCAGGATTGCGCCCGAGATCGGCGAGCCAATAAAGTTGGCTGCCGGGATCGCCACCATAAAGGTCGCAATCACGCGCGCGCGATATTTCGCCGGAATCCAGTAAGTCAAATATAGGATCACGCCGGGAAAGAAGCCGGCTTCGGCAGCGCCCAGCAGAAAGCGCAGCACGTACAGCATTTCCGCACTGCTGACGAACGCGGTGCACACCGAGACAATGCCCCAGGTCACCATGATGCGCGAAATCCAGATTTTGGCGCCAATCTTCTGCATCGCGAGGTTGCTTGGCACCTCAAACAGAAAATAGCCAACAAAAAACAGGCTGCTGGCCAGGCCAAACACCGCTTTGCTCAGCCCGAGGTCTTCATTCATTTGCAGGGACGCCATGCCGATGTTGCCGCGATCAATAATGGCGATCAGATAGCAGACGATCAGGAACGGCAGAATGCGCCAGATGACGCGTTTTACGGTCTGCTGCTCAATATCGGGCACAGCGGCCGCGCGGGTTATCTTGTCAGACATAGAGTTCCTCACAGAGTCATGGCTTAACGCAAATCGGCCAGTGTTGTTGTTTTACTCTGTACAACATGTGTGTACATAGTAAAACCATTATGTTTGGCCGCGCGACCCTGCGCAGAAAAATGTGTCCGGGCTGCGTGATTTGTCACAAAAAGGTAGCCAGTTGATTATGGATATGTGATGCAGCTGTCAGTTTCTGCTGCAGCACGGGAAAATACCAGCATTCATTCCGTCAGGCGACAGTGGAATTACTTTGCAACATCTTGCCGTTTTCCCGCGGCGTCATTCTGCGGTATACCCATTGCCTCACCGCATAACGCGCTTATCAGGATGCAAAAATGTTCGTAAAGCACTATGACGTAGATGAAAGCCATATCGATTTTCAGGGCGTGGTCGACGGGCTGTACTACCCGTTTTACATGGAGTGGACGCGCCACGCTTACATGCGCGAGGCGCTGGGTATCGACATTGAAGAAGAGTTCAGTCAGGGCAAGATTTACATGGTGCTGGAGTACACGCTGCGCTTCCGCAAGAGCCTGGTGAAAGGCGATAAGGTGGAAGTCACCTGCGCGCTGGAGCAGAATGAGAAGCGCAACCGCGTGAACTTCGTGCAGCAAATCAAGGTCGACGGCGTGGTGTATGCCGAGGCCACGTTTGTCGCCACCTGCCTCGCCAATGGGCGCCCGTCAATGCCGGAAGCGGTAACGCGCGCGCTCGGCCTGTAACGTTACACACTATGTGGCAGCAGCCTGCTTTATGCCTGCTGCCACTCTGCAATCAGCGTCTCCACCAGCTGTGCCGCCGGCAGCGCGCGCACCCGCGCCACGCCCTGACCGGCCCACTGGGCACCAAAGCCGTCCTCGCCGTGCGCAGCCGCCGCTGCCGCCAGGGCTTTTCCCAGCGCATAGGTCAGCGGATAGTCGGGAATCTCCTCCGGCGTTACGTCATGGCACAATTCACAAAATGCGTTGCGCACGCAGCGCGCCTGACGCCCGGAGATCGACGCCGTCATTACCGTGCCACGCTCGCCGGCCGCCAGCAGCGCGCGACGATAGGCCGCACTGGCCGCCGATTCGGGACACAGCACAAACGCCGTACCGAGCTGAACGCCGCTGGCACCCAGTTTCATCATCGTCGCGATGCCGGCACCGTCCATCACGCCGCCCGCTGCCACCACCGGCAGCGCGGTGTGCTGACGAATCGCCTGCACCAGCGCAACGGTCGAAAGCTGCTGGTCTGGCGCGCCCGGATCAAAATGGCCGCGATGGCCACCGGCTTCATAGCCCTGCGCCACAATGATATCGATACCGCTGCGCGCAACTGCCCGCGCTTCCTGCGGACTGGTGGCGGTCGCCAGCGTGACAATGTCACGTTGTTTAAGCCGGGCGATGGCCGTGGCATCGGGAATGCCGAAATGGAAACTGACCGCCGCCGGCCGCGCCTGCTCCAGCACCGTCAGCATCGCCTCATTGTGCAAAAAGCTCTGATAGATCTCCGTTAGTGCCGGCGGCAGCGCCGTCTGGTACTGCGCAAACTGCGGGCTGAACCGGCTGATTCACGCCGCCTCGCGCGCGGCATCCCGCCTTGCCGGCGCGTGACAAAATACGTTGACGTTGATCGGGCCACGCGTCAGCGCCTGGGTGTGGGCAATCATTTCTGCCGCCTGCTGCGGTGTCACCGCGCCAACGCTAATCGATCCCAGCGCCCCGGCATTGGATACCGCTGCGGCCAGCTGCGGCGTGGCGACACCGGCCATCGGTGCCTGAATCAGCGGATACTGCAGTTTTAACAGCTGGCACAGCGCGGTCGTCATGGTGGTTTTTCTCCAACCCGTCATCGGGCGTTGATTGCGTCACGTCTCGGGCATTAACATACATTTAACATGCATCTTTTAACAAGTCCGCTGGGCACTTTTCTTACCCGCACGCGCGGCGTTGATCACTTTTTTCTCACATTTTTAACGCCACGGTCGATAATCAAAGTTGCATAGCAAAATCAGCTTTCAGCTTGCGCTGTAACAACATCAGGCAGGTCACACTATTACACACCCCACCTGCGCACATCCGTGCGTAGCGAGACAGCAGCCGGTGCCTGTGGCAAGGCTGTAATGGACAACCGGGGAAATCATGCGGTGCCGTCCACTGGACGCGCCGAATGCGTTAGCACGCGCGCATCTGCGCCTGCATTTCGTTCAACAGCATACCAAGCGCCTGAGGTCTCTCATGTTCGGGGTGAAAAAATCGAGCCTTTCTCTGCCATTTGCCAAAAGTGGCGACATCGCTAAGGATATTGAAGCGATAAAGCAGCATGTTGCGTGGATTGAGTTTTCACCGGCCGGTGAAATCCTCAGCGCTAATGCGCAATTTTTGCAGGTCACCGGCTATCAGCTGCATGAAATTCAGGGACAGCATCACCGGATTTTCTGCAGCCCTGCTTACAGCCAGTCTTCCGACTATTACGCCTTCTGGCAAACGCTGGCCGCCGGCGAATCGGTGAACGGCATTTTTGAGCGTTTCAACAAGCAGCATCAGCGCTTCTGGCTCAGCGCGACCTATTTTCCGGTGAGCGATGAGCGCGGCAAAGTGTACAAAGTGATCAAGGTCGCGAGCGACATCACCGCGCGTCATCAGGAGCTGGAGCATAAAGAGGCGGTGATAACGGCGCTGGATCGTTCGATGGCGGTGATTGAATTCACGCCGGACGGTCACATCATTACCGCCAACGCCAACTTCCTCACCCACATGGGCTATACCCTGCCAGCCATCGCCGGCCAGCATCATCGCCTGTTCTGCTTCGACAATTTTTACCGCGAGAATCCGGACTTCTGGCGCAAAATCGGCAACGGTCAGCATTTTGTCGGTCGTTTTGAACGTAAGACTGCCAGCGGCGAGCGCATCTGGCTGGAGGCGAGCTACAACCCGGTGTTTGACGGCGATGGTAAGGTCTACAAAGTGATTAAGATCGCCTCGGATATCACCGCGCGCGTCGAGGCGGCGAAGCGCGTGGCGGATATCGCGCTAACCACCTCTGAGCAGACCTCACAAATTACCGATAACGCTAATGAAGTGCTGGATGAAACGGTGCGTAACTCCGGACTGGTGGCGCAGCAGGTGAATGCCGCCGCCGAAATTGGCGCGCAACTCACCGCCTCGGCCAGGAGCATCAGCGACGTGGTGGAAACCATCAACCTGATTGCTTCACAGACCAACATTCTGGCACTGAATGCCGCGATTGAATCGGCACGCGCTGGCGAGGCCGGACGTGGCTTCAGCGTAGTGGCAGGTGAAGTGCGCCGCCTGGCGGCCTCGACCGCCAGCGCCACCAAACAGATATCCGTGGTCGTGGAGCAAAATGCCGACCTGATCCAGCAGATGTATCAGCAGCTGGATGAGGTCAGGCAATTCGTGGTGACCGAACAGGAGAAGATCAGCGTGCTGTCGCGCAGCCTGCGGGAAATCAACAGTGGCGTACACGAGTTTGTGAACGTCATTCACCGGCTGGATGTGTGACAGCGTACGCGGGAGCGCAGGCTCCCGCGCGATTACAGCCCGCTGCCCGCCTGCGGCGCGGGCTGCCGCTTCCACTTCAGCGCATTACGCAGCGCCGGTTCGGCATATTTGCTGATCAGCCAGGCAACGTAATACAGTACGCTGGCCACCACCACCGGCAGCATCGTCATCACCGCCTCACTTTTGATATAGCCATTAAGCTTAATCAATATCGCGATCATCAAATTTTCATGAATCAGATACAGGGCGTAACTGACAAATCCGATGGCGGTGAAAAAGCGCAGGGAAAGCCATCGCTCAATCTGTCTGGAATAAAAGCTGGCGATAAAAAACAGCATTACCAGTAGCAGCGGTATCACGGCGACCACGCCGCTGTTTTTAACGTAGTAGCTGAAATTAATCAGCAAGGCCAGCGCGGTCAGCGCGTAGTGATAACGTTTATCGCGCCCATGCAGACGTTCATAAACCAGACAGCCGACCATAAACCAGGCATAGTGAATAAAACCGAATTTTGAAATGACATCGATTAATAATGGATGGCCGAGTGATTTCAATACCGATGAGGCGGAAAGTAATAACATCGGCACAATCAGCGCCGGCAGACAATATTTGCGTCCGAAGGTAAAATAAACCGCGCCAATAATCAGATAAAACAGCGCTTCAACATAGAGAGACCAGAACGATCCGGCCATGGAGCGGAATTCAATGCCGGTGAGCTGCGTCAGCGTCTCAGGATTAATAAATATCAGACCGGGCAGTAGGTTGCGGCTTTCCGGTGTCATCAGCGACCACTCAGGAAAAAAGCCGCCGGCAACGTACAGCAGCAGACTGGCTATCAGCATTGCCGGAAACAGGCGCAGCCAGCGTTTTTTGAGAAAGCTGAGGTAGCCGGATGATTTATCCAGCGTCATAAATATGACAAAGCCGGAGATCATAAAAAACAACTGCACGCCGACCCAGCCAAATGCCAGCAGCGGAATATGCTGGGTAGTGGCGGCATACGGCAACAGTTCGGGCCAGCGGGCATAGGCGTGATAAGCAATCACCAGCAGGATCGCTAATCCGCGCATGCCATCAAGATGCGTGATACGTGGTTGCATAAGTGGTCTCTGGAAAGAGGAGCAGATGGGTTTCAGCAAATTAGCACTGACAAAGATTTACACTCAACAAGAATAGTCCTGGATAACGCACCATCATTTAACCGGGAAATCCTTTAAGTCCTGAACGTTAAATCACGCTCTGATAAATTATGGCTGTAATATATTTATCGTCATCAGTATGAAATAAACACTAAGCTATTAGCGCAACGGGAAAAGTTTACCGGCATTCGCCGTATTGCACCGGCGCAAACGCAGCGGCAGGGCCTGTTATTAACAGACCTTATGCAGATCTGATTACACCACGGCATCGTCGGGCTTCTGGCCGAATATGCGATCTGTTTTTGCCGCTCCGCTCACGCTTTTTTTACTTTTTCGCCCAGGTTCGGCGCAGTCATGCCGATACTCATAACGTACTTATGAAATATCATTTTACTGGTTTGTGATAAGTCTATGATGGCGAAACGTTCACTGATGGATTTCCCGACCGATGGTCGAATGCGCGGACTGATGCGCCAGCCGATGCTGCTGATGGTGCTGCTGATTTTTCTCTCCTTTATGGTGGCGCTGGTGACGCTGTGCTTTATCGCCAGCGATCTCAACCAGCAGGAGGCGCGGCAAAACCGCCTGTTGCTGGAGAAGGCGTTGCAGACGCGTCAGGAAGTGATGCAGTTTCACCTCTCCGATAATGCAGAATGGGGCGAAGCCTACCAAAACCTGCACCGCACGCTGAATACCGACTGGGCGTGGACGCGGCAGAATCTGGGTGAGTCGCTGTTTCAGACCTTTGCCTACGAGGGCGTGTTTGTCATCGCGCCGCGCGGCGACACGGTTTACAGCGTGATCGACGGTCAGCTGCAGCATCGCGATTTCACCGGCTGGCTCGGTCGCCAGCAATTGCCCGCGCTGCGTCAGCAGTTGCAGCACAATGACGGTAAGGCGCTGTCGCGCTTTGTGGTGGTAAATCAGCAGTTAGTGCTGCTGTGCGCGGCCTGGATCACTACCGGTGGCGATAACAGCGTGCCGCAGGTGCCCGGTGCGCCATCGCTGATGATCTTTGCCGATCGCCTGACGCCGCAAAAATTACAGCAGCTGGGGCACGAGTACGGCATCAACGCACTGCGGGTGGAATTCGCTGCACCCCGTGCGCCAGTGGCAGAAAGTCTGCGCCTCGCCGCCGACGGCCATGACGCCACGCTGCGCTGGGCCAGCAGCAACCCCGGCGGTAAATTGCTGACCGCCCTGCTGCCGCTGCTGGTGATCGCCATGCTAATCACGCTGTATGGCGCCATCATGCTGATGCGCAACGCGCTGCGTAAAGCGCAGCTCAATGATGAAAATACGCTGCTACTGGCGCAAAGCCAGCGGGCGCTCAGCGCCAGCGAGCGCCGCTTCCGTGATATCGCCGAAATTACCACCGACTGGATTTGGGAGATGGACGACCAGCTGCGCTTTAGCTGGGTTTCCGGCCGTTTCCCGGTAGTTACCGGGTTTACCAGCGAGGAGTGGCTGCAGCGCACGCTACTGGATTTCCTGCTGTGCGATGAACACCAGCGCGCCCGGCTTTTACAGCTGGCAGAGTCGGGCGGTCAGCTCACGCTGAACGGCTGCCGCTATCTCTCCGCTCAGCATCAGCCGCGCTACTGCAATCTGACCCTCAAGCGCGTCAGCCTGGCGCACGGCGTCAGCGGCTTTCGCGGCAGCGCCAGCGACGTAACGCTGGAAGTTGAAGCGCAGGCGCGCGCGCACTATCTGTCGCACTTCGATGAACTGACCGGACTGGCCAACCGCGTGCAAATGCGCGAATTCCTCATGGGGCAGCTGAGCCTGCCGCTGCCGGCGCAGCCGCTGCTGGCGATGATTATGATCGACCTGGATAAATTCAAACCGGTCAATGATCTCTACGGTCATGCGGCGGGCGATCAGGTGCTGCATGCGGTATCAGATCGTATCCGGCGCACGCTCAACGGCAACGGCCTGGTGGCGCGGCTCGGCGGCGATGAGTTTGTGGTGATTCTGCCGGAGGCGGGCAGCCGCGAACAGGTCGACGCGCTGTGTCAGCAGCTCATCGCCCAGCTCAATCTGCCGTTCCCGGTGTACGACAACGACATCCACATCGGCGGCAGTCTCGGCATCGCGCTGGCCCCGCAGGATGCCGACAACGCCAGCGATTTGCTGCGCTTCGCCGACATCGCGCTGTATAAAGCGAAAAACAGCGGCCGCAACCAGTGGATATTTTTCGACCGTGACATGGAAGAGAAAATTGTGCAGCGGCGCGAAATGGAGCATGAGCTGCGCGCAGCGCTGCAGGAGAACCAGCTGCGGCTGGTGTATCAGACGCGCTATGACCTGATCGCGCAGCGCATCAGCGCGGTCGAGGCGCTGGTACGCTGGCAGCATCCGCGGCTGGGCTTACTGATGCCCGATCAGTTTATTCCGCTGGCCGAAGAGACCGGCCTGATCAGCGCGCTGAGCGACTGGGTGCTGCTCAATGCCTGTGAGGATATCGCCCGTTACCGGCCGGAAATGGCGGTTTCAGTGAATATTTCCGCCAGCGAGTTGCAGGATAGCGCCTTAGCCGAACGCATCACCCGGGTGCTGCAGCTCAGCGGTCTGCCGAGCCAGCGGCTGGAAATTGAAGTCACGGAAAACGCGCTGCTGAGCGATCCGGACAAAACCCTGGCGGTGATGCAGGCGGTGAAAGCGCTGGGGGTGAGATTTCTGATTGATGATTTTGGCACCGGCTATGCGTCGCTGTGCTACCTGCGCGCCTTCCCGTTCGATGGCATCAAAATCGATAAATCCTTTATTTTTCCGCTGGCCGATTCGCCCCAGGCGCGCCAGGTGGTGGAAAACATGATTGGACTCGGCAAAGCCTATTCCCTGTCGGTAACTGCGGAAGGCGTGGAAACGCCGGTGCAGATGTCGCAGCTGCAGGAGCTGGCGTGCGATGCCATTCAGGGTTACTACATCGGACGACCGCTGCCGCTGCCGCAAATCTCGACCGAGCCGCCGCAGAGTGAACCGGCGCTGCACATGAATATTTAATAAAAGGTGGCGATCCCTCGCCAGAGGTGATTACAGCGACTGGTGCGCGGTTTCTTTGGCTTTCCATAAGGCAAACAGGGTGATCGTCAGCGCCAGCGTCACGTACAGCGACACCCACAGCGTGCTGCCCAGCTCTTTGTACAGCGAGGTGATGATCAGCGGGGCAAAACCGCCGCCGATGATGCCGGCCAGCGTATAGGCCAGTGACGAACCGGCATAGCGCACGTGACTCGGGAACTGCTCGGTGACAAACGCCGCCTGCGGACCGTACATCATGGCGTGAATCAGCAGGCCGATCACCACTGCCAGCACAATCAGCCACGGCTGGGTGCTGTCGAGCAGGACAAAAAACACAAACGACCAGACAATAGCCAGCAGCGCGCCGGCAATGTACACCGGACGGCGGCCAAGGCGGTCGGACAGCGCGCCAAACAGCGGCACCGTCAACGCGTTGCCAATCGCGCCGACCATCGTCGCCATCAGCGCCAGCGGACGCGGCAGCTGTAGCACGGTGGTGACGTATGTCAGGGTGAACACCACTACCAGCGCGTACAGCACGTCGGAGCCGATGCGCGAGCCGCCGGCGATCAGCAGTTCACGTGGATAGCGCAGGAACACCTCTTTCAGCGGCGTGTGGCTGGTTTTCTCCGCCTGCTGCATCGCCACGAAAGTCGGGGTTTCTTCCACGCCACGCCGCAGCCACAGGCCAAACATCACCAGCAGCAGACTGAGCAGGAACGGGATGCGCCAGCCCCACTCCTGAAACTGTTCGCCGCTGAGTGACAACGTCACTAAAGTGATAAAGCCGGTGCCAATCAGCGTACCGCAGGAAGGCCCGACCTGGGCGAACGAGGCGTTACGCCCGCGCTTACTGGCTTCGCCGTGCTCCATGGAGAGCAACACCGCGCCGGCCCATTCGCCGCCCAGCGCGATGCCCTGCACAAAGCGCAGCGCCACCAGCAGAATCGGGCTCCAGATGCCCCACAGCGCATATCCGGGCAGCATGCCCATCAGCGCCGTGGTCACGCCCATGATCACCAGCGTGGTGATCAATACCGCCTTGCGCCCGGCGACATCCCCGAGATGGCCAAAGATAAAACCGCCCACCGGACGCGACACATAACCCACGGCGTAAGTTGAAAACGCCAGAATGGTGCCGACCAGCGGGTCGAAACTGGGGAAAAACACATGGTTAAACACCAGCGCCGCCATGATGTTGTAAACGGTAAAGTCGTACCACTCCAGCGCGGTGCCGATGGAGCTGGCCGCGGCAAGACGGCCGGTGTGGGTTTTCCCTGCTGCGGCACGCGCGGCGTGCGGCAGAGTTGAATCAGTATTCGCCATGAGCCATCTCCTGTTTAGTGAGCTGCCAGCTAAGCGCATAAAATTCAGCGCGGGCATTGAGCGCCTGTGACGCGGCGGCCGCCAGTGTCTGGCAGGCATCGGCGCACGAACAGCTGAGCAGCAGCATTGGCCGCATGGCGCGCTGCGCCCGATCTTCCTGCGGCAGCGGCGTGCTCAGCGTGGTGTCAGGCGTGAGTAAGCGCGAGGCGATATAGCCCGGCACCGTGGCAACCTGCTGCTGCCAGGCGTTGAGCGTTGCAGTTTCAATGCCAGCCTGTAGCGTCAGCACCGCAAGGTGGCTGCCGCTGCCCTGACCGTGCTGCTGAGTGATTGCACACACGCGGCGCATCGGTTTGATCATCCGCTCCAGGTTTTTTACCGACCACGGCGTCTGGCGCGTGAAGGCGGCGTAGTAATCGGCGCTGGTGAAGGTTTCCAGCGAGCGGGTTTCATACAGTCCGAGGTACTTGCGTTCAGCATCCAGCGCCTGATAGCGCGTGCCGCTGAGAAAGCCGTCGATGGCGACCCGCTCGGCGACATGTTCATGGTCATACCATTGATTGAAATCAGCTTCGTTTTCAGCGGCGACGTTTGTGGCGACGAACAGCATGCCGTGAGGATGTGTCATTTTCAGAGACTCCGTTGCAGGATGGATTCAAGCGCCAGCGCCCAGCTGAGCAGCGCGGCATCGTGGCCATGGGTGGCGGCCAGCATCAGACCCACCGGCGCACTGCCGGGCTGATGACAAGGCAGGGAGATGGCGCAGCCGTCCAGCATGTTGATCACGCTGGTGTTGCGCAGCATCAGCAGGTTGACCTGGCGATAGCGCTCCGGGTCGTCGAGTTCGGCGATGGTCGGCGCAATCAGCGGCACGGTGGGCAGCAGCAGGCCATCGAACGGTGCCACCGCCTGCTCCACCCGCTGCCGCCAGTCGGCGCGCTGCTGATACAACAGTTGTGCGTCGGCCTCGTTCAGCAACGCGCCGCGCTCAATGCGCATCCGTACCTGCGGGTCATAACCCGTCGCGTGCGACTGCAGCAGAGACTGATGCCACTGCCAGGCTTCCCAGGCGGTGATGCCGCCACGGGCGTTCATGGTTTCCAGTTCTGCCAGTTCAGACAGCGGCAGCTCGGTGAGCGTGGCACCTTGCGCGCGCAGCTGTGCCAGCGCGTGGTGCCACGCCTGGCTGACCGCGAGATCCAGCCCGTCCAGCACCCGGGTCTGTGGAATCGCAAAGTGCGCCCGCGTGATATCACGCTCTGCCAGCTGCAAAGGCCGATCGGCGATGACGCTGTCGAGCAGCCAGCAACTGCGCACGTCATGGGCAATTACGCCAATACTGTCGAGTGCCGCCGATAGCGGTAGCGTGCCGGCCTGATTGATGCGGCTGGCACTGGGTTTGAAGCCGGTCAGCCCGCACAGCGCCGCCGGTATCCGCACCGAGCCGCCGGTGTCCGTGCCGACCGCCGCGAGGCACATGCCGTCGGCCACCGCCACCGCCGCGCCGGATGAAGAACCGCCGGGAATGCGTTTTTCGCCGCGCTGCCATGGGTTAGCTGGCGTGCCGTAGTGCGGATTGATACCGAGCCCGGAAAAAGCGAACTCGGTCATGTTGGTTTTGCCGACGATAGCGGCACCGGCCTGTTTCAGCTGCTGCACGATATGCGCGTCGCGCGCAGCGGGCGGCGCATCCGCCAGCACGCGCGAGCCGGCGCAGGTGGGTTCGTCCGCCACATCAAACAGGTCTTTGATGCTGATTGGCAGTCCATCAATCGGGCTGCGCGGCTGTTGCTGTTGCCAGCGCGTATCAGCCTGCTGCGCCTGCTGAACGGCGCTGTTAGCATAGGTCCGCGTAAACACGCGTGCGCCTTCGCCCGACGGTTGCTCAGCGGCGCGTAGTGCCTGTTGCGTCGCGGCGCTTGCGGTGAGGTCTCCGGCGCGCAGTTGCTGGCTCGCCTGCCATAAGGTGGTCATACGCGTCTCCTCAGGCAATCACCGGCAGCGTGCCGGTGACATAGTGGTGTTCCAGCGTGCGATTCAGCAGCGGATCGTGCAGCGCCATGCGGAACTCGCTGGCCGGACGGATGCCGCCAATCGCGCTCAACGTGCCGCATGACATCGCAAAGCCTTCACTGACCGGGCGATCGCCAAAGTAGCGCGCCAGCAGATCCATCGGCGTGAGCAGAGACGCCAGCGTGCCCTGCTGATAAGTCACCCAGTCGCCGTTGACTTTGATCCACGCGCGCAGCTCCAGCCGATCCCAGTGCGGCTCAACCTCTGCCATACGCCACGCATGACCGGCGACCGGCTTAACGCAGGCCTGCTTCGACAGTGCCACGCTGAAGGTTTCCAGGTGACGGTCGGTGTGATCGGAAATCAGCGACACCCAGTATTCGCCGCGATGGAAAAACACAAACGGCTCGGCTTCGCCGGAGGTTTGCTCGCCCACCACTTCCAGCGGGCTGTGCTGCGCCAGCTGCTGAGTGGCTACGCGATAAAACAGCGGGACTGCACCAGGTGCGGGCACGCCCAGCGCCTCCAGCTCCCTGATATGGTGCAGCACCGCCGCCTGGTCGCGGCCTACCCATCCGGCAATGACCAGCTGCTTAATGTCGACATCCAGCACCGGGGCGCCTTGTGAGTCGGTTGTAAAGCGTAAATGCATGCGATGATCTCCTGATGAAAAATGCGTGTGAAATTTCACTGCAATTTCAAGATAGCCATTTTCATGCCAGGTTTTTGTGTAAGATGTCTCAGTACCCCAATAAGGATCTGCGTGATGAGTGATTCAGTTGCTGAAAATGTGAAGTCACAGGCCGGACAAAAAAGCGTTTCATTGAATGAACAGGCCTATCTGGCGTTCAGGCATCGCCTGATTACGCTGCGCTATAAGCCAGGTGAATATCTCAATACCGCGCAGGTGATGGAGGATCTGGCAATGGGCCGCACGCCGGTTAACCAGGCAGTACATCGGCTGGCGACTGAAGGGTTACTGCAGATTATCCCGCGTAAAGGGGTGATGGTGGCACCGCTGTCGATTGACGATGCGCTGGAGCTGATTGAAGTACGGCTGGTAAATGAAGCGCTGTGCCTGCGGCTGGCGACGCAGCGCGTGAATCCGGCGCAGATTGCCCAGCTACAGGCGCTGAATCAGCGCATCGCCGCCGCCAGTGTGGCGCGCGACCGTGAGCAGATGATGCTGCTGGACCGCGAGTTTCATCAGGTGCTGGCTGACATCGCCGGCAACGGTCGTCTGTCAGATATTCTCAGCATCATCCACGCCCAGGCGCAGCGCTTCTGGGCAACCACCCTGTCGAGCGTGCAGCACATGCAGGAGGTGATTGCCGAGCATGACGCAATCATTGCGGCGCTGGCGCAGGGTGACGTAACACGGGCAGAAGACGCCGCGCGCGTGCACATCTATTCGTTTAAGCAAGCGCTGCTGAACGCCTGATTTTAGCCAGGGTAAAACGGGCCGGGACCGACGGATTCGCGCAGAATCAGCTCGCCGGCAAAGGTTTTGCGGTTACGCATTTCGCCTCCGTCGAGCATCGACACCAGGCGTTCAATGGTTTCCTCGATCATGCCGGTCACCGGCATGCGCACGCTGGCCAGCGCCGGAATGGTATAGGGCGCCAGCGGAATATCGTCGAAACCCAGCACCGCCACCTGCTGCGGCACGCGGATGTTATGCGCCGCCAGCGCTTTCAGCGCGCCCACCGCCATCTCATCGTTACTGGCGACCAGCGCGCTGAACGGTTTACCACGCGCCAGCAGCGTTTCCACCGCCGCCGCCCCGTGCTGCGCCTGCCATTTGCCCTCCACCACCAGCGCGTCATCTGCCACCAGCTGATGCTGCGCCAGTGCCGCGTGATAACCGGCCAGGCGCTCGCGCCCGGTTGGCGAGTCAAGCGATCCGGTGATAAAAGCGATATCGCGATGGCCGAGCGCAATCAGCTGCGCCACCGCCTCGGCGCTGGTGCGCTGCTGATCGGAGTAGATGCAGTAACTGTCGTGCTGACGCAGTCGCCGGTTGATTACCAGAATCGGATGGCGGTGCTGGGCAATGATGCTGTCCATCTCATCGATGGTGAGAAAACGCGGATAGATGATCACGCCATCGCAGCGCAGATCGAGCAGAAACTGAATCGCCGTACGCTCCTCTTCGGCGCTGTGTTTGCCGTCCACCAGCAGTAGCTGACGGCCCTGCTGCTCAAGAATACGCGCCGAATGCTGCATCATTTCACTGAAATAGCTGCCGGTATACAGCGTGTTGGTGATCACCAGGCCAATGGTCTGGCTGGATTTAGTCGCCAGATTGCGCGCCAGCAAATTCGGCCGGAAGCCGGTCTCGGCAATCGCCTGGTACACCCGATCGCGCTTTTCCTGGCTGACGTAGCCGTTACCGGACAACACGCGCGACACCGTCGCTTTTGACACGCCGGCCTTTTTTGCCACCTCAAGTATGGTTGCCATGCTTCACTCTGCTTCGCTGCTCATCGCCTCAGTGTACCTAAGCGATGAATAAGACGGGGAATTTTCTTGTCGCCCTGCGCCTGCGGTTGAAGATCCCGCCGCCCGTCAGCCGATCAACATCACAAAATTAAAACGAAGATAGCGATTTTTCTTGTCTGAATGAATGCGCCTGTTCATGATTTTGTGAAACCGGTTTCTCATGAACACATAACAGCCAGACGAAACCGACGTTTCCTCTACCCTACAATCAGAGACAAACATTCATGGCGACCAACTACGCTGACGCCGCACGAGCCATTGTGGCCTCGCTCGGCGGATTAGAGAATATTGAAGCCGTTACCCACTGCATGACACGCCTGCGCTTCGTGGTGAAAGACAGCACGCGCGTCGACAACGCCACACTGAAAGCCATTCCCGGCGTGATGGGCGTGGTGCACACCGACAGTCAGTGTCAGGTGATCATCGGCAACAACGTCAATCTCGCCTTTCAGGAAGTGATGAAACTCGGCACGCCGGGCAACAGCGGCAGCGCGCCGGTGAAACGTAAAATCACGCTGCGCAGTATCGGCGCGGGCATTCTCGATGCGCTGGTCGGCACCATGTCACCGCTGATCCCGGCGATCATTGGCGGATCGATGGTGAAACTGCTGGCGATGATGCTGGAGATGAGCGGTGTGCTGCCCAAAGGCTCGTCGACGTTAATCATCCTGAATGTGATTGGTGACGGCGCCTTCTTCTTCCTGCCGGTGATGGTGGCGGCTTCGGCGGCGCTGAAATTTAAAACCAATATGTCGCTGGCGATTGCCATTGCCGGCGTGCTGGTGCATCCCAATTTTATCGACCTGATGGCCAAAGCGGCGCAGGGTCAGGTAGTGGAATTCGCCTCGGTGCCGGTCACTGCGGTGAAATACACCTACACGGTAATCCCCGCGCTGGTGATGACGTGGATTCTGTCGCACATCGAATACTGGGTCGATCGCTTTACCCCGGCGGTGACCAAAAACTTCCTTAAACCGATGCTGATTGTGCTGATTGCTGCCCCCATCGCCATCGTCTTTATTGGCCCGCTCGGTATCTGGATCGGTAGCGGCATTTCGGCGCTGGTGTATACCATTCACGGTTATCTCGGCTGGCTGTCGGTGGCGATCATGGGCGGTCTGTGGCCGCTGCTGGTAATGACCGGCATGCATCGCGTGTTTACCCCGACCATTATTCAGACCATAGCTGAGACCGGCAAAGAAGGCATGGTGATGCCGTCAGAAATTGGCGCCAACCTGTCACTGGGCGGCTCATCGCTGGCGGTGGCGTTCAAAACCAAAAATCCGGAACTGCGGCAGACGGCGTTCGCGGCGGCAGCTTCCGCCATCGTCGCCGGCATTTCCGAACCAGCGCTGTACGGCGTGGCGGTGCGCCTGAAGCGTCCGCTGATTGCCAGCCTGATCAGCGGCTTTATCTGTGGCGCGGTGGCCGGCATTGGCGGCCTCGCCAGCCACTCGATGGCCTCACCGGGCCTGTTTACCAGCGTACAGTTTTTCGATCCCACCAACCCGATGAGCATCGTCTGGGTGGCTGGCGTGATGGTGCTGTCAGTGGTGCTGTCGTTCATTCTGACGCTGATTCTTGGCTTTGAAGATATTCCGGTGACGGAGACCGCGCCGCGCCCCGGTAAGCCGGAAGCGGCAAAGCCGCTCAGCGCGAATTAATAATGGACTGTGATTGAGGTGAGTGATGTCTGAAGTGACATTTCCTGCGGGATTTTTATGGGGCGGCGCGTTAGCCGCCAACCAGTCAGAGGGGAGTTATCGCGCCGGTGGTAAAGGCTTAACCACGGTGGATATGATTCCACACGGCGAGCACCGCATGGCGGTGAAGCTGGGGCTGGAGCCGCGCTATACGCTGCGCGACGATGAGTTCTATCCGAGCCACGACGCCATCGATTTTTATCACCGCTATAAAGAAGATATCGCCCTGATGGCGGAGATGGGCTTCACGGTGTTTCGCACCTCCATCGCCTGGAGCCGCATTTATCCCAACGGCGATGAGCTGACGCCGAACGCGGAAGGTATCGCCTTCTATCGCAGCGTATTTGAGGAGTGCCGCAAATACGGCATCGAACCGCTGGTCACGCTGTGTCACTTCGATGTGCCAATGCATCTGGTCACCGAATACGGCTCGTGGCGCAACCGTAAAATGATCGATTTCTTTGCCCGCTACGCCCGCACCTGCTTCGAAGCGTTTGATGGTCTGGTGAAATACTGGCTGACCTTCAATGAGATCAATATTCTGCTGCACAGCCCGTTCTCCGGTGCCGGTCTGGTGTTCGCGCCGGATGAACATCACGAACAGGTGAAATATCAGGCAGCGCATCATGAACTGGTCGCCAGCGCGCTGGTAACCAAAATCGCCCATGAGATCAATCCGCAGAATCAGATTGGCTGCATGCTGGCCGGCGGCAACTTTTATCCGTGGTCCTGCAAGCCGGAAGATGTGTGGGCCGCGTTACAGAAAGATCGCGAGAACTTATTCTTTATCGATGTCCAGGCGCGCGGCGCTTATCCCGCTTACGCCGCCCGGGTATTCCGCGAGAAAGGCGTGGAGATTGTCATGGCGGAGGGCGATAGCGAACTGCTGCGCCACACCGTCGATTTCATCTCCTTCAGCTATTACGCCTCGCGCTGCGCGTCGGCAGAGATGAATGAACAGAACAGCAGCGCCGCCAACGTGGTGAAGTCGCTGACCAATCCGCATCTGGCGCGCAGCTCCTGGGGCTGGGGCATTGATCCCCTTGGCCTGCGCATCACCATGAATATGATGTACGACCGCTATCAGAAGCCGCTGTTTCTGGTGGAAAACGGTCTCGGCGCGCACGATGAAATCAATGCCAGCGGGGAAATTGCAGACGATTACCGCATCAGCTACCTGCAACAGCACATTCGCGCCATGGGTGAAGCGATTGCTGACGGCGTGCCGGTGATGGGCTACACCACCTGGGGCTGCATCGATCTGGTCGCGGCGTCGACCGGTGAAATGAGTAAACGCTACGGATTTGTCTATGTCGATCGCGACGACCACGGCAACGGCACGCTCAACCGGCTGCGCAAAAAATCCTTCTGGTGGTATCAGCGGGTCATTGCCAGCAACGGCCGGGATTTGGATTTTAATTAAAAAAATGCGGTGAATGGCGCTGAATGATTGTTCAATTCAGGGCCATTGCGCCACAAAGGGAATATCCGGCGGCGCCGGGCAAATCATTTTACGAAAAATCGCGCCGCTGCGCTAATTTTGCTGCGGGCATATCCGGCAGAATTCAGCCTTAATAGGCTTATTATGCTGCGTTTTTATTCATTACTCTTTTAACTCTCTATTTAAATCCGGTCCTGACGAATTTATTCTACCCTGCCTGATCGCGGTATCAGCGCCTGTACGGCGGTACTCTTTTGTACAGCGCGATGGTACTATTTCCCGGTTGCTGTTCAGAGATAGCGCTATGTTACAACTACAATTAAAGGTGAAGGGCGACAGCCAGCTGCTCTATTTATTGCAGGGCTTACGCGCATTTCTTCCCGTATTTTCTCTCATTTATCTCCTCTGTTTTCCTGCTGCTCAGGCGGCAAACAGTGCGGTTCAGCGTGACGATCAGGCTAACCGCATCGTCAGCGGCATCATCAGTTTTAGCCACTGGCCACAGTTAACACAGCCGCCACAGCTGTGCGTATTCGCTTCAGCACAGCACCTTGCGCAGCCTCAGGGCCCGACGCCGTTCAGCGTGGTGTGGATTAACCAGACCAGCGAACTCAGCCGCCAGCGCTGCGATGCCATTTACTTCGGCGATCAGACGCCGCAGCAGCAAACTGAACTGCTGGCGATGCTACAGGGTAAAGCCGTCCTGTCCATCGCGGAAAACAACCCGGACTGTGCGGTTGGCGCGGCCTTTTGTCTGATCTTTAACCGCGATCACACCGCATTTTCCGTCAACCTTGACTCGCTGGCGCGCAGCGGTGTCAGAGTGAGCCCGGACGTGTTGTTGCTGTCCCGCAAAGGAAGCAAATAAGATGAAGTTTGATAGCATAAAAAAGATAAATCATCGATTCGCAATAAGTTGCGTCGTATCAGCACCGTCAATGCCGCCGTGATATTACTGCTGTGCTGGCTGCTGCTGACATCGACGTCTTTACTGTTTATTAAACGCTATGAGAAAAGAAACCTCGAACTCATTGCCGCCACACTCAGCACCAGCCTGACCGCCGCGACGGTATTTGAAGACAGCTATGATGCCCGCAACAAAATAGCCCTGCTCGGCAATGAAGGGATGTTTGCCTCCGCGAAGCTGGTCACGGCGGGCAATACCGTACTGGTGGACTGGCACGATCGCCAGCAAGAGAGCGGCTGGTATGAAACGCTACTGCGTCGCTGGATCTATCAGCAGCCGCTGGCGGTGGAAATTAATCACGCCGAAACCCAGGTCGGCCATTTAATGCTGGCCGGCACCGTCAGCGGTGCGGCCGACTTTATTCGCTATTCGGTGATGATTTTATCCATCGGTATGCTGTGCGTGCTGGTGATTTCCTGCCTGCTGAGTGAATTTCTGCATCGCGGTATCCTGCGCTCGCTGCGCAATATCACCAGCGCCATCCATTACGTGATTCGCTCTGGCGATTTCTCGACGCGCGTACCGCAAAATCCGACCAAAGAGTTTCAGCTGTTTTCCGAAGATCTCAACTCGCTGCTGAGTGAAATGCAGACGCTAAAAGCCTCGCTGCTACGCGATAACCGTTCACTGGCGGCCAAAGCGCTGGAGGATCCGTTAACCGGACTGGCCAACCGCTCGGCGTTTGTTGGCCGCCTGTCGCAGTTGCTCGATCAGCAGCTGGCGCATGAGAATTTTGTGCTGCTGTTTCTCGACGGCGATCGCTTCAAGAGCATTAACGATAACTGGGGCCATGCCGCCGGTGATGAAGTGTTGAAGGCCATCGCGGCGCGCCTCAGCGCGCTGGCGTATCAGGACGATCTGGTGGCGCGGCTGGGCGGTGACGAGTTTGCCATGCTGATCACCAGCCGCACCTCAGAAGCCGATCTGCAGCAGCTGACGGAAGATATTCGTACCGCAATCGCGCAATCGATTGTGATTTCGGAAGGCACGCAGATCACCACATCGGTGACCATCGGCTACGCCTGGTCGCAGCATGGCGATTCGGTGGCGTCGATTCTGGAGCGCGCCGATATGCACATGTATAAAAACAAAGGAATGAGTAAGGTACGCGTATGAAACTGAAATCATGTTTGCTGGTTATGGTGCTGGCCTGTGTCGGCTGTCAGTCAACCGGGCGTTTTAGCGACGCGCAGATTAAAGCGATGCGCGAGGCCGGCTTCAGCGAAAACGCCGAAGGCTGGGGACTGGGCCTGTCCGATAAAATCCTGTTTGGCATCAATGAATCTGACCTGACGCCCGCCAGCAAAGCCAGCATTGCGCAGATGGCGAAAAACCTGGCCGCTACCGGCATCGAACATCTGCGCGTTGACGGCCACACCGATAACTACGGCAAAGCGGATTACAACCAGCAGCTGTCGCTGAAACGCGCCAACGCGGTGGCCGATCAGTGGGCCACCGGCGCGGCGATTCCACGGCAAAACATCGTGACGCGCGGGCTGGGCATGAGCGCGCCGGTCGCCAGCAATAACACTGCGCAGGGCCGGGCGCAAAATCGCCGCGTCGCCATTGTGATCACGGCGCCGTAAGCGGTTAATCAGCGCGTCTGCGCATAGTCATACAGGCGATCGCGCGCGAGGTTCTTCATTTTGACTTCGCACATGATGTCGAAGCGATCAAACGACAGCGCCCAGTCATTCAGCGTCTGGTTGAAATAGTAGTCAGAATGGGCGCGCAGCTTCGGCTTAGAGGCGGCAAGTTGCTCCTGATCGGGAAAGCCGCTCTCCGGGATCAGCCCTTCCTGGGCGATCGAATAGTGCAGCACCGGCCGCACGCCGCGCCACGACTCCAGAATCAGCGCCACGCGTTCATCGCTGGCCTGAATAAACTGATTCTCTTTCACCCAGTGATGGTGAATATCCAGTACCACCGGACACAGCGCACGCGCCTGCAAGACGTCATCCAGCGAGCAGGAAATTTCGTCATTTTCCACCGTCAGCATATTGCGGGCTTCCGGGCTGAGGCGCATAAACGCCGCGCGAAAACCCTCAATACCGCGTTTGCCGTTCATGTGGATGTTGATTTTGAAATCCTGAAACTGCCTGCCGTAGCCCATCAGCACCGCGCACAGCGTGTGGTACTCGACATCCTCCAGCGCCCGATCCACCACGTCATCATTATCCGAAGCCAGCACCGTATACTGGCCGGGATGGAACGACAGGCGAATGTTGTGCGCGCGGGCCAATTCGCCGCAGCGGCTAAACAGCGGCTGCAGCTCGGGCAGAATATCGCCATACAGTTCTGTGGCCAGCGGCACGGTGTACAGCGGCAGCAGATCGCTGCCGATGCGCATCATGCGTAATGCATCCGGCTGCTGCGCCAGCTGTTCCAGCGTCAGAGAGAGGTTCTGCAGGTTATTTTGTGCCAGTGCCAGTAGCAGCGTGGCCGCCGCGTTACGCTCCATAGCGAGAAAGCGTGTGCGGGTGGTGGTTTTAAATGGAAATGGCTGTTTAGCCTCAGAATCAAAGTACTTACACGCAAAACCCAATTTCATTATGTTCCCCTTCAGGTCAGCTAGTGAGTCTAGCTGCCGCTGGCAATTATGCGAGGAACGCCACGTGATTAAACGGGCAGCCGCCTTGCACGGCTGCCCGCACTGTTACACGCTCGGGTAAGTGATATTGCTGCCCGGCGCTTCACGATGCAGATGGATAAAGTTCAGGTGACGCTCGTACTGATCGAGAATGTCGATGATCACCTGCTCCTTGTTGTAGTCCATCAGATCGTTACCCTGGCTGCCCTCCAGCAGGAAGGTTTCCAGCCGGTAATAGTGCGACTTACCGCTGCGGGCGCGATAGGTAAAGCCCGGTACCGAGTACTGCTGCGGCCACACCTGATAGACGAAATCCTGCTCCTCGCCGAGGTGCACGCGCAGATCAAGGTAGCCCAGCGGCTGGCCCTCTTCCGGCGCAACGCTCTCCAGCGATACGCGACCGCCGCGCAGCTCCAGCTCTTTGGCGACATCCTGCATCGCCGGATAGATCACCGTTTCCATCATCTGCTGGGTATAGCGCGTGCCCGGGTAGTTCATCAGGCGCGACAGCCGCTTTTTCCAGCTCAAACGGTCATTGCTCGCCGGAATATAGGGCGCGGTATCACGGCTGGCGCTGGCGCGGCGGTGATCTTCCACTTTGAGTGATTTATACAGCCCGGCCATCACAAAGAAGATCACGAAGCTGAACGGCAGGCCCATGATCACCGTGGTGTTTTGCAGCGCAGAGATGCCGTTGGTCATCAGCATACCCATGGTCAGCACGCCAATCGCCACCGACCAGAAAATGCGCAGCCAGTTTGGCGCATCGCTGTTGATATCCTTCAGCTTCGAGGTGAAGTTCCCCAGCACCAGCGAGCCGGAATCCGCCGAAGTAACATAAAACAGCATGCCGGTAATGGTGGCGACCGAGGCGCTGAACTTAAACGCCGGGTACTGCGCCAGCAGGCTGTAGAACCCGCGCTCGGCATGCGCCATCACTTCCTGGGCAAAACCGGCATCGCCGTGGATGATCTCGTACAGCGCCGCGTTACCGAACACCGACAGCCACAGCAGCGTGAAGGTGAACGGGATAATCAGCGTGCCGAGCACAAACTCACGGATGGTGCGGCCTCGGGAAATACGGGCGAGGAACAGGCCGACAAACGGCGACCACGCCACCCACCACGCCCAGAAAAAAAGCGTCCAGCTATTCATCCACTGCGTCGGACGATCAAACGCAAAGGTGTTGAGCGTCATGCCCATAAAGCGGTTGATGTAATCACCGACGTTCAGCACCAGCGCGTTGAGCAGGAAATCCGTCTTGCCCATAAACAGCACAAACAGAATCAGACCAAGCGCCAGCGCGACATTCAGCTCCGACAGGATGCGGATGCCTTTATCCACGCCCGAGGTCACTGAAATGGTGGCGATCACCACCGACAGTACAATCAGCGCCATCTGCGCCGTCAGCCCTTCCGGCACATCAAATAACACTTTCAGCCCGTAGTTGAGCTGTACCACGCCGATACCCAGCGTGGTGGCGATACCAAAAATGGTACCGATCACCGCCGCGATATCCACCGTGTGGCCAATCGGGCCGTTAATACGTTTGCCAAAAATCGGATAGAGCGCCGAGCGAATAGTGAGCGGCAGATTATAGCGGTAGCTGAAGTAGCCGAGCGCGATGCCCATCAGCGCATACATCGACCAGCCGGTCAGACCGTAGTGAAACAGCGTCCACACCATCGCCTGACGCGCCGCTTCCAGGGTCTGACCGGCCCCTTCCGGCGGCTGCATATACTGCGTGACCGGTTCCGCCACCGAGAAGAACATCAAATCGATGCCGATGCCGGCGGCAAACAACATCGCCGACCAGCTCAGCAGACTGAATTCGGGTTTGGACTGCTCCGGGCCCAGCTTGATGGCGCCGTAGCGTGAACAGGCCATATAGATGACGAAGACGATATACAGCGTGGCGGCCAGCATGTAGTACCAGCCAAAAGTGGACGATACCCAGTTGACGGCGCTCTGGATCCAGCCGGCAGCGAGATCGCTGTACAAAATGGTGACAAGTGAAAATGTCAGAATCAGTCCGGCAGAGGTGTAAAACACCACGGGATTGATTCTGTCTTTTTCACTGGCAGGTGGATTAATCATCGGTTACCTCTGGTTAATTTCCTGTAATTATTCAATGAAGTAGCAGGGCCGTAGCGATCGGCCTTATCGGTATCGTTCTCCTGTTTTCCCTCCTGATTGTTCGGCACGGTTCAGTATTCACCTTCCCGTTGCGCTTTCATAACAACCGAAGCACAGTATCCTAACAAGTTTCTTTTTTATATTGAACGTGCAATCAAAAAAAGTTTTAATAGGGGTCTTACATTGCGGTGGAGCTGGAGTCATGCCAAAGGTGGGAATGCAGCCGATACGTCGTCGGCAACTGATTGATGCGACCCTGAGTACCATTAACGAAGTCGGGATCAATGACGCGACCATTGCGCAGATTGCGCGGCGCGCCGGCGTCTCGACCGGCATCATCAGCCACTACTTCAAAGACAAAAACGGTTTGCTGGAAGCCACCATGCGCGACGTGACGCGTCAGCTGCGTGATGCGGTGGCGGCACGACTGAAACCGCTGGCGGGAGCCGGCACCGAAGCGCGCCTGCTGGCGATTGTCGAAGGTAACTTCGACGACACCCAGGTGCACAGCGCGGCGATGAAAGCGTGGCTGGACTTCTGGGCCAGCAGCATGCATCAGCCGCAGCTGGGTCGCCTGGAACGCGTCAGCAGCCGTCGCCTGTTTTCCACGCTCGCTGCCGAGTTTCGCCGCGAGCTGCCGCGTGAGCAGGCGCGGCTGGCCGCGCACGGTCTGGCCTCGCTGATTGATGGCCTGTGGCTGCGCGCCGCGCTGAGCGGCAAACCGTTTGATCTGGCGATTGCCAGAACGCTCACCACCCAATTCATTCGCCAGCAGCTGGCTGGCGCCGCGAATCACTGAGGAAGGAGCAACCATGTCCCGATTCACCGAGCAGCATTTATACATTGATGGTCAATACGTTGCCGCAGCAGCGGGCGACACATTCCAGACCATCAGCCCGGCCAATGGCGAAGTGCTGGCCGAGGTCCATGAAGCCGCGCAGGCGGATGTCGATCGCGCGGTCGCCGCCGCGCAAAAAGGCCAGAAAATCTGGGCGGCCATGACGGCGATGGAGCGGTCACGCATCCTGCGCCGTGCGGTGGATATCCTGCGCGAGCGTAACGATGAGCTGGCGGCGCTGGAAACCCTCGACACCGGTAAACCGCTGAGTGAAACCCAGGCGGTGGACATTGTTACCGGTGCCGATGTGCTGGAGTACTACGCCGGCCTGATCCCGGCGCTTGAAGGCCAGCAGATCCCGCTGCGTGATACCTCCTTCGTCTATACGCGCCGCGAACCGCTTGGTGTGGTCGCCGGTATTGGCGCATGGAACTATCCGATTCAGATCGCGCTGTGGAAATCTGCACCGGCGCTGGCGGCTGGTAACGCGATGATCTTTAAACCCAGCGAAGTGACGCCGCTGAGCGCGCTGAAGCTGGCAGAAATCTACAGCGAAGCCGGCGTACCGGATGGCGTGTTCAACGTGCTGAACGGACGCGGCGCGGTGACCGGTCAGCTGCTGACCGACCATCCGGGCATCGACAAAATCTCCTTCACCGGCGGCGTGGCCAGCGGCAAAAAAGTGATGGCCAACGCGGCCGGCTCCACGCTGAAAGAGGTGACCATGGAGCTGGGCGGCAAATCGCCGCTGATCGTGTTTGACGACGCCGACCTCGATCTCGCCGCCGACATCGCCATGATGGCGAACTTCTACAGCTCCGGCCAGGTGTGCACCAACGGCACGCGCGTGTTTGTGCCGACGGCATTGCAGCAGGCGTTTGAGGCAAAAATCGCTGAACGCGTGGCACGCATCAAAGCCGGCGATGTCAACGATCCGGCCACCAACTTTGGCCCGCTGGTCAGCTTCCCGCACCGTGACAATGTGTTGCGCTATATCGAATCCGGCATCAGCGAAGGCGCGCGCCTGCTGTGCGGCGGAAAACGCATGAGCGGCGCAGCGTTTGATAACGGTGCCTGGGTAGAACCGACCGTGTTCACCGATTGCCGTGATGAAATGACCATCGTGCGCGAAGAGATTTTCGGACCGGTGATGTCGATCCTGACCTACGACAGCGAGGAAGAAGTGGTGCGCCGCGCCAATGCCACCGAATACGGCCTGGCGGCGGGTCTGGTCACCCGGGATCTGAATCGCGCGCACCGCGTCATTCACCAGATTGAAGCGGGCATTTGCTGGATCAACACCTGGGGGGAATCCGCCGCTGAAATGCCGGTGGGCGGTTACAAGCACTCCGGTATTGGCCGCGAGAATGGCCTGATGACGCTGCAGAGCTACACCCAGGTGAAATCTGTGCAGGTCGAACTGACCCGTTTTCAGTCGGTATTTTAATCAAGCTTAACCTGAGGAGCGACTAATGGAATTTGATTACATCATTATCGGAGCCGGATCCGCAGGGAACGTTTTGGCAACAAGACTGACCGAAGACAGCAGCGTGAACGTCCTGCTGCTGGAGGCCGGCGGTCCCGATTACCGCTTTGATTTCCGCACGCAAATGCCGGCGGCGCTGGCCTGGCCATTACAGGGCAAACGCTACAACTGGGCGTACGAAACCGAGCCTGAGCCACACATGAATAACCGCCGCATGGAGTGCGGACGCGGTAAAGGGCTGGGCGGTTCGTCGCTGATCAACGGCATGTGCTACATCCGCGGTAACGCCATGGATCTCGACAACTGGGCGCAGCAGCCGGGTCTGGAAAACTGGACTTACCGCGACTGCCTGCCCTACTACCGCAAGTCGGAAACGCGCGATATCGGTGCTAATGATTATCACGGTGGCGAAGGCCCGGTGAGCATCACCACCTGTAAGCCAGGCAACAACCCGCTGTTCGCCGCGATGATTGAAGCCGGCGTGCAGGCGGGCTATCCGCGTACCGACGATCTCAACGGTTATCAGCAGGAAGGATTTGGTCCGATGGACCGTTTCGTGACGCCGCAGGGCCGCCGCTCCAGCACCGCGCGCGGTTATCTGGATACGGCGAAACAGCGTCCGAACCTGAAAATCATCACCCACGCCACCACCGATCGCATTCTGTTCGAGGGCAAACGCGCGGTCGGCGTGCAGTATCTGCACGGCGCCAGCGATACGTCGCACACCGTGCATGCGCGGCGTGAAGTGCTGCTGTGCGCCGGTGCTATCGCCTCGCCGCAGATTCTGCAGCGCTCCGGCGTTGGCGCGGCGGCATTGCTGAAGCAGCACGACATCCCGCTGGTGCATGATCTGCCGGGCGTCGGTGAAAACCTGCAGGATCATCTGGAGATGTACCTGCAGTACGAGTGCAAAGAGCCGGTATCGCTCTATCCGGCCCTGAAGTGGTGGAACCAGCCGAAAATTGGTGCCGAGTGGCTGTTCAAAGGCACCGGTATCGGCGCCAGCAACCAGTTTGAAGGCGGTGGCTTTATCCGCAGCCGGGAAGAGTTTGCCTGGCCCAACATTCAGTACCACTTCCTGCCGGTGGCGATTAACTACAACGGCTCGAATGCGGTAGAAGCGCATGGCTTCCAGTGTCACGTCGGTTCGATGCGTTCGCCAAGCCGCGGTCACGTGCGCATTAAGTCGCGCGATCCGCGCCGTCATCCGGCGATTCTGTTTAACTACATGGCGCACGAGCAGGACTGGCATGAGTTCCGCGATGCCATCCGCATCACGCGGCAAATCATCAACCAGCCGGCGCTGGATAAGTATCGCGGCAAAGAGATCAGTCCGGGGCTGGAGTGCCAGAGCGACGAGCAGCTGGATGAGTTTGTGCGCAACCATGCTGAGACCGCTTACCATCCGTGCGGCACCTGTAAAATGGGCAGCGATGAGATGGCGGTTGTGGATGGCGAAGGTCGCGTACACGGCCTGCAGGGGCTGCGCGTGGTCGACGCCTCAATCATGCCGCTGATCATCACCGGTAACCTGAATGCCACCACCATCATGATTGGCGAGAAGATCGCCGACAACATTCGTGGTCGCCAGCCGCTGCCGCGCAGCGAAGCGGACTACTTCGTGGCGGGCGATCGCCCGGTGCGCGGCGAGCCGCTGCGTGCATAAAGCAGTAATATCTCAGGGGAGAACGTACGGTTCTCCCCTTTTTTCGCCCTCTTCTCTCTCGCCACCCTGCCTGCCATTAAGGTCTGTCAGACTTTGCGCCGCACGGTGCTGGCGTCCGGTTGATGTAGCAAACTAACAGTATGTTGTAACTAGAATGCCTTAGCGCCTCCGCTAAGCGCCGGGCTCGTCCAGCGCCAGCGCCTGCAAAAAGCGTTGCAGGATGGCGTTGTGACGCGGGCCCTGGCGGGTGACGAGCGCGATTTGACTGTGGTAATGGAACTGCTGCGGCGCGAGGGCGCGCATTTGCTTTTTCTCCACCCACTGCGCGGCGTAGTGGTCCGGCAGGAAACCGATATAGCGCCCGGTGAGAATGAGAAATGCGATCCCTTCGCGATCGGAAGCGGTGGCGCTGCAGTTCAGCTGCTGATGCAGCGCAATCGCCTCCGCCGGCATGCGAAACAGCGGCGCTATCGCATCGCAGGCCGCCAGCGCGTGGTGTTCCGGCCGCTCCGCCTGGTTAAACAGCGGGTGCGCGTGGCTACAATAGAGCTGCGCATGTTCATCATACAGCTGTGCGTACGCCAGCCCGGAGACCGGCGCCGCCATCGGCAGCGCGCCCACGTGCAGGCGTCCTTCCAGCAGACCTCGCTCGATATCCGCCGCGGTTAACATACTGATGTTGATACGGATCCCTGCCCCGCTCTCCCGCAGCGCCGCCAGTGCATGGGTGAGACGCATGCGCGGCTGCGTCACCAGATTATTGATGATGCCGATGTTGAACTCTCCGCGCAGCTGCTGATGCATCTGGTTCACCTGCTGGCGAAAATCTTCCACCGCCGCCATCATGGTCTCGCTGTGTCGTAAAATTTCACGCCCTTCCTCGGTGAGCGCAAACCCGGCGCGACCGCGCTGGCACAGGCGCATGCCCAGCCGTTTTTCCAGATCGCTCATATGCAGGCTGATGGCCGAGCGCGTAATACCGAGCAGGCTTTCGGCGGCGGAAAAGCTGCCGCACTCGCTGACGGTTTTGAAAACGCGCAGCAGTCTGAGGTCGAAGTCGGTCACCTGGGCCAGCGTTTTCTTTTTCATTCAGGTGAGTAAATCCATAAGTGAAGACAAGTTAATTAGCATTTAACTTAACCGGCGGCGGATTGCAAACTCTGCTTAACACATGCCGGAGAAAACCCGATGTCACAGCCGATCAATACCGCCGACCTGAATTTACAGGCGCACTGGATGCCGTTCACTGCTAACCGCTATTTTCAGCAGGATCCCCGTTTTATTGTCGCCGCGCACGGCCACTGGCTGACCGATGGCGACGGCCGCCAGATTTTCGATAGTCTGTCCGGTTTATGGACCTGCGGCGCGGGCCACACGCGCCGTGAAATCCAGCAGGCAGTCGTGCAGCAACTCGGTACGCTGGATTACTCGCCGGGCTTTCAGTACGGCCATCCGCTGTCGTTTCAGCTGGCCGAGCGCATCGCCAGCCTGATGCCCGGCCATCTCAACCACGTGTTCTTTACCGGTTCGGGGTCGGAGTCGGCGGATACTGCGGTGAAAATGGCGCGCGCCTGGTGGCGGGCCAAAGGCCAGCCCAATAAAACCCGGCTGATTGGTCGCGCGCGCGGCTATCACGGCGTAAACATTGGCGGTACCAGCCTTGGTGGAATCGGCGGCAACCGTAAGGCCTTTGGTCAGCTGCTGGAGGTTGATCACCTGCCGCATACGCTGCAGCCAGAGCTGGCGTTTACCTCCGGCCAGCCTGCCACTGGGGGCGAGGCGCTGGCGGATGAGATGCTGAAGCTGATTGAACTGCATGATGCTTCGACTATTGCCGCGCTGATTGTCGAACCGCTGTCCGGATCCGCCGGCGCGATTATTCCGCCGCACGGCTACCTGCAGCGCCTGCGTGAGATCTGTACGCAGCACGATATTTTGCTGATTTTTGACGAGGTAATCACCGGCTTTGGCCGCATGGGACGCTGGAGCGGCGCGGAGTATTTTGGCGTCACACCGGATCTGCTCAACTTCGCCAAACAGATTACCAACGGTGCCATTCCGCTGGGCGGCGTGGTGGCCAGCAGCGAAATCTATCACACCTTTATGTCTCAGCCGCTGCCGCAGCACGCGGTTGAGTTTGCGCACGGCTACACCTATTCGGCGCATCCGGTGGCCTGCGCGGCCGCGCTGGCGACGCTGGACGTGCTGGAAAACGAGGCGCTGATTAGCCAGTCGGCCGAACTGGCACCGCATTTTGAACGTGCGCTGCACGGGCTGCGCGATTGTCCGCAGGTGGTGGATATCCGCAACTGCGGGCTGGTCGGTGCCATTCAGCTGGCACCCCGTGAAGGTGACGCGACCGTGCGGCCGTTTGAAGCGGGCATGGCGTTGTGGAAAGCCGGCTTTTACGTCCGCTTTGGCGGCGATACGCTGCAGTTCGGCCCGATGTTTGATACCCAGCCGGCCGAACTGGACCGGCTATTTGATGCGGTAGGCGAAGCCCTGCACGGCCTCAGATAATCTCAGTGCTGTAGCTGACCGGTTGCGGCGGAATAAATGCCTGCACCGGCGTCAGCTCGCCGCGGTATTTGCGCAGTTGCACCACGGTGATTTGTCCGCTACAGCCCTGCGCCAGCGATGAAGTACCGATATCCAGCGTCAGCACATTCGGATTACCGTGGCGACACAGCGGTCGCAGCGCGGTGGGATCGACCGGATCGTACCAGGCGCCGGTCGGCAATTGCACCACCCCCGGCATAATGCTTTCGGTGACGCGAGCGCTGGCCAGCACGTGACCGCGCTGATTGTACAACTCGATAATGTCGCCGTCGGTAATGCCGCGCGCGGCGGCATCGTGCGGATGCAGGCTGCACACCTCACGTCCTTCGCGTTTGCCGCTCAGGCTGTAGTCACCAAAATCCAGCTGGCTGTGCAGACGCGTGGCCGGCTGATTCGCGATCAACCACAGCGGATGTTCCGCATCCGGCTGCTGCTGCGGCGCGCGCCACACCGGATGGCCGGGGCAATTTTCGTAGCCAAAGCTGGCGATGGTGGCGGAAAAGATTTCGATTTTGCCGCTCGGCGTCGGTAGCGGTGCCGCCGCCGGATCGGCCCGAAACGCATTGATCATCCGCCCGCCATCTTTCAGCTGCGGCAGTTCAATCACACCCTGCAGCCAGAACTGGTCGAAGTCAGGAATCGTCACCTGATGCGCGGCCAGTTTTTCCTGCAGCTGCGCATAGTGATGGCGCAGCCAGCCGCGGGCGTCGCGTCCTTCGGTGAATGCCTCTTCACGGCCTAAACGACGCGCCAGTTCAGCAAAAATGGTGTAGTCATCCTGCGCCTGCGCGTAAGGTTGCGCCACCGGCTGCATGGCAAACAGATGACGATCGGTCGGCGCACCGCCGATATCTTCACGCTCCAGCGTCATGGTGGCAGGCAGCACGATATCCGCATGGCGCGCGCTGGCGGTCCACGCGGTCTCGTGCACAATCAGCGTATCCAGCTGGCAAAACGCCTGCCGCAGCCGCGCCAGATCCTGATGATGATGGAATGGATTGCCGCCCGCCCAGTAGGCCAGACGGATGTGCGGATAGGTTAAGCGCCGGCCGTTGTAATCAAATTGCGTGCCGGGATGCAGCAGCATATCGGCGATGCGCGCCACCGGAATCAGCCGGTCAATCCCGTTCCTGCCCTGCGGCAGCGCCGGGAAACTCACCAGATTATGATGCTTACCGTAATGGCCGAGCGCGCCGAGCGCATAGGTGTAGCCACCGCCCGGCAGCCCCGGCTGTCCCAGCGCAGCCGCCAGCACCAGCCCCAGCCATACCGGTTGCTCACCGTGTTCCGCGCGCTGCAACGCGTGCGCCACGGTAACCAGCACGCGCTTGCCGTGCAGCTGGCGGGCAAAATCGGTGATTGTTGCCGCGCTGACGCCACAAATCTCAGCCGCCCACTGCGCGTCGCGCCGCGTACCGTCCTCTTCGCCGCGAATATAGGCGACCATTTGCGGCCAGCCGACGGTGTAACGCGCGAGGAAAGCCTCATCGGTGCGCTGCTCGTCAATCAGCACCGACAGCAGACCGAGAATGAAGGCCGCATCGGTACCAGGACGCAGCGCCAGCCACTCTCCCTGCGCCTCATCGGGCAGATCGCTCTGCAACGGGCTCACCGAAATAAAGCGTGCGCCGCGTTCTGCCGCCTGCTGCATAAAGCCGCGTTCGGTATGTTCGCTCAGACCACCGCTTGCTACCTGCGAGTTTTTCAGCGCCAGGCCGCCGAACGCCAGCACGATCTCGCTATGCCGGGCGATCTCTTCCCAGCTGACGCCGCGGCGGGCGATCTCATTCATGTCGCCGACGATATGCGGTAACAGCACCGAAGCCGAACCGGAACTGTAGCTGTTCACCGAGCGCACATAGCCGCCCATCACCGTGTTAAGAAACCGGTGCACCTGGCTCTGCGCGTGGTGAAAGCGGCCGGCACTTGACCAGCCATATGAGCCACCAAAAATGCCTTCCGGCCCATACGCATCACCGACGCGCTGCAGTTCGCGCGCCACCAGCGTGTAAGCCTGCTCCCAGCTCACCGCCACATAGTCGTCATTACCGCGACGTGGATCCGCGCCGGGCCCATTTTCCAGCCAGCCACGGCGCACCATCGGTTGCGCCACGCGCGCCGGGTGATGCAGGACATTGTGAAAGTTTTGCAGCAGCGGGCTGGGATCGGGATCGCCGTGAAACGGTTCGATGGTCAGTCGATCGCCCTGCTGGCGGGCAGTAAAAGCACCCCAGTGGGCGCTGTGCATCACCGGTTTTTGCGTCATCATGCTTCCTGGAGTCAAAAATGAAAAACGGTGCTTACAGCACCGTTGCAATAAAGTTTCTTACCCGTCCGTTTTCCGGATCGTCGAGCACCTGCTGCGTCGGCCCCGCCGCCACAATCCGCCCGCCTTCCATAAACACGATGTTGTCAGCCACCTCGCGCGCAAAACCGATCTCGTGCGTCACGATCACCATGGTGATGCCGGAGTGCGCCAGCTGTTTGATCACCTGCAGCACTTCACCCACCAGTTCCGGATCGAGCGCAGACGTGGGCTCATCAAACAGCATCACGCCGGGATCCATCGCCAGCGCACGGGCGATCGCCACGCGCTGCTGCTGACCACCGGAGAGATTCTGCGGCCACTCTTCTTCGCGCCCGGCCAGCCCCACCTGCTTAAGCAGCGACAGCGCTTTGCTGGTCGCCTGCTGGCGGCTCTGTTTTTTCACCCGCATCGGCGCATCGACAATGTTTTGCAGTACGGTGCGGTGCGGGAACAGGTTGAACTGCTGAAACACCATGCCGATTTCGGCGCGCTGACGCGCAATCTCGCTGCTGCTCAGCTCGTGCAGCGCCTGGCCTTTCTGCTTGTAACCAATGATCTCGCCACCGATACGAATCGTGCCGCCATCCAGTTTTTCCAGATGGTTGATGCAGCGCAGCAGCGTCGATTTGCCTGAGCCGGACGGTCCTAGGATCACCGTCACCGAGCCGGCCGGGATATCAAGATTAACTTCATCCAGAATGGTGACGCCGGAAAAACGTTTGGTCACCTTACGTAAGGCGATCGCTTCAGCCATTGCTGACGCTCCTTTCGGCTTTAGGCGCGGAGAAACCGGGCAGTGACTTGAGCAAACTGCGCTTTTCACGGCGCGTGACGCCACGGCCAAAGTAGCGCTCGACGTAGAACTGACCAACCGACAGTACCGAAGTCATCAGCAGATACCACAGCGTCGCCACCAGCAGCAGCGGGATCACTTCATAGGTGCGCTGATAGATGATCTGCGCCGAAAACAGCACATCCTGCAGGGAGATCACCGATACCACCGCCGTGGTTTTCAGCTGGCCGATGATTTCGTTACCGGCCGGCGGCATGATGGCGCGCATCGCCTGCGGCAGTACGGTATGACGGAAAATCTGCGCCGGACGGTAACCCAGCGCACGTGCGGCTTCCAGCTGGCCATTGCCAACGCTCTGAATCCCGGCGCGCACGATCTCAGCCGCATAGGCAGACTGATGCATTACCAGCGCGATCACCGCCGCGCTGAACGGGCTGACCAGCGCATTGGACTGAGTACTCCAGATTTCACCCAGACCCGGCAGCGACAGCGAAATGGTCGGGTACAGCGCCGCGATGTTGTACCACAGGAACAGCTGTACCAGCATCGGCACGCCGCGGAAAAACCAGGTATAGAACCAGCTGACGCCGACCAGCACCGGGTTGGATGACAGGCGCATCAGCGCCAGCACCGTGCCAAAGGCGAAGCCCAGCACCACCGAAATCGCTGTCAGCTGCAGCGTCATCAGCACGCCCTGCAGGATTGACTCGCCAGTGAAGTTTTCCGCAATCACGCCCCATTCGAAGCGCGGATTGTTGATCATCGAATGCGCCATCGCCACCACGCACAACAGCACCACCAGCGCACTGAGCCAGCGTCCGTAGTAGCGTTTACCGACGATTTTCAGATCGTCGGTGTGGTCGTGAAAGTCACTCATTGAAAGATATCCTGATTACGTTTTGACTCTTTAACCGCGCCAAAGCCGATGCCCCAGTTATCCAGGATCTTCTGGTAGCTGCCATCTTTAATCAGCGAGTTCAGCGCTGCCTGTACGGCAGGTTCAAGCGCGGAATCTTTCGGGAAGGCGACCGATACCGGCGCATCATGCACGGTGATTTCGCCGCTCATGGTCAGCGGTTTGATCACTTTCACCTGCCACAGCAGGCCTTCGTATGGACCGAGGAACATCGGCACACGCCCGCTGACCACGGCCTGAACACCCGCCGGGCGATCCGGGAACACTGACACTTTAATCGGTTTTTTCCCGGCCGCTTCACAGGCTTTGCTGGCCTCTTCCAGACGGGTCACCTGGGTGGTGCCGGAACCGGCGCCGACTTCTTTACCGCACACCTCGTCGAGGGTTTTGAACGGCGCGACGTTGGCGTCTTTCCGCGAAATAATGCCGAGACGGCTGGCGTCGTAGTAACTCACGAAGTCGATAATTTTGGCGCGCGCCGGCGTGGCGTTGATGTTGGACAAGGCCACATCGTAGCGACCGGTTTTCAGTCCCGGAATGATGTTGTCGAAGCCGCCGGTATCACGCCACTGCACCTGAATGCCGAGACGCTCACCGACCGCGTTCATGATGTCAATTTCACGACCGGCCAGCGTTTTGTTGTCTTCTTTATAGAAGGTGGTGGGCGGCGTGTTGGGGTTGGTTCCTGCCACAATATAGCCACGCTTCGCCACGTCGGCGGGCACCAGGCTTTTCAGCGCGGCATCAGCCTGTACATGCAGTGAGCTGTCGGTTGGGACGGATTGTTCGGCGGCAAACGCGGTGTGCGCACTGAGAGCGAGTGCGAAAAGGGTGATACCTTTTGCGAATTTCACTGGAACCTTTCTCCTGATATTTAAAATGTTTCCCGGCAGGGAAAAGGCGTCGAGGTAGCGATGTATTTTTCCCTTTGCCCATGTCGCGTAAAGCCGCGCGGCGCAAAGGATTGTCATCCTCTGAACGTCCCGCAGCCATTCTCTGGAAGATAGGCAGCGATCACAAATGCGAAAAACAGATATCTATTGCCGAAATCCGGCAATAGGGTTCTTTGCTGGCCTGAATGCGGCCCTGTCATCGCGCAAAAATCAGATTGTTACCGCAAATCAGGCACCTGCTTATGCTGCCATGCTGAATGATTTGCTTATTAGCCATAACGTTCCTGTCTAAGCCAGCGTATCGCCCTGCTGACAAAAACTGACAAAAAAGCGGCCCGTCGAGGCGATTTGCGCAGGAATGTAAAGAAGTCGCACATCAATATACAATGCAAACCATTCTCATTATCATGCGCATTTGCTTACAAATGTTAACGCATCAGGGAGATGATATAAGTGAATGTAACTGTATGTGGCAAAAAGCGTCCGGTCGCACTGTGCCTGGCGGGCCTGTTAACCTCACCGGTGTTTGCCGCTGAACCCACGGAGAAGCTGGCCGACGATGAGTCGATGATTGTGACGGCAGAGCAGGAGCTGAAGCAGCAGCCGGGGGTTTCCACCATTACCGCTGAAGACATCAAAAAAAGTCCGCCCGTTAACGACCTCGCGGACATCATCCGCAAAATGCCCGGCGTTAACCTCACCGGTAACGGCGCCAGCGGCAGCCGCGGTAACAACCGTCAGATCGACATTCGCGGCATGGGCCCGGAAAACACCTTAGTGCTGATCGATGGCGTGCCGGTCACCTCCCGTAACTCGGTGCGTTACAGCTGGCGCGGTGAGCGCGACTCACGCGGGGATACCAACTGGGTACCGCCGGAAATGGTGGAACGCATTGAGGTGATACGCGGTCCGGCCGCTGCCCGTTATGGCTCCGGTGCCGCCGGCGGTGTGGTCAACATCATTACCAAACGCCCGACCAATGACTGGCACGGTTCGCTGTCGCTGTTCACTAACCAGCCAGAAGATGACAAGGAAGGCGCCACCCGCCGCGCAAACTTCAACCTCAGCGGTCCGCTGGCCGGTGAGGTACTCACCATGCGGCTGTACGGCAACCTGAACAAAACGGATGCCGACGCCTTCGACATCAATACCGCGCAAAATGGCGCTTACGCCGCCGGACGCGAAGGGGTGCGTAACAAAGACATTAATGGCGTGCTGTCGTGGAAAATCACCCCGACGCAGATTGTCGATTTCAGCTATGGCTACAGTCGCCAGGGCAATATTTATGCCGGCGACACGCAAAACAGCAACAGCAATGCCAGCGCCAGCGGACTGGTGGAAGCGCTGTACGGCAGCGAAACCAACCGCCTGTATCGCCAGAACTATGGAGTGGTGCACAACGGCATCTGGGACTGGGGCACCTCTAAGCTCAACTTTAGCTATGAGAAAACCAATAACACCCGCCTGAAAGAAGGCTCCGGCGGCAGCACCGAAGGGATGATCAACAGCGATACGTACGCTACCAGCCGGCTGGAGAGCTATCGCGCCGGCGGCGAGATCAATTTCCCGCTGCAGCTGCTGGTCGATCAAACCGTTACGCTGGGTGCTGAGTGGAATCGCGATGAGCTTAACGATCCGGCATCGGTACAGGCCACCAGCGCACCGGGCGTCGATTTCGGCGGCGTTTCCAGCGACGGTTCGCAGCGTGACAGTAAAAACAGCGCCACCATCAGCTCGCTCTATTTCGAAGACAACATCGCCGCCACCGACTCCACCGAAGTGATCCCCGGCCTGCGCTTCGACTATCACGATCAGTTTGGCGCTAACTGGAGCCCGAGCCTCAACCTGTCGCAGGGCCTCGGTGATTACTTCACGCTGAAAGCCGGTATTGCGCGTGCCTTTAAAGCGCCAAACCTGTATCAGTCCACTGAGGGCTACATCCTGTCGACGCGCGGCAACGGTTGTCCGATTGGCCTGTCACGCTGTTACCTGCTGGGCAGCAAAGACCTTGATCCCGAGATCAGTGTGAACAAAGAAGTGGGCATTGAATTCAGTCATCAGGGCTATGTCGCGGGCATCACCTGGTTCCGCAATGATTACAAAAACAAAATCATCTCCGGAACCACGCCGGTGGCTTCAACCGGCTCGTATAACCTGCTGCGCTGGGAAAATGGCGGCAAAGCGATCGTCGAAGGGCTGGAAGGCAATCTGAGCATCCCGCTGATCGCCGACACGCTGGAGTGGCGCACCAATGCCACCTATATGTTCCGCTCGGAGAGCAAAAAAACCGGCAACCCGCTGACGGTAATTCCTGAATTTACCATCAACTCGCAGCTGGAGTGGCAGGCGACCGAGGCGCTCAGCGCCAACATCAACTGGACGCAATACGGTCGACAGAAGCCACGTCAGTATGCGGAAACCAGCCTCGAGGCCAGCCGTGGTCTGTCGCAGCGTGAAATCAGCCCGTATTCCATTGTCGGGCTGAACCTCAACTACGACATCACCAAAAACCTGAGCGCCAACGCCGGTATCAACAACCTGTTTGATAAGCGCGTGTACCGCGAAAATGCCGGGGCATCGACCTATAACGAACCGGGCCGCGCCTGGTACGCCGGTGTCACGATGTCGTTCTGAGGAATGGACGCGATTGGTTAGAGCGAGCGAACTTAGCTGAGGGGTTTAAGCACCGCCGCCTGTGTGGCTGGCCTGCGCGCCAGCCGGATGCTCAACAGCGCGCCGGCCGCCAGACAGATCGACATACACACTATCGCCACGATGAAGGCATGGGTAATCTCTCCCGGCCCCTTGCCCGTGCCCAGCACGGCATAAAAGATCCCGCCGATAATGGCCACGCTCAGCGCCGTGCTCAGTTGCAAGGTGGAGCTGGCGATACCGGCAATCATCCCGGCCCAGGCGGGTGCCACGCGTCCGGTGACGATGTGCATCAGCGTCGGCAGCGCCAGCCCCTGGCCAAACCCCACCACAAACAGTCCCAGAGCCAGCGGCAGCGCCGCTGGTGACATCCCAACCGGCGTGCTGGCCATCAGCCACGCCAGGCCCAGCAGGCCGACCACTTCCAGCACCATCCCAGTGGCGTTAACGTAAGGCCCAATCAGCCGTCGCGCAGAAGGCGTGGATAGCGGCCCCAGCAGAAAACCCGCACCAAAGGGCAGAAAGATCAGCCCGGCGCTCAGTACGCCCTGATGCAGCGCGCCCTGTAAATAGATCGAGAACAGCAGGAAGAATACGCCAATCGAGTAGAACAGCAGCGCCAGCAGCAGGGACAGCCCCAGCCCCGGCACGCTGAAAATCGCCGGATCGATCAGCGGATCGCCGCCCTGCTTTGCCAGCCGGCTTTCATAGCGCCAGAACAGAGTGCCCAGCACCGGCACCAGCAGCAGCGATAGCCAGGCCCACAGCGGCCAGCCCGCTTCCCGTCCTTCAATCAGCGGCACGATCAGCAGACCCAGCGTCATCATCGACAGTCCCATTCCGCCAAAATCCAGCTTGCGCGCGTGCTGAGCTCGCGTCTCTTTAATCAACGGGATGCCAAACAACACCACCAGCAGCGCCACCGGCAGATTGACCAGGAAAATGGCGCGCCAGCCGCTATTGAACAGGTTGAGTGAGATCAGGATGCCGCCCAGCGCCTGACCGATCACCGAGGCCAGACCAAATACCGCGCCGTACAGGCTCAGCGCGCGCGATTTCTCCGCCTCCGGGAAAATCGCCTGAATCGAGGCCAGCGCCTGCGGTGCCATAATCGCTGCAGTGATGCCCTGCAGCACGCGGCCAGCGATCAGCGCACCCGGTGACCAGGCAAAGCCACACAGCGCAGAAGCCGCCGCAAAACCGGTCAGGCCAACGAAGAACATGCGCCCGCGGCCAAACAGATCGCCGAGGCGACCGCCGGTGATCAGCGTGACGGCATAAAACCCGGCATAGGACGAGATGACAAATTGCTCCGCCGAGCCGGACGTGGCCAAGTCGCTCTGAATCGACGGCAGCGCCACATTGACAATAAAGAAGTCCAGCGGGGGTAAAAATGCGCCTGTCAGCAGGACGATAAACATCGCCCAGCGGCGTGGCTCGGGATTTAACGCGTGCGGATCTGACATCACAACACCTCAATAAGGAACCGATTGGTTCCAATATGGATAAAAAAATTAGTCGAGCAGACGCATAGTGCAGTCCACTACGGCGTTCATTTCTGCTTCCGTTGCCCCGGTTTTACCGAGGATGCGCATCCCTTCAATCTGGCAAACCAGTAAGCGGGCCAGCACCTGCTCATCACGCTCGGGCAGTTCTCCGCTCAGCTGACCGCGCACCAGTGTTGCCGCATACAGCTGCTGCAAACGCCGGAACATGCGCCCCGAGCGTTCGGCAATCTGTTCATCATGCGCGGCCATCTCGGTGGTAAGCGACACCACCAGACAACCGCGCCGCCCTTTCTCACCGCTGGAGAGCGCGGCATAACGCAGCAGCGAGGCGCGAATCGCCGCTTTAACCGCGCCGGGCTGCGCCAGAATATCCGAGGTGGCTTTCAGACCTTCGGTCATGTAGATATCCAGCGCGGCCAGCAGCAACCCTTTTTTATCGCCGAACGCCTTGTAGAGACTGCCGCGCGATAAACCGGTTCCGGCGATCAAATCCGGTAGCGACGCCGCTTCATAGCCGCGATCCCAGAAAACGTGCATGGCGCCGCGCGCCGCCTCTTCCAGCTCGAACTCGCGCGGGCGACCGATGACGGTCAGGTTCTTCATCACTGCCCTCCCCTGTAATTATAAACCAACTGGTTCCTATCTTAGCCACAATGCAGTGGCTATTGCAAGTCAGCCGCACCCCCTTCACGTCGCGGTCGCTTATGCGTGGGTATTCTGGGTTAAGTGATGCGTTACACAAAGAACTGACGTAACGCGTCGGCCAGCGCCTGCGGTTGCTCATCCGGGATAAAGTGACCACAGTGCGCGAGACGAATCCCGCTGACGTCGGCCGCAAAAGTGCGCAGCGGCTGGGCCATATCGCCAATTGAGCCCTGATCGGCGCTCACCGCCAGCAGCGGGATCGCCAGTTTTCCCCGGGTTTGCAACAACTGACGATTCTGCTCCGCCGAGGTGCTGACCTCACGGTACGCCGCCATGCCGGCGCGCAGCGCGCCGTTTTGCTGCAGCAGCCGCACATATTCCGCCATCTCTTCGTCACCAAACACCATCGGGCTGGCTGCTTTGCGCTGCAAAAACCACTGCAGATAGAGCGCTTCACGACCGGCGATCAGCGCTTCCGGCAGATCCGGCAACAGGTGAAAAGCAAAATGCCAGGTTTTCCAGGCTTTGTCCGGCGTCGCAGGCAGCGCATCCGGCAGCGTCACGCCGGGAATGCCGGCATCCAGCAGCGCCAGTTTGCTGATGGCATCACCGTGCAGCATCGCCAGCGGCCAGGCAACCCAGGCACCCACGTCATGCGCGGCCAGGTAGTAACGCTCAACACCTAACTGCTGCAACAATCCCTGCACGCTGTGCGCCAGCGAGGTGGTGTCATAACCGCTGGCAGGCTTGTCGGAGTCGCCCTGGCCGGGCAGATCCGGCGCAATGATGAAATAGTCTGCCGCCAGCTGCGCCATCACCTTACGCCAGGCAAACCAGCTCTGTGGAAAGCCCGCCAGCAGTACCAGCGTTGGCCCCTGCACATTGCCGCCGCTGACATAGTGCAGCCGCACACCCGCCACCGTGGCGTAAGCATGGTTAAATTGCGGCAGGTGATCGACGGGCTGTGACCAGCGCGGCGCGGCGTCCAGGGCAGGCAGTGACATAAGCGTTCTCCGGTTATTTTGGTAAAGAGTGTTTCCTTATTGGATGCGATTCTGCGCTACCGCGCCGTTAACGCGGACTCATTAAGGAAATGTTTATTTCCTTAATATTAACGACAGCCACGCGCGCCTTGCAAGCGAGTCTGTGAAATAGATCCGGAAGCGAACGGCGGAGTGAATCGTCCCGCCGCCGCGCCTGAGTGATGTGCGGTTATCCCGCCTTCTTCGCCGTGGGTTTCAGCGATCGATTGAGATCCTGAATGCGTTTCATGGTTTTAACCGTGCGTGCCGAACTGGCGGAGGCCACCGCCAGAATCAGCATTTCGAGGCACACCAGCACCGTGCCGTGCAGCGGCATGCGACCATTTTCACCGCCGCGCGGCACGTTAATCACTACATCCGCCTGCTGCGCAAACGCCGAATCCAGCGCGTGGGTCAGCAGAATCACCGGCATACCCAGCCGCTGCGCCTCTTTCAGCGTCGTCATGCCCTCACGGTGCGCCGATTTCTGCGCCATCATGATCAGTACATCGCCGCGCTGTAGCGTTATCAGCTGTTCCGCCAGCGCAATTCCGGCACGGTTAAGCGTCACCGCCGGCAGGCCGATGCGCCGGAACAGTCGCGCGCTGTACTCCGCCAGAATGCCGGAAGCGTTGATGCCAAACAGCGCCACCTGACGCGCTTCCAGCAACAGTGTCACCGCAGCCGCCACCGCCTGACGGTTAACCGGTTCTGCCAGTACTTCGCAGGCGCGCTGATGGCCGCCCAGCACAAAATCGATGCCGGAGTTGATGTCACACGACAGTTCGCTGATGGTCGCGATCATCTTCTCTTCCGAGTTTTGCGCCGGGCCAAACCACGCGGCCAGCGTGGTTTTCAGATCGCGCAAACCGGCAAAGCCCAGCGCCTGCACGGTGCGTACCACGGTGGCGTCAGAAGTTTGGGTGGCCTGGGCGATATCCAATGCAGTCGCGTCTAATATAGCCTCACGATGTTCGTGGATATATCGCGCCACCGTTTGCAGGCTGGCCGATAATGTCGTGACGCGCGCACGGTAGCGTTCACCGAATACATCCACCCGATTTTTAATGTTATTTGCCGCCATTATGTTGCCTGTTAGTAATATCGCATCGTTGTGAACCGCGTCGGCAGGCCGGCTTGTAGTAAAAATTTGCGCCGCTACCGCTGCCCACTCCCTTCGCGCCTGGCTTAACCCGGCCAGCTTCAAACGCTATAAAACAAATAATAAGCTGATTTAAAATAAATTTTCTGACAATCCGGGTTCAAAAGTTTCTGCCGCGTTCTGCTGTAGTATCCACACCATCATTTACGTTTACTACTACATTTTTTCATGTTTGAATGATTCTCAATTACATCTCAGCCGCCTTTTTCCGCTGACTGATGGCATGACAATGCCGGGCCGCGAATGTCCTGTTCGTCACCGGCAGCATTTTACTGATAGCTTCGTTGCGCGGAATAAATAATCCCGCAATTACACCAGGTTTATATTCGATGCAGAACAACTCACCGCGGGCGGTTAAATTACTGTGCCATCCGGCTATCCTTGCCGCTATTTACGGCGTAACGGCACTCAGCAGTACTGACAGCCTTGCCGCTGAACAAAACAGCACCCTCACCGTGACGGCGCAGCAGCAAAACAGTGACGACGGCTATAGCGCCACCAGCAGTTCGGTCGCCAGTAAAACGCCGGTGTCGCGCCTTAATGAAGCCCAATCGGTGAGCGTGGTGACGCAACAGCAGCTGGAGGATTATCAGGCCGCCAGCCTCGCCGACGCGCTGCGCTTTGTCAGCGGCGTAAGCGAAGGTAATACGCTGGCAGGTACCGAAGATGGCTTTGTACGGCGCGGCTTTGGCAGCAACTCGGATGGTTCCATCTATCGTGATGGCGTGCGCAGCAGCCAGGGGTTGAATTTCGACGCCACCACCGAACGTGTCGAGGTGCTGAAGGGCTCGGCTTCGCTGCTGTACGGTATCCAGAATCCCGGTGGCGTGATCAATATTGTGAGCAAAAAGCCGCAATACACCTGGCACACCAAAGTCAGCGGTCGCGCAGCCAGCGAGGGCGGCGGCGCCGGTACGCTGGACGTCACCGGTCCGCTCGGCAACGGTTTTGCTTTCCGCCTGATTGCCGAAAAGCAGAATCAGGATTACTGGCGCAATTTCGGCAGCGATAAACACACCTTAATCGCCCCCTCGCTACAGTGGTATGGCGAGCAGGCCAGCTTCCTTATCAGCTACGAAGATTATCAGTACGATATTCCCTACGATCGCGGCACGGCGTTTGTTAACGGTAAGCCGGTAGCGATTGGCTATAAAGATCGCCTGGACGACAAAGCTAACCATGCGTGGGGCCACAATAAAACCCTGAACGCGCACTACGACTGGCAGTTCAATGAGGCGTGGAGCACGCGCCTGACTTTTGGCTGGAACCAGCGTCAGTACGACAACAACGAAGTGCGGGTTACGGCAATCAACCCCACTACCGGCGTGGTGACGCGCCGCGCCGACGCCAACCGTGGCTTCAACCATAAAACCAAATACGTGGCGTGGGATGTGATCGGTTCGCCGCAGCTGTTTGGCATGACGCACGATGTGGTGTTCGGCACCGATTATGAAATGAACCAGACTTACCGTGCGCACCAGTATCAGGGTAAAGCGAACACCGGCTTCAACCTGTACGATCCGCAATACGATATGCTGGCACCGATCACCAACAGCAGCAGTGAAAACAGCGCCAACGCCAACCTGCTTAACCGCCTGCACAGTCGCTCGGTATATGCCAAAGACAGCATTTCGCTCACCGACGACTGGATTGCGGTGCTGGGCGGACGCTATCAGCACTATGAACAGCGCGCGTCAAAGGGCTTCGATCCGGTGGTGCAAACGCTGGACAGCGAGGGCAACAAGTTCCTGCCGCAGGCCGGGCTGATTTACAAACTGACGCCGGATGTCTCACTGTACAGCAGCGTGAGCAAATCCTTCACGCCGTCGACTGACGTCGACGATGACGGCAACGTCGGCAAGCCAGAACAGGGCACCACATGGGAAGTGGGCAGCAAGTGGCAGATTTCGCCCCGGCTGTTTGCCAGCGTAGCGCTGTACCGTATCGACGAACGTGATATGTCGCTTAATATCAACGGCACCACGCGCGCCATCAATAAAGCGCGTTCGAGCGGCGCTGAATTTGAGCTCAATGGGGAAGTGCTGCCGGGCTGGGATCTGAGCGCCAACTACAGCTACGATAAGGCCGAAATCGTCGACGATGGCGTCAACCCGGCGAACAAGGGCAACCGCCTGCAGAACGCACCGCGTCACGCCGGGGCACTTTACCTGAGCCATAATCTGACGCTGAACGGCATTCCCGGTGACTTCCGCGTCGGCGGCGGTGCGCGCTACGTTGGCTCACGCGCCGGCGATCCGGAGAACAGCTTTACGCTGCCGGATTATGTGGTCGCCGACAGCTTTATCGCCTGGAATAATCAGCTGTTTGGCGAGAAAACCCAGCTGAAGCTTAACCTGAATAACCTGTTCAATAAGCACTATTACACCTCCAGCGGCGGCAACCTGCGCGTGCGCGAAGGGGAAACCCGTAACCTGATGGTCGAGGCCAGCGTTGAATTCTGATCGAGCGAAAAAGCCGCTGACGTGGCGTGCCTGGCTGGCTGCCCTCCTGCTGCTGGCGTTCAGCACCAGCACGCTGGCCAGGGTGATCACCGATATTGACGGCAATCGGGTGGAGATTCCCGATAGTCCGCAGCGCATCGTGCTGGGTGAGAGCCGCATGCTGTATACCCTGGCGCTGCTGGCGCCGGATGACCCGTTCCGCCACATCGTCGGCTGGCCGCGCGATCTGCAAAAGTATGACAGCCAGACGTGGAACATTTTTGCGCAGCGGTTTCCGCAGATGCTGAACATCCCGACGCTCGGATCGGGCGGCCCTCAGGCGATCAATCCGGAGCAGATTCTCGCCCTGCGGCCGGACGTGGTCATTCTGCCCAGCCTGGCGCGCTACGATGATGCCGATCTGAGGCTGGTCAGCATCCTGAATGCTGCGCATATTCCGGTAGTGAAGATCGATCTGCGCGTACATCTGTTAAAGAACACCCGGCGCAGCGTAGAGATTTTTGGTGAGGTGCTGAATCAGCAGGCGCGCGCGGCGGCGTTCAACCGCTTTTACAGTGCGCATCTGCAGGTGATCGAGGAACGGCTGGCGCGCTATCACGGGCCTAAACCCACGGTGCTGTTGCAGTTGCATCTGGGACGGCGCAACGAGTGCTGCGTGACGGCGATTAACGGCAGTCTGGGCGAGCTGCTCAACGCCGCCGGCGGCGACAATATTGCTGGCAAAACCCAGCACGGCGTGTTTGGCCGTTTGAGTGAGGAGCAGGTGATCGCAGCCCAGCCTGAGTATTACTTTGCCACCGGCTTTGGCGATAACGCCAGCGCAGGCCTGCTGCGCCTCGGGCCGGACGTCGCGCCCGACGCGGTGCTGAGCAGTTTTCGTCAGCTCACCGCGCAGCAGAACGGCTTGCGTGAGCTGAAGGCGATTCGCAACGGCCATGCGGCGGCAATCTGGATGAATTTTTATCTCAGCCCGTGGCACATTGCGGCAACCGAGTTCATGGCAAAAACGCTGTACCCGCAGCTGTTCGCCGACATCGATCCGCAGCAGACGCTGGAAACCCTGTTCCGTGATTTCCTGCCGATCCCCTATCGCGGCACACTGTTTATGCGGATTCCGGCGGTGGATTCATCCAGCCAGCACAAGCCATAGCGGCGCAGCGGTTGGATCAGCGCGATAAATCGCGCCGCTACAAAGCGTGCCAGCGAATAATTCCGTTATTACATACTGCACCAATCGTAGCGGCGCAATTTATTGCGCGAAAACACAGGGCGCAGCGGTTGGATCAGCGCGATAAATCGCGCCGCTACAAAGCGTGCCAGTGACCAGTACCGTTATCACATTCTGCACCAATCGTAGCGGCGCAATTTATTGCGTAAAAACACAGCTGCGCAGCGGTTTGATCAGCGTGATAAATCGCGCCGCTACGAAACCTGCCAGTGACCAGTACCGTTATCACATTCTGCACCAATCGTAGCGGCGCAATTTATTGCGTAAAAACACAGCTGCGCAGCGGTTTGATCAGCGTGATAAATCGCGCCGCTACGAAACCTGCCAGCGACCAGTACCGTTATCACATTCTGCACCAATCGTAGCGGCGCAATTTATTGCGCAAAAACACAGCGGCGCAGCGTTTAGATCAGCGCGATAAATCGCGCCGCTACGAAACGTGCCAGCGACCAGTACCGTTATCAAATTCTGCACCAATTGCAGCGGCGCAATTTATTGCGCGAAAACACAGCGGCGAAGCGTTTAGATCAGCGCGATAAATCGCGCCGCTACGAAACCTGCCAGCAACCAGTACCGTTATCACATTCTGCACCAATCGTAGCGGCGCAATTTATTGCGCAAAAACACAGCGGCGCAGAGGTTTGATCAGCGTGATAAATCGCGCCGCTACGAAACGTGCCAGCGACCAGTACCGTTATCAAATTCTGCACCAATCGTAGCGGCGCAATTTATTGCGCGAAAACACAGCGGCGCAGCGTTTAGATCAGCGCGATAAATCGCGCCGCTACAAAGCGTGCCAGCGACCCGTACCGTTATCACATTCTGCACCAATCGTAGCGGCGCAATTTATTGCGCAAAAACACAGCGGCACTGCGGTTGAATCAGCGCGATAAATCGCGCCGCTACGAAACGTGCCAGCGACCAGTACCGTTATCACATTCTGCACCAATCGTAGCGGCGCAATTTATTGCGCAAAAACACAGCGGCGCAGAGGTTTGATCAGCGTGATAAATCGCGCCGCTACGAAACGTGCCAGCGAATAATACCGTTATAAATACTTATTTATGCCTGCGGCTGGCGCTTAAACACCCAGAATGCCCAACTGTGGTACAGCAGCGTCAGCGGCAACACAATCAATAAACCCGTCACCACAAACCCCTGCGTCACCGGCGAGGAGGCCTGCTGGTGCATCTCCAGCTGCCACGGCAGCAACCACGGATAAAGCCCGCACGCCAGCGCCGCGACCACCACGCCCGTCTGTACCAACGTGATCATCAGCAACGCCACCATCGCTTCCCGCCACAGCGTAAGCAGCTGCAGCAGCCACAGCGCTGGCAACAGGCTCAGCAACACTTTTCCCGGCCAGCGCTGCCAGCTCTGCTGCCACAGCGCCGGCTCCAGCAGCAGCACGGCGATAAAGCAAGCCAGCGTCACCACCCACCACAGCATGGCCAGCGCCCGCGCCCGCTCCACCACCGGCTCGCCAATGCGCCAGCACAGCCAGCAGCAGCCCAGCAGCAGATCAACCGCCACCAGCCCGAGGCCGCACAGCAGCGGCACCAGCGAAAAATCAATCACAATCCCGCTGGGCGGACGCGACACCAGCATCAACCCGCTCATCCAGCCTGGCAAAAACGCCGTCAGCAGCGAGCTGACCATCAGCAGCCGGTCCAGCCAGCGTCGCCCGGTCTCGCCAGGCTGACCGCGATACGCCAGCGCCAGCCCGCGCAAAAACAGCGCCAGCAGGAAGAGAAACAGCGGCACCTTCAGCGTTTGTAGCAGCAGACTGTACAGCGGCGGAAACAGCGCCAGCATGCCGCCTGCCAGCAACACCAGCCAGGTTTCATTGGCATCCCACAGCGGCAGCAGGCTGTGCACCATCCACTGCCGTTCTTGTGGCTGGTCGAAACTGTACAGCAGCATCCCCACGCCGCTATCCGTGCCATCCAGCGCCAGATACATCAGCAGGGCAAACAGCAGGAGCACCGCAGAAAGTTCGACCAACATCCTCACCCTCCTCAGGCTGGCGTCTGTATGGTTTCCGCTACTGCCGTCGCCTGCGGATCCGGCAGCGGTGCCGCCAGGTGGCGCAGCAGATAACACAGGCCAAAGGCAAAACTCAGTGCGTAAATCACCACCACCGACACGAAAATGGCGACGCTGCTGCCGAGGGACATTGGTGCCAGGCTGTCGGCGGTACGTAGCATGCCGTATACCGTCCACGGCTGCCGGCCGACCTCCGTCACCACCCAGCCCGCCAGCAGTGCAATGAAGCCAGCCGGTGACATCAGCGCCAGCAGACGCAGCACGCGCCGCGACTGATCAAGACGACCGCGCCAGCGCTGCACATTGCCCGCCAGGCTGCTCAACAGCATCAGCAGCGCCAGTCCCACCATCAGGCGAAAGGCAAAAAACACCGGCAGCACCGGCGGCAGGCTGTCGCGCGGAAACTCACCCAGGCTTTTGATGTGGCCGCTGAGGTTATGGCGCAGGTAGAGCGAGCCGATAGCCGGGAGCGCCAGCTCGGCGTGATTCCGCTGCTGCGCCTGATCGGGCAGCGCAAACAGCCGCAGCGGCTCGCCCTCCCCTGGCGCAGGCGGCTGCCAGCTGCCCTCGATCGCCGCCAGTTTGGCGGGCTGATAGTCACGGGTGTTTTCGCCGTGCAAATCGCCCACCACCATCTGCAGCGGCAGGATGCACAGCGACACCGTCAGCGCGCTGCGCAGCATCAGCCGGCTGGCGGCCTCGCCAGCATTACGCAGCAGGCGCCACGCTGCGACGCCACCCAGCAAAAACGCCACGCTGATCCATGAGGCCAGCAGCATGTGCGCCAGCCGCCAGCCAAACGAGGGCGCGGAAATCAAACTCCAGGCGCTGTCCGGCGTGAACTGGCCGGCGTCATTGAGCGTAAAACCGCGCGGCGTTTGCATCCAGGAGTTAGCGGCAAGGATCCAGAAAGCGCTGAAAATCGCGCCAAGCGCCACCAGACAGGTAATGGCGAAATGCACGCCGGGTTTCACCCGATCGATGCCAAACAGCATCACGCCGGTCAGCGCCGACTCGAGGAAAAAAGCGATCAGCACTTCATACAGCATCAGCGGACCGATAATGCCGCCCGCTTTGCTGGCAAACACCGACCAGTGGGTGCCGAACTGAAACTCCATGATCACGCCGGAAACCGTGCCAATCGCCACGGTGAGCGCGAATACCTTGATCCAGAAGTGCAGCGCCTGATGCGCTTCCGGCCGCCTGCCCCATAGCCAGCGCGCTTCAAACCACACCAGAAACGGGGCCAGCCCCAGCGTCAGCGCCGCCAGGGTAATGTGCATGCCCATCGTCAGGGCAAACTGACCGCGCGCGATCAGCAGCACCCACTCCTGGCTACTCACGGCTCGGCTTACCGCTGTAGCGGGTGATCGGCTTCTCCTCGTCACCCTGCATTGCGCGCGCAAAGGTTTCCAGCGCCGCCAGCAGTGGCCGGATGCCCTGCCACAGCGCCTCATCATTCAGCAGTTTAAGTACGCCGCTGACGCCCGGCGCGCTTTTTTCCTGCTGCGCCGTGTCGCTGGCCGGCTTCATCGCCAGCAGGGCATCGCGCAGCGCCAGCAGCAAATGGTTGAAACGCTCCGGCGGTACGGTACTGAGGGTCATAAACAGCAGCGACAGGTTCTGCACCGCATTCTGCGTGCCGGGCCGGTTAAGCCCGGCGGCGACGATTTTGCCGATGTCATTGTTGGCTTTCACCACGTCATTAGCCAGGCGCAGGAAACCGTGCTGATGCAGATTCTCCAGCAGTTCGTTCAGCGCCTCCTGCGCGCTGGGTTCGGTGCGCGTCGGAGTGGGTTGATAGTGCAGCGGTTCGGCCATTAGCTTTTCTCCGGATGCGAAACGTGTTCAGGCGGCAGCCGGTATTCAGGCTGCTGCCATTTTTGTTCAACGGGCAGATGATCCAGCGGCGTGCGCTGGCCGTGGCGGAAGTTGTGCAGCGGAATCGGGTGCGGCTGTGGCGCATGCGCCAGTTTGCGCATCGTCACCGCAATCTCTTTGTAGGCCGGGGTGTTGACGTCGGGATCGTGGTGTTCACCGGTCAGCCCGTTCACCCCCGGTTTGCCATGGTGGATAGGAATGAACAGCACATTGCCGGCCATCCGTTCGGTCACCACCACTGGCACCTCTACGCTGCCCCGGCGCGAACGCAGCTCCACCCAGTCGCCCTGCTGTAATTGCCGCTCCTGCGCCAGCTGCGGCGAAATCTCAACAAACCAGTTGGGCGACAGCGATTTGATGCGCCCGCCCTGCCCGGTCTGATTGGTCGACTGGAAATGCTCCAGCATGCGGCCATTGTTCAGCAGCAGGTCGTACTGCGCATCGGGCGCTTCCATCGGCGGCTGCCACGTTAGCGGGTAGAGACGCGCTTTGCCATCAGGAAAGGCGAACGCCTCGGTATACAGCAGCGGCGTGCTGCTGCCGTCGGCGTTTACCGGCCACAGCTGTGACTGCCAGCCGACAAGGTTCTCATAGCTGACCCCGGCAAACAGCGCGGCGATACCGGCAGCTTCTGCCATGATGGCGCCGGGATTTGGGTAGTGCCAGTGATGGCCGAGACGCGCCGCGACCTCAGTCAATATCTGCCAGTCAGGCCGGCTGTCGCCGAGCGGCGCAAACGCAGGCGAGAAGTGCTGAATGCGCCGTTCGGTATTCACGAAGGTGCCCTCTTTCTCCAGGCTTGGACAGCCAGGCAGCACCACATCCGCGAACTGCGCGGTGCGGCTCATGAAGATGTCCTGCACCACCATGAAATCCAGCCGGCTGAAGGCTTCGTGCACTTTGGTTGAGTCCGCATCAGAAAAGGCGGTCTCTTCGCCGATGATGTACATGGCGCGCACCCGCTGTTTATGCGCGTCTTCCACCATCATGAAGTTATCCAGCCCGGCCTCTGAGGAAAGCGCTTCCGGCGCCACGCCCCAGGCGCGCGCCCACTTTTCCCGTACCTGCGCATCGGTCACTTTTTCGTAGCCGGGATAGACATTGCTTAAGCAGCCAAAATCGCTGGCACCCTGCACATTATTGTGACCGCGCATCGGATAGCCGCCGGTGCCGGGCCGGCCGTAGTTGCCGGTCACCAGCAGCAGATTGGAGAGCGCAGTGCTGGTATCCGCACCGTGGCTGTGCTGCGTAATGCCCATCGCCCACAGCAGGCAGGCGCTGCCCGCGTTGCCGATCATCTCGGCGGCCTCAGTCAGCTGCGCCACGCTCAGGCCGGTGACCTCACTGGCCATCTCAAGGGTGAAAGGCGCCAGCGAGGCGCGGTATTCCGCCACCTGATTCACGCGCTCGCGCAGGAATGCTTCATCAGCATAACCGTGGTCAAACATGTAGCGCGCCATCGCCGACGCCCACACCATGTCGGTGCCGGGGCGGATGCGCAGATAACAATCGGCGCGCTCGGCCATTTCGTGACGGCGCGGATCGACCACCAGCAGCTTCTGTCCGCGATGTTTGTGGCTCTGTTTGATATGTGAAGCGAAAACCGGGTGGTTTTCCGCCAGGTTGCTGCCAACGGTGATGATCAGGTCGGTCTGCTGCAGATCGCGCAGCGTACCGGCATCGCCGCCGTAGCCCACGGTGCGAAACAGCCCTTCCGTCGCCGGGTTCTGGCAATAGCGCGAGGAGTTGTCCACGTTGTTGGTGCCGAAAATCAGACGGGCGATCTTCTGCGTCAGGTAGGCTTCCTCATTGCTGGCTTTACTGGAACCAATAAAACCAATCGCGTTACCGCCGTGCTGGCGTGCCACCGCGCGCAGGCCATCAGCCACACGCTGTAGCGCCTCTTCCCAGCTGGCCGGGCGGAACTGGCCGTTTTCACGAATCAGCGGCGTGGTCAGCCGGTTTGGGCTGTTAACGAAATCCCAGCCGAATTTGCCTTTGACACAGGTTGAGATGCCGTTGACCGGCGCATCGGCCACCGGCTGGATTTTGAGGATGTGGCGATCGCGCGTCCAGACTTCAAAACTGCAGCCGACGCCGCAATAGGTGCAGACGGTTTTGGTTTTTTTGATTTCGACTTTGCGCAGCGCATCATCGATCAGCGAAATTCCGGTGATCGGCTCCATGCCGATGCTGTTTTCCAGTGATTTGACGAAATCAATCAGCGGCCGCTTCAGGTCTTCATCCATCGCGGTGAAGGGACCGGCGTCGGGCTGCATGGTTTTTTCCAGTAGCGCGTTGCACGGACAGACGGTCACGCAGTGCCCGCAGCTGACGCAGCTGGAACCGGCAATCTGCGTCCCGCCATCCCACAGCACGCGCGGGTGATCGGCGCTGTAATCAATCGACAGCGTCTCATTCACCTCGACATTCTGGCAGGCCTCCACGCAGCGTCCGCACAGAATGCACTGATCCGGATCGTAGGTATAAAACGGATTACTGTGGTCTTTGCTGTCCGGTTTGCGCTGGTAGGGGTAATACTGAATCGGAATGTGCATGTCCGCGACGGTGTTATGCAACGTGCAGTCGCCGGTATTGTGTTCACATACCGTGCAATAAAGCTCGTGGCGATTGAGGATGCGGTCCATGCCCTCCTGCTGTGCCGCCTGCAGTACCGCACTCTGGCTGACCACGCGTAAGCCCTCGGCGCTGCGTAACGTGCAGCCGCGCACCGCTTCGCCATCCACCTCCACCCAGCAAACATCACAGGTTTGCAGCGGCGGCAGCGCCGGGTGATAACAGACATGAGGCAGTTTTTTTCCCTGCTCCTGCAGAAAATCAATTAACGGTTGATTTGCGGTTCCGCTTAAGCGCTCACCATTAAATATAATGGTACATTGTGCTTCGCTCATTTAACGCCTCGTTTAAGCCATCGCTCATAATTATTCGGGCCGGCCAGCGCCGGTTATTATGTAAAGTTATGCTTAGAGCTTAGAAACAAATATCTTTCGCGCAAGCAGGCCGATTCGCTTAATAACTCGCATGGCTTACGCAGCGTTAAAATAATCATTACGTTAGTGATTTTGTAACTAAAAATATCATTTCAGTTACGCCCGTCCCGCTTTAATAAATCGCGACTGCTTATTTTTTGACGTGACAAATATCACATCTCTGCCAGGCTTAATTTACACGTTCCACTGTACAAGGAGATAGGTATGACTTCATTTACTAACAAAACGCTGATTACCCAGGAATATCCAAAGCCGCCATTCAAAAAGCAGCATCAGCCCATTCCGGGATTAGCCAGTAAGATGGAACCCCGTCCCGATCACGGTGAAACCAGCTATCGCGGCACTGGCCGTTTAACCGGGCGCAAGGCGCTGATTACCGGTGGCGACTCCGGTATTGGTCGCGCGGTAGCCATTGCGTATGCCCGTGAAGGGGCAGACGTGGCGATCAACTACCTGCCGGAAGAGGAGCAGGACGCCGCTGAAGTGGTGCAATTAATCGAAGCGGAAGGCCGTAAAGCGGTGGCTATTCCCGGTGATATTCGCTCAGAATCTTTTTGCCAGCAGCTGGTAAAAGAGGCAGCAGAAAAACTCGACGGCCTGGATATTCTGGTGAATAACGCCGGTCGCCAGCAATTTAATGAGTCTATCCGTACGCTCTCAACGGAAGATTTTGACGCCACCTTTAAGACCAATGTTTATGCGATGTTCTGGATCACCAAAGCGGCACTGGAATATCTGCCTGCCGGATCATCCATTATTAATACCTCGTCGGTTCAGGCGTATGAACCGAGCGCCATCCTGCTGGATTATGCGCAAACCAAAGCCGCGATCGCCGCCTTTACTAAAGCGCTGGCGAAGCAGCTGGGCGAGCAGCAAATTCGCGTCAATGCCGTCGCGCCAGGACCGTACTGGACCGCGCTGCAGGTGTGCGGCGGTCAGCCGCAGGAAAAAATCGAGAAGTTTGGTGCCAGCGCGCCGCTGGGGCGTCCGGGTCAGCCGGCTGAAATCGCACCGTTGTACGTGACCTTCGCTGAAACCACCAACAGCTTCACCTCAGGTCAGGTGTGGTGCTCCGATGGCGGTACCGGTACCGTCTGACCGGGGAATTCCACCCGCATTACGTGGCTGCCAGCAGGCGGCCACGCTGCCGTTTCTGCTGACAGGGAAGATCCATGAATAATCAAACGTTCCAGTCGCCGGTGCGCGAACGGGGCTTCGCGCGTCTCGGTGACTACGCGGCCATCGGCGAGGGCCGGTCGGTGGCGCTGATCGCGCCCGACGGCGCGATTGACTGGTGGTGCGCGCCCAACCTTGACTCCGCCCCGCTGTTTGATCGCCTGCTCGATCCCGAGATCGGCGGTTTTTTCCAGATCGAACCTGATGCCCCTTATCGTACCGAACGCGCCTATCGTGCTGACAGCAACGTGCTGGAAACCCGCTTTTTTACCGATAACGGCAGCGTGCTGCTGACCGAATCGCTAAACAGCACGCTGGCAGGCCGTCTGCCGTGGAGTGAGCTGGCGCGGCGCGTGGAAGGCGTTGACGGCGAAGTGACGCTGCGCCTGAAGCTGCGCTTTGGCACCGTTGCCGAAACCCGCTCGCCGTGGCAGGACAGCACCGAACAGGGCGACGTCTACCACGTTGGCGATCTGCTGGCGATGCTGCGCACCAGCGAGGACTGGCAGATCGAACAGCGTGACGATGAGCAAATCAGCGCTACGCTGCGGACGGCTGCGGACAGTCGATCGCTAGTGGCGTTGCTGGTCACCGAGCGCGAACCGCTGGCGGTGCCGCCGCTGGAGGCGATCGATACCCGGATTGAAACCAGCCATACCGCCTGGTGCGACTGGACCCGCAGCCTGAGCTATCAGGGGCGCTTTGCTGAGCACGTGCGCCGCTCGGCGCTGTCGCTGAAATTTTTATGGTATTCCCCCACCGGCGCGCTGGCGGCGGCAGCCACTACCTCGCTGCCGGAAGGCATTGGCGGGGAAAAGAACTATGACTACCGCTACGCATGGGTACGCGATGCCTGTCTGATCATCAAAGCCTTTGTTTTTCTCGGTGCGCTGGAAGATTGTAAAGCGGCGTTCTCCTGGCTGTCGAAAACCATCATTCGCCACGGTACCGCGCTGCGCACCTGCTACACGCTGGAAGGCGACGAAGTGCCTGCCGAACGCTTCGTGCCGCTGCGTGGCTATCATCATTCCCAGCCGGTACGCGTGGGCAACAACGCCCGCGACCAGCTGCAGCTGAGCATGTACGGTGATATGCTGGCGACCGCCGAGTTGTTTATACGCGCCGGGCACGTGCTGGACTTAGCCACCTCGCGCATGCTGGGTGCGCTGGCCAATCACTGTGCCGATCGGTGGCGGCTGAAAGACAGCGGTATCTGGGAACTGCCGGAACAGCAGCACTATACCCATTCGAAAATGGCCTGCTGGCTGGCCCTCGACCGTGCCGTGGCGCTGGCCGAAGCGCGCCACATTGAACCGACCTGGCTGAAACGCTGGCAGCGCGAGCGCGACCGCATCAGCAGCTGGATTGAAGCGCACTGCTGGAACGAAGAGAAACAGGCGTATGTGTTTTATCCCGACAGCAACGGCAGGCTGGACGCTGCGCTGGCGCTGGTGCATCCCTATGGCAGCCGCGTCAACCCGGCACGTATGCAGGCCACCTACCGTGCCATTGAGCAGGAACTGGGACACGGTAGCGCCATGCTGTATCGCTACAGCGGCACGGAACAGGAAGAGAGCACTTTTATCGCCTGCTCGTTCTGGCTGGTGGAAGCCTGGGCGGCGCTGGGCGAGACAACGCGTGCCGAAAGCGCTATGCAGCAGATCCTCGACAAGCTGTGCCAGCGCGGCAACGTGGAAACCTTCAATGAAATGTTCGACGTGCGCAGCGATGAGTGGCGCGGCAATATGCCGCAGGGCCTCAGTCATCTGGCGTTGATTTGCGCCGCACAGGCGTTGACCGATCATGGCTGAAATGCCCCGCCGGCTGGCGGGGCATGATGTTAACGCGAAGGCTGTGGCGCACGAAACACCAGCAGGATACCCGCCAGAATCGCCGCCATGCCCAGCAGGCTCAGCCACGGCAGTCGGTTACCCAGCAGCAGATAGTCGAGCAGCGCGGTAATCACCGGCACCAGATAAAACAGGCTGGTGACGTTAACGATACTGCCCGCGCTCAGTAAGCGATACAGCAGCAGCTGGGCCACCACGGAGATCATCACGCCGAGGAACAGCGCGGCCAGCCAGAAATGTAGCGTGAAGCTGACATGAAAAGGTTTAACCGGCAGCAACAGCAGGCACAGCAGTAAACTCACGCCGTACTGCAGCGGCAGCACCTGCGCCGGATGCTGCGTCACCCGCTGCTGCATGATGGCACCGAAGGTCATGCACAGCAGCGCGGCCAGCGCAAACAGCACGCCGCTGAGCGGCAGCTGCGACACCGCCAGACTGCGCCACACCAGCAGTATCAGCCCCGCCAGCGCGACCGTTAAGCCCAGCAAGCGCCTGCCCGGCAAACGCCGCTCCACCAGGCACAGCGTCAGAATAGGCTGGATGCCCATGATGGTGGCGATCAGCCCTGGCGTCACGCCCTCCGCCATCGCCTGGAAATAACACAGCGAATAAGCGCCGATCAACACTAGGCCGGTCAGCATCACGCGCGGGCGCGTACCGGGCTGCGGCAGCCAGCGGCGGCGAAACAGTCCCACCAGCAACAGTGCGACCAGCGCGATGCTAAAACGCACCACCAGCAGTGCCAGCGGTGAGGCATTATCCAGCCCGAGACGCGAGAAAATGGCTGCGCTGCCCCACAGCAGCACAAAGCCTGACGTCGCTGCCTGCGAAGTCAGCGAAGAAGAAGAACGCATAGCATTGCTCCTGAAACAAACGTTGTTAGCGCGCTCGCTAAGCGAGGCGCAGAAAGTTCGATACTTAGCGAATCACAACGCGTGCCGGAGGTGGCGGGCAGCAAGGCGCATACAGGCGAAAGTCAGATGACGATGCGGAATCAGCAGAGAGTGTCATAAACGCGCCTGTAGCATGGGGTTGAGGCCAAAAGTTAACAGATTGTTTACACCCTGTCATCCATTCAGCCGTTGCGGAAACACCTCACGCAGCCAGTCGATCAGTACCCGCAGGCGCTGGGTGAGATGGCGGCTTTGCGGATAAACCACGTGGAACGGATAGTCGGACGGACGCCAGTCGGCGAGGATCTCCACCAGCCGTCCGGCCTGCAAATCCGCGGCCGCAGCGTAACGGAACGTCTGGATGATGCCCAGACCCGCCACCGCCGCAGCAAGGTGCGCGTTGCTCTCATTGACGCCAACGCGGTGCGAGGTCTTGACCTCGATTCGCTCTTCGCCGTGGCGGAAGCGCAGCGGAAAGGCGCGCCCGCTCTGCGGCGACAGATAGCTGATGATGCGGTGGCCGTTGTTCAGCTCCTGCGGATACGCCGGAATGCCGTAGGTCCGCAGATAGCCGGGCGTGGCACAGGTGATCATTTGCGCATTGCCTAAGTGCCGTGCCACCAGTGACGAATCGCTCAGCGGACCGCCGCGCACTACGCAGTCCACGTTATCACTGATGAGATCCACGGTGCGATCGGACACGCCAAGGTCCAGGGTGATATCGGGAAACCTGGCGACAAAATCGGGCAGCGCCGGCAGCAGCACATCACGCGCCGTTGAACCGCCGATATCCATACGCAGCTGACCGCGCGGCTTTGCCGTGACGCTATTGAACGCACAATCGATATCTTCCAGATCGCGCACGATGCGCAGCGCACGCTCGTAGTAATCGCGCCCTTCTGCCGTCACCGTGACCCGGCGCGTGGTGCGTTGCAACAGGCGCACACCGAGATGCGCTTCCAGCTCCTGCACCAGCTTACTCAGGGTAGCGTTAGGCATATCCAGTGAATTGGCGGCCCGGGTAAAGTTGCCTGCCTCAACCACGCGAGCGAACGCCCGGATTGCCAGCAATTGATCCATTGTCGCCCCTTACCTGATTATCCACCCAGAGAAATAGTCCTTTCGATTTTACACCATTTATCCGTAAAAGCGGCAGCGCTACAGTGCACTTCAGCGACGGCAAGGCCGTCACCACTTAACCTGATCAACTGTGGAGTACATACTATGAACCTGATTCTGCAAGACAAAATCGCTTTAGTGACCGGCGGCACCTCCGGTATTGGCCTCGCCACCGCCCAGGAACTGGCGGCACAAGGCGCACGCGTGTTTATCACCGGTCGTCGTCAGGCTGAGCTGGATGCGGCCGTCGCCAGCATCGGCGCCACCGCCACCGGCATTCGCGCCGATGCGGCACAGTTAAGCGATCTGGATGCCGTCTATGCGCAGATTGCGCGCCAGGCCGGCCGGCTGGATATTCTGTTTGCCAACGCCGGTGGCGGCGACATGCTGCCGCTGGGGGCCATCACAGAAGAACATTTTGATCGTATCTTTAGCACCAACGTCCGCGGCGTGCTGTTCACCGTGCAGAAAGCGCTGCCGCTGCTGAGCGATAAGGCATCGGTGATTCTCACCGGCTCCACCGCCGCGATTCAGGGTACGCCGGGCTTCAGCGTCTACAGCGCCAGTAAAGCGGCGGTGCGTAACTTTGCCCGCTCGTGGGCGCTGGATGTGAAAGACCGCGGCATCCGCATTAACGTGGTGAGCCCCGGCCCGGTGCAGACGCCAGGCTTAGGCGGACTGGTGCCGGAAGATCAGCGCCAGGGGCTGTTCGATGCGCTGGCCGCACAGGTGCCGCTCGGTCGTCTGGGTGAGCCAGGAGAGATTGGCAAGGTGGTGGCGTTTCTCGCCTCCGACGCCGCCAGCTTTATTAATGCAGCCGAGCTGTTTGTCGATGGCAGTATGGCGCAGGTGTAAGCGGGTGTTGTACCGGTGCGCCGCCTGGCGCACCGGCTTTCTGCCTGAAGCATGGCTGCGGTTACCGCAGCGAATGCTCACCTGCTACCGCAGCCGGCTCGCCTGCGGTGAGCTGCTGCTCCAGCTGCTCCAGCGATATGCCTTTGGTCTCCGGCACGCGACTCAGCACAAAGACAAAACCCGCCGCACAAATCACGCCATACAGCATAAAGCTGCCCGCTGCACCGAGTCCGGCATTGAGGATGGGAAAGGTGTAGGTCAGTACAAAACAGGCAATCCACAGCGCCAGCGTGGCGACCGACATCGCCAGACCGCGAATCCGGTTGGGGAAAATTTCCGCCAGCAGCACCCAGGTGACCGGCGCCAGCGTCAGCGCATAAACCGCAATCGCCGCCAGTACCAGAATCAGCACCGGCCAGCCGGTGATGCCCAGCGTGTAGGCACCGGCAATCAGTGCATAACACAGCGTCAGTCCTCCGGCACCGATCAGCATCAGTTTGCGGCGGCCGAGCCGATCCACCAGCGGCAGTGCCAGAACTGTTGCCAGCAAATTGATCAGGCCGGTGGCCACGATCGACTTCAGCGTGCCGTTGATATCGAAACCAGCCGAAGCAAAAATCTCCTGCGCATAGTTGAAAATCACGTTGATACCGCACCACTGCTGGAAAATCGCCAGCACGATGCCGGTGATGACAATCGGCAGCGTGCGCGGTGCCAGCAGCGAGCCGGCGCGGGCACGCGTTTGCTGGCGATCCTGCTCCAGCGCGCGGGCAATCTCGCGCTGCGTCTGCTGCGCATAAGCAGGCGAACCAATTTTATTCAGCATCGCCAGCGCGCGCTGTGGCTGACCCGCCAGCATCAGCCAGCGCGGTGATTCCGGCACCCACATCATCAGCAGCAGAAACACCAGCGACGGCACGGCGGCCGAGGCGAACATCCAGCGCCAGCCAACCTGACCGTTCCAGGTTTCACGCAGCGCCGCATGGGTTGATGCGCCGACGACCGGATCGGCAATCATCAGGTTGATCAGCTGCGCCGCCAGCACGCCAATGACGATTGTTAGCTGGTTAACCGCGACAAACTTGCCACGCTTGTCTGCCGGGCTGATCTCCGCGATGTACATCGGGCTGAGCGCCGAGGCGATACCAATGCCGACGCCGCCGAGAATCCGCCACCAGACAAACAGCGTAAAGCTGCTGGCCAGCGCGGTGCCGATCGCCGACACCACAAACAGCAGTGCGGCGACAATCAGCGGCAGCCGCCGCCCCAGCTTGTCCGCTGACCAGCCGGACACCAGCGCGCCAAACACGCAGCCCACCAGCGCCGAGCTCATCGCCCAGCCGGATGCCGCCGGATCGGTGACGTTGAACCAGGCCTCATAGAAGGGTTTGGCCCCGCCAATCACCACCCAGTCATAGCCAAACAGCAAACCGCCGCAGGCTGCCACCAGACAGATGCTCCACACGTAACGCATATTCAGATGTTGATGATTGTTCACGGCCACTCTCCGCACCAGGGTCAAAGTGCGGCTATCTCACCACCGATACCGCAGGGTGAAAGTTCAGGCCCTCACAGATTTTAGTAACAGGAGTTTAGTAAACTACGCCGTACCGGGATCGGCCTCGACATAAAGGTAACCGATGCCGAGGACCTGACGCGCGCGGTCCAGCTGACCAAAATGCACGTTGGTGGCTTTGCTTTTCAGCGCATCGCGCGGATCGAAGGGATTGAAATCAATCTGGTGCACAATGGTCTGCAGCCAGCTCTCACCAAAAGTACAGCTGCGACCGTACAGCCAGATTTGATTGATATTCAGCGTATTAAGGAAATTGTACAGACTCATGCCGATGGCTTCCGCGCTGCGCTGCGCCCACTCGACGATCCACGGCTCGCCGGCCTGCCAGGCGGCCAGCAGCTGACGGCTGGTAGGCTGCACCGCCTGCGGCGCGCGCTGATGCGCCAGCCGCTTCAGCGTGCTGAGCGAGGCGACCGTCTCCAGGCAGCCCTGCCGTCCGCAGTTACAGCGCTCCCCGCGCGGATCAATAATGGTGTGGCCAATCTGCCCGCTGCCGTACAGGTTGCCGCGAAAGATCTCGCCGTTGATGACAAATGATGAGCCGATGCCGTAATCGACATTGATGACGCAGAATTCGGCCAGCACATTTCGGTTCAGCCACTTTTCCGCCAGCGCCAGCATCACGCAGTCGTTATCGACGCGGACGTCAACCGCCAGCTTCTCCTCCAGCAGAAACTTCAGCTGCAGCGGGCTGCGCCACGCCGCCTGCGGCATATGCTGCGAGACGCCGGTTACCGGATCGACCTGCCCGTGCACCGCCAGCGCCAGATTAATCTGCCGCTTCGGCCAGCGTTTACAGGTCGCGCGCCACACCGTTTCAATCTCTGCCAGCAGCTGCTCTGGCGTCTGCGCGTTGATGCTGATTTGCTGATAGTCGCCCTGCGCCACCAGCTGCGCATCCGCCAGCTGCAGTTCAATGCTGGTCGGCTTGACGCACAGGCACAGCGTCCACGCGCCTTGCGCTGGCAGCTGAAAACTGCCGTTGCTGTTGCCGCGCGTGCTCAGCGTGGCGCTGGAGTGCTGCACGTGGCCCTGCTCCAGCAGCTCCTGCAAAATCTTGCTGGCTGCCGGTATGGTCAGGCCGCTGAGCTGCGCCAGCTGCGATTTGCTCAGACGTTTATGACGCCACATCAGCTGCATAAACAGCGCTTTGTTGTGCTTACGCACCTGGAAATTATTCAGTCCGACGGTTTTCACGCGGCCTCCTTTCGCTTCATCCGCGCTCATCTTACTAAACAGTGTTTACTGACTTCTGTGATGGTTGCGCCATCCTGCGCGCCTGCCGTGCTTTAGAGTCCCTGCTCATAACAACCTGTTCGCGCTATCCCGGTAAAAAACGTTCCGATAAGGCCGGGCGAACGCTTTATCTGGCTGTGCTGACACCAACCCTACAGAGAAAACATAATGACAACATTACCTGCAACCCATCCGTGGCTGATCCGCCTCGGCATTCCGCCCGCGCTGGCCTGGGGCTATCTGGCGGTCCTGCTGTTTATGATTGGCGACGGCGTCGAGTCCAACTATCTCGCGCCCTATCTGCACGAAAACGGCTTTTCCCTGAATATCGCTGCATGGGTAATCGCCTTTTACGGCGTCACCGTCACGCTGGGCTCATGGCTGGCCGGTTCGCTGTCAACGCTGATTGGCCCGCGTAAAGTGATGCTGGCGGGCGGCCTGATCTGGATTGTGTTTGAAGTGCTGTTCCTGGCCGTGGCGCTGCCGTCGCACAGCGTGCTGCTGCTGGCACTAACCTATGGCCTGCGCGGCGTGGCTTACCCGATGTTTGCCTACGCCTTTCTGGTGTGGATTCAGTCGGCGGCCCCGGCGGAGATGCGCGGCTCCGCCACCGGCTGGTTCTGGCTGGCATTTACCGGCGGGCTGCCGACGCTCGGTTCGCTGGTAGCGATCTTCTCTATCCGCCTGGTGGGCGAATACGCCACCTTCTGGCTGTCGCTGGGTCTGGTGGCGATCGGTTTGCTGGTGATGCTGCTGGCGCTGAAAGAGCGCAGCGGTTATCAGTCGCTGCTGGATGCCGAACATCGTCAGCAGGGCACGCTGCGCACGCTGATGGGCGGCATCGATATTTTGTGGCGTGAGCCGCGCATCGCTGCCGCGGCAGTGGTGCGCATCATCAACACCACGCCCTATTTCGGCTTCTTTATTTTTCTGCCGGGCTTTTTCACCGAACAGATTGGCTTTTCTCAGACCGAATACCTCAGCCTGATCACCATCATGGGACTGGTGGGCATGAGCTTTAATCCGATCGTCGGCAAGCTGAGCGACCGCATCGGCTGGCGCAAAGTGCTGACGGTGTTCGGCGGCCTCGGTTCCGGCGTCTCGATGCTGCTGATGTACTTTGTGCCACAGTGGAGTCACGGCAGCTTTGTGCTCAGCGTGATCTGCGCCTGCCTGTACGGCATCACGCTGTGCGGCTACGTGCCCGCCGCCGCGCTGTTCTCCTCGCTGTGCCAGCCGAAGGACAAAGGTAACGCCATGGCGATTTACTGCTTCGCCGCCGGTTTGTCCACCTTCTTCGGTCCGGCGCTGTACGGGGCGATCAACGCGCTGCTCGGCACGCTTGGGGTGATTTGGGGCTACGCCTTCCTGTATCTGGTGAGTGCGTTTATCTCGTGGCGTTATCTGCTCAGTCCGCTCGATCCGGGCGAGCAGCACAACCCGGCGGCGCAGCGCCTGCGCCGGTTAGATTCCATCGCGTCGGAGTAAACAGAGCGTTATGAAAGAGTACGATTACATTGTGGTGGGCGGCGGGAGCGCGGGCTGTATCGTTGCCGCGCGCCTGGTCAGCGAAGGAAATGCGCGCGTGCTGCTGCTGGAGGCCGGGCGCGACGAATACCATCCGGTGCTGAAAATGCCCGCCGGCTATATGAAGTTTCTCGCCAGCGACCGGTTTCTGACGATGCATCAAACCGAAGCGCAGCCGCAGCTCAACGGACGCGGCGTGATCGTGCCGCAGGCCAAAGTGCTGGGCGGCGGTTCGACTGTCAACGCCATGGTCTACATGCGCGGTCATAAACAGGATTACGCCGACTGGAACCGCGCGCTGGGCCATCAGGGCATCGACTGGTCGTGGGAGGCGCTGCTGCCGCACTTTACCGCCATCGAAGATAATGATCACCTCGGCGCACCCAATCACGGCGTTGGCGGCCCGATGAAAGTGTCGCATCTCGGCCACTTCAGTCCGCTGAGCCGCGCCTATGTCAAAACCCTGCAGGGGCTGGGTATTCCCTACACGCCGGATTTTAACAGCGGCAATCCGTCTGGCGTCGGCTTCATGCAGCACACCATTGACGGTCAGACACGACAGCGCTGCAGCGTGGTCGATGCGTTTATCAACCCGCTGCGCCATGACGCACGGCTGACGCTGGTCACCGGTGCGCAGGTTGAAGAGGTGCTGTTTGACGGCACCTGCGCCAGCGGCGTGCGCTATCGTCAGGATGGCCAGCCGCAACAGGCGCGCGCCAGCCGCGAAGTGATTCTGGCCGCCGGTGCCTACCAGACGCCAAAACTGCTGATGCTCTCCGGCATCGGTCCGCAGGAGCAGCTGAAACAGCACGGCATAGCCGTGCGCCATGCCTTGCCGGGCGTGGGTAAAAACCTGCAGGACCATTACGAAGTGCCGGTGGTTGCCAGCACGCGCGGTGCGTTTGGCTACTACGGCCAGGATCGTGGCTGGCCAATGGTCAAAGCCGGACTGCAATATCTGCTGTTCAAAAGCGGCCCGGTGACCACCACCGGCGTGGAAACCTGCGCCTTTTTCGATCCGCTCGATTTCACGGCGACGCCCACCATTCAGATGTTCTGCGTGCCGACGGTCTATCTCGATCGCGATGTGATGGGTGCCGATCCCGGTGACGGTGTCACGGTGAACTCCCTGCTGCTGCGCCCTAAAGCCACCGGTGAAGTCACGCTGCGCGATAACAACGCCAGCAGCCTGCCGGTGATCGATACGCAGATTTTCGGCCATCCGGACGATTTAGCCCGCACCCTCGCCGGTTTTCGCTTTGCGCGTCAGGTGCTGGCGGCCGCGCCCATCCGCGAGATGGTCGATCAGGAGATCTTCCCTGGTGCGGAAGTCACCAGTGATGAAGCGATTGGCGCCCACTGCCGGCGCATGGTGAAAACCGGCTATCACCCGGTCGGCACCTGCCGCATGGGACACGATGACGATCCGCTGGCGGTGCTGCACGACGACCTGCGCGTGCGCGGCGTACAGCGGCTGCGCGTGGTGGATGCCTCGATGATGCCGAATATTATCAGTGGCAACACCAATGCGGTGGTGATGGCCGTGGCGCATCGCGCTGCGGAGCTGGTTCTGCAGTCGCAGATTGTTGAGCACAAGGAGGCCGTGTATGAGTGACAAACTGGCGCGCCTGCAACAGGCGCTGGCGCACTGGCAGCTGGATGCGGTATTGCTGACGCGCCGCGATAACATCGCCTGGCTGACCGACGGGGCCAGCTATTATGTAGTGGATCGCGCCGAGACTGGCGTTGCCAGCCTGCTGATTGGCCGCGACAGCGTGCTGCTGCTGGCACCGGACAATGAGCTACCGCGCATTCTGGCCGAAGAGCCGCTGCCGTTCAGCTGTGCGACCCGGCACTATCCGTGGTACCAGTCGCTGAGCAGCGTGCTGCCGGCGGGCAATATCGGCAGCGATACGCCCATGGCAGGATTGAGCGATATCCAGCCGCAGATGATTACGCTGCGCCAGGGGCTGAGCGCAGCGGAACAGCAGCGCTTTCGCACGCTGGGACAGGAGACGGCGCAGGTTGTCGAAACGGTGGCGCGCCAGCTGCGCGCGGGCGTCAGCGAATGGCAGGTCGAAGCCGACATTGCCGCCGGCTGTCTGGCGCGCGGCATTCGCCCGATGTGCACGCTGGTGGCCGCCGATGAGCGCATCGCCGCATTTAAACATCCGGTGCCGACGCACAAAACGCTGCAGCGCATGATGCTGATCACCCTCGGTGCCGAACGGCACGGTTTGCATGTCAGCCTGACGCGCCTGGTGCATCTCGGCGAACCCGACGCGGCGCTGCGCCAGCGCATTGTGACGCTGGCGGAGATCCATGCCGATATGCTGTATGCCACCCAGGTGCAGCGCAGCTGGTCAGCGGTTTTTGCCGACATCACTCAGGCTTATCAACGCCACGGTCACGCTGAGGCATGGCGCGATCATCATCAGGGCGGTCCGGCCGGTTACGGCTGTCGCGACTGGATTATCACCCCGGAGAGTCGCGGCGAGGTGCAGCCCGACACCGCCGTGGCGTGGAACCCGACGCTGAGCGGCGTGAAAAGCGAAGACACTTTTTTGCTCAGCCGCAGCGGGCTGGTGCCGCTCACGCGCAGCGACAGCTGGCCGCTGATTCGCCTGCAGCGCGGTGATAATACCTTAGAGCTGGCCGACTGGCTGATTCTCCCGACATCCTCATAAGGAAGCGACTATGTCCCCACGTTTAGCCAATAAAACCGCCATCATTACCGGTGCCGGTAGCGGCATCGGCAGCGCCATCGCCACCCTGTTTGCGCGCGAAGGCGCCCGCCTGGCGCTGTTTGATCGCGACGCACACAGCAGCGAAGCGCTGGCGGCGCAGCTACAGCAGCAGTCCGGCCAGCGCTGTCTGGCCTGCGCAGCCGATGTCACGCAGCCGCAGCAGGTTAGCCGCGCGGTACAGCAGGCGCAGCAGGCGCTGGGAGATATTGATATCCTGATCAACTGCGCTGGCGTAAACGTTTTTCGCGATCCGCTGACGCTGGACGAGGATGACTGGCAGCGCTGCATGAACACCAATCTGAAAGGGCCGTACAACCTGATACGCAGCGTCCTGCCGGCGATGCTGGCGCGTCAGTATGGCAACATCGTTAACGTTGCATCGGTGCACGGGCACAAAATCATTCCCGGCGCGTTCCCTTATCCGGTGGCTAAACACGGGCTGATCGGCCTGACGCGTTCCCTGGGCGTGGAGTACGCCGCGCAGGGCATCCGCGTAAACAGTATTTCGCCCGGTTTGATCATGACGCCAGCCGCTGAAGCCTGGCTGGCGAGCTGTCCGGATCCGCAGGCCGAGCGCGCGCGTCAGGCGGCGCTGCTGCCGTGTAAACGCATCGGCGAGCCGGATGAAGTGGCTTACACAGCGCTGTTTCTCGCCAGCGACGAGGCGCGCTTCATCAATGCCACCGATATCCTGATCGACGGTGGGCGCAGCCAGATGTATCACGAGTAAAGCGGAATCGCCGGTTACGGATGCACGCGCCGGCAACGATCGGCCCCCTCTGCCACCGGATGGGCGGCGATATCAGCGCGGTCAGTGCGGATTGTCGCAGTATCGACGTCAAAGCGCTTGTCGCGGTCAGCCAGCAGCGCCGGATTGAGCTGACCGTCGGCGGTAAAGCCCATCATCAGCGTCGGCGCGCCCAGCGGCAGCGTTTTATCGCGGTCGGTATGCCAGGTGTGCCAGGTTTTTCCGTAGGTGTTGACGATTTTGCTCATCAGCGCGTGCTCCGCGGCCGGCGGCAGGCCGGGCGCAATCAGCGTACCGGATTTCACTTCATAGCGATGGCTGTGCCAGTACTGCTTTTCCTGCGCCGGCAGTTGCTTAAATAAACGTTCGCTGATGATATATTCCACGCCCATTAATTTGGCGTCTTTTTTGTTACCGTCATAAATAACCGCCTGCATCACATCGTCATTAAGAATGGTGACGTAGTGATGGGCCTCCATCTGCCCCTGCTGATTCCCGCAGTAATAATGAAAACCATCCAGATACGTATTGATCGCCTCAATCGGCGGCCGCGACTGCAACGCCGCCGCCCCGCTCTCCAGCAGCGCGGTTTTCCCCGCTTCCGGCGCACCAGGTGCCGTAACCGGCGAGGCGCTGTTATTCGCGCCACAGCCGGATAATAACAATAACGCCAGCGCGCTAAATACACGGTTTCGCATTTCATCACCCCATTCTTATATTGAGTGATAAACATAGTTAATCAGCGTCAGGACGCGAGCGCAGCGGGAACCCTATCCGGCGGCGGATTAAAACCGCCACGCGGTAAATAACCAACCATTCAGCTGGCCGCCGATTCAGTGATGAATGTGTCAGCCACTGTCAGCAAAGTGACAGGCTGTGAGGCTAAACTGGAGGGTGGGTGAATAAGTTTCGTGAGCGAACAGACGATTCCGCTATCATGAGTGAACGCTCATAAAACAAGGCTGCACCGATGAGAGAGTTACCGCCTACCGCCATGCTGCGCGCGTTTGAAGTGGCAACGCGCCATCCGACCTTTACCGCCGCCGCTGAAGAGCTGTTTATCACCCAAAGCGCCGTCAGCCATCAGCTCAAAAACCTGGAAGAGATCTGGGGCGTGCAGCTGTTTCAGCGCGGCAAAACGCTGAGTCTGACGCCGGCCGGCGCGGCGCTGGCACCGATTGTGCGCGAGTTTTTCAGTAATCTGGAAACCACCTTAGCCGACTTACGCGAACAGAAAGGCCGCGTGCGGCTGCGCGTGAATACCACTTACTCATTTGCGCTGAAGTGGCTGTTGCCGCGCCTGCCGGGCCTGACGCGCCTGCACCCGGAAATTCTGGTAACGCTGGAAAGCACCGATGATGCCATAACCTTCTCGCGCCAGGATTCTGATGTGGCGATCCGCTTTGGCCATGGCAATTATCCGGCGCTGCACAGCGAATTTATGTTTCGTGAACAGCTGTTTCCGGTTGCCAGTCCGGCGCTGCTGCAGCGCTTCGGCACGCCACAGGAACCGGCAGAACTGCTGCGCTACCCGCTGCTGATGCGTGATGGCGCCGATCTGGTGCCAAAATGGGAGATCTGGTTTAAACAGGTCGGCCTGACGCTGGATGCCTTACAGGAGAGCGTACGTTTTGCCGATACCAATATGACGCTGGAAGCCGCGCTGCTGGGGCAAGGCGTGGCGCTGGCGCGCAGCGGTCACGTTGAAAAAGAGCTGCGCGACGGCAGCCTGGTGCGGCTGTTCAGCGTCGCGTTTTCCTCGCCCGCCGCCTACTATTTCGTGTGTCCGCAGGGCATCGAAAGCCAGCCGCACATCGTTGATTTTCGACGCTGGCTGCTCGCCGAATCACGTCAGGCGCAGCAGGATTATCAGTGAAGTATGAGTATTTACTCATAGCGCAATGATGAATCTTCGCTTTCCAATCCATTTGCAGCTGCATAGCATCAACCCATGCCTGATAACATTATTGTCTTAATGCTGTGCGCCGCACTGCTGCACGCCAGCTGGAACACCTTACTGCGCGGCGGATCCGATCGCCTGTGGTCAATGACCATTATGTGCGTGGCGATCGCGCTGGTGTGTGCGCTCAGTACGCTGTTTCTGCCGCTGCCGGCGCGCGCCAGCTGGAAATATGCGCTGCTGTCGGCGCTGCTGCACGTCGGCTATAACCTGTGCCTGGTGCGCAGCTACCAGAGCGGCGATCTCGGCCAGACCTATCCGATTGCGCGCGGATCGTCGCCGCTGCTGGTGACCTGCGCCGCCGCGCTGTTTGCCGGCGAGCACATCGCCTTTACTACGCTGTGCGGCATCGTGCTGGTGTCCGCTGGCATTGTGTCGCTGGCGCTGCGCGGCGGCAAACTGGCGCTGCCGGGCCTGCGCTACACGCTGGCGACCGGTGCCTTTATCGCCGCGTACAGCGTGGTGGACGGCATGGGCGTGCGCGTTGCCGGCAATGCATTTGCGTATACCGCGTGGATGTGCAGCTTGTGGGGCATATTAATGCCGGCGGTCTACATCGCGCTGCGCGACAGCAAAAGCCTGCTGCAGTGGCGACCGGGCGTGCTGAGCGCCGCGGCGGGTGGCCTGGTTTCGCTGCTGGCCTACGGCATCATCATTTACGCCATGACGGCAGCGCCGATGGGCGCGGTGTCGGCGCTGCGTGAAACCAGCGTGCTGTTTGCCGCAGTGCTGGGCGCGCTGTTTCTCGGTGAAGCATTAACGGTAAGAAAAATGCTGGCGTGTGCGGTGATTGCACTCGGCACGCTGATGATCGGTTAAGCGATGAGGAGATGGCAGCATGTCTGAACGTTGTAAAATCGCCCTGCTGGGCCCCGGTGCAATTGGCACCACCGTCGCGGCGGTGCTGCATGAAGCCGGGCGCACCCCGCTGCTGTGCGGCCGCACGGCCCATGCACAGTTAACGCTGCGCCACGATGCGGGCGAAATCAGCGTGCCCGGTCCGGTATTGCATGATGCCTCGCACGTGACACAACGCTGCGATTTGCTGTTCGTGGCGGTTAAAACCACCCAGGTCGCGGACAGCGCCGCGTGGCTGGCCACTCTGTGCGATGAAAAAACCGTGGTGTGCGCGCTGCAAAATGGCGTCGAGCAGCAGAGCCAGCTGGCGCCTTATGTCAACGGCGCCACGGTATTACCTTCGGTGGTGTGGTTCCCGGCGCAGCGCGAGCCGGATGCGTCAGTCTGGCTGCGCGCCCAGCCTCGCCTGACCCTGCCGGATGTGCCGCAGGCCGCGCGCGTAGTGGATGCGCTGCGCGATACGCGCTGCGAGGTGGCACTGGCCGCGGACTTCCTCTCCATCGCCTGGCGCAAACTGTTACAAAATGCCGCCGCCGGTTTGATGGTGCTGGCCAACCGTCGCGCCGGCATGTTTAGCCGCGGCGATATCACGCAGCTGGGATTAGCCTATTTACAGGAGTGCCTGACGGTGGCGCGCGCGGCCGGTGCGGTGCTGGACGACAGCGTGCCGCAGGAAATTATTGATGGCTTTCACCGCGCGCCGCCCGATCTGAGCACCTCGATCCTCGCCGATCGCCAGGCCAACCGCCCGCTGGAGTGGGATACCCGCAATGGTGTGGTACAGCGCTATGGGCGTCAGCATGCTATTGCTACGCCGATTAGCGATGTCGTGGTGCCGCTGCTGGCAGCGGGCAGCGAAGGGCCGGGCTGATAAATAGGTTGCCGGACGCGCGGGGAGAAACAGCTATGCTGCGAATTGTTTATACAACGGCCAGGTTTTGATTGCGCCGCTACCAAGAGGGTGCGATGTTCAGCTGATTTAAACCATCGCCTCCGCGGCATAATCATGATAACGGCAACAGGACGCACATATGACAGATTACGTTTTTTATCGCAAACAACAGGTTATCGCCACGCTGGAACGATCGGATTCGGAACGTGCCCGGCTGCTGATGGCGGACGGTTACAGCAAGATGGACGAAGAAATTAATGCAGCCAGCGCGCAGGCGGCGCTGCGGCGGCTGGCTGATATTCGCCATGAAGAGCACATGACCGAACACGCTTTTGCCACCGGTTCGGTATTCAGCGCGGTGGTCAGCGCCCTGTTCAGACACTGACGTTATGCGCCAAACGCTCCATCAATAGTGTGCATGGCGCCGGTGACGAAACCGGCTTCGGGTCCTGCCAGCCACGCCACCATGCCTGCCACCTCTTCAGAACGGCCATGGCGTTTGATGGCCATGAAGCTGTGCATCAGATCTTTCATCGGACCATTTTCCGGATTGGCATCGGTATCAATCGGGCCCGGTTGCACCACGTTAATGGTGATGCCGCGCGGGCCGAAATCCCGCGCCAGGCCGCGCGCCAGACCCTGTAAAGCGGATTTACTTAGCGCATAAGACGCCATACCGGGAATCGGCATACGGTCGCCATTGACCGAACCGATAATGATGATGCGGCCGCCGGCTGGCATCTGTCGGGCGGCTTCAACCGCAGCATGATACGGCGCGTGAATGTTAATGCGGAACAGGCGATCGACCGCGTCCGGATCCTGTTCCAGCGCATCGCCGAACAGGGCGATACCAGCATTAACCACCAGCACATCCAGCGGTCCACTGTCGCGCACGGTAGCAATCACCGCATCGCGCTCTGAGCTGTCGGTATGAACAGCAGCCGAACCGGTTTCGTGCGCCAGTTTTTCGGCGGCCTCAGGCGAACCTGAGAAGGTGAAGGTCACGCTGGCACCCTCATCAGCAAAGCGACGCACGATAGCCGCACCAATACCGCGACTGCCGCCCAGAACCAGAACCTGCTTATCTTTAAATATGCTCATTTGCATCTCCACGTGTGATTTCTTAGTATGCATTACAAAATGAGCCCGATTTAATGTCAATGCAATTTTGTAGCGAGCACTATAAAACATGAAATCACCTGGTCGTCCCCGCAACTTTGACCCCGAACACGCCGTAGCAGTCGCGCAGGGGTTATTCCATGCCAAAGGTTATGACGCCGTCAGCGTCGCCGATGTCACTGACGCGCTGGGCATCAACCCGCCGAGCTTTTACAGCGCGTTCGGTAATAAGGCCGGATTGTATGCCCGCGTTCTCGATCGCTACGCCACTACCGGCTCGATTCCCCTGGCTGAGATACTGCGCGACGACCGCCCGGTGGCCGAAGCCCTCGATGCATTACTGAAAGCGGCGGCGCTGCATTATGCCCGGGATGAGGTGTGTGCGGGTTGTCTGGTGCTGGAAGGAATTCGCTGTCAGGATCAGCAGGCACGCGAGGCGGCCAGAGTGTTTCATCGCGCCGCTGAGGACACCATCCGGTGCTATATTGCGGCCCGCTACCCACAGGACGCGCAGCGCCTGACCGACTTTGTCAGCACCGTGATGTCCGGACTTTCTGCCAGAGCGCGTCAGGGCCACAGCGTTGAGCAACTGCTGGCCAGCGCGCAGCTGGCGGGTCTGGCGGTGGCTGCTGCGCTTGAGGCGTGATCGCTTTTCAGCGATGTTCTGACTGCGAAGTGATGCCGATCAACTGGCTGAGTCGGTGTCCGCCACCGACCGCTGGAACATGCGCATAATGCCGCCAAGATGCCAGTGCAGAAGTTCCAGCGCCTGTTCATCCTCGTAATTAGTTAACCGCGCCACGATCGCTTCATGATCGTTTTGCGAACCCTGGAACTCATCCGGCGTGCGCGTCAGGTGATTGAGAAAGGCGCGAATGCGGTTGATGCTGGTTTTGTAAAAACCGACCAGCTCGCTGTTCTGGCTGCTTTCAATCAGTGCCATATGAAACGCCGCATCGGTTTCGCGGTAGGTCTCCGGCGCGTTTTGTAATGCATCGCGTCCACGCGCCAGCTGTTCGTTCAGGCGCGCGATCAGCGCCTGACGATCGTGTTGCAGTGCCAGCTTTAATGCGCCTGATTCCAGAATCTGCCGCATCTCACAGGTTTCGCGCATCTCCCGCTCATTGAACGAAAACACAAAAGTGCCGCGCTGCGGGATAATTTGCACCAGACGCTCCATCTCCAGCTTTTGCAGCGCCGCTCTTACCGGCGTCCGGCTCACGTTAAGCTGGGTGGCAATATCGTTCTCGGAAATTAATGCACCGGGTGCAATCTGGCAGTTCACGATCAGGTCACGAATATGATCGGCCAGAATGCTGCTCAGTGACTGCGGGCGGAGGATGTTTTTCGATGACCAGTCAATGATGAGTTTATCGGCGGGCATAGCGTGGCGAGCGTCCTTTAAACAGCGAGCATTTAGGGGGTCAGAATGACGGTGGGCACTGTGTTTTGTAGTATACAAGAGACAGATCCCCCAAACAATAACGGGCCTGTTTGAGGGAGCGTTGGGTTATGAGGTGAACAAGTATGTCTGCTGCTGAATATGCGCTGGATTAAGTGCCATGCCCATGCCGGGTCCCTGCGGTACCGGGATTAACCCGTTTTGCGGCACCAGCGGATCGCGCAGGAAGTACTGATGAATATCGTTCCATTTCACCAGATACTCCTGATAAGGCGTGTGGATTGGCGATTGCGTGGTGCTGAAATGGGCCGTTGCGATGCTGGAATGACCGTGCGGGATTACCTGCAAATCGTACAGGGTGGCGATAGCAGCAATTTTTAACGTTTCTGAAAGCCCACCGCACCAGTAGATATCGGGCTGAATCACATCCAGCGCCCCGGATTCAAAGAAGCGTTTGAAACCCCAGCGCGTGTACTCATGTTCGCCTCCCGCCATCGGGATGGACAGTTTGTCTTTGAGTCGTTGCATACTGCCGATTCTGTCGGCCATCACGCACTCTTCCAGCCAGCGCGGGCGATACGGCTCAATGCCCTTTGCCAGTTCAAGCAGATACGTCACATCCATCGACTGCCAGCAATCAAACATCAGATCGTAATCATCCCCTACGGCTTCGCGCAGCGTTTTTGCCAGTTCGATGTTTTTCTTCAGCCCTTCCCTGCCGCTCATCGGGCCGTGGCGGAAAAACCATTTTTGTCCGCGATATCCCAGCGCCTTATACTCCAGCGCCCGCTCGTGCACCTGCGCCATATCCTGCACCGCAAAGCCCAGCATCGATGCGTATGCCGGTATTTCTTCCTGTAACGAACCGCCCAGCAGGCGAAACACCGGTTGCTGCATCCATTTGGCACGCAAATCCCACAAGGCACAATCCACCGCGCTGATCGCCAGCATGCCATCGCCCTGACGCCCATGAATCTGCGCCCGGTACATCTGATCCCACAAACGCTCGGTGTCGCGCGAATCCTGACCCAGCAACAACGGCCGCAGCTGGCCATGAATGATTGATGCAACGGCATGCGGCACCGGCCCTGCCAGCCCGTCCACGCCCTCATCAGAAACGATCTCAAGAAACACGGTGGTAATGGCAAAACCATCTTCCAGCTGAACGCCACCGTCATGATTATTCACAGTACGAAACTGCGCATAGACATCGGTGGGACGCGCGAGACGCTCCTCCCAGAAATCGCCCTCTCCCGGCATCACGCCTTTCACCTGAAGTAACCGGACATCAATAATCTTCATACTACTGCCCCTCACGTTGTTCATTGCTGGCCTGATAAGCCGGTAAACGCTGGCGACGAAAGATGATGCTCAGAGTAATGATCGAGAGCATCGCCATCGCCGCCAGCCAGTAAAATCCGCCGTTATAACTGCCGCTGCGGTCGCGTATCACGCCGATGACCCACGGATTCACCACACTGGCAATACTGCCCAGCGCATTGATCAGGGCGAGGCCACCCGCCACCACGGACGCCGGGATAAACTGCGCGGGCAATCCCCAGAACACCGGCATCGCGCCGAAAAAGCCAAATGCCGAACAGCACAAAAACATCATTTTCACCAGCGAGTTATCGAACCACGCGACGCATAACAGCCCGACAAAGGAGAAGATCAGCGCCAGATAGTTGGCCAGCAGTCGCGACCCGGGGCGATCGGCTATGCGTCCCAGCACCAGCATGCCGGCCAGACCAAATACGTAAGGGATGATGGTGATGAACCCGGTCTGAACATGACTTAAGCCGGTTTCGCTGATGATCAGCGGCAGGAAGGTGCTCACCGCACCGTTGAGGTTCGCCAGTCCGTAATAGGTGAGGCTGAACAACAACACCAGCGGGCTGAACAGCGCTTTCAGCAGACCGCCATGGCCGCGCGACGGCAGTTTTTGCCGCTCAGCAGCGAGTGTTGTCACCAGCCAGTGCTGCTCATCTGCGCTGAGGAAGCGGGCATCTTCCGGCCGATCGGGCAACGCAAAGGGGACGATCAATCCCAGCACAATCGCCGGAATGGCCTCCAGCAGAAACATCAGCTGCCAGCCGCGCAGCCCCAGCCATCCGTGCAGCTCTAACAACAGGCTGGAAACCGGCGTGCCTATAATCAGCGCGATCGGAATGCCGGTCATAAACGAGGCGATGATGCGTCCGCGCCACGCCACCGGAAACCACAGGGTGAGATAAAACACGATGCCGGGGAAGAAACCGGCTTCAGCGGCACCCAGCAGCGCGCGCATCACATAGAGGCTGTTTTCACTCCACACAAACATATGCGCACCGGAGATGATGCCCCAGGTCACCATAATGCGGGCGATCCACCAGCGTGCGCCCACCCTTTTCATCAACAGATTGGAGGGCAGTTCGAGGATGGCGTAAGGCAGGAAAAACAAACCGGCGGCAAGGCCAAAACTGGCGGCGCTGATGCCGAGATCGGCATTCATGGTGAGGGCGGCCACGCCGATATTGGCGCGATCGATCACCGCAATAACGTAGCAGCCAATCAGCAGCGGAATCAGTCGCCACGACAGTTTACGGATCACCCGCTTTTCAATTTCAGTATCTGTACTTTGCATGGTCTTTCCCGGTGTTGGTGACATGGATAAAAAATGCACTTGTATACAAGTTCTGTTGTATACATCCGCTGAACACTCTTCAATGGGCTGAGTACGGAAATGAGATATGAAACGTTTCAGCGTGAAGCCGCTGGTAAACGTTTATAAGAGGGGCGAGCCGGGCGAAGATGAGCTAAAAACGTGGTGATTAATCGAAGTGAACAGAGTGCGCTGGCACACTCCGGGCAGGGTTATTTTATGCGAAGCCATTGTATAAACGCGCGCATGGCAGGTGACATGGCTTTACCCGCTATCCAGCAAAGTGAATAACCCGGGAATTCCATCTCCCAGGGTTGCAGAAGGCGACAAAGCTTGCCGGAGGCCAGCAATGCACTGACCCGTTCCGCCGTTAACTGGGCAATACCTGCGCCAGCAATAGCGGCCTGCCGCTGCCTTTCGCGATCGTCTACCACCAGATTTCCGTGCACGGGAATATCAAAAATTTTCCCCTCATTTAAGAACTGCCAGGGCTCTACCCTGCTACTTCCCGGCCAGCGCCAGCCGATGCAATTGTGATTGATCAGATCTTCCGGGACTTCAACCGCACCATGCTTTGCCAGATATGCTGGCGCAGCGACCACAATCTGATGGAGCGGCTTGCCTAATGGAATAGCAACAAATCCCGGTTCCAGCACCTCGCCTAAGCGCAGTGATAAATCATAGCCGCCGCGGCTCAGATCGACCGGCGCATCGCTGGTTGTGATATCCAGCTGCACGTTGGGATAATCAGTAAGAAACCCGGCAATATTGTGATCAAGAAACATTTCAGCACCCGATCGAAAAGCATGAACGCGAATCAGCCCCTTAATATCCTGGCTTCTGGCGTGTGCCTGCTGCAGGGTCTCATGCAGATTAGTCATAATGGGTGCAGTCTAAAGAAACAAGGACTTGCCATCATCGGTAAGATATACCGCCCGGGTGGTCCGGTTCAGCAAACGTTGCCCGAGTTGTGCTTCCAGCGCGGTGATTTGCTGACTGACGGCTGACGCAGATACCCCTAATATTTCCGCAGCGGCTCTGAAATTCAGTTGCTGAGCAACCACGACGAAAGCCCGTAAAGCCAGATACTCCGCGCTGTTAATCATTATTGATGTCCTTTATTAATTGCCACTTAACACACCATTAAGATACAGGAACTTCACGCCTGTAAGTATCTCGTTATAATCACTCAAATCATAATTAATAAATAATATCAGGAGCACTTTATGCTGCAGGAAAACCTTGAATTAGCGCAGAGATTACAAATTATCGAAGACAAACTGGCGATTTATGAATTGATTGCGTCACATCCTCCCAGCGCAGATACTGCAATGGCGGAATATACATTATCGGTTTATCTGGAAAAGAGTGAATTCAATCGCGGTCCTCATCTTGATGGCGCGGAGGGTGCAGAGGCGATAGCCGCCTTTATTTTGCGGCCTGAGCATGAGGAAGCACTGGCTAACGGATTAGCGCATTTTACCGGATTACCCTTGATTGATCTGCGCGGAGACAGCGCGGTAGTCACCTCTTATTTACAGTTAATTTATCTGGATGATAAAGGCGAATCACGCATGCTGGCCAATCACGGCAGCTCTCCTGGGTATCGCATACACCGCGTTGTAGTGAATCGCTGGGAGTTAAAACGCATTGCGGGCCAATGGAAAATTCATCGCAGGACGTTGATTCCGGTGGACGGTAGCGGTTTATCACGCGCATTGCTTTCCCAGGGGCTGAAAGATGTATTCAGCCGACAATCACGATAATTAACGCGACAAGACAGTCATTGAGCCAGACCACGATATGCAGCGACGTCATCAATGACAATCCGCTACGAGACTGGCTGCGCAGGTTGGTGTCCAGCATGGCAACAGTCTGACTATTCCTTTCAGCCAAATCCTTTGGTGATGTACTTGCCAGTAACGTATGAAATTTATCAAAGTCGACATTCTTATCCTGTAGCAATGCAGCATATTTCCCTATAAATCATCGCCTCACCAAAGAATATCATGTGCAGAATGCTATCAGCTTTAAGCATCAGCATAATGGGTTATTTCAGCCGCTGCGCCTTTTGACAGTCTCATACTCTAACGCTACGCTTAATTGCAAGGATATATGTCGCAAACTTGCGTAAAGATAAAATATTTCCTAAGGTGACCGCCTTTCAGCCTCTTATAGCTTTCATTTCCCTTTGTGAAGTGCCGGCTGCGAAAGCTATAAGATCGCTCCAATTTTACTCATGGGGAGTTTATGAGCACCGGAACGATGACCAATAAACCTGATTTGACCGTTGACGATATTACCGTCATTGACAACAAATTATTGAAACGCGCCGTCAGCGCCGCAGCGCTGGGTAATACCATGGAGTGGTTTGATTTCGGCGTTTATAGTTACCTTGCCGTGATTATCGGCCAGGTATTTTTCCCGGACGCCAGTAATACCGCGCAGCTTATTGCGTCGTTTGGCACTTTTGCGGCCGCGTTTTTAGTGCGCCCGATTGGCGGCATGGTATTTGGTCCACTCGGCGATCGCTTTGGCCGGCAGAAAGTGCTGGCCTTTACCATGATTATGATGTCGATTGGTACCTTCTGTATTGGCCTGATTCCCAGCTATGCCAGTATCGGTATTGCCGCGCCGATCCTGCTGTTGCTGGCGCGTCTGGTGCAGGGCTTTTCCACCGGCGGTGAATATGGCGGTGCCGCCACCTTTATTGCGGAATACTCCACCGACAAACGCCGCGGCTTTATGGGCAGCTTCCTGGAGTTTGGTACGCTGGCCGGTTATCTGCTGGGCGCCAGCCTGGTGACCGGTATGATTGCGCTGCTGCCGCATCAGGCGATGATGGACTGGGGCTGGCGCATACCGTTCTTCCTGGCCGCGCCGCTGGGGCTGTTTGGCCTGTATATCCGCCTGAAGCTGGAAGAGACACCCGCGTTTAAAGAGCATATGGATAAGCGTGAAGAGGCCGAACATAACAAGCCGCAGCTCACGCTGTGGCAAATGCTGCGCACGCAGAGTAAGCCGCTATTGAAGTGTATTGGTCTGGTGCTGCTGTTTAACGTGTCTAATTATATGCTAACCGCCTATATGCCGAGTTATTTAACCGGCATTCTGGGGCTGAGCGAAATATCCGGTCTGCTGCTGGTGATGGTGGTGATGTTTATCATGATGCCGCTGACCTTAATGTGGGGCCATTTCACCGACCGCATCGGCCGTAAACCGGTGATTGGTTTCGGCGCGCTGGGATTATTAGTGCTGGCGATCCCGGCGTTTATGCTGATTGGTTCTGGCAACATGCTATGGGTATTTGCCGGTCTGGCCGTGCTGGGCTTACTGCATACCTGCTTTAGCGGCACCATGCCAGCGACATTACCGGCACTGTTTGTCACCGATATTCGTTACAGCGCGCTGGCTATCGGCTTTAATTTATCAGTCTCGCTGTTCGGTGGCACCACGCCGTTAATTACCGCATGGCTGGTCGACACTACGCACAATACCATGATGCCGGCGTATTACATGATGGGTGCCGGCGTGATTGGTTTGTTAACGGTATTGACGCTGAGTGAGACAGCACGTAAGCCACTGAAAGGTTCATCCCCTGCGGTGGCGACTAAAGCCGAGGCGCATAAACTGATTGATAAACTGCGTAAACAGCGCAGCCGTAAAAAACAGCAGCCAGCATAATCCCCGCTGATATTCACATCAGGTGCGCTCAATGCGCACCTTTTTTGTGCCCTGCGTCAGACTTATAGCTCAGATAATCGCCCCGGGCTGCGGTAGACTGACATTCTCTGACTGTTTTTTACACATTAAGGGTTAATGATGTCATCTGCCGTGTCTCCCGCCGTTAATCAAAAGCGCGTACTGATTGCCGGATCCGTCGGCAATTTTATCGAGTGGTATGAATTCGCCGTGTACGGTTTCATGGCCACGCTGATCGCTAAACATTTCTTTCAGCTGGAAGGAGAAAGCGCCCTCACCAGCCTGATCCTCACCTATGCGGCCTTCGCGGTGGCGTTCTTTTTTCGCCCGTTAGGGGCAGTACTGTTTGGCCGCCTGGGCGATCGCTATGGCCGTAAACCGGTGCTGATCGCGGTGCTGGTATTGATGACGCTGGCCACCGTCGCCATCGGTCTGGTCCCGGTTTATGCCAGCATTGGCGTGGCTGCGCCGCTGCTGATTACACTGCTACGCATTTTGCAGGGACTGTTTGCCGGCGGAGAATACGGCGGTGCGGTCTCGCTGATGACCGAATCGGCGCCGCCCGGCAAGCGCGGATTTTATGGCGCATGGCAGTCGCTGACGGTGGCGCTCGGACTGCTGGCGGGCGCGGGCGTGGTGGCAGTACTGCCGCTGCTGCTGGGAGACGCCGCCATGAACGCCTGGGGCTGGCGCATTCCCTTCCTGCTGGCGCTGCCGCTCGGCGCAGTGGCGCTGTGGCTGCGCACCGGCCTCGACGAATCACCGCAGTTCAGCCAGACACCGGCGGCACCACAACAGCAGGCGTCGCTGGGTGTCACGCTGCGCGCTATCGTGCTAGGCATTGGGCGGTTAATGGTATGGTCGGCCGCCGGTTATACCTACCTGGTGATCATGCCCACCTATCTGCAGGCCGCGCTGCATACCGGCTTTAACCAGGCGCTGCTGATTGCGGTCATCTCTAACCTCGGCTTTGCCGCCACCATCCTGCCGGCCGGCATACTCAGCGATCGCTATGGCCGCCGCACATTAATGCTGCTGGCGACGTTTTTGCTGCTGGTGCTGGCTTTCCCGCTGCTGAAAGTGCTGCAGCATCCGGAGAGCGATATGGCGATCAAAGCGCTGGTGGTGTTTATCGCCGGTGCGCTGGTGGGCATGCTGGCCGGACCGGGACCGGCGATGCTGGCCGAGATGTTCCCGACCCGCGTGCGTTACACCGGGCTGGGGCTGGCCTATTCGCTCTCCAACGCGCTGTTTTCCGGCTGCGCGGGTCTGATCATTACCGGCCTGATGAAGCAAACCGGCAACGCCGACATTCCCGCCTGGTATGTGATGGCCACCGCCGTAGTGAGTTTTGTCGCGCTGCTTTCGCTCAATAAGGACGATCACCGCAGACCCCTTTGAGAAAAAGCGTTTGTGCAGGTAAGCACCTGTCATTGGTCGCCATCAATGGCGACCCTACAGGGGCCGAAAGATTTTTTTTACAGGAGTGATGAATATATAGGCATATATATGTCTGAAATAACATAGAAAATAAATCAAGACATGCCTGATATTTTATCCAGCTCAAAAACAGTGCCATTATAAATAACAAAACCCCGGCACATCAGTGTACCGGGGATAACCAACACTACCAGTTAAATTTATTACTATCTTCCCACTCTTTGACTTCCTTCTCTGCTTGATCTTTACCGTAGCCGTAGCGCTCCTGAATGCGGCCGACTAATTGATCGCGTTTCCCTTCGGCTACGTCTAAATCGTCATCTGTAAGCTGGCCCCATTTCTCTTTCACTTTTCCTTTGAACTGCTTCCAGTTTCCGCTGATACGATCTTCGTTCATCAGTGTTCTCCTCATTTAGGTGACAGTGCCGCCTGGCATTATTTCGCGCATCGGTTAACTGCGCAGAGATAAGCGTAGCCTATGGCTGAGATTAAAAGGTGCTTAAGCGAACAAATCGGAAAATTTACGTAACGGTACTGTTTAAAGCGCAGCGGGAATTAAATCTGAAAATATAGGCTATGATTTTTCAGGGTACTCAGTGATTTATCTGCGTACCCGTTTGCTACCAGGGCATTTAGTCTTTTGTATTCAGAGAGTAAATGGTTTTAAGGAACGCGAATCGCTTGATGTCGTCCATTCCCCGTGCGGGGCTTAACGAGGCAATAGAATGGAATCCACAACGTTGGAAAAATCCTGGGGTGCTGAAATCCTTGCTGACGGCAGCGTGCGGTTTCGCCTTTGGGCACCCGGTCAGCAGCAAATTACCCTTCACGCCGATGGCCAGCAGCATGCCATGCAGCCGCAGCAGGATGGCTGGTTCAGCCTGACGCTGCGCGGGCCTGGTCACGGCAGCGAATATCACTACGAGCTGGCCGATGGCAGCACGGTGCCCGATCCGGCCGCGCGGGCACAACGCGCCGATGTCAACGGCCCTTCTCTGGTTATCGACCCTCACCATTACGACTGGCAGCAGCGTGACTGGCAGGGACGGCCGTGGCACGAAACGGTGGTCTACGAGCTGCACATCGGCACCTTTACCGCCGAAGGCACCTTCCGCGCGGCTATCGCAAAACTCCCCGCGCTGGCTGACCTCGGTATCACCATGATCGAAGTGCTGCCGGTATCGCAGTTTGGCGGCGCGCGCGGCTGGGGCTATGACGGCGTTCTGCTGTATGCGCCGCACTCGGCGTATGGCTCACCGGATGATTTCAAAGCCTTTGTCGATGCCGCGCACGCATTGGAACTGTCGGTGGTGCTGGATATTGTGCTCAACCACTTTGGTCCGGAAGGCAATTACCTGCCGCTACTGGCGCCGGCCTTTTTCCACGAAGAGCGCATGACGCCGTGGGGCGCCGGGATTGCTTACGATATCGATGCCGCGCGGCGTTATATCGTCGAAGCACCGCTCTACTGGCTGAAAGAGTTTAACCTCGACGGCCTGCGCTTCGATGCCATCGACCAGATTGAGGACACGTCCAGCAAGCATGTGCTGATCGAAATTGCCGAACGTATTCGCAGCGAAATCCACTCTCGCCCGATCCATCTCACCACCGAAGACAGCCGCAACGTGATCTTCCTGCATCCGCGCGATGCGGACGGTAACGCGCCACTGTTCAGCGGTGAATGGAACGACGATTTTCATAATGCCATTCACGTCTTTGCCACTGGCGAGACGCACGCGTATTACCAGGATTTCGCCGACGTACCGGAGAAATTAATCGCGCGCATTCTCACCGAGGGCTTTGCTTATCAGGGCGAGCTGTCGCCACAGAGCGGCCAGCGGCGCGGCGTACCCAGCGCAGGCCAGCCGCCGGTGGCGTTTGTCGACTTCATCCAGAACCACGATCAGGTAGGCAATCGCGCCCAGGGCGAACGCCTGATTAGTCTGGCCGGTGTCGATCGCACCAAAGTGCTGCTCGCCACCCTGCTACTGTCACCGCATATTCCGCTGCTGTTTATGGGCGAAGAGTACGGTGAAACCAACCCGTTCCTGTTCTTTACCGATTTCCACGGCGATCTGGCGAAAGCGGTGCGTGAAGGACGGGCGCGCGAATTTACCGGTCACGCCGGTCATGACGATACGGTACCGGATCCCAATGCTGAAGAGACCTTCACGCGTTCGAAACTGGACTGGAGCAAAGTGGAAAATCCCGCAGGCCAGGCGTGGCTGACGCTTACGCGCCAGCTGCTGGCGTTGCGCCAGCAGCACATCGTGCCGCTGCTGCCGGATGCCCGCAGGCATAACGGCCAGGTGCTGCGCACCGCACCAGGCTTTGTCGCCGTCAGCTGGCAGTTCCCGCAGGGCCAGCTGTCGCTGGCGCTGAATATTGGACAGCAGAGCCAGCCGCTGCCCGCTATGCCCGGCGAGACGCTCTTTGCGTGGCCACAGGAAAGCGGCGAGCTGCCGCAGCACTCTCTCATCGTGCGTCTGGCAAAAGGAGCAGCGCAATGAGTATTCCAACCGCGACTTACCGTATCCAGTTCCGTAACGGCATGACGTTTGACCGCGCGGCGCAGCTGGTGCCCTATCTGCAGCAGCTGGGTATCAGCCATCTTTACGCCTCGCCGATCTTTACCGCCACCCGCGACTCGACGCACGGCTATGACGTCACCGACGCCAATGAGATTGACCCGGCAATTGGCGGACGCGCCGGTTTTGACCGCCTCAGCGCGGCGCTGCAGCAGGCCGGGATTGGCCTGATCCTCGATATTGTGCCTAACCACATGGCGGCGTCGCTGGAAAATGCCTGGTGGCGCGATGTGATTGAACACGGGGAAGCCAGCCGCTACGCGCGCTACTTTGATATCGACTGGTCACGCAGGCTGACGCTGCCGTTCCTTGGCGATGATTTTGACCGCGTGCTGGCCAATGATGAACTCAGCATCAAGGCCGATCCGCACAGCGGCAATCCGGCGCTGGTCTATTACGACAGTTACTACCCGCTGACGCCCGCCAGCTGGCAGCAGCGTAAAGACGAGGTGCTGGCGCTGCGCGATCGCGCGGCCATCGCGGAACTGCATGCGCAACAGCCGTGGCAGCTAATGAACTGGCGTGAGGCGCGCAGCGCGCTCTCCTACCGCCGCTTCTTTGAAATTACCGGGCTGGTCGGCGTGCGCGTCGAAGATGAAGAGGTGTTCGCGGCTTCGCATCGCCTGATTCTTGAACTGGTACACAGCGGTGTGGTGAGCGGGCTGCGCGTCGACCACGTTGACGGGCTGGCCGATCCGCTCGGCTATCTGCAACAGCTGCGTCAGGCCGCGGGCGACGCGTGTTATATCACGGTGGAGAAGATTCTCGCTGACGGTGAGCAACTGCCCGCCGACTGGCCGGTGTCCGGCACCACCGGTTACGAGTTTATCGCCGCGCTGTCGCATGCGCTGATTGATGATAATCAGATCGATATGCTGCATCTGGCCTATGAAGCGGTATCCGCTGAACGTAACGACGTGGCGGCTGGCCTGCGTGCGGCACGTGAACTGATGGTCGATCGTAACTTTGCCGGGGAATTCAGCCGCCTGCTGGCGCTGGCTACCGAGGCAGCCGATCTGGTGCATCGCAACTTCAGTGAGGCTGAGCTGCACGTGGCGCTGCGCGAGCTGCTGATCGCCTTCCCGGTGTATCGCACCTACGGCCGGAAAGCCGGTATGCCGCTGGAAGGCGAAGCGTTGCTATTACAGGTGCTGGAGCAGGTTAAACACAGCGCCTCGCCTGCGGCGCTGAGCTTTTTGCAGGCATTACTGCTGGGGGCGATCACTGAACAGGGCGAGCAGGATGCGGCGGAATTCCGCGCCCGCTTCCAGCAGCTGACCGGCCCGCTGATGGCGAAATCGGTCGAAGACACGCTGTTTTTCCGCAATCACGTGGCGCTGGCGATCAACGAAGTGGGTGCCGAACCGCTGCCGCATGCGTTTTCGCTTGAACGCTTTCACCACGAAATGCAAACCCGCCTGCAGCACCAGCCGGATGGGCTGTCGGGTACCTCCACGCACGATACCAAACGCGGCGAGGATGCACGCGCGCGGCTGTATACCCTGAGTGAAGCGCCGGCGCTGTGGGCGGAAAACGTCACGCGCTGGCGGCAGATGAATCAACCACACGTAGTCGCGCTGGCGGACGGCCCGGCTCCCGAACCGCCGGTCGAGTGGATGCTGTATCAGGCGCTGGCCGGCGTCTGGCCCACCACGCTGCAGCCGGAGGACACAGCGGCACTCGACGCGCTGCGCGATCGCTTTTTACCGTTTGTGGAAAAAGCCCTGCGCGAGGCGAAGTTACGCACCGACTGGGCGGACGGCAATGAGGCTTACGAAAACGCTGTACTGGAGTATGCCCGTCAGCTGCTGTCGCCCACCAATCCGGCGTTCCTGCAGGACTTTAGCCACGCGCTACAGCCGTTCATCCGTGCCGGACTGGTTAACAGCCTGAGCCAGACGGTGATCAAACTGACCGCGCCGGGCGTGCCGGATATCTATCAGGGCTGCGAAGCGCTGGATTTCAGCCTGGTCGATCCGGACAACCGGCGCGAGCCGGATTTCGCTCAGCTGACGGCGCAGCTGGATGTCCACGCCGCACCGGACTTTGCCAGCCAGCAGGACTGGCTGAGCGGTCGGCTGAAACAGCAGATGGTTGCGCGCCTGTTGCATCTGCGCCGCGACCATCCGTCGCTGTTCCGCTTTGGTGATTATCAGCCGCTGAGCGCATCGGGTGAACACGCAGAAAAAGTGATCGCTTTTGCCCGGCAGGACAGCGATCACGCGCTGCTGGTGATTACGCCACGGCTGATTTTCAATGGTGCACAGTGGAGTCTTACCCGACTGGCACTGCCGGAATCGCTGGCGCATCGCCACTATCGCAATGTGCTGACCGGTGAAACCGTAGTGATTAATGATGATATTACGCTGGACAATGTGAGCTATAGCGCGCCGCTGGTGCTGATTAGCCAGTAGCGTCCCCGATAAACCTGTTGTTTTACATGACTATCTATTCACTGGATGGAGAGGATTGAATGTCTAACGGTAAACCTTTAGAAATCACCGCTGGATCGGGGCACCAGCTCGGCGCCAACTTTGATGGGGACGGCGTCAATTTTGCGCTGTTTTCAGCACACGCGGAACGGGTCGAACTCTGTCTGTACGATGAGAACGGTCAGCATGAAATCGCCCGCTTCGATCTGCCGGAATATACCCACGAAATCTGGCACGGCTACGTGCCCGGGCTGAAACCCGGCGCGCTGTATGGTTATCGCGTTCACGGACCGTTCGATCCGGAAAACGGTCACCGTTTTAACCCGAGCAAATTACTGATTGATCCCTACGCCCGCGAGTTGCAGGGCAACATCGACTGGAATGAAGCGCATTTCGCTTACGATTTACTGCACGAAGATAAAGATCTGACGCTGGATACCCGTGACAGCGCGCCATTTACCCCCAAGTGTCGGGTAATTGATACCAATGAGTTTGACTGGCAGGACCATAACCGGCCCAGCATTCCGTGGTCCAGCACGGTGATTTATGAAACCCACGTCAAAGGTTTCACCCAGCTTAATCAGGGCATTCCGGCAGAGATGCGCGGCACCTATGACGGCATGAGCCACAAATCCACCGTCGACTACATCAAAAGCCTCGGCGTGACGTCAGTGGAATTGCTGCCGGTGCACTGGTTCCCGGACGACCAGCACCTGCTGGATCGCGGACTGAAAAACTTCTGGGGCTATAACTCGCTGGCCTTTTTTGCGCCTGCCAGCCGCTACTTCGGTCCGCGCGGTATTCAGGGCTTTCGCGACATGGTGCGCGCTTTCCACGATGCCGGCATCGAAGTGATTCTCGACGTGGTGTATAACCACACCGCGGAAGGCAACGAACTGGGGCCGACGCTGTCGTTTAAAGGGATTGATAACTTCTCTTATTACCGCACGCTGCCGGATCAGCACCGTTATTACATCAACGATACCGGCACTGGCAACACAGTGAATACCTCCCATCCGCGCGTGCTGCAGCTGGTGACGGATTCGCTGCGCTACTGGGCAGAATCGATGCATATCGACGGTTTTCGCTTCGACCTCGGCACCATTCTCGGCCGCGAGCCGGAAGGGTTCGATCAGCGTGGCGGCTTCTTTGATGCCATGACGCAGGATCCGGTGTTGTCTAAGCTAAAACTGATCGGCGAACCCTGGGACATCGGCCCCGGTGGCTACCAGGTGGGTGGTTTCCCGCCCGGCTGGGCCGAATGGAACGACAAATATCGCGACACGGTGCGTGAGTACTGGAAAGGCGACAACGTCTCAACCGACTTTGCCGCGCGCCTGCTTGGTTCCGGCGATATGTACGATCAACGCGGCCGCCGCCCGTGGGCCAGCGTCAATTTTATCACCGCGCACGATGGCTTTACGCTGAACGATCTGGTCTCGTACAACGACAAGCACAACGATGCCAACGGGGAAGATAACAACGACGGCCATAACGATAACCGTTCATACAACTACGGTGCCGAAGGCCCCACCGACGACGAAGGCATCAACGCGGTGCGCGAGCGGCAGAAGCGTAACTTCCTCGCCACGCTGTTTTTCTCTCACGGCACACCGATGCTGCTGGCGGGCGATGAGTTTGGCCGCAGCCAGATGGGCAATAACAATGGCTATTGCCAGGACAGCGAGATTTCCTGGCTGCACTGGGAAGATCTGCCGGCTTCCGCTGATGCGTTACGCGATTTCACCCGTCAGATCATCGCATTGCGCGCGCAGCAGCCGCTGCTGCGACGCGAAAGCTGGCGCGACGGCATGGAGATTAAATGGTTTAACGCCGGCGGCGGTTTTCAGCAGGCGGAACAGTGGGACGAGGGCTCGACGCTCGGCGTGTACATTGGGCGTCCGGATCTGCAAACCGAAGAGGGTATCTGGCACGATGTGCTGATGCTGTTCAATCCGTTTGAAGGCAATGTGCCGTTCCGCATCCCGCAGTTTGGTGAAGGCGGCTGGGTGCTGGAGCTGACCACCTCCGACAGCGCCAGTAAGGGATTGGTAATTACCAAAGAGAAGGATTTCGAGCTGGAGGGCCGCAGCCTGGCGCTATTCCGCCGGCCGTGAGTGGAACGCAAGGTGCCGGTTTCCAGGTGCGCATGAATGCGCACCCTACAGAAACAACGGGACATGCACTCCCCGTTTCCAGGTGCGCATGAATGCGTACCCTGCGGAAATAACGGGACATGCACCGTAGGGTCGCCGTTCACGGCGACCGGCTCCACTGTTAACCCGCCAGCCTCTTCTGCTACCCGGCGCTAAAATTTCATTAACTAAAAACCACAATCTGCCGATGTTCTTTAATCTGCCCTTGTACCCGCCGCGTCAGGCGTCGGGGTGCGTTTAGATTAAGGATAATAAGATGAACATCTCCCAACGATTGTTACTGACCTTTTCCATGCTGTTTGGCGCCATCATTCTGCAAGCCGTGCTCGCCATCTCACTGCTTTCCAGCTTCCAGGAGCGCTTTGAATATGTGCAAACCAATGCCATCCCTTCGATCAAAGACCTCAACACGTTAATTGATCGCAGCAATCAGCTGGCGCTGACGCTTTACAAACATCAGACTCAGCTGCAGGATAGCAACATGCCTGCGGTTGAAGCGGACATTGATAAACAGATCGGCGGCCTGAAATCGCTCACCGATTACTACCTGACTCACAACCTCTCCAGTGACGAAGATAAGCGACTGACCGAGCTGGCCTTTGCCAATATTCAGCGCGTGAGCGAGCGGCTGCCGGCGTTTCTCACTGCCTCGCGCGCGCATCAGAACGCCATCAGCCTTGATCTGATCGAGGGGCAGAACGGCATTGGTGCCGCCATTCGCCAGCTGGTCACCAATTACCAGCAGCAGCTGATGCTGAATATTTCTATCGGCGATGAGTTACGCGCCACCAACCTCAGCACCTTCCATGAAGTGCTGTGGACCACCATTACCGGCGTGATAGCCACAGTGATTATTTTTGGCCTGTTCGCCCTGTTCACCGTGCTGCGCATTCGTCGCAGTCTGTCCGATGTCGGCAAAGTCATGATGCGCGCCAGCGAAAATCTCGACCTGACGCTGAGCGCCGACGAAAGCCGTCGCGATGAGGTGGGCACCATGGCGCACTCTTTCAATCAGCTGATGCGCAGCGTCGCCAGTTCGTTAAGCGCCGTGCGCAGCGCCTCACATTCGGTGGGCAGCGCGTCAGTGGAGATCGCCGCCGGTAACGAAGACCTCTCTGCGCGTACCGAGCAGCAGGCTGCTTCGCTGGAGCAGACCGCGGCCAGCATGACTGAACTGAGTGAAACCGTACGTCAGACCGCCGATAACACGCGCCAGGCCAGCCAGCTGGCGGCTAACGCCAGTGCGCTGTCGGAAAAAAGTGGTACCTCGCTCAGCACCATGCTCTCGACCATGGATGACATTCGTGGCAGCTCGCGCAAGGTCACGGACATTGTTTCGATGATCGAAGGCATCGCTTTCCAGACCAATATTCTGGCGCTCAACGCCGCAGTCGAAGCCGCACGCGCCGGTGAGCACGGCAAGGGCTTTGCGGTGGTGGCCGGCGAAGTACGCAGCCTGTCTCAGCGCTCCACTTCGGCCGCACGCGAAATTAAGGGACTGATTGAAGAGTCGCATCGACTGACTGAAGCCGGGGCCGCCCAGGCCAGCGACGTCAGCAGCAATATGCAGGTGATGAATGACGCTATCCATCAGGTCAGCGAACTGATGAGCGAAATCGCCGCGGCCGCGGTTGAGCAGAGTCAGGGCATCAGCCAGGTGCAGCAGGCGGTGAATCAGATGGATGATGTGACGCAGCAGAACGCCGCGCTGGTGGAACAGGCCTCAGCCGCGTCGCAATCGCTGCAGGAACAGGCCCAGACGCTCAACCAGCTGGTGACCCGCTTCGTGCTGGCAGAATCCGGCGCAACGCCGGTCATCAAGCCGGCGCCGGCGAGCCACAAAGCGCCACAGCCGGGACGCCTGGCACTGGCCAGCGATGCCGACTGGCAGAGTTTCTAATCCCTTTGCCCTCCGCGTCGTCGCGCGGAGGGGCTTTCTCCCACTGACCAATTCCCCCCGGCGCGCTGGCGCAAGCGACATCGCCTCAACGAGCGCCAGCAAAACTGCTATTCTGTGAACCATGCTAACGGCCATCAGCAACGAAAGCGTTTCACCCCCGCTTGCCCACCGCTCCCTAAAGGAACCTTATGCACCCTCAGCAACAGACACGCGGTAAATGGGCCATCTTTGGCCTGATGTTTATTCCTGGCTTTACCTGGGCTTCCTGGGTTAGCCGCACGCCCTTTATGCGTGATGTGCTGCACGCCTCGACGGAAATGATGGGTCTGATTCTGTTTGGCTTCTCCTGTGGCTCCATGCTGGGCGTGCTGCTGGCCGGTAAGCTGGTCGCGCACTTTGGCACCAGCCGGGTGATGCGCTCGGGTTACCTGATCCTGCTCGGTGGCCTGGTGCTGATGACCGTTGCGTTGACGCTCGCCAGTAGCGGGCTGGTGTTTACCAGTCTGGTGTTGCTGGGCGGCGGAACCGCGTTGATGGATGTGGTGGTTAATGTCGAAGGGGCAGCGTTTGAGCGGCGCATCGGCAAGTCAATCATGACCATCATTCACGGCTTCTTCAGTTTCGGCACGCTGATCGGCGCACTGGCGGGGCTGGCCATGACCGCAGCCGATATCAGCACCCACTGGCACTTTAGCGTGGTGCTGCTGGTTAACCTGCTGATTGCCGCCCTGGCGCTGCGCCATCTGCCCGCCACCAGCGACAGCGAACGTAGCGAACAGCCGCATCATGGCGGCTTTCTGGCCCAGGTTGGACGTGAACTGCGTGACCGCCAGCTGCTGGTGCTCGGCGTGGTGATTCTGGCGATGGCGCTGGCGGAAGGCTCGGCTAACGACTGGCTGCCGTTACTGATGATCGACGGCCATAACCTCAATCATACCCAAAGCACGCTGGTCTACGCGGGCTTCACCGCTGGCATGACGCTGGGGCGCTTTCTCGGCGGGCTGGTGGTTGATCGTCTGGGCCGTGTCTGGGTACTGCGCGCCAGCGCTTTCTCCGCCGCGCTGGGGCTGACGCTGGTGATTTTCTCCGATAACCCATGGCTGGCGGCGGCGGCCGTACTGTTCTGGGGCGTCGGCGCGTCGCTCGGCTTCCCGCTAACGGTCTCGGCGGCGGGCGATGGCCATAACAGCGCGGTGCGCGTCACGATTGCCGCCACGCTGGGCTATCTGGCGTTTCTGGTCGGCCCGCCCGGACTGGGCTTTATCGGCGAACATGCCGGATTGCGCATGGCGATGCTGCCGGTACTGATCATGGTACTGCTGGCGCTGGTGTGCGCCGGTGCGGCTGGCCGCCCGCGTCAGGCAAAAACACCGGCGGAACAATAAATCTCAGGGCACACGCCAGCTGCCCTGCCAGCCATCCGCAGTGGCCTCAAATCGCGCGCGTTGATGGGGCTCGCGGCTGACATCCAGCCACTCCACGCTATGCAAGGTGATCTGCACCAGCGCGAAGTGCTCGTCGGGCCCGGTGCCCGCCTTTTGCGCGCTGGCAGGCAGTGCGTCATCAGGATGGGCAATCACGCTGCCCGGCCTGACCGGTGACTGAAACAACGCGTGTGAGTGCGGGCGCAATGCATGCCAGGCTGCGGCACGCTGTTGTGCATCGTCAACGCGCTGAGCCGTGCCTGCCAGCCTGAGCTGAACGCGACTGGCGGCATCATAAGCCAGTAACGCCACCTGCGGCTGGGCTGCAATATCCTGCATTTTGGCGCTGCGCCGATCGGCGGTAAACCGCAGGGCCGGCAGCGTGGGCAAAAACTGCCGTATCACCACGGTGCGCAGGCTGGGCTGACCGTCGGCACTCACCGTTGCCAGCTGCATCAGGGTGAAAGCTGAACGCGATGTGGTGGCAGTGCTAAGCAACTGCCAGATAACTTGCAGGCGGTCGTCGAGCGAGATCATGATTCCCTTCCTTAGCGGGCGTGAAGCGGGTTGCTGCCCGCACGTTTCAGCGCCGACAGCGCCAGCGCGCTGAGCAGTAACCCAATAACGATTAGCAGCGCGTAGCTTAGCCACTGCAGCAGCAGAATGCCCAGCACCCCGCCAGCGAGAAATGCCAGCACGGTGTAGCAATGCAGTTTTAGCCGCTCAATGTACAGCGGCGCGTCTTTCGGTGACTCTTTGCGACGCAGCACATCGAACAGCATCGCCAGCTCAATGCCGATATCGGTTGACGTGCCAGAGACATGCGTCGTGCGCACGCGGGCATTGGAGATGCGCGTTACCACCGCATTTTGCAGGCCCATCAGAAAGCTCAGGCTGAGAATCAGTAACACACCGCCCTCGCTGAAATGAAAGCCGCTTTCGACAATCCCCAGCACCAGCAACGCAATGCCCTCCAGCAGAATATTGATGGCGTAGATGCCGCGTATCTGCCGCCTGCGGCCGGAATTGATGATCAGCGTGGAGACCGACGAACCGGCGATGAATAACAGCACAATCAGCAGGAAGAACAGCCCGATATGCAGATTGGCTTTCGCCAGATGATCGGACAGTGACGAGACGTTACCGGTCATGTTGGCGGAGAAGAAACCAACCGTTTCGAACGCCGCAGTGTTCAGTGCGCCCGCCACGGCGGCCAGCGTCGCCGCCAGGCGGATGTCGGTGTTGAAAGTGCGCGTATCCTCAGTGGAGATCAGCATGAAAAGGTCCCGGCCCGGCAAAAGGTTTATCATCCTCCGGCAGTCAAAAATTCTCAACTAGCAGGGCTGAACATTAACGCGGTTCGCTGTCGATCAGCGCACGCCGGGCCAGGCGTTTGGGCAGGATTTGACCCTGTCACCGATAAGCCGGATAATTTGGAAACGATTCATTCTAAATAGCCCGCATTATGACCAGTAAACCCAATCCGGCGCCGGCTGCCAGAGAGCGCGGCAGACCGCGCAACTTTGATATCGACGAAGCGCTCGACAGCGCTATGATCGTGTTCCGCCAGAAGGGTTTTCATGCGGCCTCGATTGCCGATTTAGGTGAAGCGATGAACCTGACGGCGGGCAGTATCTATAAAGCGTTTCAGGATAAACGTTCCCTGTTTCTGCGGGTGTTTGAGCGCTACATCCTGCTGCGCAATGTGGACCTGCGCACCCGTTTGCAACAGTACCCGACCGGCCGGGCGCGCATTGCTGAGCTGCTGCAGTTTTATCTCGACTCAGCCAGCGAGATCGAGGGCAGACGTGGCTGCCTGGTGGTTGGCAGTACCGTGGAACTGCAAACGCTGGACGAAGAGTTATCCCAGCTGGTGCGTGAAGCGGTATTACGCAACCGCAACTTCCTGACTTCGCTGGTTGAACAGGGACAAGAGGACGGATCGATTTCGCCACGACTGGATGCCGACACCGCCGCTGGACTGCTGCTTTGCGTGGCATTTGGTATGCGCGTGGTAGGCAAAATTCAGGATGTGACTAATGGCAAAGAAACCATTAATATGGTGCTCAGCATTCTGGACTGATTCGTCTGGCCTATTAGGAAATAGGCGTTTCCTAATTAATATTCGCCGCGATAACGTTTTAAACCCTGGAATCGCGCGCTTAATAATATTTATCAGTCAGTAACATATTACTTAGATTTATGTTTATTTGTTCCGGGGGTTGAGTGAAGCACGATGAATTAGAAGATGCCGATGAGATCTATCTTTTATTGGGCAAAGTCGTCACACAGATTGTACAACCGGGTGAAACCTTATCTGTTCAGCAAATAATTGGCGCGCTGTATCGCACGGGCTTGCGCTCGGAGAATCCGGCCATCCAGCAGGCCTGCGATAATGCGATCAGGCTGCTGGCCAAAAAGCTGAATTAACGCACTGCTATCAGGGTAATGATGATGCGATACGATCCTTTTCATAATAATTCTGAAGATGCATTACCATGGACTGGTGGATCGCTGCAGGCAAAGCAGCATGAGTTACTTGGCACGCTGGTGCAGGAAATTTTGTGCAGCGGCAAGTTGCTGAACCGAAAAACCCTGTTTGTCGCGCTAATAGCACGTCTCGACCAGTGCGACGATGTGATATTGAAAACGCATTACGAGGCTATTTTTTCTCTGCTGCTTGGTCGCCTGGCCGCTGAGTAATATCGCAACGCTATCCTGCCTTCCCAATATACGCGGCGAAACACATTAGCCGCGCCTGGTAATTTCCTCCTCATCAATTGCACGCTAAACCGCATTAATTGTGCAAAGAAAGCGAGTCAGGTCAGACCAGAATCCGGATTTTGTTCTACGCTTATAGCTGGACTTCAGACCAATCAGGGAAATTACTATGAAGAAACTGACTGTAGCGGCTGTGTTATTGACATCGATTTTTGCCATCGCCGGCTGTTCATCGAATCAGGCGATTAAAACCACCGACGGACGCACTATCGTCACCGATGGTAAGCCACAGGTGGATAGTGATACTGGCCTGGTCTCATATAAAGATGCGCAAACCGGTAAAACAGAACAGATTAACCGTGACCAGATCACCAATATGAGTGAACTGAATAACTGATCTACTCGATAGGGAGAGCGACATGAAAAAAGTGATTTTGTTACCACTGGCAGCCATTGTGGCACTGAGCGCCCTGACCGGCTGTACCCGTACCAGCTACGCCATTCATACCAATGATGGCCGTACCATTGTCAGCGATGGTAAACCGCAGGAAGCGGAAAGCGGACTGCTGGGCTACGTTGATGCCAATGGTGTCAAACAGCAGATCAACAAAGCGGATGTCAAAGAGGTCTCTGAGATTCCGCATTAATCGGTTCTTATCAAGCCCGCGCAGCGGGCTTTTTTGTGCCAGAATTTTGTGATTGAACCCATACGCAGGGCCGTCGTAGGAGAGCAATCCGGCCCAACGCGGCGCCTTTGGTCAGGGACGCACGACGGTGAGTTTAAACGGCCCGCTGTTTTTCGCAGCATGCGCGACTGAATCATTCACTCTCTCAAGCGGAAACTCGGTTACGTCATAGTGGCTCAGATCAAGCAGTCCCGCGCGTATAAGGCCGCAGAGCGTAGGGACTGCCGAAGGTTCATACATCCACTGCCCTTTTACGGTAATGAGGTTACGCATTATCCAGGGATAAGGTAGCGAAAGATCGTCCCCACCCAGCATGCCAACACCGCCCATAAGGACTGCACGACCATAAGGTCTGACTGACATAATCGCATTCCGGACGACAGAGGCCTGCGCAGACGGCGGAAGGAAATCAAGGACCGCATCAATGGGTCCCCCGGCCATGTGCTTCATGGCAGCAATATCGATCTCTGCTGTACCTGTGAGCTTTACTGTTTCCACACGCGATCCAAAACGTTTTTTCAAATCGTTCAGCACCCGTTCACTACGGCCCGGTGCGATGACTTTATGGGCTCCCATGGCCAGGGCAGCAAGCACAGCGGAACTGCCGAAATTACCGGTTGCACCACTGACCAGCAGGCGCTCTCCCGCTTTCAAATCCATAGATAACAATCCGCCATAGGCTATAAGCAGCGTATTGATGGCACACCATCGCCCCGCTTCTGCAGGCGATATGTCGCCAATGGGCACTGCGTTTTCAGTCGGAATGCGTATTTGTTCAGCAAGACTACCATTCAGGTGATATTGCTGGATTTTTTGTCCTCCTTCACCACGGGCACTCCATCCCTGGAGGACAATTTCTGGCGACAGCGCGTTGTCACGGGAACGCACCGTCGGATCGCAGAATACCCAGTCTCCTGGTTTCAGCCAGGCTGAGTCAGGGCCGGTCTGGCGAACCTTTCCGATGGCACCACAGCCCGGGATGACCGGCACAGGTAAAAGATATTTTCTCTCCCCACTCAGTACTTCATTCGTGTAGGAGAGAACGGGTGCCGCAACCACATCGACAATGACTTCCCCGGTTCCCATCACCGGTGCAGGCACATTCTTAACGTCCAGCGGACGGCCAAAGGCAGTAAGCACAGCAGCTTTCATGGTCATATTCTCCTGAGGGCATAGAACAATATGAAACCATCATAGGGCGACCCAAAACGGGGTAAAATACACTAGTTTTATACAGGTATAATTTACTACCAGGTTCAAAAAATGGTTAAGAATACTGAGCTCAGTCAGTTTTTACGTTCACGACGTGCAAGGGTTAAGCCTGAGCGTCCCCCCTCTGCCGGGCCAGAAAGACGGCGAACGCCCGGGCTAAGGCGTGAGGAAGTTGCGGCGATGCTGGGAATAAGTACGGAATGGTATACCAAAATCGAACAGGGACGGGTCAGCACGCTTTCCGAACGGATAGTTAACGCCCTGGCTAAAGCTCTGCAGCTGAGCAAGGCAGAATTTCTGCACCTGAAAACACTGACAGGCCGGAAAAAAAGTGCAGATATCGAACATGAAGTCCCGGCTAGCTTATCGCATCTGGTCAGGGCGCTGAGTGAGCCTGCCTACGTCACCAATGACAGATGGGATGTATTGGTGTGGAATTCTGCAGCAGAACAGTTCATCACGGATTTCAGCCTGTTGGCTGCAGATGAGCGAAATATCATGGTTTTCATGTTCACTACAGAGCAGGCCAGATACCTTTTTGGCGACACCTGGGCTGCAGAGGCACAGAGAATGCTCGGCCTGTTTCATTCCAGTTATTCACGAAATGCAGACGATGAGACCTTCACTGCGCTGGTAGAATGCTTAAGCCGTGAATGCCCGGAGTTTGATACATGGTGGAGCGAGCATGTGATAACGGCGCCGGTGTCCGGAGAGAAAAAACTCACAGGGAAGGACGGGATAACGCGGACATACTGCTATTCAACGTTTACGTCAAATGACTCCCCTGCACTCAAGCTGGCAATTTATGTCCCCGCCGCTATCTGCTGACGTCCGCATGTCAGCAGAGCAATCGATATAATCTCAGGCCGCTCTACGCTGTGAGTTCAACGGGTCGATGCAACGCTATCTTCATCAGGGGGCGTTGCCATGAAACGAAAAACACGCATTAACTTTACGCCAGGCGTTCACGGAAGTAATTATGCATTTCTTCAGGCTGCTCTCCATTTCACCTGGAATCTGGTGTTAGATCCGGTCTATTGGGGGCTAAGGTCCGGAGTGATGATATAAGGCGCCATTCATTAACGCCCGCGGTGAAACCGCTGCGTCAGGGCGCATTTTAAGCCGCTGTGGGAGCACGAAAGCGCCCTGACGGGAAGTTTTCCTGCGATATGTGCGGGCTTGAATGGAAGCCTGAGCAGGATAAACGTGACAGAGATAAACAATGAAACCCCGTTTTTGCGGGGTTTTTTAATGGACCGAAATCTGGAAGTTAATCATGGCTAAGCTGCTCACCCTGACCGAGTGGGCGAGCGAAACCTATTCTCAGCCGCCTTCCCTGTCCGCTATGCGCCGCTGGGCACGCGAAGGGCGAATCTACCCATGCCCGGAGCTACACGGCAAAGAGTGCCGGCTTCATCCGGAAGCGATTTATCTCAATTCCCATAAACACGCCAGGAATCCAAACGTTCATTCGCATAGTGTTGTCGGGGGTAATTTGCTGATGGAAAAAGTAAAATATGATCAAAAGGCCTGAAACTTATGATGCTAACCTCCACCGTAACCAGACCTGCCGCCGCGCCCGGAAAATCTGACGCAGGCGCGAACCCGCTGCGGTCTGGATGAGGCGGACAACCCGCCAGCTTTCCATGAGATCCGCAGTTTATCGGGAAGGTTATTTGAAGCGCATTATGGTGAGGTGTTTACACAGCGGTTGCTGGGTCATAAGAATCTCTCGATGACGCAGAAGTATCCCGACTTCCGTGGCGATGAGTACGTACTGGTATGAGGCATATGTAATTACGGACAAATTTCGGACATTTTCGTACAGGCGAAAATCTGAACTTGCAAATCATGCATTTCTGAATATGCGGTATATGTATCATATTTGTTAAAAACCGCCCGCTTAATCCAGAAAATTCAACGATATATGGGCACGATGCCTGCATATAAATGGTAGTAATACTTACTAATTCATAACTTTATAATCAGACAGTTAGAATTTTTTCGGCCTCTATTCGGACAGATTTCGGCCAGCCTATACCAGCCAGAATAAAGTTTACCTGGACTGAGAAGAAAAAAGTATGGCGCGACTGGCAGTGGTCAATGTCAGGTTGTGATGAAGCGTTCTGGATACCATGCAAACGTATCTCAGTGTCCGACAGATTGCCGATTGTGTAATGCAGCGATAGCGTTTATTCAGGGTAAAATCTTAAGAAAAATGTCTGAGTGAGGTAACTGTCAGGCATCAGTTTCATGTGAAAGGCGCTTAAGGTAGGGGCTCTCACTAACATATTCGCCGATAATGCTTTTGCGACCGTCTCATCCCCCAGCCGTAAAAACCGTGTCCCTTCCTTCGGCACGTTAAGCATCACTGCACTGCACTATCACTTAACGCCAACTCCTCCCCATGCGCTGCGACTCGATCAGCCCGGTAATAGCGCACCACATCGCCCACAATCAGTAACGACGGCGACACCGGTTTTTGCTGCTCAACAGTTTCAGGCAACCCGGCCAGCGTGGTGATCAGCACCCGCTGGTTCTGACGCGTACCGTTCTCAATGATCGCCACCGGCGTTGCCTCACTGCGGCCATATTCCCGTAACCGGGCGCTAATCACGCTGCTCCAGCTTAACCCCATGTAAAACACCAGCGTCTGATTGGTTGCGGTCAGCGCCGCCGCATCCAACTGCGGCTCGCCGCTGCGCCCGTGTCCGGTGATAAAGCGCAATGACTGGGCACAGTCACGGTGCGTCAGTGGAATGCCGCTGGCAGCCGCACAGCCCACGGCGGCGGTAATGCCGGGCACCACTTCGCAGACAATATTCGCCTGTTGCAGACTGACCATCTCTTCACCGCCACGGCCAAAGATAAAGGGATCGCCGCCTTTTAAACGTACGACATTGCGCCCGCTGGCAGCCAGGTCCACCAGCAGTTGATTAATCTGTGCCTGCTTCAGGCCGTGATGGCCCGGCTGTTTACCTACGTCGATACAGAGTGCGCTGCTGGCGACTTCCGCCATCACCGCTTCGCTGACCAGGCGATCATAGACCACGACATCCGCACGTTGCAGCAGGCGCAGCGCCTTGACTGTCAGTAGTTCCACATCCCCCGGTCCGGCCCCTACCAGCCAGACTTTGCCAGGGCTGGACGCGTTGTCCGGCGCCAGCAGTTTATCTAAAGGATTGATCGCAATCATCATTCTTCCTCCGGTACAGCAACGGAAAGCAAAAGGTGTTTTAGCTCCGGCAGGCAGGAGCCGCAGTTGTTACCACAGTTGAGTGCGTTACCCAGTGCCTGAGTGCTGTGACAGCCCTGTTTAATCGCCTGTAAGATGGTGTTTTCCCCAACGCCAAAGCAGCTACAGATCGTCCGGCCAGCCACGGCACGTTGTGCCGATTGTCCCGCCAGCAGAGCATGCCGGTCCGCCGCATTCACAGGTGCCTGGCGAAAAGCCTGCGCAACCCAGTCATGATTGATCTCGGGTAAAGACGCGCCTGCATAAAAGACCAGGTGCAGCTCACCGTTACGCCAGGCCAGCAGGCGGTAATGCGGTTCCGCCGCATGAGCGGTTTGCAGTTGCAGCCCGGCCAGCGGGATCGTTGCCATGAGCCACTGTTCTGGTGAACCGTCTCCAGCCACGCTAAAGCGTTGCACGCCCTCATAGGGTGTTCGCGCCCAGTAGCGCAGCGCATCAGGCGGGCTTGCGTCGCGCTGCCAGAGCCAGCCCTGCCAGCTGGCGTTGAGCGGGTGGATACGCACAGCGGTTTGTTTAAATGCAGGCTGTGCCGAGACTGGACAGCGGGTTGAAGCCACCAGTCCGCCAACCGTGCCCTGCAGGCTGAACTGTCGGTTCCAGTGCATAGGGACAAAGATCTCACCGCGCCGCAGACCGCTGTCCAGCGTCACACGCACCGTCACCCAGCCCGCGTCGGACTGCACCCGTGCCAGTGCGCCCGCGCACAGGCCATAGCGTTGTGCGTCCTGCGGATGCAGGGCTGCAAATGGCTCATCACAATGCTGCATGAGCCGGGGAACCAGGCCGGTACGCGTCATGGTGTGCCACTGATCGCGGATCCGTCCGCTGTTCATTAATAACGGGTAAGCCGTTTCGCACACCACTGGCTGCGGCGTGGCCGGTGGCAACAGGCGGGCTTTACCATCAGGATGGTAAAAGTGCCGGTCGCTAAACAGCCGGGCGCAGCCCTCGGGATAACGAGCGTTGATTGGCCACTGTACCGGCTTCATCGCATCCCACTGTGCGTCGCTCATACCGGCCAGACCGCTGATATCAAAGGCGCGCTGGCCGTTGTTCTCAAACCCCGACAACGCCGCATGTTCGCGGAAGATGGCTGCCGGATGCGTCCAGGTAAAGCCTTCATGAAAGCCCAGACGCTGGGCGACCTGCGCGAGTAACCACCAGTCCGGTTTAGCTTCTCCGGTCGGAGGCATAAACGCGCGCTGACGGGAAATCCGGCGTTCAGAATTGGTCACGGTGCCGTTCTTTTCCCCCCAGCCCTGTGCGGGTAGCAAAATATGCGCAAAGGCGGTGGTATCCGTTTGCGCCAGCACGTCTGACACAATTACCAGCGGACAGGCAGCCAGCGCCCGGGCAATGCGATTGCCTTCTGGCATCGAAACCGCCGGATTGGTGCCCATAATCCACACAGCTTTGATTGCTCCACGGTCAATGGCGTCAAACAGATCAACCGCCGTCAGGCCGGGCTCACGCGCCATACGCGGACTGCGCCAGAAACGCTGTAAACGGTCGCAATCTTCTGCGGTGAAACTCATATGCGCCGCCAGTTGGTTGGCCAGCCCCCCTACTTCCCGCCCGCCCATCGCATTCGGCTGTCCGGTCAGCGAAAACGGGCCGCAGCCGGGTCGGCCAATCTTGCCGCTCAGCAGGTGCGCATTGAGAATAGCATTGTTGTTGTCACTGCCGCTTTGTGACTGGTTAATGCCCATGCACCATAAGGTCAGTACGCGCTCATGCCGGGCGAACAACTGGTAGAACGCAGCGATCACTTCCTGGCTGATATCACAATGGGCTGCCACCGCCGCACCATCCCACTGCCGCGCGGCCCGTAAGGTTGTGTCTACACCGTCCAGATGCGGCAGCATCGTGACGTCAATGCCGTCATGCTGTTCCAGCCAGTGCAGCAGGCCCGAGAACAGGGCCGGATCGCTGCCCGGCCGGAGCGGTAAATGCAGATCGGCGAATTCACAACTGGCCGTGCGGCGCGGATCGATAACCACAACCTGCATCTCAGGGCGCTGCACTTTTGCCTGTTTCAGGCGCTGAAACAGCACCGGATGGGCCCAGGCGGCGTTCGAGCCGACAAGAATGACTACCTCGGCCTCATCCAGATCCTCGTAACAGCACGGTACGGCATCCGCCCCAAATGCCCGCTTATAGCCTGTCACCGCGGAGGCCATACACAGGCGTGAATTGGTATCGATGTTGGCGACGCCGAGAAAGCCTTTCATCAGCTTGTTCGCCACATAGTAATCTTCCGTGAGCAACTGGCCGGAACCGTAGAAAGCCACTGCCTCCGGGCCATGCGCATCGATAATCCTGCGCAAACCATCAGCCGCGGCATCCAGTGCCGTCTCCATGCTGACCCGCTGGTGATGAAGCTGAGGATGCAGCAACCGTCCGGCCTGTGTCAGGGTTTCGCCCAGTGCCGCGCCCTTTACGCATAGCCGCCCGGCATTCGCCGGATGACGGGTATCGCCACTGACCTGAGGCGACGCGCTCTGCGGCTGCGTGACCTCGACGCCGCAGCCCACCCCGCAATAAGCGCAGGTAGTTTTCATGATGCCTGCGCCATCAGGTTAAGCGGACGGTTTGCGACCCAGACCTGGCCGTCCTCCAGTTTAACCGGCCAGCAACGCAGCTGATGCTGGGGATTATCAAGGCTCTGTCCGTCACGCAGGCGTACACGCTGTTTGTAAAGCGGCGAGATCACCACCGGCTCCCCCGCAACATCACCAAGGATACCGCGTGACAGTACGCTGGCTTCGCTGCCCGGCTCACGATCCTCCAGCGCATAACAGTCATCACCCATGCGGAATAAGGCAATACGGACGCTGCCAAGACGGGCTCCGATGCCGGCCTCTGGCGGAATGGCCTCCAGTGGGCAGATTTCGCTCCAGGGTTCGGCGGGCAGATGCATCAGGGGAATACCACTGGCCTTGTGTGGCTGGCGCTGTCCGCGCACGCGTGCATAGTGCAGCGTTTCATCCGGCTGATCGCTGTTCACTGTGGCGGTAAACAGCGCACGTCGCGAGGGATCGGCCAGCGTGGTCTGCCATTCGCATTGCCAGGTGTCCACCACCTGTTGCATTTCCTGTTCCAGCGTGGCGGCGATCCCCAGGCTGTCATGAATCACCACCTCACGCAGGTAGTCCAGCCCGCCCTCCATGTTATCCATCCAGACGCTGGTACGCTGCAGGCGATCCGCCGTGCGCACGTAGAACATCAGAATCCGGTCGACGTACTGGATTAGCGTGTCATCGTCCAGATCGCTGGCAAACAGTTCCGCATGGCGCGGCTTCATGCCGCCATTGCCGCAGACGTACAGGTTCCAGCCGTTTTCCGTGGCGATGACCCCGATATCTTTACTTTGTGCTTCCGCACATTCGCGGGTGCAGCCGGACACCGCCATCTTGATCTTATGCGGTGCGCGCAGGCCCTTATACCGGTTCTCCAGCGCGATGGCGAAGGCGGTAGAATCCTGCACGCCATAACGGCACCAGGTCGAGCCGACGCAGGATTTCACCGTACGCAGGGATTTTCCGTAGGCATGACCGGTTTCAAAACCGGCTTCCAGCAGGGTTTCCCAGATAGCAGGCAGCTGGTCCAGCCGCGCACCAAACAGATCGATACGCTGGCCGCCGGTAATTTTGGTATAGAGATCGTAACGCACGGCCACTTCGCCGATGGCAATCAGGCCCTGTGGCGTGATCTCGCCCCCCGGCACGCGCGGTACGACCGAATAGGTGCCATCTTTCTGGATATTGGCAAAGTAACGGTCATTCGTGTCCTGTAACGGTAAATGTGCCGGTTTCAGCAGGTAATCGTTCCAGCACGAGGCCAGTAGCGACCCCACCAGCGGTTTGCATACCTCGCAACCACAACCCCGTCCGTGGCTGGCCAGCAGATCGTCAAAGGTTTTGATGCCATTAATACGGATCAGGTGATACAGCTCCTGACGGGAATAGGCGAAGTGCTCACAGATGTCTTTTTTAACAGCGACGCCCAGGTTTTCCAGCTGAAGCTCCATCACCTGTTTTACCAGCGCGGCGCAGCCGCCACAGCCTGTTGCGGCTTTAGTGCAGCTTTTTATACTGGCCATATCGCCACAGCCACTTTGCACCGCATGGCAGATATCGCCTTTACTGACGTTATGGCAGGAACACACCTGGGCACTGTCCGGCAGCGCAGCGACGCCCAACCCTTTGGCCGGCGCGCCATTCAACGCAGGCAAAATCAGCGCTTCCGCTGCCGTCGGCAGCGGCATGGCGTTTAACATCATTTGCAGGAGCGTGGCATAGTCGCTGCTGTCTCCCACCAGCACGCCGCCCAGCAGTCGTGCATTGTCGGCGCTAACCACGATCTTCTTGTAAATGCCTTTTGGCCCGTTGGCCCAGTGGTAGCTCAGGCTGCCCGGCGTTTTGCCGTGCGCATCGCCAAAGGAGGCGACTTCTACGCCCAGCAGCTTCAGTTTAGTGCTCATGTCGGCACCGGTGAACTGCGCCGGTTCGGCCGCCAGATGCCCGGCCAGCACACGCGCCATCTGGTAGCCAGGCGCTACCAGGCCAAAAATCTGCCCGTTCCACAACGCGCATTCGCCGATAGCATAAATGTCGCTGTCACTCGTCTGGCATTGATCATTGATGGTAATGCCGCCGCGCGGCCCCACGCTGATGTCGGCGCTCCGGGCCAGCTCATCACGCGGGCGGATACCGGCAGAGAACAGCACCAGATCGGTAGTCAGCTCGCCGCCATCGGCAAAGTGCAGCACCAGACTGCCGTCAGGCTGGGTGGCAATCTGTTCGGTCTGCTTCGAGGTATGCACCGTCACGCCCAGCGAGTCGATCTTTTGCCGCAGCATCAGCGCCCCGCCGTCGTCCAGCTGCACGGCCATCAGGCGCGGCGCAAACTCAACCACGTACGTCTCCAGCCCCAGCTGCTTCAGCGCATTGGCGGCTTCCAGCCCCAGCAGCCCGCCGCCGATCACCACGCCGCGCTGACTCTGGCGGGCACAAGCTGCGATGGCATCCAGATCGTCCAGCGTGCGGTAGACAAAGCAGCGCCCGGCGTCATGGCCGGGTACCGGTGGTACAAAGGCGCGGGAGCCGGTGGCCAACACCAGCTTATCCCAGGCCAGCTCACGTCCCGCGCTGTCACGCAGGCTGCGCTGCTGGCGATCGATCGCCTCTACCCGGCAACCGCTGCGCAGTTCAATTGCGTTCCGGGCAAAAAAATCCTCGCTCACCAGCGACAACTCTGTTGCCGTTTTACCGATGAAATACTCAGAAAGGTGAACCCGATCGTAAGCCTGATAGCGCTCTTCGCCGTAGACCACAATGTGATAATGCTGATGCAGGTTACGGGCGACCAGCTGCTCCAGAAAATGGTGGCTGACCATGCCGTGACCCACCACGGCTAATACAGGTTTCGTTTGGCTCATCACAGGGTTTCCTGCAGCCAGCGGCTGCGTTTCAGGTTCATCAAGGCCGAACAGCGTATTCACAGAAACCGGTCCGGCATTATGGAGTTGGTTCAGCAGCGCGCCACTTTGCTGGCAGTCGCCATACAGCAGCACGCCGTTCAGTCGGCCGTCTTTGAGGAACAGGCGGCGATAGTGCCCGGCGATCGGGTCAAAACTGGTGACAGACGGAGCTTCGCGAACGTCACCAGCGCTAAACAGGGAAATGCCGCTGACTTTGAGACGGGTGCCCGTGGCCGCACTGTAGAAATCTCCCTGAGGCCGATCGGCCAGTTGCGCCGCCAGAATCTTTGCCTGGGCCAGACAGGGCGCGACCAGACCGAAGGTCTCGCCGCTGATTTCACAACATTCGCCTACGGCATAAATTCCGGCGTGCGCAGTGCGCAACTGGCGATCCACCAGAATGCCGCGCTGACAGGGAATACCGGCGGCCTGCGCCAGGGCGATCGCCGGCTGGACACCAATGGCCATCACCACCTGCTGCGCCGCCAGCACACGGCCATCGTGGAGGATCACGCTATCCGTGCGGATCGCCGCAAGGCTGGCATTCAGTTCACAGCGAATGCCGCGCGCCCGGAGCTGAGCCAGCAGTAATTCCCCTGCCCTGATATCCAGCTGTCTGTCCAGCAAACGTGACTGACGATGAATCAGCGTGACCTGACGTCCCTGCGCCTGAAGTCCGGCGGCGGCTTCAATACCCAGATAGCCCCCACCGACCACCACTACCGGACCGTGCCCGGCCAGCAAAGTGTTCACATCCTGCAGCGTGCGAAACGTGCTGACATGCGGCAGGTCGCTGCCTGGAACAGACGGCCTGCAGGGCTGCGATCCGGTCGCCAGTACCAGGCGGTCCCAGTGCAGCAGGCGCTGGTCGGTGCGTAAGGTGCGCTCAGCAATATTCACCTGTTCCACCGTCTCTCCCACCCGCAATGTTATGCCGTGACGGTGATACCAGTCAGGGTCGTGGATCAGCGTTTGCTCAACGGTGGTTTCTCCGGCCAGCAGCGGCGACAACAGCACACGGTTATAGTTGCCGTGCGGCTCACGGCCAATCACAGTGATGTCGTAACGCATCGGCGCCAGCTGCAACAGAGTTTCTACCATGTGCATGCCCGCCATCCCGTTACCCGCAACCAGCAGCCGTTGTCTCATGGTGTCGTCCTTATGCCGCCGAAGTCTGTTTTTCGTAGAGAAAATGCAGCACTTTCTGGCGCAGCTGGTGATAACGCACGTCATCCGCCAGCGCCACGCGTGAACGCGGCCGGACCAGGTCGATCGTCAGGATATCGCCCACCTGCGCCGCCGGACCGTTGGTCATCATCAGTACCCGATCGGACAGCAACACGGCTTCATCCACATCATGGGTAATCAGGACGATGGTGGTGTTCAGCGCCTGCTGGATGCGCATGACGCTGTCCTGCAGATGCGCGCGCGTTAAGGCATCCAGCGCACCGAAGGGTTCGTCGAGCAGCAGCACGCGAGGTTTCATTGCCAGCGCGCGGGCGATACCGACACGCTGCTTCATGCCGCCGGAGATCTCGCCGGGGCGTTTATGCATGGCATGACTCATTTGCACCTGGTTCAGGTTGTGCTCGATCCAGTCACGCATTTCCGCCTTGTTCATCTTGCCTTTAAACACCTGCTCTACCGCCAGCTCAACGTTCTGATACGCCGTCAGCCAGGGCAACAGCGAGTGGTTTTGAAACACAACGGCGCGCTCAGGGCCGGGGCCGGTGACTTCGCGGTTATCGCATAACAGGACGCCGCTGGTAGGTCGGGTTAAACCGGCGATCAGGTTGAGCAGCGTGGATTTACCACAGCCGGAGTGGCCGATCAGGCTCAGGGTTTCCCCCTGATGAATATCAAAACTGACATTATCGAGCGCCAGAAAATCGCCGCCGGAAGTGGTAAAACGCTGGCTGACCTGCTGTACACGAATGATAGGTTGCATAGTGTTCCCCTTATTTATCCCAGCTAAAGCGACGCGCCAGCAGCATCAGTCCCTGCTCCAGTAGCAGGCCGACGACGCCAATCAGCAAAATGGCAATCAGGATGTTTTCAACATTGAGGTTGTTCCACTCGTTCCAGATCCAGAAGCCGATCCCCAGGCCTCCCGTCAGCATTTCGGCAGCCACGATCACCAGCCAGGCGATACCAATCGACAGGCGGACCCCGGTCAGCACCGCAGGCAGAACGGCGGGAAACAGGATGCGGCGCAGGATGGTCCATTCCGACAGTTGCAGCACGCGCGCCACATTGAGGTAATCCTGTGGAATGCGCTGTACACCTTCGGCGGTATTAATAATCATCGGCCAGATAGAACAGATAAAAATGGTCCAGCTGGAGGCCGGTTCGGCGCGCTGGAACAGCAGCAGGCCGATAGGCAGCCAGGCCAGCGGGCTGACCGGACGCAGTAGCGCGATAACCGGATTGAACATGCGTGCCACAAAGGCAAAACGCCCCAGCAGAAAGCCTGTGGGAATCCCCACCAGCGCGGCCAGGCCAAAGCCGATAGCGACGCGCTGCAGCGAGGCCAGCACATTCCAGCCGATGCCCTGATCGTTAGGGCCGTTGTTATAGAACGGATCGGCGAACAGGATTTTCGCCGCTTCCCAGGTGGCGTACGGGCCGGGAAAGCCTTTGCTGGAAAGGGCCGCGATCTGCCAGATCAGAAGCAGAAGCATCACACCGCACAGCGCGGGAATGGCACGCTGCAAAAACGGACGCAGGCGCGCAGGCGAGCGCATCTTTTTTGGCGTGACCTGAAGGGGCACCACCGTGGCCCGGGTGGGCAGCGTCTCAGGCTGCGTCAGGGAGCGAGTCTGGCTTTTCATCACGACCTCTCTTTGTGGTTAATGGCAAAGCTGGCGGCGTAAACGGCAGGATTCGTGCCATCCCACACCTTGCCGTCGATCAGGGTGCTGCTGCGCATCTCACTGCCGGGCAACGTGATGTTGCCGACGGCGCTCGCTGCCTGTTTGTAGATATCAATTCGGTTGATCTGCTTTGCGACGTCCAGATAGTCCGGATCCTCGGTCAGCATTCCCCAGCGCTTAAGCTGGGTGAGGAACCACATGCCATCGGACAGATACGGGAAACTGACGCTGCCGTCATGGAAGAAGCGCATCGCATGCGGGTCCTGCCATTTCTGTCCCAGCCCGTTTTCGTACTGGCCGAGCATGCGACCCTGCAGAATCTCAGGTTTGGTGTTGATCCAGGCGCGTCCGGCCAGCACCTGCGCCGTTTCGCGGCGGTTATCATCGGAGGCATCGATCCAGCGTGCCGCCTCCAGGACAGCCGCCGTCAGCGCGCGCGCCGTATTGGGGTTCTCTTTCACCCACGCGGCGCGGGTGCCAAGAATTTTTTCGGGGTGATCGGGCCAAATCTGCTGACTGGTAGCGACGGTAAAACCAATATCATCACTGATAGCGCGCTGATTCCACGGCTCGCCCACACAGAAGCCGCTCATATTGCCAATCTTCATATTCATCACCATCTGCGGCGGCGGCACGACGACAGTGCGCACGTCATCAAATGGATTGATACCGGCATTCGCCAGCCAGTAGTAGAGCCACATCGCGTGGGTACTGGTCGGAAAGGTATGCGCAAAGGTGAGACTGCCTTTGGCCTTGCTGTCGATGGTCTTTTTCAGGCTGGCGGCATCGGTGACCTTTTGCGCTTTAAGCTGGTTCGACAGGGAGATTGCCTGGCCATTGTTATTGAGCGTCATCAGGTTCGCCATCGCATGCTGAGGGCCGGCAACGCCCAGTTGCAGGCCATAGATCATGCTGTACAGGACGTGTGCCGCATCGAGCTCACCGGAGATCAGTTTGTCGCGGACGGCTGCCCAACTGGCTTCTTTACTGGGCTGTAGCGTCAGACCATATTTTTTGTCGAAGCCTTTCACCGAGGCCATGACGACCGGCGCACAGTCGGTCAGTGGAATAAATCCCACCCGCACGGTGGCTTTTTCTGGCGCATCGGAACCCGCCGCCCATACGGCGTTGCGCAATCCCGGCAACAGCCACAGCCCGCCAGCGGCGGCGCTGGATAACAGCAGTTGACGTCGAGACAGTGAAACTGGCGATTTGCTCATTTTTTGCCACCCTCAGGAAATAAAAAAAGGCGTCCTCTCCACTGCTTTCACAGGGAGATGGACGCCTTTATCCAAAAGCACTCGCTTTACCGCCGTTGGCAAAGCAAATGCATACACTTAATAGGGTAAAGCAAACTGCATGCCAGCTTTGAAACGGCCCTGCGCGTGGCGATCAGGGCTTTCGCCGGGCTGGTTTTTTAACCGATTTTGCACGTTTGTGACGCAGACCACGCACAAGCATTGTGCAGCTAACGCTTTAGAGTTATCTCTTCATTGTGGCTGCCACCGTGACGATCGCCTGGGCGATTTCCGGTAGCCGTTTATTCTGATCCATCGCGCTTTTACGCAGCCGTTGCCAGGCGTGCTCTTCACTCAGCCCATGCTGCTGCATCAGCCAGGTTTTGGCCTGGTCGAGCAGTTTGCGCTCTTCCAGCGTGGCGCGCAGGGTGGCCAGCTCATTGGCCTGATGCTGTAAACGCTGAGACTGCTCCGTGATCAACGACAGCAGTGAACGACCCAGCTGGGGTGCCAGCCCGTCGCTGTTCAGCGCACCGGACTCGGTGGGCAGCCAGTCCACCCCGGAGACATATAATGTAAAATCGCAGCCCGACTGCGCCACATGCAGAGGTTCAGCTGCCTGATGCTGTGCCAGTGCGATCGCCTCGCGGCAGCGCAACATCAGCGTGGCTGACAGCCGATCCTCCAGCAATTTCATTTGGTCGATGCGCTGTGACAGCAGCGAAAACCAGTGCAGCGCGCCACTGTCGTCCCGCCGACCGTCGGTACAGGCAATGCGTCGCAGTCGTTCAATTTCACGACTGGCCTGCGCCAGCGGCTGCCAGTGGTGTAAAACCGCCTCATCGGCAAACTGCTGGAAGGTCGAAAAGCTTTGTTCCTGTGCTTCAATTAAGGCCACCATGGCGCTGCGCTGCTCCGCGCTGAATTGTCCGGCAGCAAAGCCGGCCGCTCCCAGGGCGCGTTCCTGTCCCGTCAGCTCTTTGCCCTGCATAAAGCTGAACAGCGCAATGAGCGCGCGGGTAATGTCAGGATGGCTGGCGGTGTCGGCGGCCTCAAAAACCAGGTTCAGTAAGCTACGGATAATGGTACTGAACGCCGCAACGGCCTGCGCGTGCGCGATCTGCTGTTGCGTAATCTGCTGGCGCAACGCCGGTAATCCGGCCAGGGCCTGCAGCGCGGCGGCGATCAGGTTGCAGAAGCGGCTGTATCCCGGCTGGGCTTCAACCCTGGGTAAGGCCTGGCAAAAATCCCGTTGGCAGCGCGTCACATCCTGCTCACTGGCGAGCCGCTGCTCGCCGTAAAGCCTGCCTTCTGAACATATCCACAGATTGCTCGCCCCCCGCTCGCGCTGAAGCTGATGCACCAGCTCGCTGACGGTGGTAATGAGTTTGCCGGTCTGGCGAAGGCGTTGCAGGCTGGCAATATCGCTTTGCCTTGAGGCCTGTAACCAACTCAGTGCGTCATCCATTGCTCCCCCACCCTTTGATGCCAAAAAGTGAGTCAAGCAAAAGCCGTGCCGTTTTCGTATCACCTCATTTCTCTTCACGAGAATCGCAGCGGCTACCCGGTCATAAAAATCTTTCTATGACCAAAAAGTATCCCGGTCCGCGTGGAGACGAGAACGTATTGGTCTAAACAATGTTTTTGATTTTCTGACAAATTTCGCAAATTTACCGACAGGCGAAAATCTGAGCTTGCAAATCATGCCGTTGTGGATATGCTATATACATAGCATATACGTTTCATATAAAGGCCAGCCATGGGTATCGTCAAAATTTCGGATTTAATGCATGAGAATCTGCGCATCGCCAGCACGGCGCTCAGTCGTTCGATCAACGCGCAGGCGGAGCACTGGATGAAAATCGGCATGCTGGCCGAACTTTATCCGCAGCTCAGCCATCAGGAACTGACACGCCTGCTGATGCGGGTCGAACGTGATGGCGGCGCTGAACTGGCGCAGCTGCTTGACCAACCTTCCTTTATTCCGCAGGGAATCGCGCAATGAGTATTAAACTGCATACCGCTGAAGAGATTGAACGGGCGCGCGCCGCAGGTCACGCCGCCGCCAAAGTGCTGGAGATGATCACGCCCTGGGTGAAACCCGGCGTTACCACCGATGAACTGGATCGCCGCTGTCACGACTATATTGTCAATGAGCTAAAGGTCATTCCGGCTAACATTGGCTATCAGGGTTACACCCGTACCGTTTGCACCTCGGTCAATCACGTGGTGTGCCACGGGATTCCGGGCGAGAAAAAGCTCAAAGACGGTGACATCGTTAATATCGACGTGGCGGTCATCAAAGACGGCTGGTACGGCGACACCAGCCGTATGTATTTCGTTGGTCATCCGTCGGTACGCGCTAAGCGCCTGGTTGACGTGACCTATGAATCAATGGTGGCAGGCATTCGGGTGGTGAAACCCGGTGCAACGCTGGGCGATATCGGTGCGGCTATTCAGCAGGTCGCCGAAAAGGCCGGGTTTTCCGTGGTACGCGAGTATTGCGGTCACGGCGTTGGCGAGATCTACCACGGCGATCCACAAATCCTGCATTACGGCACGCCGGGCCAGGGGCTGGCGCTGCAGGCTGGCATGATTTTTACCATTGAGCCGATGATTAATGCCGGCAAAGCGGGCACCAGCGTGCTGTCCGATGGCTGGACGGTGGTGACCAAAGATCGCTGCCTGTCCGCGCAGTGGGAGCACACTGTCGCCGTCACGGATACCGGCTTCGACCTGCTCACACCCTGGCCGGAGGGTACCGGTGATTACGCCGCGATCGTTTAACGCCTGCCAATCGTCCAATCTGTGATCTCTATTGTAGTACAATCAAAATAGATTGTACTACACTGCTAACTCATGACGATTTATATCGCTCATGTGCAACATCACTATCGGCATAGTTAATGCTGCCGCGTGGCCGAAATAAAATGATTTTTATTTTTCGGCTGCACTTCATTTATTGCTTAGCAAGCGAAACAGATCATTCATGACATCGCTGCCCTTGCGCCCGTCTGCCGGCGCGGAGTGGCGTAATGCTGCGTGACGAGGTGGATATGATAAGTTCCGATGTTTCTGGTTCTACGTTGAGTCAATTAAATAAGCGCATCATCCCGTTTATCGTGATCTGTTATTTTGTCGCTAATCTCGATAAAACCAATATCTCTATCGCTGCGCTGCAAATGAATGCCGATCTCGGGCTTACCACCAGCATGTACGGCCTCGGTGTCGGCATGTTCTATATTTCCTACATTCTGTTTGAAATTCCCAGCAATGTCATTATGACCAAAGTCGGCGCCCGGCGCTGGATAGCGCGCATTATGATTACCTGGGGTATTGTCAGTACCGGCATGGCGCTGGTTCATAGCGCCAATCAGTTATATGTGATGCGTTTTTTACTCGGTATGGCCGAAGCCGGTTTTGCGCCGGGTATTATCTATTATATTTCCTGCTGGTTCCCTAAAAGTAACCGCGCACGTGCAATGTCTTTCTTTTATATGGGATCGGTGGGCGCGTCGATTATTGGTCTGCCCATTTCCGGTGCCATTCTCAATATGCATGGCATTGCCGATATCGCAGGCTGGCGCTGGCTTTTCGCGCTGGAAGGCATTCCCGCGGTGGTGCTTGGTTGTCTGGTGCTGTGGCGCTTACCCGATAAGCCCGACGATGCTGTCTGGTTAACTACACCGCAAAAACACTGGCTGCGTCAGCGCCTCGAACAGGATAATCTGGGTGTTACCCTGAATAAGAACCACTCCTGGCTGCAGGCATTAAAAGATCGTACGGTGTTATTGCTTAGTCTGGTGTGGTTTTTACAGGCGTTCGGCTCCATCGGCATTACGTTGTTCATGCCGTTGATTATTAAAAGCATGGCCGCAGAGCAGAGTAATTTTATTATCAGCCTGTTATCCGCCCTGCCCTTTGTGATGGCCTGCGTATTTATGTATTTAAACGGACGCCATTCCGATCGCAGCGGTGAACGCGCCTGGCATATGGGATTGCCATTAATTTTATCGGGCCTGGCATTAACCGGTGCGATTTATTCTGGCAGCCTGCTCCTCGCCTATATTTTGCTGGTCTTGACCGTCGGGCTTAACTTTGCCCTGACGCCAATATTCTGGGCCGTGACCACAGAAAAATTAGCTGGCGTAGCCGCTGCGGCATCGATTGCCTTTATCAATACGGTGGCAAACTTTGTCGGACTGGGTTTACCGCCGCTGCTGGGAAAAATGAAAGATGCGACGCAGAGTTATCACTCAGGATTGCTGATTGTGGCGATAGCGCTGATTGTCGGCGGTATTCTCGGTATTATTATCGCCCGTCCATCGGGCGGTGCCGGTGCCAGCAAAACCCGCGCGCCGCATGCCGAAACCGGGCACTGAACGTGATTACGGCCCGCCTGCGGGCCTGACACTGGCCATCGCCTCTATCACCTCAGTCATGCGCTGAATCACCATCTGCGCCGCCCGCGATAGCTGGCGCGACGGCGCAGTACACAGCGCCAGGGTCAGCGGTCGCATCACGTTGTGCCTGAGCGGTACAAAGCAGAGCTGGTTCTCCTGCACCTCGGTCATTACGTCCAGCAGGCTCAGCACGCTGATGCCGGTGCCCTGCGCGATCAGGCTGCGAATCAGGCGGATGTCGTTACAGGCGATAATGTTTTCCGGCGCCAGGCCCTGCTTGCGGTACAGCGCATCGACACGTTCGTGGACCACCAGCGCGGCGCCAGGCACAATGTGTCGCTCATGACTGAGTTCGCTGAGCGACAGCAGCGGCCTCGTGCTAAGCGGATGGTCGGCGGCCATCACCACGCCCATCTCCAGTTCGGCAAACGCCAGCACTTCAAGTCCGCTCTGCCCGGCGGGATCGAGAATCAGGCCAAAATCGATTTCCGACTGGCGAATCATCTGGCTGATGCGGTGGCTGTTGTCCACCGTCAGCTCCAGCCGCAGCCACTGATGCTGGCGTGCGATATCGGCGATGGCGTCTGCCACGCTGCCTTTGGTCAGCGACTGCACCAGCCCGGCCGTGACGTTACCGCGCTTAAGTCCCTGTATATCATCGAAACGCTGCCGCGTGACGCGAAACTCACGCTGCCAGCGCATCACATCGTCATACAGCAATTCTCCGGCGGTGGTCATGCGCAGCCCTTCCGGCAAACGTTCGAACAGCGGCGTACCAAAACTCTCTTCCGCCTGCAGAATCTGCCGGTTAATGGCAGAAGCGGAAACGTGCAGTTGCTCAGCGGCTTTGCGCAAACTGCCGCTGCGCGCCACTTCGGCAAAATAGACGGCAAAGCGGGAAAACGGGCTCATTGCTCACCTGTACGGTTTTTTGCAACACATGGCTGCATTCTTGCTGATGGATTTGCACAGGCAAGCATATTAACAATGTCCTGACAAAAATGAAGCCTTCTATTTCGCCTTGTGTGAGCACCTGACAGGACAACAGCATGAATAACATTACGCCTCCCGCACACTGCACGTTTGAACCTGATGACTGGCTGCGTCTGGCGCGACAGTGGCATCCGGTTGCCCGTTCCTGTGATATCGCCGGCGCACCGACCAAAGCGGTGCTGCTTGACGAGCAGCTGGTGCTGTATCGTCTGCAGGGTCAGGTGGTAGCGGCACGCGACGTTTGCCCGCATCGTGGCGTCCCGCTGACGCTGGGTTTTCATGATGAAGAGGGTATTGTCTGCCCTTATCACGGCTTGCGCTTCGGTGCCGGTGGCCGCTGCAATCGCATCCCGTCCAGCCCCGATCAGCCGATTCCGGCCAAACTCAATCTGATCAGTTACGCGGTGGAAGAGCGCTTTGGTCTGATTTGGGTGTGCCTCGCGCCGGATGCTGACCAGCCCGCGCCGCTGCCCACCATGCCGCACTGGGATGATGCCGGTTTTCAACAGATCAACTGCCCCGGTTTTGACGTCAACGGCTTTGCCGGACGCCAGGTGGAGGGTTTTCTGGATGTGGCGCACTTCGCCTGGGTGCACACGGAAACCTTCGCCGATCCCAACAACCAGGTAGTACCTGCCTATAACCCGGTCGAAACCGAGACCGGCTTTGCCGTGGATTACTGGAGCTCAGTGAGTAACTTTGCCGCTGACAGTCCGCAGCAGGCGCCGGAAGGATTTAGCTGGCTGCGTCATTTCGAGATGCATCTGCCGTTTACCGCCACGCTGACCATTCATTTCCCCGGCGAATCGCGCCTGGTGATTATGAATGCCGCGTCGCCGGTATCAGCGCGCAAAACGCGCATGTTTGCGCCCATCGCGCGTAATTTTGACCTGCACATCCCGGTCGAAGAGGTGCACGCCTTCAATCAGCGCGTGTTCGAGGAAGATTGCCTGATGGTGGAAACCCAGCAGCCGGAGCGTTTGCCGCTCGACCTGGCTCTGGAAGCGCATATTCCTGCCGATCGCAGCTCCATTGCTTATCGTCGCGGCCTGAAGCGCATGGGCTTCGGCGAATTTTTCCTGGTGTAAGGAGGCAACGATGAGTGATCTGCTGAATGTGGTGGTGGATGGCCTGTATCGTCAGGGCCGTCACAATCTCAGCGTCACGCTGGTGGCGGAAAATGGCCAGCCGCTGCCGGACTGGCAACCGGGTGCGCACATTGATGTCCACCTGCGTGATGGTCTGATACGTCAGTACTCACTGACCGGACGCTGCGATGACGCGCGCGGCTATCAAATCTGTATTGCCCGCGACGGGCAATCACGCGGGGGCTCGCGCTACGTGCACGACACGCTGCGCCCCGGCCAGACGATTGCGATTTCGCCACCGCGCAACCTGTTTCCTCTGCAACCGGCCGCTAAAGTCATTTTGCTGGCGGCAGGAATTGGCATTACGCCGCTATACGCCATGGCGCTGGCGCTGGAGGCCGCCGCCGTGCCTTTTGTGCTGCATTACTTTGTCCGCCAGCGCGGTGATGAAGCTTTTGCCGCCGAACTGGCGCAGCGTTTTCAGCATGGATTTTGTGAAATCTGGTACAGCAGCGAAGGCCGCAGCGCCCGTGATTATCCACCGGCGGAACTGCTTGATGCTGCCGCCGACACGCATCTGTACCTGTGCGGGCCGGAAGGGTTTATGACGCACATGCAGCAGCAGGCGCTGGCGCGCGGCTGGGATAGCGCCAATATTCACGCTGAAGCGTTCAAACCTGTCGCCCGCACGGCTGGCGCGGAAGAGGGCTTTACCGTGACGCTGGCACGCAGTGGGCAGCAATGTACCATTCCACCTGACAAAACCATTGCCACGGTGCTGCTGGAGCATGGCGTCGACGTTCCGCTCTCCTGCGAGATGGGCATGTGCGGCGCCTGCCTGACGCGGGTCACCGCCGGAGAGATCGATCACCGCGATACCGTGCAGTCTGACAGCGAAAAAAGCGCCCCGGAGCAGTACATCGCCTTGTGCTGCTCGCGCAGCAAGTCGGCGGAACTGGTGATTGATCTCTAGGGCGCGCCGTAGGATGACTTAATCCGTGCCGGAAAGCTCAGGTTCAGTGCGCAGCACAATGGCTTCTTCTGCCGCCTGTGGCAGCAGTTGCAGCAGCCAGCTGGCCATCTGGCTTTCCTGCTGCAGGATGCGCCGCACGATCCTGACATCCTCCCCCTCTTCCGCCTGCTCTGCGGCCACCAGCAACGTCGAGTAGGTGGCGATTTTATAGTTACAGAACACGTAGCTGCTGACGGCCACACGGATGCCCTCTTCATCCTGCAGCATGTCGCTGGCGGCCTGACCGACCACCGACATCCGGCCTAACGACTCCTTCAGCACCGACCAGCTGCTGTCATACTGGCGCAGCAGCGTTTTCACCTGCTGCTGCTGGTCACGGCTCTGCTCAAGATACTGCTCAATACGCGCCTGCAACGCGGGATGATCCGTCAGACGTGATGCAGCCGCCTTAAGCAGGCTCTCCGCATGTTTCTCCATAGCATGCGCATCGCGCAGCCAGTCCAGATATACAGATTCCTTCGTCATGGTTTGCTCCAAAGTGAATGACACGGGCGATCTACCTCAACGGCGTCAGAGACGGATCCCTGATCGGGCAGCACGCTTTGACCTCATCGCTTTCAGGCTGGTTATCTGAAAAATAAGCGAAGCGCTAATTAAGTCCAGGCGAACAACTTAATTAAACGTAGCAAGCAAGCCGGGCTGTGCAAGAAAGGTTTTTAAGAAATGCGACAGCGGTTAATTGTCACAACGTCATCAATTCACACTAGCGCCGCTAAAAGAACGCTTCCCTTTATGAAAGTAAAATGTTAACAATTCCCCCCCCAGATGATTTGCCGGAATAAATCAGCCGAATTGACTCATCGTTAAACAACCAACGTGCTGTAAATTAAAAGTTAAGATTATTCCTGGCTTGATTATGGTAAAAACATCGCTACATTTATTTTTGCTTCATGCGGGTATGAACAGAGAGGAAAAAATGAAGGATCCAAAGAAGAAACCTGAAGAGGAAGAAAAAGTGACGCAACGTCGTGGGGGTTCAGGCAACTTCGCCGCCGATAAGGAGCGCGCGGCTGAAGCAGGCCGCAAAGGCGGTCAGGTCAGTGGTGGTAACTTCAAAAATGACCCACAGCGCGCCATTGAAGCCGGCAGGAAGGGAGGAAAGATCAGTCGTCGTAAATAACCACTCCCCATCTTTGTATTGATTTAACCTCGATAACTTTTTGCACTGTGCTCTCCTGACATCGCGTTTACGCTTCGCTTAAACGCACGTCTAATCTTGTCAGGAGAGTAATTTTCCCATCCGAAAACAATTAATCGATCAAATCTTCAGCGATCCTGCGTTATTTACCGCTTCGCTTATCAGGCGACCGCTTTTCAGTTTATTTATCCTAAAATTAAATCATTGATTATTTAACTATCAGCTTCAGGCACCCTATATTTGTACAAGCCACGCAGAGTTGTACACTTTTATTTAATCTGCGTTAATTACCCGGGCTGATATATATACACAAGCTTACAATTGGCTAACTCCACAATATTTAAGGAATTATTGCATACGCAATGCACCTTACATGGATTAATTACCCGCTATCCGCTTGATATCACCCCGCTTTTAGCTAAATTCTCCATTCACGCTCACTATTGCGTCGCTATTAACCTGACGCTAAGGGAAACGCATGAACGCTGACCTCAATGACTGTATTGCGCTGTGCTATCGCTGCGCGACCGCCTGCGACCACTGTGCTGCCGCCTGTCTGATGGATGCTGATGCCAGTGAGATGAGTCCCTGCATTACGCTCAATCAGCAGTGCGCGGCGCTGTGTCGCGTAACCGCCCAACTGCTGGCTGCCCAGAGTGAACTGAGCGAGCAGCTCTGTACCATCACGTCGATGGCCTGTCAGCTGGCTGGTTGGGAGTGCCAGAAGCACCAGCATCCACACTGTCAGACCTGTGCGGAAATTTGCCTGCAGTGCGCAGATAGCTGCATGACGGTGGGCATGGCGGAATAACGGATAGAGGTACCGGGAGGGCGGTGGCAGGTCGCCAGTGCGGCGACTGGCGGCCTGGCTTAATGGTCCTGCATCACCAAACCGCCATCGACATACAGCGTCTGGCCGGTGACAAATTCGCTCCATGCTGATGCCAGAAACAGCACTGGCCCGGCGACATCCGCGGCGCGCGCCAGTCGTCCGAGCGGCGTTTGCGCCGTCAGCGCGTGGCGGACCGCTTCTGGCGTATGCTGACTGGCATCGGTGGGATACACCAGTCCCGGCGCCACGCAGTTCACCCGAATGCCCAGCGCCCCCAGTTCGGCCGCCAGCGTCCGGCTAAAGCCCGTCAGCGCGGCTTTTGCGGTGATATAGTCGTGATAAGCCACCGCTGGCCGGGCGATCAAATCACTCACCAGATTGATGATACTGCCGCGCGCGCGGCGGCGCATCAGCGGCAAGGCCGCCTGACACACGTTGTAGCAGGCGTTCACTGCGCCATCAAACTGCGTCTGGTAAGCAGACCAGGACGTTTCCCAGAAGCGCTGGCGCTGGTCGGGATCGAAGCGATAAGGTGCGAAGGCATTGTTCACCACCACATCCAGTCGCCCGGTAGCGGCCTCGATCTGCTGCATCATATCGGCTACCTGTGCGGCACAGGTCACATCGGCGGCAATCGCCAGTGCCCCCCCGCCCTGTGCTTCACAGGCCGCCACCACCTGCGCAGCGGCGTCGTGATTACGTAAATAGTTGACCACGACAAACGCGCCTTCGGCGGCAAAGGCCTGGGCAATGGCGGCGCCAATACCGCGACTGGCGCCGGTCACCAGCACGGTGTGATTGCTGAATTTCATTGCGTTTCTCCACGCCCGCTCAGTCAAGATAGGGCGCATAGTGTTCAGCGGCGGTTTCCGCCGCCTGTTCGATTTCGCACAGGGTGACCAGATCCAGCAGGCTAAAACGGCCATCGTGATGCCAGCCCGCCTCCGGTGAAGTCATGTTACCCAGCGCCGTGATGCGCGTGACGCCCGCCGCCCCGAGCTGCGCCGCCAGCCGAAACAGCGTCTCGGGCGCGGCCGCGAGGCCAACGCTTTGCAGATACGCGCGCTGCGCGGCCACCCAGCTTACCGTCTCCTCCAGCGTATCCACGGCAATCACCTTCAGCGTACGTCCGAGCGCGCCCGGTTGTAGCGGTTCCGGCTTGTCGACGTACACCACCGCCCAGGCATCGTGCTCATCGCCGTACAGCGTGCAGTCACCGCTCAGCGCACGCATTTCCTCCGCGTTGCGCCACGCGGCCACAGCCTGACTTTCATCCAGCGTCAGCGTCGCGCGCGGATAGCGCTGTGCCAGCGCGGCAAGTTCATGGGCGAGGTAAGCAGCAAACTCCTGCGGCGACACCCGGCCGCCGCGCTCAATAAACAGCGCCTGCGGCGAGTAACAGCCGGCCTGGTCATAGCGCATCACATCGTAAGCCACCTGACGCGCCAGCGCCGGACCGCGCCGCACGTCCAGCGCCGAGCGCGCCACCATGCCAAAGCTGATTTTGTGGCCATGCGGCAGAAAGCGCGTGGCTGGCGGCAGACGCCGCTGCATCGCCGTCAGCGCGGCTTCTCCGCCATAAGCCATCACTACATCTGCCTGGCGGAACCACTGCTGCTCAGTGCGTTCATCACCGCCCTGCCACCATACGACGGCGAGACAGTCGCCCAGCTGCGGATCGATCTCCGCCAGCAGCTGGGCGAACCAGCCCGCCATCAGCGGCTCAGCGCTCGCCACTTTGCCCACGCTTCCCGCCTTTACCAGCAGGCCGGCAATCAGGCTCCACAGTGGCAAACCCGGCACATTGCCGGCCCAGACCTGCAGCAACAGCTGCGGACCAAACGCGCGGGCAAAGCCGCCTTTTGGTCGCGGCTGAAAATCGTCCAGCATCTGCACGTTGCCGAAATCCTCCGCCAGAAAACGCCGCAGCTGCGGTTCACGGAAGGTTTTGAGATAGCCGGTTAAACCGAGCCGCAGCATCCCGGCGTCATAGCCGGTAACCAGCGGCAGCAACCGCTCCGCCTGCTGGCGCAACGGGTGCGAACGGTCAAGCAGGCGCGCGATGGCTTCATCAATCAACGCGGTGATGCGCGCTACGCTCAGGGTGTGCAGGTAGCGGCGCGCGTTATCGCGTACGCTGGCCGCCAGCGTGGCAATCTGCGCCTCGGACAGCACCGGCACGCACACTTCCAGCGTGCTGCCCTGCTGGCCAAAGTGCAGGCTGTGCCACGCCACCTCGCTGTGGCGGATGCCCGGCAGATGGCCGGCATACACTTTCATGCCCGCGCCTGCGCGGCAGCGAGAAACGATTCCATCGCCAGCGAGCAGCCTTTGGCATCGGCGCCCGCGACGCGGCCCAGCAGCTGAAACCCGCCGGGCACCATCACGCCGGCATCTTCGGTCAGAATGGCGGAAACAGAATTGAAATGGGCGAGATCGTGATGCACCAGTACGCCTGTCTCACCTTCCGGCACGTCTGCACCGGTCAGCGGATTGACCACGCGCGTGCGAATCCAGTGCGGTCCGGATTTCACCGGCGGGCAGATTTCATTGCCGGCATCGTAAAACTGCGTGCTGAGTTCAGTCATGCCGTACATATTGATGCAGTGCGAACGCGGCACGCCGAGCGTCTGCTGCAGCGCGCTATAAAACGCTTCCGCCGCCACTTCACGCGACTGGCCCTTAAAACCCCCGGTGTCGAGGATGCGGCTGCCCGGCGGCAGCCTGAAACGCCGCTGCTGACGCGCCAGTTCGTCCAGCAGGTGGACAAAACTGTAGCTGGCACCCAGCAGGGCATAGGGTTGGCCGCTGGCCTGCGCCTGCTCCAGCGCGGCGATCAGACGCGGCAGTTTCAGCCCCTGCGCATCCACCATCACTTCGCTGTCTGGCGTGCCACATTCTTGCATCGCCAGCGTCAAATAATGGGCCAGCGAAGAGTTGGGCAGCTCGCTGCTGTGTGGAAACAGGATCGCCATCGGCAGGCGCGGATATCCGGCCATAAAGCGCTGGCGAAAATTGATCAGCATCGAGCGATCGTAAACCGCCAGCGTTGGGTGATAGCTGTGCCCCCGGCCGGTCCCCGTGGTGCCGCTGGTCATAAAGATGTGGGGAATCTCCGCCACCGGACGGCAGCTCAGCGTCAGATCTTTAAACGCGGTAATCGGCACCGCCGGAATCTGCCGCCACTGTTTTACCGTCAGCGGCGTGCGGCCGCGCTGGCGGGCGAAACGGGCGTAAGGGAGATTGTGTTCGAATTGCCACGCGAACAGCTGCAGCGCCAGCTGGTTGAAATCCGCTTCCGTGGTTTCTTCGCGCTGCATAAACGCCAGCAGCGCGGCAATGATTGACGCTTCGGTCATGAAGGTGCCCTCTTTGGACTGCGGCATAACGGCCAGCCAGGGCCTGAGAAATGCGCAGGATTCGCAGAAAGGCGCAAAGAGGGAATGAGGGCGTGCAGTGACCCCGGTTCCACATCCCTACGCCGGTATTAGCCGGATCAGGTTCAGAGGGTCACTACGTTGCCGGCCGTGACAGCCGCGCGGGTAGAATCTCAGCCCTCTAACAGGGCACCCCTTGGAACAAGCTGCATTCTGGGGTCGGAACGGAGGGCGTGTCAAGGCGGGAAGGCGCAGAACCCCCCGCTTCAGCAACGCGATTATTAACGCGCAATATCACTCACAGGAGCGCGATCAGCCCGGCTGACGCAGGCAAAGCGATCGCTGAGCAGCGGATAGTTTTGCGCATCCGGCAGTTCAAAGTGCCACCATTCAGTGGGCATCCCGACAAAACCGCCGCCGAGCATGATGGCGTTCAGCAACAGGCGATGGCGCTGCGCCTGCTGCGGCACGTTGGGATGGAACGGGTGCGACTCAGCAGACATGTCGTCAAACCCGGTCCCCATCTCCAGAATGTTGCCCGCCTCATCCACCAGCGTCACATCGATCGCCACGCCACGGCTGTGATTCGAGCCCCGCGCCGGTGGCACTACATAATCAGCGTCGGGACAGGCATCCCACAAGTGCCACTGCGCCTGCTGCGGACGATACGCGTCCAGCACCAGCAGGCGGAACCCCGCCAGCCGGGCGATGTCACTGCTGCGGCGCAGCGCGGCGGCGGCATCCGGATGCAGCAGCGCCTGCGCGTCGCGATAAATGGCATACCCGGCGATGTTATCGGCGGTGGCGTATTTCAGATCAAACATCAGGCCCGGCAAGGTGGCAGCCAAATCGATTAATTCAACGTCCTGCACTGTACATCATCCTGTTAATTGTTAGCCGGCAGCGTAAAAGGCTGGCGCGGCAGCGTGGTGAGTCGCTCTGCGCCCTGTGCCGTGACGCGCACGGTTTCACTGAAGGCGAGGCCCTGCGCTGAAATATACATGTGAAACACCATGTTTTCCTCCAGTAACCACGGCGCCTGAGGATGAAAACAGCAGCTGAAATCGCTCGGACGCGGAGTGCGCGTATACAGACCCAGCGCATAACCGGTGATGTTGCTGTAATCCTCACGCAGCCCGGCGCTGAGCACCGCCTCACGCGCGACGGCATCCACCGTACAGGCCGCAACGCCCGGCTTCATCGCCCGTAGCTGGCGATCCTGAATGGCGATCAGCTGTTGTGCCAGCGCCGCGCGCGCCGCAGAGATTTCACCGACAATCAGCGGACGCATCAGGCGCGCGCTGTAGTGCCGCACTTTAGGGATCAGCTCAACGTGCAGTACATCGCCCGGTTGCAGATGCTGCTCATGGCCGCTGGCATGCAAAAATCCGCTGTCGCCGCTGGCGATAACAATCGGTCCGGTTTCACCGCTGTCAGCACCGAGCCGCAGAAATTGTGCCGCCGCCAGCGCGGCGACATCACGCACACGCCAGCCGCCCTGCACCTGCGCACTCAGCTGGGCCAGCGTGGCATCGGCAATGCCGGCGGCCTGGCGTAAGCTGGCGATTTCAGCCTGAAATTTGACGCTGCGCAGCCGGTCGCTGAGATCGCTGACATCACACCAGCGCACCCCAGGCAGATGGCGCGCCAGCTGCTGCCAGCTGTGTACCGTCATGCCGTAGGATGCATAATCAGCCCCCAGTCGCGCCCGCTGATAGCCGCGCCGCGTCAGGCTTTGCGCCACCGCCAGCCACGGATCGTCTTCATCACGATACGCGTCAATCGCCAGCTGCGGTGACTGCGCGCGGCACGGCGCGGCATCCAGCTGGCGCAGCACCATCCACGGTTCGTCCTGCAACGGCACCAGACAGGCGCGATAACGCGTTTCCGACACGGTATAACCGGTTAACCATGCCAGCAGTTCGCCATGATCGATCAGCATCACCTCGATGTCGGCGGCGCGCATGGCGCTGCGCAGCCGTGAGAGCGCGTCGGCGATCATGACGCCGGTTCAACCGGCTGGCAGATGTCGAGGATGGCCAGCAAATAGATGCGCACCATATCGAGAAACTCACTGATCTCGACGCGCTCGTCCGGCATGGTGTTGTACTTGCCGCCGGGCCCGCACACGATGCCCTCCATGCCCGCATGCTGATACAGGTGCGCCGCATCGGTACCGTAGAAGGCGGGCGGCGTGATCACCCCGGTGGGCTGCGGCGTGCCGCGCACGGTCTGCCAGCCGCGATTGACCGCTTTAACGATTGGCGATTCCGGCGACACCTCAAACGGCAGCATGGTGGGTTTATCGCGCAGGCCGTCATCGAACAGCTGCGCCTGCAGACCCGGATAGCGCTGGCACAGTGCATCCAGCAGGGCCTGCAGATCGGCCAGCACACCGTCCACTGTTTGCCCCGGCGCAAAGCGGGCGGAGCCTTTCAGGCGGACAAAATCCGCGACCTGCGGCGGCCGCCACTCCTGCAAATCACGCCCCAGCGCACCGTGTACGGTGCCAATATGGCCACGGTTAATTTTGCGGTGTTCTGCACTTTTCGCTCCGCTGAAAGTGATGTTATTGACCTGCGGAATCAGTTCGACCGCCGCCGCAATCGCATCAACCGCCTCCTCACGCTTTGACAGATGGCGCGTATCGCCGGTCAGTTCAATGGTGAACATCAGCGAGCCGGCATGCATGGTCAGTGCCTGTAAATCCGTGGGTTCGGCATTGATGAAATAGTCGGCGCGTACGCCCTGCTCAATCGCCGCCAGCGTACCGATGCCGCCCTGTAACTCGCCGACCACATAAGTAAGGATCACGTCGCCCCTGAGCTTCACGCCGGCATCAATCAACGTCTTTAGCGCGCAGAAATAGGCGGCATCGCCCGCTTTCATGTTAGAAACGCCGATGCCGTAAATAAACTGCTCGTCGATTTTTCCCGCCCAGGGATCGACGGTCCAGCCTTCGGTGACCGGGTTAGTATCAAGATGACCGTTGAACAGCAGGCTGTGGCCGCCTCCGCTGCCGGCCAGCCGCCCAATAGCGTTCAGCCGATCGCCGGCCACCGGCTGCAGTTCCGTCTCCAGCCCCAGCTGCGCCATCTGTTCTGCCATATATCGGGCTAATTCGCGTTCGCCCTCGGTGGCACTGTAACTTTTGTGCTGCACCATTTTTGCCAGGAAAGCGAGGCAGTATTCACGATCGATGTGATGAATTAATTCTTCAGGGTTCATGCGCTTCTCGTTATGCCACGGATTGGGTCAGATCAGGGATGTGCACGGCATCAAGCAGTGCACGGGTGTAAGGATGCTGTGCCTGCGCCCGCATATTCTCGCCGGGCAGCACTTCCACCACATCACCGCGATACATCACCGCCACGCGATGAGCGATCTGGCGGATGAGATTGAGATCGTGGGTGATGAACAGATACGCCGTGCCGTAGCGACGGCGCAGCTCCAGCAGCAGCTCGATGATGGTGGCCTGCACCGACACATCCAGCGCCGCCGTGATTTCATCGCAAATCACCAGGTCCGGCGGGTTAGCGAAGGCGCGCGCAATCGCCACGCGCTGTTTTTGCCCACCCGACAGCGCGTGCGGATAGCGGCTGGCAAATTCCGCAGGCAGCCGCACTTCCTGCAGCAGACGCGCCACCGCCTGCGCCTCGCTTTCTCCCGGTGGCAGTCCATACAGCCGCAGCGGACGCGCGATAATTTCGCCGACGGTCATGCGCGGATTGAGTGACGCATCCGGATGCTGAAAAATCATCTGCACGCGGCGGCGATACGCCGGGTCCATCTGCGCGCGGCCATATAACGTCGCGCCGCAGAAGTCGATGCTGCCACTGAACGGCACCAGGCCGGTTATCGCCTTGCCGAGTGAAGATTTACCCGAACCGGACTCGCCGACCACGCCGAGAATTTCGCCCTGATGCACCGTCAGCGAAACCGCATTGGCGGCCCGCGTCGTGTTCGCCTCCCGTTTCAGCAGCCGATCGAGCAATCCGTGCTGGCCATAATCAATCGTCAGCGCCTGCAGGCTGAGCAGCGGCTGACTGCCAGCCGCATCCGCGACCAGCCGATGCTGCGGATCCGGCACCGCGGCAATCAGTTTGCGCGTATACGCATGCGCGGGTGCGCTGAACAGCGTGCGCGTAGCGGCCTGCTCGACGATACGGCCTTGCTCCAGCACGCATACCCGGTCGGCCACTTTCGCCACCAGCGCCAGATCGTGTGAGATATACAGCGATGCGACGCCGGTCTCGACGCGCAGTCGCTCGTAGAGATCGAGGATTTGCGCCGAGCTGATGACGTCCAGCGCTGTGGTCGGCTCATCAAAAATCAGGCAGTCCGGCTGGCAGGCGAAGGCGGTAGCGATCAGGATGCGCTGCTTCTCACCGCCGGAAACCTGATGCGGATAGCGCTGCATCATGCGTGCCGGGTGCTTCAGCTCGACATCGCGCAGCAGCGATTCCCCCAGCTGCTGCGCTTCGCGCGCTGACAGCCCACGATGACGGCGCAGCACTTCGGTGACCTGTTCACCCAGCGTCAGCGTCGGGTTCAGCGACGCGCTGGGATCCTGAAAAATCATGCCAAGCTTTTTACCGCGCAGCGCCATCAGTTGGTGCGCTGGCAGCTGCAGCAGGCTTTCGCCGTTCAGCCGGATATCACCCGCCTGCTCGCGTGCGTTACTGGCCAGCCAGCGCATGATCGCCCAGCCGAGGGTGGTCTTGCCGGAGCCGGACTCTCCTACCAGCCCCAGCACTTCGCCCGGCATCACCTGCAGGGTGATATCGCGCAGTACCGGCAGCGAATGGCCGCGCGCTAACGCATAATCGAGGCTGTAATTGTCCACCGACAGCACCGGGTTGTGCGGACTCTTCATTTGTGGCTCCCTGGGTTTAACACATCACGCAGGCCATCGCCCAGCAGGTTGAAGCCAATCGCCACCAGCGCGATAGCCAGACCGGGGATCATCATCATCCACGGTGCTTTAAAGAAATAGCTGCGCGCTTCGGACACCATCAGCCCCCACTCCGGCTCGGGCGGCTGCGCGCCGAGGCCGAGAAAGCTCAGCGTGGCAAACAGCATGATGGCAAACGCCACGCGAATGGTGGCTTCCACGATGATGGGCGCGAGAATGTTCGGCAGCATTTCGCGCAGAATGATGTAGTAACCGGCTTCGCCGCGCGCGATGGCGGCGCTAATGTAGTCCTGCTGACGCGCCGCCAGCGCCACGCTGCGCGCAATGCGCACCATGCCCGGCACGAAGGCGATGGTGATGGCCAGCACGGCGTTCATGCTGCTCTGCCCCAGGGTGCTGACAATCAGCAGCGCAAACAGCAGGCTGGGAATCGCCATCACCGCATCCATGGTGCGCATCAGGAATTCATCCACTTTGCCACCAAGGTAGGCGCTGGCGGTGCCCAGCACCGAGCCAATAACCATCGCCAGCGCGGTCGCCAGCAGCGACAGCAAAATGGTGGATCGCGCGCCGACCAGCACCCGGCTGAAAATGTCACGCCCCAGCTGATCGGTGCCGAACCAGTGCTCCGCGCCGGGCGGGCGGTAACGCGTCAGGATGGAGATCGCTTCCGGATCGAACGGTGCCACGTGCGCGCCGCCCGCCACCATCAGCAGCGCCAGCAGCAGAATCAGCACACCCGCCGCACCCTGCGGCGAGCGCAGTAATCGTTTCAGTATTTCAGGCATAGGAAATCCGCTTATCGAGCATGACGTAGGCCAAATCCGCAAGGAAATTTACCACGGCATAGGTTGCCGCGAGGATCATCACGCCGGCCTGAATGGTGGGCAAATCGCGTGCCTGCACCGCGACAATCAGCTCCCGGCCAATACCGGGAATGGCAAAAATCTCCTCCACCACCACAATCCCGCCCAGCAGATAGCCGACGTCGAGCGCCACAATGGTGATGGTGGGCAACAGGCCATTGCGCAGTGCATGGCGCCACAGGATGCGCCGGCGCGACAGGCCTTTCAGCCACGCGGCGCGAACGTAGTCGGTGTGCAGCACGTCAACCATTTCCGAGCGCACCATGCGCGAAACGTGTGCCACCAGAATCAGCGCAACGGTGATCGACGGCAGAATCAGGTGCTGAATACCGCTGATAAAATTTTCGCTGAGCGGCACGTAGCCGGTGGCGGGCAGAATCTGCCAGACATCGGCAAACAGCAGCAGCACCAGCGTGGCGGTGACGAATTCCGGAAACGAGATGCCCATGTACGAGATCACGCTGACCAGCACATCGGCAGTCTTACCGCGCCGCACGGCCGCCCAGATGCCGAGCGGAATGGCGATCACCAGCATCAGTAACAGGGCGCACAGCGCCAGCAGCAGCGAGCGCGACAGCGCGGTCAGCAGCGTTGGCCCGACCGCCAGGCCATTACGCATCGACACGCCAAAGTTGCCCTGCAGCGCCTGCGTCAGCCAGTGCCAGTATTGCAGCCAGGCGGGCGCATCCAGCCCAAGCCGCGCCCGCACCGCCGCCAGCGCTTCCGGCGTGGCGTTTTGTCCCAGCAGCGTAACCGCGGCATCGGCGGGCAGCAGCTGAGTGATGCCAAACACCAGCAGCGACACCACCAGCAGCGTGTAAATCATCAGCAGCAGGCGTTTAAGCAGGTAACTTGCTGTCACGGTCGCTCCTTACAGGCTGCGCTTTGGCGCGTTAGCGGTCAGCCAGACATGATCGAGGCGGAACACCGCACCGCGCGGATGCAGATGATAGCCCGCCACGTGCTCACGACAGGCAGCCAGCAAATCAAAGAAGGTCGGGATTAACGAGGGCACCTCGTCGTGCATCAGCTGCTGCGCTTTGCCGTACAGCTGGGTGCGCAGCGTTTCGTCATTGGTTTCGCGCGCCGCCATCACCGCACCGTCGAAAGCCGCATTGTTCCAGCGCGTTTCATTCCACGCCGCTGTTGAGGTATAGAGCAGAGAAAACACCGCATCTGGCGTCGGCTGCATGTTGTAAAAGCCGACGTAGAAATTGCCCTTCTTCCACACCTGATCGAGATAGGTACTGTGCGCCATGGTCTGCACGTTGATACGGAAACCGCCCGGTTTCGCCATCTCCCGCAGGGCAATCCCCAGCTGGGTGCGGGTTGACGGTTTGTCTGAGGCGACAAGCGTTAAATCGAGCCCATTGGGATAACCGGCCTCCGCCAGCAGCGCTTTGGCTTTGCTGTAATCCAGCGCTTTTTGCGTCAGCTGCGCGTAATAGGGATAAGCGGCGTTGATCGGCGTGTCGTTACCCGGCGATCCCAGACCGTCTGCGACAAAATCCACCGATGCCTGACGATCGACGCATAACGCCAGCGCCTGGCGGACGCGCACATCATTAAACGGCTTTTGATCGCAGCCCATGTTGACGTTAAGAAACTGGCCGGACGCCACGCGCAGCGGCAGCACGCCCGCCGATTTGGCTAAGCGGGCGAACTCGCTCGACTGCGCACTCAGCATCAGATCGGTATCGCCGGCAATCAGCGCGGAGCTTTCAGCGATAGCGTCGGGATATACCACCACTTCCACGCCATCCAGATACGGCCGCGTGGCGTCGTAATAGTGTGGGTTGCGTTTCACCACGATTTTGCGTTCCGGATCGTAAGACACCAGCTGGAACGGCCCGGTCCCCAGCGAGGCGCTGCTCAGCTTGTCGTATTGCCCCTGCGCGATGTGTGCCGGGATGATTTTGGCATCCGGATAAGCCAGCATCACCGGCAGATCGGCGTAAGGCGCCTCGGTTTCAATCAGCACGGTGTTGCTGTCTTTGGCACTCACCGCTTTAATCGGGCCGATGTTGTGCAGCGCCGGTGAGGCGTTTTTCGGATCCAGCAGCGCCTGCAGGCTGGCGACCACATCCGCTGCGGTGAGCGGCGAGCCGTCGCTGAAACGTAAATCAGGCCGCAGGGTAAAAGTCCACTGGGTTAAGTCGTCGTTCGGTTGCCAGGACTGCGCCAGGTCGGCTTCCGCTTTCATCGCCTGCGTCAGGCGGGTTAAGCCGCTATACAACAGCTCTGCCACCAGATATTCCGGATTAACCCGCACCTGGTGTGGATTGAGTACGCTGACCGCCTGGTCAACGCTGATGCGCAATACGCCACCTTTACGCGGCGTGCCGCCCGGGGTCGCGCTGGCAACGGCGGCAGCCGAGGCACTGAATGACCAGGGCAGCAGCGCCGCTCCAGTCAGGGCGGTTGAACTGGCGATAAACTGTCTGCGGTTTAACCCTTTCATGGCGCACATCTTCTGTTCCTCGTTGGTTTATTAATTACCCTGGGTTGGCTGAAAATCATTGGCGAGATACGCCAGAATCGACTGCGAAAGTGCAATAACATCTGCCATCGTGGTGTATTCATCGGCGGCATGAATGCGGTTATCGGGACGGGCAAGTCCGCCCAGCAGAATTTCCTGAATGCCGGCCTGCTGTACCCAGCCCATATCCGAGCTGGTGGCGGATCCCCAGGCTTTGAATTCTGCTGGCGGGAAGCCGAAGCCCTGGCTGAGCGCCGCCTGCCAGCGCGGCCAGTGCGGCCCAGTGGGATCGGCGACCGGCGCCAGGTGGCCAATCAGCTGCAGCGTGACGTCGCTGGCGGCGCTGCCCTGCATCGCCTTATCCACGCACTGCGTCAGCTCCTGCCACACTGCGGCAAACGGCTCTTCCGGCGCATAGCGACGATTCACCAGCAGCTCAAAACGTTCCGGAATGGTGGAGCCTTTACTGCCACCGTGCGTCGCAGCCAGCGTGAGTAAAGCGGTGAGCGGCTGGCCCTGATAGTGCGGCGGCGCGGGCATCGCTGAGACCCGCTGTTCTACTTCGCCTTTCAGCTGATACAGCGCATTCATCAGCGGAAGTGCGGCCTCAATAGCGTTAATGCCCTGCAGCGGATCGCCGGAATGCGCCGAGCGACCGCTGACGATAATTTTGATATCGATACTGCCAAAACAGCCGGCCCAGATGCGCGGCACCGCGCCGCCGTTAAAGCTCAGCAGGTGGCCGTGGAATAACTGCTGCTCGGCCAGATAGCGGATGCCGGGATAGAGACCGCCCTCTTCGTCAGTACAGAGTAAAAAAACCGGGTTATAGCGCAGCCTGAGCTGATAGCGCTGCGCGGCCCGCACCGCAGCCAGCGCGGCGACGATGGTGCCTTTCATATCCGCCGCACCGCGTCCGAACAGCTTGTTGTCCGCCACGCTGAGCGCCAGCGGCGGAAAGCGCCAGCCATCGCCGGCCGGAACCGTATCGGTGTGGAAGTAGAGGTTGCAGTTCTCAGACGCGCCGGCATCCAGCGCGGCCAGCAAGTTGACCCGCTCGCCATGCGCGCTGCCATCCGGCGTCTGCCACAGCGCGTCGGGCACCGAAACGCGCTGCAGATCAAAATGCAGCGACTGCAGCATCGTGCTCAGCAGGTCGGCGAATGCTGCGTAACCCAGTCCGGGTGGGAAGCAGGTATCCACCGCCAGCATGCGTTGCAGATCGTCAAGAATCTGCGCCTGATCGTCGGCGATATGGGTCAGAGCGCGCTGTAGTGATGAATTTTCCTGCATAAACTGTTCACTTATTGTATTTCTATATAGTTTATAGATAATGCAAATGAACAGCTGGGGTCAATCGGTAATCGGAAACATGCAAAAAAACTATGACGCGCACGACGTTCCTCAATTCAGTCGCCTGAACGAAGGCGAAGGCGCTCCGCTGTACGAAGTAGTGAAGCGCCATATCAGTGAATCCATCCTGCAGGGCGAACTGCCGGCAGGCACCATTTTGCCCAGTGAAAACAGTCTGGCGGCGAAGTTCGGTGTCTCGGTCGGTACGGTGCGCAAAGCGCTGGCGGCGCTCACGACGGAAGGGATGCTTATGCGCCGGCGCAAAACCGGCACGGTGGTGACCGGCTGGGCGCCGCTGCATAACCTCAGCCATTTCTTTCACTATTTTCGTCTGCATGACAAATCGGGCGGTTTGCTGCAGTCGGAGACGCGACTGCTGGAGTATCAGCACAGTCGCGCCAGCGCCGACGAGGCCGATAAGCTGCAGATCGCAGCAGGTGACGCAGTGATTCGCCTGAAACGCCTGCGCCGGGTGAAGGGCATTGCGGCCATGCATGAAACGCTGGTGCTGCCCGCCGCGCGTCTGCCCGACTTTCCGCCGGCGGAACAGCTACCGCAGTTACTGTATCGCTACCTGTTTGAGCAGTACGATGTGCGTGTTGCAGCGGTACGCGAGCAGATCAGCGCCACGCTCGCTACAGAAGAAGATGCCGCCCTGCTGGAACTTGCTCTGCCGCACGCGGTGATGGTGATCGATGAGGTTTCATTTGATCAAAGCGCCACGCCGGTGATTCTTGCGCATCACCGTTTCAGCACTGAACACTTCATGTATGTCAATGAGATACGCTGATTACACAGACGTTTTACTATAAGGTGTTTCAGATGCGCATCGACGCGCACCTGATTAATTTGCACCAAAACGCCGCGAACGTTGTGAATAACAACCGCTGAGATGACCTCACTGAACAGGACATTTCCCATGGCAGCACGGCAGCACCATTACCAGATTCACCTTCGCTGGAGCGGCAATCGCGGCGATGGCACAGCGTCTTATACCGCTTACGATCGTGACAGCGAATTACAGGCACCCGGTAAACCGCCCATTTTGCTGAGTGCCGATCCGGCATTTCGTGGGGATAAAACGCGCTGGAATCCTGAGGAATTGCTGCTGGCGTCTGCGGCGGCCTGCCATAAGCTGTGGTATTTACACCTGTGCGCCGATGCCGGCATTGTGGTGGAGGAGTATGAAGATGCTGCCGAAGGGAACATGGTCGAGGGGGCGCGTGGACGCTTTACCGATATCACGCTGAAGCCGCGCATCAAACTGCGCGACCCAGCGGATGCCGATCGCGCGCGGGCATTGCATCATCAGGCACACGAAGCCTGCTTCATCGCCAACTCGCTGAATTTTCCAGTAAACTGCGATCCTGAATTTTTCTGATTATGATGCGCGGGCCAGCGGCGTTTGCCACAGCCGCACGCCGTTGCGCCCGGCGCGCTTCACTTCATACAGCGCTTCATCCGCATGGCGCAGCCAGTCGCTTATCGATTCGGCGCTGACCGCAGGCGCAATACCGATACTGACCGAGCAGCGGAACTCTGCCGAGGCCGGTAAGCGCAGCTGGGCAATCTTCTCTTTTAGCCTTTCGGCCAGTTCCACCACCGATTCATCGCTGGCCTGATGCACGATGACGCCCAGCTCATCGCCGCCAAAGCGCGCCGGAATGTCCTGCAGCCCGACATAGTTGCGCAGCAGCGCCGAGATCTCGGCCAGCAGAAAATCGCCCGCCTCATGGCCCCAGCTATCATTGACCACTTTGAAGTGATCGACATCCAGCAACAGCAGATAGCCGCTGCTATCGCCGCGCCGCGTGCTGAGAAACTCACTCTCCAGCCGCCGCTCAAACAGGCGCCGGTTAGGGATTTTCAGGCCGGGATCCATCAGCGCGATGCGCTCCAGTTCACGGTTGCGGGTGCGTAAATGCCAGGTGAGATTGTAGGAAGCCACGCTGAGTACCAGCATGTAACAGGTGGCCAGCGGCAGCGTCAGCCAGACGGTTTGCGTGCTGAACGCCAGATGTACGCTGGTGCCATCCAGCAGCCACACCATAATAAACCCGCACAAAAATGCCTGTATGGCGGCAATCAGCTGCGCGCCGCCGCCAGCGGCATAGCGATCCGATGCCAGCACCGCCATGATGACAAAAGAGGGCATCGGGCTTAACGCCATCAGCGCTACCCAGATTCCGCCGAAAGCGGCATCCAGCGTCAGATTCTGGCGTTCGGTACCGGTTGAGTCTTCGGCACGAAGCGCACGCTGATACGCCAGCCATGGCCAGCAAAAAGCGTTCACAAACAGCAGCGCGCTGAATGCCAGTCCGCGCTGCATTTCCAGTAGCACTGAGAGAATCGGAAAGAAACAGAGGATCGTGCCGAGCTGACGCATGATGAACATACGACGAACGAAGCGTTTTGACCGGCGCTTCAAATGGTTTTCATCAGGCGAGTAGTAATTCATTCACGGGAAAATTCAGGTCGACAAAAATGGCAGTGTATCGGGAAAAAGTCGCCCTGCGGCGACTTTTTTTAAGAATTTTCGCCTTGCACATTGGCGACACGCAAATAAGAAGCGCTTTGCCGCCAATAGCAGCAGCGGCCAGCGGGTAAAGTTCGCTGCCGCTGCGCGTGTTGTTAGCTTACAGCTCCCTGCAAACGAAACTGGCTGACCAGCCGCTGCAGCATGAATGCCTGCTCTTCCAGCGCCTGTGCGGAATGGGATGACGCGCTGACCAGTGACGCATTTTGCTGGGTGGTACCGTCCAGCTCACCTACCGCGCGCGCGATTTGCTCAATGCCGCGGCTCTGCTCATCAGAAGCAGCCGAGATCTCCGCCATGATTTCATTTACGCGTGCGATGCTACTGACAATCTGCTCCATCGTTTCACCCGCGCGCGCCACCTGCTGATGGCCGTTGCTGATTCGTCCCACCGATTCGCCAATCAGTCGTTCAATATCTTTCGCCGCTCCGGCACTGCGCTGGGCCAGATTACGCACTTCGCTGGCGACCACGGCAAAGCCTCGCCCCTGCTCGCCGGCGCGGGCGGCTTCAACCGCCGCGTTGAGCGCCAGGATGTTGGTCTGGAAGGCGATGCTGTTGATCACCGCAGTAATCTCGGCAATTTTCTTAGAACTATCAGAAATCTCGCCCATGGTGCTGACGACATTGTGCACCGCAATACCGCCCTGACTGGCGTTATGCGTCGCTTCCGCCGCGATCTGGCTGGCGAGACGTGCATTGCTGGCATTATTTTTCACCGTGGCGGTGAGCTGCTCCATGCTGGCGGCGGTCTCCACCACCGCAGCCGATTGCTGGGCGGTACGCGACGACAACTCCAGATTGCCCTGGTGTATGGTGCTGGCTGCCTGCGACACATTGCTGACGCTGTGCAGCACCTCGCCAATTATGCCGCGCAGCCGCGCATTCATGCGTCCCATGGCAGAGGTGAGCTGGCCGAGCTCGTCCTGGCGATTAGTGACAAACTGCGAGCTGAGGTCGCCGCTGGCAATGCGTTCCGCCAGCGCGAGGTTGTGGAACACCGGGCGCGTAATCTGCCGGATAATGGTCCAGGCCACCAGCACGCCCAGCACTATCGCCAGGCTGCCAATCAGCAGCGAGAGCGCCGCTGAACCGTTAGCCAGTTCGTCGTTACGCGCCTTAACCAGGGCGATGATCTGTTTGATCGCCGCGCTGCTGTTATCGCCCGCCACTTTGACGGTGTTTTCCGCGCCGCGCAGCTGGCCGTAAACCGCTGCCGCCTGCAGGCTCAGATCTTTGAAACGTTCGGTATCCTGCCATAGCGCGTTAAATCCGCCCTGCTGCTCCGCTGGCAGCTGAGTCAGTAGTGTGTTCATGTCCTGCCCGGCGCGCTGAAAATCATGTTCCAGTTTATTGCGCAGTGCCTCGCTGACGTTGAAGCGCAGCGCCCAGGCCTCTTCGCGCACATTACTGATGGCAAACAGCAGCTGATATATCTGGTTGGTGAGTTCGGGTGTGCTGACCGGTGTGCGGATGAGCCCGGTGTAACGTGCGGTCATGTCCTGCTGGCTCAGCGCATCCAGCTGGCTGCGCAGCTCGTTGAGCTGTTGGGTTGCCTGGGTCATGGCGGTGATGCTGTGCTGGAAACGGGCAAGATGGCTGGCGACATCGTTGAGCAACCCTCTGGCGTCCGCCGTCCACGGCAACTGCTGGGCCTGCTGCGTCAGCTGCTGAGCGTGCGTGACGTAATCCGTCATGGTGCCGCCCGCTGTATCGTCGCCGTAGAGGTATTTCAGGCGATTAATTTTGGCCTGAAACACGTCAATATTGATGTCATAAATCAGATTGGTTTTCTGGTAGATGTCATGGATCTGATTGAACCGCTGCACGCTCAGCGCGGTGGCCAGCGCCACCAGCAGCAGGACGATGCCGAAGCCCGCCGCCAGCTTGCGCGTAATGCGCACATTCCGTAATCGGGAGACCAGTCCCATGTCTCGCTCCTGTCATTGTTGTTTTTGTTGAGTTTGCGGAAGGAGTTATCGGACCGTAACGGGAATTGTTTACTGTTGCGGGGCGAAAATTTGCTGTGTCATAAAAGCGGTCCTGCCAGAGTAGCCTATTCATAGCAAAGCCGGCGATTTCAGCCTGAAATCGCCGGCCATGGCTGGGCAATTACCAGCGAGTTGCCAGTATATCAATGACGAAACGGTACTTGACCTCGCCCTTTAACATACGCTCGAAGGCCGTTTCGATCTCTTCACCGGCGATCAGCTCAATATCTGCCGTGATGTTATGCTCGCCGCAGAAATCCAGCATCTCCTGGGTCTCTTTGATGCTACCGATGGATGAACCGCTGATGCTCAGACGGCGAAACACCAGCGGCGTGACGTTCGGCGACTGATGCGGTTGGTCAGGAATGCCGACCAGCACCAGACGGCCATTGGTCTTTAGCGTCGCGAGGTAAGGATCGAGATCGTGCGGTGCCGCCACGCAGTCAATGATGAAATCAAGCGAGGTCTGGCATGCCGCCATCTGCGCGGCATCACGCGACACCACTACGCGCGTCGCACCAAGACGACGGGCGTCAGCTCCTTTTTCCGGCGAGGTAGTAAACAGGGTAACCTCAGCGCCCAGCGCGCTGGCCAGTTTTACCGCCATGTGGCCCAAACCACCCAGCCCCACTACCCCGACGTTATCGCCGGCTTTGACGCCAAAATGGCGCAGTGGTGACCACACCGTCACGCCCGCACACAGCAGCGGTGCTACGCCCGCCAGCGCCAGATTTTGCGGGATCGACACGACAAAATGCTGATCGACCACCACATTCTGCGCGTAGCCGCCCCAGGTGCTGTCGCCGATGTATTTATCGATGCCGTTGTAAGTGGCGGTGAAGCCCGCTTCGCAGTACTGCTCTTCCTGCTGCTGGCAGAAGTGGCAGGCACGGCAGGAATCCACCATCACGCCCACACCGACCACATCACCGGCTTTGAAGCGCGTAACCTGAGTTCCGGTCTCCAGCACGCGTCCAACGATCTCGTGGCCCGGCACCAGCGGATAACGACTGACCGCCCACTCATTGCGCGCCATGTGCAAATCGGAGTGGCATACGCCGCAGTAAAGAATTTCAATTTTTACGTCCTGCTGCTGCAGCGGACGCAAGGTAATCTGGCCGGCAGCCAGCGGTTGCGCTGCATCCTGTGCCACCAGTGCGTTAATTTTCATGATGCCTTCCTCAAATTCTGATGTGGGCTGAATGAAGGCGGCAGACTATAATCAACGCGGTGCAGAATTGATAGTAGTCACCATTTGGTGACCATAAAGGAGAGTGCGATGCCAGCCTGGGTTGATGGCAAACTGGTTTTCTATGCGGATTCGCCACCGCGCCGTCTGATGGATCTGTTTTCGGTGAAATGGAGCACGATGGTGCTGCACGCGTTGTATCACTGGCCGGGAAAGCGCGCCCGTACCGGTGAACTGCAGCGTAGCCTGCAGGGGATTTCGAAAAAAATGCTGTTTCAGACACTGAAAGAGCTGGAGCAGCGCGGCTTAATTGCGCGTCAGGTTTACGAAGTGATTCCACCGAAAGTGGATTACCGGCTGACCGCACTGGGGATGACCTTCGCCCGGCCGATTGAGCAGATGTATCAGTGGGGATTAGAAAACCAGGCGGCACTGGATGAGATGGAAGCTAACCTTCGCGCGGCAGGCGGCACGCCGGCGGAAAACGCCCGCCCTGCAGCGTCATCCGCCAGTGAATAACCACGCGCGAGTCGCATACTGTTCGTCGCGGCGCGATTTATCACACACTAAATAGCGCCGCGGTTCGTGGATCGATCCGGTGACCGTTAACCAAACGGCGTTTCGCGTGCCAGCAGGCGGGCGATGACGTTGAGAGCGCCCTCGTCGTTATTACTTTCCGTCCGATAACGCGCGACGGCTGCCACCGGTGCAGCGGCGTTGGCCATGGCAAAGCTGTAACAGGCCTGGCGCAGCATTTCGATATCGTTGGCGCTGTCGCCAATCGCCAGCACTTCACAATCATCAATGCCCCACTTCTCTTGCAGCAGCGCGATGCCGTGCGCCTTATGACAGCCGGGAATGATTAAATCGACAAAGCCAAATCCGCTGGAGACCGGATGCATGATGTTTTCAATCGCGTTCAGTTCGCTGTGCAGACGCGCCAGCAGCGCATCGACACCTTCATGTGCCAGATTCAGCGAAAACTTGAAAATGGTATCGTCGATATCGTACAGGCTGTCCCGCTTCTCCAGCCGGCGATAGTGATTGGCCAGCATGGCGACCACCTCATCCGGCATTGACTTGTGCACATAAGCGCCGTTGCGACCGCACACCACGGTGCTGATCTCCGGCTCTTTGGCGAGGATATCCAGCACCTGATGAACACGTTCCGGCGCCAGTTCACCGCAGAAAATTTCTTCGTTGCTGTCGGACACCCAGGCACCGTTTTCAGCCACGAAGGCGATCTCATCTTTGATAGCGGGAAAATAGTGCTGCAACTGATAATACTGATTGCCGCTGGCGACCACGAAACGGATGCCTTTCTCCTTCAGCAGCGCGTACTGGCGCGCAAAACGCTGCGCGTTGTACTGCTTATTGTCATCGAGAAATGTCCCATCCATATCCACCGCAATCATTTTTACTGCCATCATGCTCTCCCGTCTCTGTGTGCCGTCAATCCATCCGGCTTTACCAAGGTTTTATCAAGCTTACTCGCGGTGTGGATTAATGAGAATGTGAATAATGAGTTTGTTAACCGCTTTCAGAGATTTCCAGCCCATTTTTTACTGCAATTCGGCCCCTTTTTCTCTGATCCAGGCACAGAACATGTCTGCCATATCGCGTGCGTAAGCCTGAATTTCTGCTGCGCTGCGCGGCGATTCGGAAAAATGCTTGCCGACGTCCCCCAGCGTACTGTTGATTAAATCCGCCGCCCGCGCCACCTCAGCCGCGTCCCGCTGCGGCAGCAGCTGTTGCAGAAATTCGCACATCACATTCTCGCCATTGGCGCGCGCGGCCTGCACTTCCGGCGCATCCCGGTAAAGCGGCGCGGCATCATTCAGTGCGGTGCGCATCGCCGCCTCTTCACACTCCGAGTTGAGGAACGCCCAGGTCAGCTGATGCAAGCGCTGACGCGGCGTAGATTCGCTGTCGCGCAGAATCGAACCCAGCAGATCGCCGGTTCGCTGCCACTCTTCGCTCTGCAGACGGAAAAGGATAGCGGCCTTGTTGGGAAAATACTGGTACAGCGATCCAATACTGACGCCCGCCCGTTCGGCCACGCGGGCAGTGGTAAAGCGCGTGGCACCTTCCTGCTCCAGAACCTGAGTCGCCGCCTGCAAAATGGCTGCCACCAGCTCACTGGATCGCGCCTGCTGCGGCTTTTTTCTTTCAGAAATCTTAGCGTTACGTTGTGCGGCCATCGTCTGCTCCTGAACGCGAATAGTGAAATGCGAGTAATTCATCGTATTCTGTTCCTGACGCAAAATCCACCTTCTGATGCAGGAACCCCGATGATGAACACCCTGACTTCCGCGCCGCTGGCGCCGCTGCTTAACTATTTATTTGAGCTGGCGGATAACATGGCGCATCCCACCAATGAAGCGTTTCGCGTGATGTCCGATGAGGAGCAAACGCGTCTGTTGCAGAGCAAAACCGATTACCGCGAACTTTACGGTCATTTAAAAGATGTGCCGCTGGCGGTCTCGCGGGAAACCGGCAAACTGCTGTATATGCTGGCGCGTAGCAGCCGGGCCCAGCATATCGTTGAGTTTGGCACTTCGTTTGGTCTCTCCACCCTGCACCTGGCGGCGGCGGTGCGCGATAACGGCGGCGGTCGCATCATCACCAGCGAGTTTGAACCGGGCAAAGTGGCGCTGGCGCGCAATCATTTTGCCGATGCTGGCGTCAGTGACCTGATTGAAATTCGCGTGGGCGATGCGCTGGACACGCTCAGTCAGGACCTGCCAGCCAGCGTTGATATGCTGGTGCTGGATGGCGCGAAGGCGATCTATCCGGAGATTTTGCAGCTGGTGCAGCCCTGGTTGCGTCCGGGTGCCCTGATTGTGGCCGATGATGCCGATTTCAGCCCGGAATATCTGGAAATGGTCCACGGCAGCCGCCTCTATACCTCGCTGCCTTTTGCTGATGGCGTCGAAGTTTCAATGTGGCTGGGATCGCCACATAAAGGCGCTTAACAGCGTCACGTTTATGTTATATCGTTACAATCCCGTGCTCTGATTGAGGTTGCTGCGATGAAGGTTACCGTTCCACTGTTAGTGATTGCTTTTGCTTCGGCGAAAGCGGGGGCATTTCAGGCGAAAATTGATCCGTTAAAGTTGGCGCTGAAACCGGCTAACGCACTTGCCAGCACCGATCAGGCGCAGCCGCTGGCGATTGCCGAAGCGCATGCGCGCCTGGCGACGGCGGTGAGCGGCTGTCAGTGTCCGTTCTGCACCCAGATGCGGCTGATGAATACCGGATTATGATGATAGGTTCGTCGCCGCACAGCCCGCTGCGCGGCGACGCATCAGTCAAACCATGGCTGAAACGGATCAGGCAACTGTGCCCAGCCGTCTGGCCCCAGCGCCATTTCCTCATCGGTCAGTAACGCATGGTGCAGCTGCTGACGCAGCACGGTTTCATCCATATCGATACCGATGATCACCATCTCCTGCCGCGCATCCCCCGTGCCTTCATGCCAGTTTTCGCGGATGTAATGCAGCGTGTCTGCGTCCTGCGGCCAGCGATCTTCAGGCACGCAGGCCCACCACATCCCGGCCAGCCCCTGCCGCGTGACGCCGCCGGCCTGCGACCAGGATCCGGCGTGACGCGGGCGGGTTGCCAGCCAGAAATACCCTTTCGACCGCACCACGCCCTGCATGTGCTGCGTAATCACCTGATAAAAACGCTGCGGATGGAAGGGACGACGCGCGCGGAAAACAAAGCTGCGGATGCCGTACTCTTCAGTTTCAGGCGTGTGCTCGCCGCGCAACTCTTTCAGCCAGCCGGGGGCCTGTGCCGCAGCATCGAAGTCAAACAGGCCGGTATTCAGCACCTGATCAAGCGCCACCTGACCAAACTGCGCGCGAATAATCCGCGCACGGGGATTGAGCGAGTGCAGAATCGCGGTCAACCGTGCCTGCTCCGCCGCATCAATCAGGTCGGTTTTGTTGAGAATCAGCACATCGCAAAATTCAATCTGATCGATCAGCAAATCGACCACCGTGCGCTCATCCTCCTCGCCAAGCGATTCGCCGCGCGAGCGGACGCTTTCACTGGAATCATAGTCACGCAGGAAATTGTAGCCATCCACCACGGTCACCATCGTATCCAGCGCCGCGACGGCGGACAGGCTTTGCCCCTCTTCATCGGCAAACGTAAAGGTTTCCGCCACCGGCAGCGGCTCAGAGATGCCGGTCGATTCAATCACCAGATGATCAAAACGCCCCTCTTTTGCCAGCCGGTTGACCTCCAGCAGCAGATCTTCGCGCAGCGTGCAGCAGATGCAGCCGTTGCTCATTTCCACCAGCTTCTCGTCGGTACGTGACAACGCCGCCCCGCCCTCGCGCACCAGCGCGGCATCAATATTCACTTCCGACATATCGTTGACGATCACCGCCACGCGGCGGCCTTCGCGGTTGTTGAGAATATGGTTAAGCAAAGTGGTTTTTCCGGCGCCGAGAAAGCCAGAGAGTACGGTGACCGGCAGCCGCCTGAAGCCGCCGTTTGTGGATAAAGCTGACATAATCTCTCCTGAATAATGACATCACGCGCACCTGAAGGGGTGCTGATATTGATATGTTATAACATAACAATATGCAGTGTCATGATCGTCGTGCACTTTTTGTGGGGATTTTGCCTTTCAGGGAAAGCGAACAGCGGGCCGGGCGCCCGCTGCGGGCAATTACTGGTTGTCCGGATAGCTCAGTTCGATGGCATCGTCCGGCAGTTGAGTGAAGGTCTTCACGAGGGTATGGAAATCCGCCACCGGTTTGAGATCGGCAAACTGCTGCGGATAGAGATCCTTCGCGAGGATTTCCATGCCGATAATGTTGTACGGGTGATTGTAGAAGTGATGATATACCCCATACACGCGCCCCTGCTTCACCGGCGCGATTTGCGCCAGCCCGGTGCGCTGCAATAACGTCTGGAACGTGGCACGTACTTCCTGCGGCTGCACGCCGTAACCAAACGGCAGCACATTGCTGTTTGGCCGCTTTGAACCGGTCATGATGTAAACATCCGGTTTCATGGCGATGATTTTTTCCAGCGCGACAAAGCCGGCATTGCCTGGCAGCAGTGCCGAACCAATATTTTTGCCGCCGACCGCTTCTACCAGGCCACCCCAGCCATTATGGCTGTGGGTAAAGCAGCAGTTATCGCTGTTACCGGCAATGGGTTCGATAAATACCGTGGGTTTGCTTTTGACCTTCGCAACGGCTTGCGTGATGCGGTCGAAGCGCTGCTGGTAAAAATCGGTGTAGGCTTTAGCTTCGCTTTCGCGGTTCAGCACTTTGCCCAGCAGCGTGACGCTCGGGGCGGTGTTTTGTGCCGGATGCAGTTCATAATCGACGAACAGCACCGGGATGTGCAGGTTGTTCAGCGTGCTCAGCACGCCGGATTGTTCCAGCGCCGGCTTAGCGCGCAGCTGTGCAATCATCAGATCCGGTTTCTGCGCCAGCACGCTTTCCAGATTAACCTGGCCCTGATCGCTGAAGCCCATATCAACAATTTTTGTCGCTTCAGGCCAGCGACGCTTCAGCATATCCCAGGTTTGCGTATCCTGCTTTTTCGGCAGATTGTTCCAGGCCACGACACGTTTAAACGGATTGTCGCGATCGAGCAGCGCCAGCGTCAACACATCGCGGCCATCCTGCAGAATGATGTGCTGCGGTTCTTTGCTGATGGTTTGCGTGTGACCATCCATGTCGGTGACGGTAAGCGGATAGTCAGTCGCGCAGGCTGCGGTTGAGACCAGAATCCCCATTGCCAGTAACAGGCGCGTTTTCATGCCAAAACTCCGTGGTAAAAGAAATAGTTATTATTATCAATTACCTTAACACAACCTGATTAGCGGCAAAATAAACGCCATGGCCGGGGTTGTAAGCGAATAATACGGCGGCGACTGAACGCCCGCCTGCCGCATTCTGCGCGCTGGCTCAGGTGAAATCTGACAGCTTCTGCCCTGAGGTGATCAGCTCCTGCAGCAGCATCTGCCGGCGCTCCTGTGGCGTATCGCGGCTGACCATAAAACAGATCGCCGCGACCGCCTGGCCGCTGCGCGAGCGAATCGGCGCGGCCATACAGCAGGTAAAGCTTTCGGACAGACCTTCGGTCATGCAGTAGCCCAGCTGGCCGGCACGGTGAATCTCTTCGAGGAAGGTCTGCTTGTCGAGAATCTGACCGCTGGCCAGCCGATAATCCTCCTCCGGAATCAGGTCGAGAATGGCGCTGTCCGACCAGTTACTCAGCAGTAAACGACCGGTCGCCGTCCAGGTGATCGGCACGCGCACACCGATATCAGAGGTGATTTTAAACGGATGGGCGTTACTCTCCGACAGCACCACGGTGTATTTGTTACCTTCCAGCATACACAGCTGCACGGTTTCGCCATGACGCGCCACGATCTCAACCATAAGCTGATGTGCACGACGGATCAGATCGTTGTGGGCCATGTAATCCGCACCGTAATAGTGCATTTCACGACCGAAAAACACGGCACCTTCCGCATCAAGCTCAACCAGACCCGCTTCACTCAGCAAACTGACCAGCTCATAAATACTGGAGCGCGGTGCACCGGTCGCTTCGATTAAATCCCGCATCGCCATAGGCTGACGCGCGATATGCAGCTGGCGAAAAATATCAATAACCCGGTCAACACCGCGTGCCCGGGACGTTTTTTCATCCGGCATACGCTCACTCCCCTGTCGTTATGGTGCTACTCATCTGCGTTTAAAAAGAGCTGCATGATACACCCGGCAAACGAAATTACCCATCCCCGCAATAATAAAAATCTTTCCGGCGACTTTATTTATCATGCGCTATTTTCGGGCCCCATTGTGGCGCATAAAAAAGATGGAGCTCGCTGTTAAATTCGATAGCGGTCACATTTCCATTCAAAAAACTCAGGCACTGGATTTTATTTTGCGATCGCACCAGCACGGCAAGAAATTAATTGCCGATTGCCATATTGCAAAAAAACAACAGCTGTGCAAATCTCGTCCTATCCGGTATTGCAGATAGCAGTCTGGTATATCAGACAGAAACGGTAGTATGTAAAGGAGCAGAAAGACATGACGATCAAACGTTATGGCATTGAGGGCGGTACCGGTACCGGCGGGCAAAAATTGCCGTTCGCCCGCGCCGTGGAGGCCGATGGCTGGCTGTATATCTCAGGCCAGACGCCGATGCGCGACGGCGAAGTGGTAGAGGGCGGCATCATCGAACAGACACAGTTAGCGTTCGACAACTGCCTCACCATCATGCGCGAAGCGGGTTATCGCGTGGAGGATGTGGTCCATGTGACGGCGGTGTTGACCGACGCGCGTTATTTCAGTTCTTTCAACAAAGTATTCAGTGAGATATTCAGTGGTCATCCACCGGCACGTATTTGTAGCGTGCAGGATTTAGTGGTCGACTGCAAAGTCGAAGTGGACATGAAATGTTTCCGCGCCGACCGTAAATAAGTAATACCGTTCAACCAGGCTGCGATGTTCATTTTCTTCGCCAACACCAGGCCAGCCTGATATTAATTAACGCATTTGCTTTTTCAAAAAAATAACCCGAAATACGCGGTGCGGCCGCTGCGCTGGCGATCGTCTATTAAACGGGTGATGCGGAATAACGCCGTCTCGTCAAACATTTAAAGAGAGCATAAAGATGAATGCAACATCGCTGAAATTAAGTGCCAAAACCGTGGCCGGTGCGCTGGTCATGCTGGCGATAGCAGGCTGTACGCCGACCGAAGAGAAAAAAGAGGCTGGCGCCGCGCCACAGTCGGCGCTGCAAACCGTGCTGCAGCGCGGCACATTGCGCGTCGGTGACTGCCTGAGCTTCGCACCGTTCGGTTTTTATGACAAAGACGGCAACCCGGATGGTTACGACGTTGACCTGGCGAAAGCGCTGGCCAAAGAGATGGGCGTGAAGCTGGAAATGGTCAACACCACCAGCGCCAACCGCATCCCTAATCTGCAAACCAACAAAGTCGATGTGGTGTTTTGTAACTTCACCCGCAATCTGGAACGTGCCAAAGAGATTGGCTTCACCCATCCGTACGTAGTAGCAAGTGAGGCAATGCTGGTGCGCAAAAACAGCGGCATTCAATCTGCGCATGACATGGCCGGCAAAACCATTGCCACAGTGAAAGGCTCGACCAATGGCGACGAAGTGCGCAACCTCGGCATCGACGTGAAAATTCAGGAGTACGACTCATCCCAGGCGGCGATTCTGGCCGTCAAACAGGGCCAGGCCGATGCGATGATCGAGGATAACAACTTCCTCGCTTACCAGGCGAAGCTCGATCCGTCACTGGCCGTGACCAACGAAGCGCTGGTACCACTGGAGTACAACGCCTTTGGGGTGAAACAGGGCGACCAGGTATGGACCAATTACCTCAACGAATTCCTGTTTGAAATCAACGCATCCGGTGAGAACGCCCAGCTGTATGAGAAATGGTTCGGCAGCAAACCGCGTTATCCGCTGAATCCGCAATACTGATTGTCCGCCCACGGCGCAGTCGCACAGGCTGCGCCGCCTGAAGGAGTCATACCATGAGTTATCAATGGCTAACCCTGTGGCGTTACGCCGACACCTTTCTGGAGGCCGCGTGGCTCACGCTGCAGGTTACCCTGCTGGCGTTCGCGCTGGCGGTGGCGCTCGGTCTGCTGGCCGCGCTGGCGAAATCTTCACCGCTGGCGCCGCTGCGCTGGATCAGCCACTGTTATGTTGAATTCATCCGCAATACGCCGGTGCTGCTGCAAATTTTTATCATCTTTTTTGGCCTGCCGTCGCTCGGTATCACCATGAGCGCTTTTACCGCCGGGGTGCTGGCACTGGGGATTAACGTTGGTGCCTATTTGTCGGAAACCTTCCGCGCCGGTATTCAGTCCGTGGCGAAGGGGCAGCTGGAAGCGGCATATATCCTCGGCATTCCGCGTCACCAGATTTTTCTCAGCGTGGTGCTGCCGCAGGCGGCTCGCGCCGTCTGGCCGGCGATCATCAATAACCTGATTCAGCTGCTGCTCGGTACGTCGCTACTCTCGGCAATCGCCCTTCCGGAGCTGACCGGTACCGCCACGGTAATTAACGCGCGCACCCTGCTTTATATCCAGACTTTCAGCGTCGTTGCCCTGGTGTATCTGGTGCTAAGCAACCTGTTTTCATGGCTTGGCACCGTGGCCGGACGCCGGCTGTTCCACCCGCCGCTGGTGACGCCGGTAAAAAAGTCCGGCTGGCGGTGGGCAAAAAAATGGCTGATTAATCCAGTGAAACGGGAGAATGCGTTATGAGCGAACTTATCATTAGCTCGCTGCCAATCCTGCTGAAAGGGCTGGTCATCACCTTACTGCTGTCCATCGCCGCTATCGCCGGCAGCACCCTGCTCGGTTTACTGGCCGCGGTGCTTCGCACCAGCCGTCTGCCGATCGCCAGAGAGATTGCCGTGCTGTACACCGAGCTGTTTCGCGGCACGCCGGTGCTGATCACCCTGATGTTCATTTACTTCGGTGTGGCCTATTTTGGTTATGAAATCAATCTGTTCGCCGCCGGCATTCTGGGCCTGAGCATTTATCAGGGCGCTTACATTGCTGAAGTGTTCCGGGCCGGCATTGAAGCCGTGCCGAAAGGGCAGTGGGAAGTGTCGTGGATCCTCGGATTATCAAAACGCCAGACGTTTCTCAGTGTAGTGCTGCCACAAACGCGCGGCATCGTACTGCCGCCGCTGGTGGGCCAGTATCTTTCGCTAATCAAAGATACGTCGATTGTCAGCATGATCGGCATGTCGGAGCTGATGCACCAGGGGCAGGCGATTGTCGATCGCATCGGCCAGCCAGTGGTGGTTTACGGCCTGGTCGCCCTGCTCTACTTCGCTGTCTGCTTTCCGCTTTCCCGTTGGGTTCAACATCATCAAACCAGGAGCCAGTTATCATGAGCAAATCCGCCATTACGCTGAGCCGTATTACCAAATCCTTTGGCGCAACCCAGGTACTGAAAGAGATCAGCCTGGACGTGTCGCCGGGCGAAGTGCTGGTGCTGATTGGCGCCTCCGGCTCGGGAAAAAGTACCGTGCTGCGCATTATGAGTGGTCTGGAAACCGCCGACGGCGGTGAAATCTGGGTCAATGAAGTACCGCTGCACGACCGTAAACGCAGCAGCGAAATTTGCGGCCACGTCGGCATGGTGTTTCAGCAGTTCAACCTGTTCCCGCACAAAACCGCACTCGGCAACGTGACGCTGGCGCTGATTAAGGCGCAGAAACTGTCCGAAGCGGAAGCGAGCAAACGCGGCATGGCAGCGCTGACGCGCGTTGGCCTGGCGGAGCGCGCGCATCACTATCCGGCTCAGCTCTCCGGCGGGCAGCAACAGCGTGTGGCAATTGCCCGCGCGCTGGCGGTCGAGCCGAAAATCATGTTCTTCGATGAAGCCACCTCCGCGCTCGATCCCGAGCTGGTTGGTGAAGTGATGGAAGTGATGCGCAGTCTGGCACGGGAAGGCATGACCATGGTGGTGGTGACGCATGAGATGGGCTTTGCGCGTAAAACCGCCGATCGCGTGGTGTTTATGGACCAGGGCGTGATCGCCGAACAGGGTTCGCCGGAGCAGATTTTTGTCAATCCGCAGAATCCGCGCACTCAGCAGTTTTTATCGCGCGTGCTTGAACACTAACAGGAGGCAGGATGTCGATTCACTTCCCTTTGCAGGTCGACGGCACGCTGGATGCGCTGCAGCCTGCGCCGCGTTTTAAATCGGTGGCCGGAACGGGCAATCAGCCGCTGGCTAACGGTACGCCGGTATTTAACAGCCCGGAGGTTTTTTCGCCGCTGATGCTGATGAAACAATCCGCGCTGGAGAATAACCTGCGGCAGCTGGCAGCGTTCTGCCGGGAAAATGGCGTGATGCTGGCCGCGCACGGCAAAACCTCGATGTCGCCGGCGATTCTGCGCCGTGCCGTCAGTGAAGGCGGCGCCTGGGGCCTGAGCGCAGCGACGCCGGCCCAGGTGCGCGCACTGCGCCAGTTTGGCATCCGCAACGTGTTTCTCGCCAATGAACTGGTGGATCCCGCCGGGATCCGCTGGATTGGCCAGTGGCAACAGCAGCATCCCGACCACGGCTTTCTCTGTTATGTGGATTCGCTGCAGGGCGTAAAACTGCTTGAGCAGCATCTCGGCGGCGCGCAGATCGCCGTACTGCTGGAGATGTCGGTCAGCGGCGGCCGCACCGGCTGTCGCTCGCCGCAGGCTGCGCTGGAAATCGCCCAGGCAATCCATGACAGCCGCTCGCTGCAGCTGGTGGGGGTGGCCGGATATGAAGGTGCGCTGGGTGCCGGACGCGATGCCGCAGGCGTGCAGCGCGTGAAAGATTACTGCGAGATGATGATCGCGACCGCCGCGCTGCTGGCTGAACACCAGCTGTTTGCCAGCGGAGAAATTATTCTCAGCGCCGGCGGTGGCGCGTGGTTCGATGTGGTCGCGGCCTGCTTCAGCGCGGCACAGTTGCCGCTGCCGGTCACGCCGCTGATTCGATCCGGTGCGTACATGGCACACGACAGCGGCTTGTATGCACGCATTGCCCCCTTTGCGCAGCCGGGTGCAACGCACCATTTCAGCGCCGCACTGGAGATCTGGGGCCGCGTGTTATCGCGTCCGGAGCCGGGGCTGGCCTTTGTGGATTTCGGCCGGCGCGATGTGCCGTTCGATCAGGATCTGCCCAATCCGCTGTGGATTCGCCAGGCGGACGGCAGCGCACCGCGCGCGGCCACGCATTTGCGCATCACCGACGTCAACGATCAGCACGCTTATTTGCAGTTACCGGCGGACGATCCGCTGCAACCGGGCGACTGGATTGGCTGCGGCATTTCCCATCCCTGTACCGCATTTGACAAGTGGCGTTATCTACCGTTGGTGGATGATGACTATTGCGTCACCGATTCACTGGAAACAGCGTTCTGACGCTTTTTCAGCCACAAAAAAGGCTGCCAGTGCTGGCAGCCAGTTCTGGCACATCCCTGTGCGACCATGCGGGTCGGCGTTGTGCCTTCAATGAACACATAATAACACAGCTTATAATTAGCAGGCTAGTTATTTGTTGCCAGCGCCAGCTTCACCGCGTCCTGCGCATGGATTAATGTGGTATCGAACAACGGCACCGCCGCATCCTCCGCTTTAACCAGCAGCGTGATTTCGGTACAGCCAAGGATAATGGCTTCAGCCCCTTGTGCCACCAGCTGAGCAATGATGTCACGGTACTGCGCGCGTGATTCTTCACGGATCACGCCAAGGCACAGCTCCTGATAAATAATGTCGTGCACCGTTTTACGTCCGGTAGCGTCCGGTACCAGCACCTCGATGTCATATTGCTGCTCAAGGCGCCCTTTATAGAATTCCTGCTCCATGGTGAACGCGGTCGCCAGCAGACCGACGCGTTTCACGCCGGCCTGACGAATGCGTTGTGCCGTGGCGTCGGCGATGTGTAGCAGCGGAATGCGGGTGGCCGCGGTGATCTGATCGGCGACTTTGTGCATGGTGTTGGTGCACAGCACAATGAAATCCGCCCCGCCCTTCTCCAGGCTACGGGCGGCTTCGGCCAGGATTTCACCGGCCTGCTGCCATTCACCGGCGACCTGCAATTTCTCAATCTGCTGAAAATCGACGCTGTACATCAGGCTGCGCGCCGAGTGCAATCCGCCCAGCTGCTGCTTTACCTGTTCATTGATGATGCGGTAATAGAGCGCGGTGGATTCCCAGCTCATTCCGCCAATCAGGCCAATCATTTTCATCAGTTACCGTTCCCCACGGAAATTAGCTCGTCTGGCACTGTACGGTATTCAATGAAGGCATGAAAGCGTCGCGGCGCTGAACCGCATCGCAGGCACAAAAAAGCCCGGGATAACCCGGGCTAAGCACGTTAACGGAGAAAGGGATTGTTATTATTTGTACAGCTCAGCAGTCATGTCCACGCCGTTGTCTGCGCGGGCACTGGTGATTTTGTAGCTGTCTGCACCACTCGCTTTAGCCTGAGCGGCAACCTGGGCTTCAGCGCTATCCAGGGTGCTGCCGTGGACGGAGATGCTTTCAGCGGCGAAGCTACCGAAAGAGATCATAGAAAGAGCAGCAACAGCAGCGATGGTCAGAGTTTTTACGTTTTTCATGGTCATATTCCTTCAATGTTTGGGTCAGAGCTGAATGCTCTGCATGGGAGTTATAGTAACCATTGTTATTATTACCGACCTAACAAAAAGTGCGATCTTAATCACACTATGTGCGGTTTTGCTCTGCCAGCGGCTGTGGCCAGCGCGCGCCAGGAAAGAGCGACAGACGAATATTGAACAGATGAAACAGCGGCGCAAACAGCGCATTTTCCTGCTGCGCCGCCGCCTCCAGCCGTAGCAGCAACACATCAAGCTCATGCAGCAGCGCCGGCGATGGCGTGCTGTCCAGCGTTTTCAGCCGCTGCTTAAGAAACTGGCTGAGCTCGTGAAACATGGCCGCGCTTTCTATCTGGTTGGCCAGCAGCAGGTGCCGATGACGGGTGTAATAGTCATAGCAGTTAGCACCGAGCCAGGCCTCCGCAATCAGGTTACCGCCCGCTACCAGTTCCGGTGCCGGGTCGACACGTTTACGCGGCAGAATCACGTTTACTCTGTCCAGCGTGCGTGCGACAAATTGCTGCCGCGCCGTCAGCGTGGCGGTGTTCATGCGCAGCGCGGTAATAAACTGCAGCAGATCGCGAATGCCTTTGCGCAGCGCACGCGTGGCCGTCCACGCCGGGCGTTTGTTGCGAATCAGCAGCGTCAGCACCAGCGCAACGGCAATGCCCACCAGCGTGGAGATCATGGCATTCACTATAAGCTGCAAATCGGGTTTGAAATGGTGGCTCATGCCGATCAAACCGGGGATCTGCGTAGCAACGATGAGACCAATCAGGTTGGTAGACGGATTGGCGATCACCAGCCCTAAAGCAAACAATCCCGGCGCGAGGCAAATCACCAGCGCTTCAAACGTCACCGTCTGCGGGATCAGCAGCGTGACGTAAATCAGGCTGATCGCCATGGAGATCAGTACGCCCTTCAGAAACAGCTTCATTGGCGCGATGGGGCTATCCAGCCCGGCGAAGAACGAACACAGCACCGCCGCCATCATCGGCGCGGTTGAACCATCACGCCAGCCGCTGCCGATCCAGAACAGGCAGCTGGCAAAGGTGGCGATGAAGGCAGTAAAGCACGACAGCAGCAATAGCCCTTTATCGACATGCTTGTGCGCGCGTGACGCCTTGCCCGGTTTCACCGCTGGCGTCCAGTCACTGACGCGCTCGCTGACGCTGTGGTAAGCATCGGCAATACGGACAAAATTGAGTAACCGTTCCAGCAGGCCGATGAGCAAAATGCTCTCTTCACTGTTAAGCCGCCCTGCGCGCCAGGCCTGCTGCAGCTGCTCCTGAGCGCCGGTGAGGCGATCGCGCACCGGCTGTTGCGCGTCGCCGTTCAGCCATTGTAAAAATTGCTGAAAGGCCGTCGCGACATAATCGGGAAAGCGGATCTGCTGCTGTGCCAGCAGATTCAGCCGCGATTCAATGGCGGTGAGCGTCGGGATAAGGTACGACAGATGCTGATACTGCACGCTGACCAGCCGCACCAGCCGCCGCGCGGCATCCCCTTCATAGACGCAGTGGGTGATCAGCGTTTCGACGTTAAGCGGATAGTTGGCCATCTGCACCAGAATATCCTCGCGCTCCAGCGATTTTGCCGCGGGCATCGCCGTCATCAGCTCGCTACACAATTTACGCGCGTTCTGATACCACAGCCCGACGCTCTGTTCGAGCAGATGGCGCATCGAAACCGTGAAGATCAGCCGATGCACCAGGCTGCTGCAGACAATCGCCACGGTGATTTCCTCAATGCGGGAAATCACCGTATAGGTAATGGCGCCGGGCGAGGTCACATCGGGAAAGCCCATAATGGCGGCGCTGTAGCCAGCCAGCATGAAGACGTAACTTTTTGGCGTGCGATCGTGCAGCGAGAGATACAGACAGACGGCAACCCAGAGTGAAATACACAGGCTAAACAGCATCGGCGACTGGACCGTAGCCGGATAGATCAACAGAGTAAACAGCCCGCCCAGCACGGTGCCAAAAAAACGAAACACCGATTTGGACACCGTCGAAGCAGAATAAAGCTGCGAGGCAACATACACGGTGGTCAGTGACCAGGCGGGTTTGTCCAGGTTGAGTTCCAGCGCAAGATAAAAAGCCAGAAAGGCGGCCAGACAGGTTTTGGCAGAGAACAGTATGGCGCTTCGGGAAAACCACTTCATAGAACAGGAGCAACCTATAGCAGGCAACGTTATCGCTTATCCTGACAGAAGCCTGCGGCGATGACATTTTGATTTGTTATACAAATTATTACCGTGCTAATTATCCGGTTCTCTATGCAACTTGCCCATTACAGTGAATGCTGATTCAGGCTGAAATTAGAGTTATAAGCGATATTAAAAAGTTATTTATTGGTTATATAACAACTTTGCCAGGATGGAGAAAAAACCACGAGAGACGCCCCATGAAAGCACAACGTTTTGCCCTGAGCGCACTGGCACTCAGCTTCGGCCTGCTCGCCACGCACGCCTTTGCCGCCAACCCGGAAACCGTCACCATCGGTTATCAGAAAGCCAACATTTTTGCACTGCTGAAATATCGCGGCACGCTGGATGAGACCTTAAAAAAAGAGGGTATCGCGGTGCGCTGGGTGGAATTCCCCGCCGGCCCGCAAATGCTGGAAGGGCTGAACGTGGGCAGTATCGATCTTGCCGCCACCGGCGATGCGCCACCCGCCTTCGCGCAGGCGGCAAAAGCCGATCTGATTTATCTCGGACATTCACCCGCTAACCCCAAAACCGAAGCTATCGTAGTACCGAAAGACTCACCCATCAAAAGCGTGGCCGATCTCAAAGGCAAACGCGTTGGCCTGAACAAGGGTTCAGACGTCAATTATCTGCTGGTGAAAGCGCTGGAAGATGCCGGGCTGAACTATAAAGATGTCACGCCGGTTTACCTGCCGCCGGCCGATGCGCGCGCCGCCTTCCAGAAGGGCGCAATCGATGCCTGGGTGATCTGGGATCCCTATCTGGCTGAGGTCGAAGCCAACGCCGGCGCGCGTGAAGTGCGCAACGCCGAAGGTCTGGTGCCGCACTACACCTTCTATCTTGCCAGCCGCCCGTTTGCCGAAAACCACCCACGAACGGCTAAGCAGGTGGTTGACGAGTTGAGCAAGCTGAGCGACTGGGCCAATCAGCATCAGGATGAAGCCGCCGCGATTCTGGCGAAATCCACCGGTCTGGATAAATCCATCTGGCAGACCACGCTGCAACGCCTGCCTTATGGCGCGTCACGCATGTCACCGCAGGTGTTTGCGGAACAGCAGACGCTGGCGGATACCTTCACCCGCGTCGGCCTGCTGCCGGTGAAGGTTGATGTGCGCAGCGCGACCTGGTCGCTGGATAAAAAATAACCTCATTATTAAATCTGAAAGGTCGGGCGATCTGGCGCCTGACCTGAAGCGGAGTAAGCCCGTTTTCCACGGCCGGACGGTAAGTTACTGCGTTCTGCGGGAAAACGTATCGCCCTCCGCTTAACCTTTCACGATGAAGGCATGCCGGCTCACCTGATCACATCGACCGGTATCTGACGTTTATTCAGCTGATTTTCAGCTTAAACAGCTGATTCATTGCCACCCGGCCTGAATCGGTTACGTTGACTTCACGGTATCCCTGTATACGCCTTACCCATTCTTTTTGCAGGAAAAGCGTAAACAGGGCTGAGCCGGCGTCACCGCCGAGGTGGAAACGCCTTTCACTCCAGTCCAGACAGGGGCAACAGGGCTTGCGCCGTGTGCGGGAATTCAGCATAACGCCCATGTTCTCAAAATGGATTTTGCCGGCTGATGTCAGTCCCGTTCCCGCTGCTTCCAGCCAATTTTCTCTGAGCATAAAGTCATAAATATTGACAGCAAGCTCGCCGGCCAGATGGTCATAGCAGGTGCGTGCGTAACGCAGATGAACCGGCGTACTGGAAACGGGGGCCTTAGTTGTCCACATGGAAACCCCCATCAGGTTTTCGAGCAATCCGGCGATATGATGACCGGCCAGACTGTAATAGCGATGACGCCCCTGCATCAGGCAAATGACCAGACCGCTGCTAAGGAGTCGGTTCAGATGCCCGCTGGTTGTCGACGCAGCTATGCCAGCCACTACGCTAAGTTCGGTCGCTGTCCATGCGCGCCCATCCATCAGAGCGCAAAGAATACTCACCCTTGACGGGTCCGCCAGCGCAGACGCCACCATTGCCATCGATGTTTCAGGCACATTATCCGGCTCACTTGCGCGCGTTGTATTAAGGAGGTTCATTCAGAAGGTATTGCCCATTTTTGGGTTACTTCACCTGCCCTGACATCATCATCCGTGATAAGAATGAGCCGGTTACTGTGGTCGCTGTACTGTACCAGAATATTGATGCCGTTCCGGGCAAGAGTATCAGCTATTTCGCCCAGCTCGCCGGGACGTTCCTGTGCTAATTTTCTGACAAGAGGACGACATACGTTGCAGACGTCAAAACCGGCTTCAGTTAATACCGTGCGCGCTTTATAGCCGTCTTCAACGAGGAAGTGTGCATGCCCGCCTTCAGGCGTTGTAAACACGCCACCCCCTTCGAGACCCACACCGTTTTTCCCCAATACACTTCCCAGAAAACCCAGTGAGCCCGGGCTATTTTTGAGAATAACGTGAATGTCATGCATGCTGATTGGTTCCCTTATCAGAAGAGTAATCACGGAACACGCTGGCTACCCGTATTCTGTAGAATGAAAAAATCGACTGCCTGCCTTCTTGCTGCGCGGCCTGATGCATCACATTGCGTTTCCACCCGGCGACAGCATCCTCATCTTCCCACCAAGACAAAGAGAGGATCTTGCCGGGCGTGGTCAGGCTCTGGAAGCGTTCTATGGAAATAAATCCGGGCGTGTCGGATAAAAGAGGCGTCAGCTCAGAAGCAAGTTGAAGATATCGCTCCTGAGGTGCTGGCAGGGCTTCTGCCTCAAAAAGTACTGCAATCATGGTCCGCTCCTTCGTTAATTTTCAGACAGCTTAATGAAGACAAAGCCATGTTGCTTCGGCCGGTACCGAAGTGTGAGTGTTAGCGAAGCCATCGGCATGAATAAGCAATAAACAGCAAGCTGAGGCTTATGCTGCAGCAAACTGTTTCTGTACGGCCAGGGCTGTGCGGCGGAAGGCCACGCCTTTTTCATCAAACAGATGTGCGTGCTGTGGCGGGATCATCAGCCCAACGTCATCACCCAGGCTCAGCTCCAGCTCTTCCGCATGTTTAACCAGAACAGGATCGAAGCCTTCTACCGCAATGTAAAAGTATGCGGCTTCCCCCAGATGCTCGATGTGCTGGATCTGACCTGTAAGATGCGCCTCAGACTTATTGCACAGACGCAGATGCTCAGGACGAATGCCTACTTTCACCTTCTCACCGGACTGCGCCACGGCGGTATTGACCTCAACATCAATAATCTCTCCTGCATGACCCAGCCGGACTTTGCTGCTCTGCGCGCTGCTATTGATCAACTCTGCAGGAAGGAAGTTCATTTTGGGTGAGCCGATAAAGCCGGCGACAAACGTATTGACCGGGTGGTGATAGAGTTCAAGCGGATGACCCACCTGCGCAATTGAACCTTCATTGAGCATGGCCGCGCCACTGTTCAGCAGCACAATCTTATCGGCCAGCGTCATGGCTTCGACCTGATCGTGCGTGACGTAAATCATCGTATTGCCAAGTTTATGGTGCAGCCTGGCGATTTCCACACGGGTAGCTACACGCAGCGACGCGTCCAGATTCGACAACGGTTCGTCAAACAGGAACACCTCCGGGTTACGCACAATCGCGCGCCCGATGGCCACGCGCTGACGCTGCCCACCGGAGAGCGCTTTCGGAAGACGCTGGAGTAACGGCTCAAGCTGCAGAATTTTGGCCGCATTCAGCACGCGAGACTCAATCTCCGCCTTTTCGGTTTTAGCGAGCTTTAGGTTAAACGCCATGTTGTCGTAAATGGTCATGTGCGGATAAAGCGCGTAGCTCTGGAACACCATCGCTACACCGCGATCGGCGGGTGCCAGCTTATTGACGACCTTATCACCGATGCGAATTTCACCCGAGGAGATGGTCTCCAGCCCGGCGATCATACGCAGCAGCGTGGACTTACCGCAGCCTGATGGCCCGATAAACACGCAAAACTCGCCGTGTTTAATTTCAAGATCGACCTGATTGATAACCTGCGTATCGTGAAAGCGCTTAAAAACATTGCTCAGACGTATACCTGACATAATTCAATACTCCTCTCTTCTGAGCTACTTGACGCCGCCCATGGTTAAACCGCGCACCAGATGTTTTTGTACCAGCAGACCGAGCACCAGCATCGGCAGCATCACCAGGGTTCCTGCCGCAGTCAGCGGCCCCCACTCTGTCCCCTGGAAGGTCAGGAATGAGGTGATCGCGACTGGCAGCGTCTGTGTGGAGTCACCAGAGAGCGTCAGGACAATCTGGAATTCATTCCAGATAAAGAACAGCGTCAATACGCCTGATGCGGCCAGGCCGGTTCTTGCCAGCGGCAGCATGACGCTGCGAAACACGCGCCATTCGCTGGCACCATCAACGCGCGCCGCTTCACGAATTTCAGGGGGAATATCTTCAAAGAAAGTAGTGATCATCAGAATGGTAAATGGCACGTTAGCTATGGTGTAAACCAGAATCAGCACCAGATAGTTATCCGTCATGCCAAGCTTCGTAATGAGGTAATACACCGGAATAACCAGCATGATGACCGGTGCGTAGCGCAGGCTCATGATGAACTGCTTAGCCTGTCCTTTTCGCTCAATAAAGAACACCAGTCCATAGGCAAAGAGCGACCCGAAGACCAGGCACAGGAACGTTGAGACCAGCGAAATCAGCAGGCTGTTACCGAATGCGCGAATGAAATCGCCATTGCTCAGCACCTGTCGATAGTTGTCCAGAATCGGCGTAAACCAGAGCTTTGGTGGCATGGCGAAGGCATCTAAGTACGTTTTAAATGACATTGTCACGAGCCAGTAGATCGGCAGCAGGAAAAACGCCAGTATGACTATCAGCACCAGCCAGAAGCCGGTTCTCCGACAGATAAACTTCAGTGAATCACTCATCTTTCATTACCTTCTTACTGGCGAATGACAGCACCACGATCACCAGCAGCGTGTTGATGATGGCAATCACCACCGCTGCGCTGATACGAAAATCCTGGAACCCGGTGAGGTAGGCGTACATGTTGGTGGTTTCCGTCGCCAGGGCCGGGCCGCCACGGGTCATCACATAAATCAGGTCAAAAGATTTGAACGCATCAATCATGCGCAGGAATAGCGCCATAAGAATGATGGGCTTTATCATCGGCAGCTTGATGAAGGCCAGCAGCCGCCAGCTACGTGCACCATCCAGCTCAGCCGCTTCAAGAGGTTCATTTGGTAACGCGTCCAGCCCTGCGGATACCAGCAGGATAATGAAAGGCGTCCACTGCCAGATATCCGCCAGAATCAGCGAGGCCATTGCTGTGCCGGGATTGCCTAACCAGTCAATTGGCGCGATGCCAAACATGCCCGCGATCCAGTTGAACAGCCCGGCATTAGGATCGTAGAAAATACGCCAGATAAGTCCCGCCACGATGGGGGTTACTATCATGGGTAAAAGTAACAGCGCTCGTACCAGCTTGCGGCCAAAGAAATCGCGGCTGATGAACAACGCAATGGCACTGCCCAGTACCAGTTCTGCCACCGTGGATCCCGCCACATAGACCAGCGTATGCCACAGAGAGAGCCACATGCGGGGTTCTTTCAGCACCTCAATGAAGTTCGCCAGACCGATGAAATCAAACGGCGGTGGCGACATCAAATCGATGTCATACACGGACAAATAGATGGCGTAACCCAGCGTGTAGAACGAAACCAGCAGCAATACAATCAATAACGGCAGAGTAAACGCCTGCTGCGTGAGTTTTGCTTTCATAGTTTTACCTGGATCTGCGTAAGAAATTCATTTCCCTCAGCACGCCTGAACGCACTGAGGGAGAAAGGTTAACGAGACAACGCTTTATTGTTACGGGTGTTCGCTGCCTTCAGTGCGCTTTCAACAGACTGGGTGCCAGCCAGCGCTTCAGACAGGGCAATGCCGGTGATATTGATGATCTGCGTAGCCTGCGGCACGGTAGGCAGATATTTCGCGTTTCCGTTCTTCAGAGCAGCAAGCATGCCGTCCTTGAAAGCGCCATAGCGCTGAGCAAAAGCATCACTGTTAATGGCGCTGAGCGAACTCACACCAGCGTTCGGATTCAGCTCAACTGATTTCATCTGCGTCTGGCTGGCGGTTGCCCAACTGATGAATTTCCAGGCGGCATCCTGATGCTTACTGTCGCTGTTGATGAACATACCGTGAACCTGAAGTGCGCCGCTGTTCCCCGGATGGTCACCCGGCTGTGCAGGAACCGGGGCATAACCGACTTTCCCGACGACTGAAGATTGTTTCGGGTCTTCATTGAAACCACCGTTCACGGTAGAGTCGATGGTCATCGCCGCTTTGCCCTGCTGGAACACCAGACGGTTTTCCTGCCAGCCAAAATTAGCCGCACCAATCGGGCCGAAATTATTCAGGATATTCACGAACGCATTTGTAGCTGCAATCGCCTCGGGTGATGAGATGGCAGACTTGCCGTTACTGTCGATCCACTGGCCGCCGTAGCCCCACAGGAAGGCAGCCCACGCAAAGGTGTTCTGAATACCCTGTGCGCCACGAAGAGTGATACCCGCGACCTGACCGTTCGTTTTCTCCTTGATGGTTTTAGCGGCTGCGGTCAGTTCATCAAAGGTTTTCGGCACGGCGATACCGTATTGCTCGAACAGGTCTTTGCGATACATCAGGAAGGTACTCTCACCGTATACCGGTAGGCCGTAGTAAGCATCTTTATAACGCAGCGTATCTGCATAGCTTGGTACCAGATCCGCTTTGTCATAAAATTTGGTATCACTCTTCATCCACTTATCAACGGGTGTGATATAGCCTGCCGAGGCGTAACCCACGGCGTGAACCCAGTCGTCCATAACGACGTCGTAACGTCCGCTGTGCGAGGAGAAGGCCAGCAAGGCTTTAGAGGTAAGATCGTTGTAAGGTACAATTTTGCCTGAACCTTAATACCGGTCTCTTTTTCGAATTCCGGCAAAAGCGCTTTGATGGAATCACTGGTGCTGTGTCCTTCAAGCAGTACACGAAGGGTTTCCTCTGCGCTGGCGTTGCCTGCCAGCAGAAGTGTGCCAATAACACCTGCAATACCCATTTTTTTTATGCTCATCTCATCACCTGGTTTATTCAGTCAGAATGTCAGACCCGGACGATTTCGCCGGTACGGGCGGAGTCCATAATGGCAAGCGTAATGCGCAGCGCCTCGTTAGCTTCTTCACCGGTCGCGACTGTCGTCGTGCCGTTGCGGACATCACCGAGGAACGACATCAGCTCTTCACGCAGGTCGCCTTTGATTTCACCCTGGCTCAGCGGCCAGTGCTGGGTGTCGATATAACGGTTAGCCGTTTCGGACGCGTGATACAGTCCTGACTCACCGCATTCAATTTCAATCAGCCCTTTTGTCGACAAGATCGACATTTTGGCATCGAGCAGCGTGCGTGAACCGGCTGGCAGTGCCCAGGAGCTTTCCAGATTCACGACGGTGCTGTCCGCGAAGCGAATGATGGCGAACACGGAATCTTCGGTACCCAGATGGCCAAGCAACTTGTTGGTGGTCTGCGCATACACGCTCACCGGCTGGGTGTGCTTCAGCAGCCACAGGATCATGTCCACGTCGTGTACCGTAACGTGCAGCGGCAACGGCAGGCTGCCACCGTAACGGGCCGGACCTTCAATCGCCGGGCTGTTACGACGAGCAGTAATGTGGCTGACTTCGCCTGCGCTACCGGTCGCCAGAATTTCCTGAGCACGTGAGTAGCGCGGGTCGAAACGCAGCAGGAAGCCAATACCCAGCTTCACGTTGGCATCGCGGGCAGCGCGGATGATGGCTTCGCCGTCTTCCATCGTTGCGGCAATCGGTTTTTCCAGGAAGATATGCGCACCTGCTCTGGCGACCGCCAGGGCCGGTGCCAGGTGGAAATCATCTTTGGTGCAGATGCTGACGATGTTGGGTTTTTCCTGATCCAGCATCTGGTTAAAATCTTCATAGCAGTTCAGCTTCGGGATCCACTCCTTCAGCGCTTCACTGCGGGACAGGTCCGGGTCGGCCACGCCAACCACATCAACGCCATACATCTGCTGCCAGATGCGGGCATGCATTGCTCCCATGAAACCTGCGCCAATGACGCATACTTTAATAACGCTGTCTGTCATTTCACTTTCCTCAGTACCTGGTTTAAAAACTACATAACGTTCCCGTGGCATATCAGGTGATTCAAATAACATGCCAGAATAAGTCCAGATTAATACCAAAATAAAAATTGGTTGTATATCAACGCAATCAGCGTTAAATCAATATATTTGCAACATATTTAACCTGTTATAACGCCTAATCCTGACTGCTGTCCAGCACGATCATGGTGCTCCTGGTCAAAATAAGAGCACCATCACGGTGCGAGAAGTATGTCTTTAAAATACCAATTTACAAATCTGGTATTATTGTGGTTATCTGATGGGTAATTGCAAAACCAACAGGAACGAAAGATGACGCTCGATGTGAATAAACTTAAAAATCAGTTGGTTGTTTCGTGCCAGCCCGTAACTGATGGGCCAATGGATCACGTCGACATCGTGGTCGCGATGGCGCGTAGCGCAGAACTGGCAGGCGCGGGTGCCGTGCGTATCGAAGGTGTGGAGAACGTGAAGCAGGTTTCTAAGTCGCTGGAAATCCCGGTGATTGGTATTGTGAAGCGTGATCTGGATGATTCGCCGGTGCGCATTACACCTCTCCTGCAAGACGTTGTTGATCTGATAGCTGCCGGAGCCAGCATTATTGCAGTGGATGCTACCGAACGTCAGCGCCCGGTTCCCGTTACAGAGCTCTATAAGCTTGGCCGTCAGTCAAATGTGTTACTCATGGCCGACTGCTCGTCACTGAAAGATGGCATTGCTGCCGCTGAGATGGGCTTTGATTTTATTGGCACCACCCTCTCAGGTTATACCGATGAAACAGCCGATCAGCCGATGCATCGACCAGACCTTGAACTCATCTCAGCGCTGGCAGCTCGCGGTTATCGTGTGATGGCGGAAGGCCGTACCCGCACGCCGGATCACGCCGCAGCAGCGCTGAAAGCAGGCGCGTTTGCAGTAACGGTCGGATCTGCCATCACCCGCGTCGAGCACATCACTGATTGGTACAAAGCAGCACTGGCTGACGTGATTAAGGGGAGAACAACGGCATGATACTGGCGCTGGACATTGGCGGGACAAAACTGTCCGCCGCATGGATTGAGGGGCAGGAATGTATTGCTCGCAGGCAGGTACCCATGCAGCATGATGAGGCGGGTTTTCTGGCGGCGTTACGCGAGGTCACCCAATCAGACTATCCAGTTGAGCGCGTGGCTGTTGCCGTAACGGGTTATTTGCGTGAAGGCCGCGTATGGTCGGTTAATCTCAACACCATCCCCTTCTGGAAAGGTTTTGCGCTGGGCGAAGTGCTGGAGAAGCAGTTTAACTGTCCGGTGATCATGCTCAATGATGCGCAGGCTGCGGCGTGGGGAGAATACCTTCCACGCCAGCATAATCGTACAGATCTGCTTTTCATTACCCTTTCTACCGGGGTCGGAGGTGGCCTCATTTGCGACGGGAAACTACGGATTGGTCCGCAGGGGCTGGCCGGACATATCGGGCATGCGACGGTGAGCGTTGCACCGCTGGATCCGGACGCAGGGCGCTGTGGTTGTGGACGCACGGGTTGTCTGGAACATATCGCTTCCGGCACTGCCCTTGCCCGCCAGGCCACGGCACTTTTTGGTCGCAGGATCGTCAGCCGCGAACTGTTTTCCCTGGCGGCAGATGAACCACAGGCCAGTGCGATCCTCGACAACGCAGCCGCGGCTGTAGCACAGGCCATTGCCGATACGCTCATGGTTGTGGACATCCAGGAGGTGGTGCTGGGTGGAAGCGTAGGTCTGGCAGAAGGCATGATAGCGCGGGTTAATAAGGCACTTCAGGCCTTCCCGGCACTGTTCAACCTGCCCGTGACGGCAGCACTGGGCGAGGGTGATGCCGGTTTACTGGGCGCTGCTGACTGGGCACAGCGCAATTAGATGGCACAGGTTTACTGGCCCGACGAGATATCTCGCTGTAGCTCAACCAGAAAGTCGTAACTGTCGCCCCGGTACCAGGTATGGGTGTATTCAATCGGTCGGCCATCTTCCAGATAGCAGTGGCGTTCTACGTGTAATGCCGGGCTGTGCGCTGGCATATCCAGCAGATGGCTGTGTTCGCGGTTTAGCGGTTCTGCACGAATACGCTGAAGCGCCCGAGCAGGCATGAACCCATGCAACTGAAACACGGCATACAGGGAATCTTTTAGCTCATTCATATCCGGAATAAACGTCTGTGGCACAACCGCAATTTCAACGGCCATCGGACGATCGTCGACAGTTCGCAGGCGCTTCAGACGCCAAACCAGTGCGCCAGGAGAGAGGTTGAGCGCAATGATTTCCGAAGGCGATGCGTGCGTCAGCTCTTTCTCAAGCCATTGGGCACCTGGTTGATAGCCACGTGAAATCATGTCCTCACTGAAACTGGTCAGCGATGACAGCGGCTTTTCAACTCTGCCAGCGACCGTACTACGTGCACCGCGTCGCTGAATAATGATCTGCGCATTCGCCAGTTCGCTCAATGCCCGGCGCACCGTCACGCGAGACAGGTTCAATTGTTCTGACAGCTCGCGTTCGCTTGGAATCGCGTATCCGGCTTTCAAATCACCGCGGGTGATCATGTCGCGAAAACCTTTCTCAAGGCGAAGATACAGCGGGCCGACGGCACGATTTGTATCGTCACAGTAAGTTTTCAGTGTCTCGATGAATTTCGTATCCATGCTCAGCCGTCCCTTCCTCATGAGAGTTCAAAGATACCTGATGTTTACCTGCTGGCATAGGGATGAAACTCCCGTTTTAACAAAACTGGTATCCTCTGGTATGGTTCGCGTTATTTTACCAGGATGCAGCAATGATGAGGGGCCGCGAGAAGATCCCGGCATTCATGAAGAATAATGAAAGGTCGAAAAACTACCAGTTTGACCTGCCGGATTCAGGCCAGACATTTCAGCTACTGATCCGGCTGAAGACTTAAAACAGCATAGGCAGCGTCGCAGTGGCCGTCTGCTGGCTTGCCGTTGAATACAAGTTCCCCATCGCCGTAAGTTCGCGGATGATTACTTCAACCCGCAGCATGGCACCCACCTTAGCGCTCAGCGATCCGGCGGTAAGCGAGCCTTCCCGTCCTGCCCCCCTATCGCTGCAGCGCCCATATACGGCGAGCGCCATAAATGGTACGAATTGCGCCCTCATTCATAGCCATGCTCTCCCCAAAAAATAGATTTTATCTTCCAGTCACATGTTAAAAAAACACCGAAAATAGGAGAGAATGTATAGCAGTATATATTTCTAAAAATGAGTGATAAATCAAACAACTGCTTAAAATCTAAGAAACCACATGTAAGCAAAAGAAATAATTTCCGTATAAAATCGTGAAATTATGAATTAACAGGAAACCGTTAAACAGTAACGTTATTCAATTACGCCAGATAAAATTACTAAAAAGATAACTTAGCAAAAGCACACCAGTTTTGTCTGGTTTTCATAAAAATAAAAAAGTTGAAAGTAAATTACTCACGGTGTATTTGTTTGTCTGGCAATGTTTTGTTATTAAGCTCACCACAGCCATAAACAGGAGTTATTTATGAAAGTAATCGCAAGAGACCTTTTAGACGAAATATCTGGAGCCGGCGGCCGTAACGATCCCTCCTATAGCTCAGGGCGTAACAACACCAGTAATAACGGTGGCTCGAGTCCAGGATCCAATGGTAATCCCCGATATAATGAATCGGGCGTGGTAAATTGTAATAATGGTATTATTGGCGGAGCTATTTCCGGTGCAGCCGGGGGAATCGGTGGTGTAGCATTGGGCATAGCAGGTGGCGCATTTGCTGGCGGCTGCTTTACAGGAAGCGGTAACGGTGGAAATAACTCTGGTAATAATAGCTCTTCTGGAAGCTGTAACTCAGGTGGAATGGGTGGCTCCTGCAGCCGTTAAAAATATTCACCCGCCGCTTCTTTTGCGGCGGGTATTAAGGAGGATTAATTGAAATTTATCATAAAAAATCTTATTTTATTTTTATCAATAATGACTGGCTTTTTGTTTCTCAGTGGCGCAGGTATCTTCCCAGGATTCAACACCTTTAAACCTCCCGTTGAGTTATCCAGGTTAGTCATCACTATCAGCTCATTAATATCATTTGTGTTGCTAGGCGGTAAGATTATAAAGATTTTATTCAAAGGTGATATAAAAGCACATGGTAACATTAAATGAACAAAAAAGATGGATATTTATTCTTATCTGTTTTTATTGTTATGGTTATTCTTACCGGGGCTCCACTGCTTTTGCCTGAACAGTTAAGAATGATGTCGATCGTGTCTGGTATGTTTTTCCCATTGATGTTCACGGTGGAGATCCTGGTTATTACCCCTCTTTATTTTTTATTTTTGAGAGAGAAAGAGGGTTTTGGGGTGGGAACTTTCATCCTGAAAGATTTCATCCTTTATTTATCCATTATTTTGACTATACAGTTCATCCTCCCAAAACTGTTCTTCCAAGAAGAAATCTATGACAGTCATTCTGAGACAATCCTGCCTGCAATCACCTTTATTCTTATACAAATATCTTATATTTTAATGGCGCCTGTTTATGAGGAAATTGCAATCAGAGGTGCGCTATTCGGATCACTGACCATTTTTCTCAAAGCAAAATTTCCTGCGGCAATTTTATCCTCTCTGATCTTCGCCGTTTTACATACTCAGTATTCAGGCTACAAGCCATTAATCATTCTTTTTTTTGTTTCATTAACGCTTACAGCAGCGAGAGTTCGGTCAAAGGGATTATTATTGCCAGTCATACTACATGCGCTGATGAATTGTATCATCATAAATAAAAGCTATATTTTCGGCAGTTAAATGACAAAGGGTTCCCACCATATAGCATACTTTTATAAGGAGATGACATTGTTTCGCAGGGAGGCGGTTGATTATCAGAGGATGAGATTGCGGGGCCGGACACTGCTGCTTCCCGGAATCCCTTTTTGGGCAGTGGCGAGCCTGTGTTTCTTTTTTACTGCAGCATTATTGACCTTCATTATCGCCGGAACCTATAGCCGCAGGATCAACGTCTCAGGTGAGATATCGACTTATCCCCGCGCTGCAACTCTCTACTCCGGTGTTCAGGGTACAGTTGTAAAACGATACGTTCACGAAGGGCAATCAGTTGAGGCAGGCTCGCCCGTATACCAAATTGATGTAAGCAAAAGTACGCGTAACGGTGTCATAAGCGAAAATGAACGCAGGGATATTGACAACCAGCTTAACCAAATTTCACAGATAGTCAGCCGCCTGGAAAGCAATAAGAAAGCTACGCTGGATATGTTAGAAAAGCAAAAAGAGCAATACATCTCAGCCTTCCTGCACTCTACGAATATTCTTCGTCGCGCACAGGAAGGGCTCCGTATCATGAAAGAAAATATGGATAACTATCGCCAGTATCAGAAACTTGGACTCGTAAACAAAGAACAACTCATTAGCCAGGTAGCTCTTTATTACCAGCAACAGAACAGTCTTCTCGGTTTGTCAGTTCAAAATGATAATAATTCTCTTCAGATAACGGCACTGGATAGCCAGATCCATACTCAGGCAGCCGATTTTGACAATCAAATCTATCAGATGGAACTACAGCGCTTTGAACTTCAAAAAGAGCGAACCCGTATTGATGCCGATGACACCATTATCGTGCGGGCACTAGCCGCTGGTCGTATAGATTCGCTGAGCGTTACAGTGGGACAAATGGTTAATCCGGGTGATAGCCTGCTACAGATTACTCCAGAAAAAATAGAATATTACGCTCTGGTGCTTTGGGTTCCTGATAACGCCATTCCTTATATTAATCCCGGTGACCGGGTCAATATTCGTTATGAGGCTTTCCCGGTAGAGAAGTTCGGCCAGTTTGCCGGCACGGTTTCTGTTATCACAAGAACGCCTGCATCGCTGCAGGAAATGCACAGCTACCGAAGCGCTCCCACATCCGCTTTAACCACTGTTGCTCCCTATTACAAGGTCATCGTCAGGCCTGAAATGCAGGAAGTCAGGTATGTCGGAAAACGGCTGCGCCTGGAAAATGGCATTCAAGCGCAGAGCACAATGTTTCTGGAGAAAAGGAAAATCTATCAATGGATGATCGCCCCCTTCTACGATATGAAGGTCAGTACTTCAGGACCAGTCAATGAATAGAATGACCTTTAAAACTTTGGTCGCGAAGTTGGAAATAAAGTTACGCAACCGACTGCCGATGATCCACCAGACCGAGTCTGCTGAATGTGGCCTTGCCTGCCTGGCAATGATCTGCGGACATTATGGCAAGAATGTGGACCTGATAGCGCTCAGGCAACAGTTTAATCTGTCATCTCGCGGTACATCGCTATCCGGACTGACGGATATGGCTGAACAGTTGGGAATGAAAACCCGCCCTCTTTCGCTCGACATCGACGAGATTGGGGCTCTGAAGATGCCGTGCATTTTACACTGGGAATTTAATCATTTTGTAGTGCTGGTCAGCGCCAGGAACAATCGCATGGTGCTACACGATCCGGCGCGCGGACGGCGGACGGTTAGCCTTAAAGAACTTTCGCAGAGTTTTACCGGTGTGGCGCTGGAAGCCTGTCCTGGGAGTAATTTTACTGCCGAAAACGTCCTCAACAAAATTAGCCTCAGATCCCTTATTAGCAGCGTACACGGTCTAAAGCGAGCGCTCGGTAAAATATTTTGTCTGTCGCTGGTGTTTGAAACCATCAATCTGGTAATGCCGATCGGTACACAGCTGGTAATGGATCATGCCATACCGGCAGGAGACAAGAGTTTACTGACGGTAATCTGCGTCGGACTGATTTTTTTCATCCTGCTTAGGGCCGTAGTCGGTATGGTACGCGCCTGGTCAGCACTAATTATGGCAACGCTTATAAACGTGCAGTGGCAATCCAGCCTCTTCAGTCATCTGTTATGTCTGCCGCTCAGCTATTTTGAGCGACGTAAGATGGGTGATATCCAGTCACGGTTTAGCTCACTGGATACGCTGCGCAACACTTTCACCACCAGTATAGTCGGTGCCATCATGGACAGTATCATGGTCATTGAAGTGGTGATTATGATGGTGCTTTATGGTGGATGGCTGACCTGGATTGTGATGGCATTTACCGTCCTTTATGTATTGCTGCGCCTGCTAACTTATGGACGCTACCGACAGCTGTCAGAAGAATCACTTGTCAGAGAAGCTCGTGCCAGTTCTTACTTTATGGAAACGTTATACGGCATTGCCGCTGTAAAAATACAGGGAATGGGACGGCGTCGCGCCGCCCACTGGTTAAACCTTGAAATTGACTCAATTAATACCAGCATTCGCATTACTAAAATGGACATGCTGTTTGGCGGTATCAACACATTGATTATTGCCTGCGATCAAATTACTGTGCTTTGGCTGGGTACGAGTCAGGTTATCGATAACCAAATGACTATCGGAATGTTTGTTGCATTCGGTGCTTTTCGGGGACAATTCTCTGATCGCATCAGTTCACTGACGGAGTTTGTATTACAGCTGCGCATGATGAGCCTGCATAATGAACGCATTGCCGATATTGCACTAAATCCGCGAGAAAATCATAAACCTGACCGCTATTACGAAACAGGGTTAAAGCCTTTAGGACTGGAGACCCATGAAATTAGCTATCGTTACGACACTCAGTCACCTTACATATTTCGTAAAATGAATATCTCAATCCTGCCGGGGCAGAGCGTGGCAATCACGGGCTCTTCCGGGGCAGGGAAATCTACGTTACTTAAAATATTATGCGGCCTATTTACCCCCGACAGCGGAAGAGTAGAGATAGAGGGTGTTGATATTCAGCAGATTGGAATCAATAACTACCATAAAATGATCGCCTGTGTCATGCAGCATGACAAGCTGTTCAGTGGTTCAATCAGGGAAAATATCTGTAGTTTTGCAGACGAGGCTGATGAAGTCTGGATGAAAGAATGCGCCCGCGCCAGCTACATTCATGAGGTGATTATGCGTATGCCGATGGGTTATGAAACTCTTATAGGCGAGTTGGGTGAAGGGCTTTCTGGCGGACAAAAGCAACGCCTGTTCATTGCGCGAGCACTTTATAAAAAACCATCAATTTTGTTTCTGGATGAGGCGACAAGTGCGTTGGATAATGAGAGTGAAGCGATGGTGAACCGGGCAATCAGAGAGCTCAGCATTACCAGAATCATTGTCGCGCACAGGGAAAGTACGATCGCCTCAGCTGACAAAGTTATTACTCTGGATTAATCGCAGCCGGATATCGTCAACAAAAGGATTCATGGTGCTTTTCGTCATTTATCATGTCTGCTTAGATTAAAAGCAGACAGATACAACCAGCAATGCCGCACTGGTCGGTCCCCTCTAGCCCCACGCCCTGTTTTGCATCACCACCCGGTACCCGTCGGGATCAACGAAGGTTTGCCCATTCACATCCCAGTAAGGATTGAAAGAATTCGTCCGTTTAAAACCCGCTTCAACCATGCTTTCGCATGCCAGCTTCCATGCATTTTCATCCGGATAATAGAGGACGAGGAGATCGTCTTCGGTTGGCGAGGGTTGAACGGGATGTCCCGAGCAGCAGGTGAATTCGAGGTGCCAGTCGAGGTCTTTTCGCCCCAGCATCACGCCATTGAAGCCGTCGTGATCGTGGAATTCGGCAATTTTTTGCAGACCCAGTCCCTGACTAAACATCAGAACCGATCGTTCAAGCTGGGAGACGGGTCTGGCAATGCGCATGTGCGTAAACATCTGGCTTGACTCCTGAAAACGTTTTTCTGGGTGTTGTTAACCAGGTAGAGTTTACACATGATCGGGCTGGTCATTTGTCGATGAGAGCCTGCGCAACCTGCCCTGCCCGCGTTGTGCACCTCATGCTACAGCACCGCGCCGGTATAACCCGAATGGCAGCAACGGTCATTCAGGTTTCCCGATCGGCGCACTGCGCAGCGGGCGACAAATCAGGGTCATGGCAACGGCGCTGCACAGAGGAAACAGCGCCAGCAGCAGCCAGGGATAAATAGCCTGCGTTGAAGGGACAAGCGCGTTGTCCAGCAGCGGTCCAAACATTAAATTTCCGGCCAGCACCGCGAAGCCGCCGGCGGTGGCCAGGGCGCCGTAATGCGCCCCCAGCGTCGCGGGGTCGGCAAAACGGGGAATCAAATCCTTGGCCGACGGCACCAGCAGCATCTGGCCGAATGTTAAAAACGTCACCAGACACACCGCAGGGATTAACCGCAGCCAGCCGTCAGGCGGCGTGGTTGACGCGAACAGGGCCACGCTGGCAAACGCGGCGGAGAGCAGCAAAAAACCCACCGGTAAAACTTTTACCGTCCCCACGCGTCGTGCAAAGCGCGCCAGCGGCAGCTGAAAAGCGATGATCAACACCGAGGCCAGCATAAAGAGCGGGCCGAGATCTTTCTCGTTGCCGCCTGCTCGCCGAATCTCCACTGGCAACGCCAGATACAGCTGGTTGTAGCTCAAAAGCCACGAGCTGTAAGCCACGATGAAAGCGACAAAACGCGGCTGGCGGAAGGTCATCCACCAGGGGACAATTTTCAGCGCCTGTTTGCTGTTACCTGTAGCAGGGAGAAAAAAGTACAGCACCATCAGCGCGATGACAAAGACCGCGGCCCCTGCCAGCGCCACCTGGCGGAAACCGAATCCGGTCAGCAGTGCGCCAGCCACCGGGCCCAGTACGGCACCGAGTTCGCCGCACACCGCAAACAGCGCAAACCACTCCGCGCGGCCGCGCTTGCCTTGCGCCTCGCTTTGCGTTCCCGCTTTGGCCAGCAGCGCTTCAATTGACGGGGAAAACAGCGCACCGCCGATGCCCGTCAGACAGGCACCCAGAATGATCGGCCACAGCGATTGCCCCAGCGCCAGCAACAGATAACCCGCAATCCGGACCAGACAGCCACACAGGATAATGATCTTAGCGCCGTAACGGTCAGAGAGCGCACCGCCCAGCAGAAACATCCCCTGCTGGGAGAACGTGCGTAATCCCAGAATCAGCCCGATAACGCCGCCGGAGAGCAACATATCATCGCGTAAGAATATCGCCAGAAAGGGAACGACCGCGTAAAAGCCAATGTTGAAAACAAACTGGCTGCCCAGCAAAACGCCCGGGCGCAGGGTAGAGACAGGACGCAGCGAAAACGGAAGCATGCTACCTGACCCTAAAGAATGAAATGAATGTGCTTCTTGCCATGAAAGCGGGAGATCTCAATTTTGGTTTTCACCCGGAATACCTGCCAAAGCAGCGCCTCGGTCAGGATATCCTGCGGCGTGCCGGTTGCGATGATTTGACCGTTCTGCATCACGATCAGCGAATCACAGAACATCGATGCGTGGTTGAGATCGTGGATGGCGACAATGCTGGTAACTGGTAACTCGCTGATCAGCTGCATTAATTGCATCTGGTGATGGATATCCAGATGGTTGGTCGGTTCGTCCAGCAGAATTTCGCTCGGCGTTTGCGCCAGTGCGCGGGCAATATGCACACGCTGACGTTCGCCACCGGAGAGACTCAGCCATCCCTGCTCACTTTTCTCCAGCATGTCCACGCGCTGCAGAGCGGCCGTCACGGTTTCGTCATCGTGCGCGCTCCAGTTGGAAAACGGAGAATGATGCGGAATGCGCCCCAGTTTCACTACATCGCGCACACGCATATTGGCGTCAGTCATGCCGTGCTGCTCGACGAATGCTACCCGACGACCAATCTGTTTGCGGGCAATGCGGGCGATATTTTGCCCGTCCAGCGTCACACAGCCGGCATCCGGGCGCCGCAGGCCGGCGAGGATGCGCAGGAGGGAAGATTTGCCGCAGCCGTTTGGACCAATCAGCCCGACAGTTTCACCACGGGAAATGTGCAGCGATACGTTATCGACGATGACCTTTTTTCCGACCTTCCAGCTAATGTTGTCAGCGGAGATACTCATTATTTATTCCCCGAACGCCAGATAATCACCGCAAAGAACGGTCCGCCAACCAGCGCGGTCACAACGCCCACCGGCAGGCTTTGCGGGGCAATCAGCAGGCGCGACGCGATATCTGCCAGCACCATCAGAATGGCACCGGCCAATGCGCTGGCAATCAGCAACGTGCGATGCAGCGGACCAAAGAAGAAACGCATGACATGCGGCACCACCAGGCCAATAAAACCAATCGAACCGGCCATGCTGACGATGGTGGCGGTGATAAGCGCGGTGGTGATAAAGAGCGCAAGGCGCACCTGAGGCACCGCAATACCCAGCGAGGCAGCCGCATCGTCACCAAAGGTGAAAGCATCCAGCGCCCGGGAATAGTAGAGGCAAATGGCCAGTCCGATGGTCACTACCACCAGCACCAGCTGGAGTTCCGGCCAGCGCACGCCACTGAAGCTGCCCAGCAACCAGAACATCACATCGCGCGCCTGCTGCGCACTGGCAGAAGTGCTGATGGTGTAAGCTGTGATGGCATTAAACAGCTGGGAAGCCGCAACGCCGGCCAGGATGGTGCGTTCATTACCGCCGCGCGCCCCTTTCGTCAGAAAAGCGACAAAGGCAAAGGCGGTGAAGGCGCCGGCGAAGGCTCCCGCCGACAACGAGACGGCCCCGCTGCCGATGCCCAACACCACGACAGAAACCGCCCCGGTGGAGGCACCGGCAGAGACACCGAGCACATAAGGCTCAGCCAGCGCATTCTTCAGCAGGCTCTGCAAAACGGCACCGCAAATCGCTAACCCGGCGCCACAGCACGCCGCCACCAGCGCCCGGCTCAGGCGAAAGTCCCAAATCACACTCTCGTAGATGCGGCTCAGGGGAACGTGCGTGAGCCCCATTTTATTACTGATGGCATAAAAGACGCTTTTTAGCGGGATCGACAGCTCTCCGACGCTGACACCGGTCGCAATCACCAGCAATAATAACGCCACGGCAGCCACCAGCGAGGCGGTCAGGAACAGCCCCTGTCGCGCCTGAACAACAGCGATGGTCATCAGTTCAGTTCCAGTTTTCTCATTTGCTCACCCACCTGTTCGGCTCCGTAGATAGTGCGGATGGTCGGGTTCATCGCCTGGCCATCCATCACCACGATGTGGCCTTTTTTCACCGCATCCAGCTGGCTGACGGCGGGATCGCTTTTCAGGAATTTGATTTTCTCTTCGGCTTTATCCAGCGCCCAGCGATTGCGATCGAGACTGGAGACCACGATCACATCCGGATTGGCAGCAATGATGCTCTCCCAGCTGACCGTCGGCCATTCGGTCTCTGACGTGATGGCGTTATGCCCGCCCAGCACGCTGGCGATGAATCCGGATGGACTGTTTTTACCGCCCACATAGGCATCCGCAGACGGTGACGAGCTTGAGAACCAGAACACGAACGAGAGATCTTTCTTGCTGCTACCAAACTCCTGACGCAGTGCCGCTTCACGCTTTTTGAAATCGGCAATCACCGCCTGGCCACGATCTTCCACGTTGAAAATTTTGGCGAAGTCCTGAATCTCCTGATACAGGTACGTCATATCCCACAGCTGCTGGCGACTGCCATACATATCCCCTGCGGCTTTTTTGGTAGCGCACATTCCTGGCGACACATAACTGTTCACGCCAAGGGTGATCAAATCTTCGCGTTTTGCCACCTTGCTCTCGGGTCCCAGCAGCAGCGGCGTCTGGGCAGGAACGAAGTCCGGATTTTGCGCCAGCACGGATTCGAGGGTGGGGATTTCTACCGTTAGCGTTTTGATTTTTGCATTCTGTTCGGCCAGCTGTGGCAACACTTTAGTCGGCCAGAACGCACTGGCGATGACCTTGTCCTGCAGGCCGAGCAGCAGCAAAATTTCTGCGGTATTTTGCCCCAGCGCCACCACGCGCTCAGGCGGCCTGGTGAAGGTCTCTTTATAGCCGCAGTTTTCAATCGTGAGAGGATAGGTGGTGGCCAGCGCAGAGCTAACCGATGCAAACACCAAACATAACGTGCAGATGACCTTTTTCATTTACCCCTATCCCCATTGATATTGTTTTGAGAAGCCCGCGCCGCTTTAATGCAAATGAAACTCATTAACGAAGCGGGCTTTTATACAATGGGCACTTTAAGGTGTCAACGGGAGATTGTTTCCCTGAGTTATCATCGTCATGGGCCTGCCGGGATCGCATACCGGACGTTCTGTAAAAGCCTGTCCGCAGCCAGCCGGTCCCCTTCCCCGCTGACGTCACACGTTTAATGCGCAGAGCGTGCCAGGACAGCATTCGCTTCGCGGCACCGGTAAGCGGCGTCCACCGATTCAGGCCTGACGCTGACCGCACTCAGCGATGTTTACCGGTTGCCTGCGCTTTTCTGACAGCTGCAGACTGACCATCGCCAGCAGAATAAAGGCCACCGACATGCCGATCAGCCCGTAAAAGCCGGCCAGTGGATATATCCATGATGCGACCGCCGAGCCAAAGCCGATACCGCCAAACATGAAGGCACTGGTCAGCGCCAGCGCAATGCCGCGATGGCGGACTGATGCCAGCTCGACGATCCGGCGCTGCTGGCTGGGCCAGAGCAGATCGGTGGCAAACGCCCAGACCACCAGTGCCGCCAGCAGCACGCCCAGCGCTTTCGGCAGCACGGCGATAAGCGCCGTATCGACGATGAGCAGCGTCATGCCGCTCAGCAGCAGCTTCTCAGCGGTAAAGCGTGTCGCCGCGCGGGTGACCCAGAGATTGCCCAGCACCCCGGCAACGCCCAGCACGGCCAGCGCTGCGGAGACCGCATGCGTGCCGCCAGTGTAGGTGTCGCGAATGAGCGGCGCGATAAAAGCGTAAAAGCTGTAAACGCCGGAAGTAATAAAAAACACTACCAGGAAAGCCGTCAGGTATTTGCCATCGGCCAGCACGCCGGCCATCTCACGCAGGCGGATGCGCGTCCCGGCACTGTCATCCGGCACCGTCAGCAAAATGTTCAGCCCGCTCAGCAGACTTAGCAATCCGACCAGCACAAACAGGGCTTTCGCGCCCCACAGGCTGGCTACCCAGGCGGCGAGCGGAATACCGGCAAGGCTTGCCATCGATACCCCGAGCAGCACCATGCCGATGGCCCGGCCGCGCTGCTGTTCATGGACCAGTTCGGAGCCCAGCGCAACCAGCACCGGACCGATGAACCCGGCGCCGGCCCCCATCAGGATGCGTGAGGCGAGCAGTGCGTTGTAGCCCGGCGACAGCACAAACGCGAAGGCGCCCAGGCTAAACAGTGCAATGCCGGTGAGCACCAGCCGGCGACGGCGCAGGTGACCAAACAGCACCTGTACCAGCGGAGCCGCCAGCGCGAAGGTGAGTCCGAAAACACTCAGTAAGCGCGCGCTCTGCGCATCAGTCAGCTGCCAGGCTGCTGAGATGGCCGGCAGACTGCCAGCGACAGAGAGCGCGCCGGTAGCCTGTACGAAGTAGGCAATGCTCAGCGCACGCAGCGCGCGGCGCTGGGAAGAGGTGATGACAGCGTTCATTATGTCTCTCCGGCATAAACTTCAGGGGCGGTGCCCCTGAAATGTTTACTGAACAGGAATCGGGTTATCCGCCACAGACTGGTTGAACTGATTCACCAGCGTATGCTCGTTCGCGCCCGGGTTATCGCGCACCGGCAGCACGCGGTCGACAATCGCTTCGATGGTGTCGGTACCCAGCTTTTCAAACGTCTCGCTGATGAAGGCGTCCAGCGGCATGGCGCGCGGGTCGCCGCTTTTATAAATCAGATCGGTATCCACCCACGGCGGTGAAATTTCGATGACCTGCACGCCGGTATCACGCAGCAGGAAGCGCTGCGACAGGGTATAGGAGTGAATCGCGGCCTTGGTGGCTGAGTAAAGCGCGTTGGTCGCCAGCGGCAGGAAGGCCAGCACCGAGCTGTTGTTAATCAGCACCGCGTCCGGCTGCTGCTTCAGGTGTTCGATAAACGCCGCACTGACGCGCACCGGTCCCAGAATGTTGGTGTTGAGCAGCGTCACCGCCTGCGCGTCATCCAGTTCGCCCGCCGCGTTGTCAAACGGCATGATGCCAGCATTATTGATGACCACGTTCAGGGCCGGATAGCGTTCCAGCACGCTCTGTGCCGCGGCCTGAATGCTGTCGGCGCGCGTGACGTCCAGCACCACATAGTCCATGCCCGGACTGGCGGCGGTGACTTCCTGCAGCAGCACCTCGCGGCGTCCGGAGATAATCACCTGGTTGCCCAGCTGATGAAATTTTTCTGCCATTGCGCGGCCGATGCCAGAAGTGCCGCCCGTGATGAAGATGGTGTTATCGGTCAGTTTCATGATCTGATTCCTTAATAGGACAGTTATTGGGATTGCGATTCTGAATAAGGGGGCATTCAGTGCACAGAGACGGGCCGATAGCGTTCAGCCGGCGCGTCGCTGCCGAGATGCGGCATCATGGCCTGACGCGCCTGCTCATAGCGGGTCCAGAGCGCTTCGTCCTGCAGGGACGGAATGGTAATGAGCTCGCCGCGGGCGAAGCCGGTGAGCGCCGCATCAACCATCTCCTGCGCGCTCATGACGATGTGCGGGTCAAGCTGGTCAACCGGCAGACCGCCGTTATCCCAGAACGGCGTCGCGGTAGCGCCAGGCAGTACAGCCTGCACCTGAATCCCCTTACCGGCCAGTTCATGGTGCAGCGACTGACTGAACGCCAGCACGTAAGCCTTGCTGCCGCCGTAGACGCCATTCAGCAGCTCAGGCGCAATGCTGACGATCGAGGCGATGTTGATGATGGCGCCGCGTCCGCGCGCCACCATGCCCGGCACCAGCGCATAGGTCAGGCGGGTCAGCGCGATGACGTTGAGGTTAATCATGGCGTTCATCTGCGTCACGTCGCTGTCCAGCAATGGGGTATGGGTGCCGATGCCGGCGTTATTCACCAGCAGTGTGATGCTCGCGTCCTGACGCAGCTTTTCTTCCAGCGCGTTCAGCTGTGCAGCATCGGCCAGGTCCGCGGTGATAACTTCCACGCTGCGGCCGCTGTCGGTGGTGATGTGTTCAGCCAGCTGGTTCAGGCGGTTGTGATTGCGGGCCACGATGATCAGGTCATAGCCCATGCGTGCCAGGCGGCCGGCGTACAGTGCGCCCATACCGGTAGAGGCACCGGTGACAACGGCAGTGCCGCGGTTGGTGTGTGTCTGCTGCGTCATGATATTCACCTTGTCAGTTATCGGGTTGGTGAATTCATAGTACGCAGTCGCGCACCGGCGCGGCTGACGAGAAAGGTCGTGATTTCGGACAACATGATGACCGGGATTCCGGCCATCGTGATCAGAAGGCGTTCAGGCGTGACAGCGCGCGTCAGGCTTTACCGGTGCGCAGCGACTGCGGCGGAATGCCGTAACCGCGAATGAAGACCTCACGCATGTGGCGGCGGTCGCGGAAGCCGGATTCACGGGCTATCACCTCCATCGGCAGCCTGCTCTGCTCGATCAGCAAGCGGGCGTTTTCCAGTCGTAATCCCTCGATGGCTTTGGCCGGCGACTTGCCCGTCTCAGAACGGAACAGGCGGCTGAGCTGCCGCGCGCTCAGGTGAACCGCATCCGCAAGGTCTTCGATGGTCAGCGCTTTGCTGAGATTGTTGCGCGCATATTCCAGCGCCGACTGCAGCCGGTCGCTGCGCGGAGAGAGCATCAGCATCTCAGAGTGCTGCGTCTGTCCGCCGGAGCGGCGGTGATGCATGACCAGCAGGTGTGCCACACTGCGTGCCACTTCGGCACCAAGATCTTTCTCCACCATTCCCAGCGCCATATCCAGCCCGGCGGTGAGTCCCGCCGAGGTCCAGATGTGATCGTCAATAATGAAGATGCGGTCTTCTTCTATTCGCGTCGTCGGGTGCAGCAGTTGCAGACTCTGGGCATGTACCCAGTGCGTAGTGGCGCGGCGCTCCGATAACAGACCGGCCTGCCCCAGCACGAATGCGCCGGTGCAGATCCCGGCCACCCGCCGGGCACGGGGAGCCTGCGCCTGCAGAAAATCAACGATACCCGGTGTGGCCGGTTGCTCCAGCGGCGCCATCACGCCCGCCACCAGCCAGGTATCCATTTCCAGGTCGGCATGAATCGGCTGGCTGTCGACGCCGAAGCCGGCAGAGGATTTCACGGTGCCACCGCGCTCTGAATAAACCGTGCAGTGATAAAACGGTTCGCCGTTTACCTGATTGGCAAACTCAAAAATACTTAGAGTTGATAATCCCAGAACCTGGAAATGATCGGAAATCAGTAAACCTACCCGGTGCATCGTCGTCTCCTTCAGTCGTCCGGCACCGTCTGCCACACTGTGTCCGGCCTGATGTTAAGCAGGGTGAGCCATGACAATAACCCGATTTCGCTCAGCGGTATCACCTGTGGAAAAATAAAAAAGGCGATGACACCGACCTGCTGCGGATCTTCTGCGCCGTTTTATGTTAAGAGTACCCGATCGGGCAGTTCGCCAGACATGCGGTTTTAAACAGGCGGCCATTGCCCAGGTCATCAATCAGAGAAAAAACCATGAAAAAATCGATCGTTCCTGAAGAATTTCAGCACTATTACCATGACTGGCACTTCTCTCCCGTTATCGAAGCCGATGGCACCCTGTATCTTTCCGGTGTAACGGCAGCGCGGAAAGACAAACCGATAAGTACCCACCCTGAAGAACAATTCCATGATGCGTTTTACAAGCTGGGTGTGTATTTAAACGCGGCCGGACTGGACTATGAACATATACTGGAGATGACCACCTTTCATATCGATCTTAAAAAACACATCGGGGTATTCTCTAAGGTCAAAGATGTGTATATCAAAGCCCCCTACCCGGCATGGTCTGCCATCGGCGTGTCAGAGTTCATTCCGGAAAACGCCCTGGTGGAAATGCGGATTGTGGCGAAAAGGGTGCTTCAGGCGGATGGGCAAAAATAACCGCAACCGCCGCTTCCGTCACAGGGCTGTGATTACAGCCCTGCTTCTTCCGCATTTATTCAGTTTTTCCCTGCATCAGCTGCCGGTATTTCATGCTGTCATGGTACATCTCATGGAATACGCGGTATTTACGGTCGTAATACTCTTTGATTTTGTTGGTCTGCGGCGTGATGGTCTTACCGATGCGGCTCATGGCGGCCATCGCTTCGGGCAAAGAGTCGTACGCGCCCGCCGCCACAGTGCCCATCATCGCGCTGCCGAGCAACATGGCTTCACTCTCTTCCGGCAACAGCATCGCGCAGCCCGTCGCGTTGGAGTGCTCCTGTACAAAGATGGGATTTTTGGTGCCGCCCCCGCTGGCCATAATGGTATCAATGCAGTAACCACTCTGGTTCATGGTCTCAATAATGTGACGAGTGCCAAGCGCCAGCGCCTGAATGGTGGCGAGATAATGCAGCGCCATGTCTTCCGGCGTGCGTGACAGTTTCAGGCCAGTCAGCGTGCCGGTCAGGGTCGGATTGGCACGCGGTGAGCGGTTGCCATGGAAATAAGGCAGCATATGAATGTCTTTGGTCAGGAAGGCAATATTCTCGGGTTCTCCCGCCATCTTGCGCAGTATGCCGTTGAGCACTTCATAGATGGTTTTGCCGCTGTCTTTGCCCTGCTTGAGCAGATCCTGATAACACGGATGCGACTGAATCACATGGTCAATCAGCGCGCCGGTGGTGGATTGTCCGCCTTCGTTCAGCCAGTAATCCGGCAAAATCGACGAATAGTACGGCCCCCAGATGCCACCGATATAGCGCGCGCTGCGCGACATCGCCATATGGGCCGTGGACGTGCCGCCAATCAGCGCGATGCGGTTGTCAAAATCCGCTGATTCGCCGGATGCGCCGCTGGCACCGAGAATACCGAGGCTGCCGGCGTGCGCATCAATAATCGAAACGCTGACCGCCGTGCCCGCCATTAACCCCATCTCTGCGGCGGCGCGCTGCGTCAGGCCATGCCCCAGCGGCTCACCCATGGTTTTCACTTCGCTGCCGATCTTTGCCGCGTTGTTTTCCAGTAAATCCTCCAGGCCAATCTGGCGGAAATAGCTCGGATCCCAGCGGTCTTCATGGCCGATATAGGTCCATTTGCAGACGGTTGAGCACAGCGATCGCGTAGTATCCTGGGTGGCACGCCAGGTGAGGAAATCCGGCAGGTCGAAAAGATGCCCGACGTTGCTCCAGGTGGTCGGCATGTGCTGTTTCAGCCACAGCAGTTTGGGGGTCTGCATTTCCGGCGAGATAATCCCGCCGACAAACTCCAGCACGCGATGGCCGGTGGCATTGATGCGTTCTGCCTGCGTGATAGCGCGGTGATCCATCCAGACAATAATGTTCTGCTCGCTGCGCCCGGTCGGGCTCACGGTCAGCGGTTTGCCTTCTTTATCCAGCACCACCAGCGAACAGGTGGCGTCAAAACCGATGCCTTTCACCTGAATCGGGTTGATATCCGCCTGACTGACCACGTCTTTAATCGCGTTACACACGGACTGCCAGATCTCATCAGAGGATTGCTCAACAAAATCAGCTTTCGGGCGGTAGAGCGTGATCTCCCGGCTGGCCTGGCCGAGCATACGGCCAGTCATATCGAAGACGCCCGCGCGGGCGCTGCCGGTTCCTACGTCGACGCCAATAAAATAACTCGCCATGTTCTTTCCTTTCTTGAAAAGCTTTCGCTTATGATTTTCTGTTTTGCAGAGCGATAAACAGGATCAGGACACAACCCCACAGCGCCATGGTCAGGTAACTACTGACGCCCATCAGGTTCAGGCCGCTTTCCAGCATTTGCAGCACGATGAGCGCCAGCACCAGCCCAATCACCCGGCCAAAACCGCCGTCAGGGTTAATGCCGCCAAGCACCGAGGCCAGAATGGTCACCAGTAAATAGGAGTCGCCGTAGCCAGCCTGTGCCGAGTTAAATTTGGACATCATTAGCAGTGCCGCGCCCCACCCCAGCAGAGCTGAAAGGACGTACACCGCGATGGTGACTTTATGCGTGTTGACCCCGCTGAACCGCGTCGCCTGCTCGCTGGAACCCATCAGATACAGGCTGCGGCCGAGCGTAGTGTGTTCCAGAAACACCCACAGCAGCAGTGCCACCAGCAGGAATAGCACCAGGGCGACCGGAATACCCAGCAGGCTGCCGTTGCTGAGGTACTGAATCACCGGCGGGAAGCCGGAAATTACCGCGCCGTTGGTCAGCAGAATATTCAGTCCGGCGATCAGCGTCATGGTGCCGAGGGTCGCCAGAATCGGTGAAACCCCGATAAAGGCGATCAGCGCGCCATTGAGCACCCCAATCACCAGCGCCACCGCCAGACCCGCAAGCAGCGCCAGCGCGACATATTCCGGCTGGTTCGGATGCGCCACCAGAATCGCCGCCATCACCAGCGAACACGCGTTGGCACCGGCAATGATCGAAAGGTTGATCCCGCCGGTCAGCATGGTAATGCCCATCCCCAGCGCCAGCATGCCCAGAATCGGTAACTGCGAGGAGATCGACTGGAAATTGCCGACGCTGTAAAAGCTGCCACCCAGCGTAAAGGAGAACAGCACGGCAACGGCCACAATGATCAGCAACTGCAAACGGATGATGCGGTCGCCGGGGAAGAATCGGTTTAAGGTGGTCATGTCACATCCCCTTCGCCAGTTTGCGTTTTTCGTTCCACGCGGTGCTGCTAATGCTGACCAGAATGATCGCGCCGCTGAACACCTGATGCCAGTAAGATGAAATGCTCAGCAGGGTCATGCCATTTTGCAGGAAGGCCAGCAGCATCACGCCCAGAATGGTGCCGGTTAGCGAGCCGCGCCCGCCGGTCATGCTGGTGCCGCCTAATACCACCGCCGCCAGCACCGTCAGTTCATAACCGAGCAGGGAATTAGGTGCCACCGACTGGGTAATTTGCGCCTGTACCACCGCAGCAATACCCGCCAGCAATCCCATAAAACCGTAAACGTAAAAATGCAGCCGCAGGATGTTCAGACCGAGACGCGATGCGGCGTCACGGTTGCTGCCCATGGCGTAAATCTGGCGACCCACGCGGGTGCGATTCATCAGGACGCCGGTAACGATGATCACTCCCAACAGGCAAAGCAGCGGCAGGGTCAGGCCATAGTCGTAACCGTCGGCGGCGGTGAACGAGAACCAGCTGATCCCATTCATAAACCAGTCGGGGAAACCGTACAACCAGGTGCCGTTAGTCAGATACACCAGCAAACCGTAAAACAGGTTGAGTGTCGCGATAGTGATAATGATGGCCGGCACGCGCAGCCAGTACACCAGAAAACCGTTGACCAGGCCGAGCAGCAAACCGATTCCCATCGACATGGCAAACGCCAGCGGAAAGCTGCCGCCGTGATGAATGATGTAGCTCGCCATCACGTACTGACCGATGGAGGTGACAGCGGGAAAGGAGATGTCGATGCCGCCGGCAATCAGCACCACAAACAGACCACAGGCCAGAATGCCCAGAATGGCATAGCTGGTGGCGACGTCTGTCAGGTTACCCAGCGTCATAAATTCACTGCTGCTGGCGCTCAGACCCACCACCAGCAGCAGCACCAGTAATCCCAGCCAGAATTCGTGCTGAGTAAACAGTTTCGATAGCGATTTGTTACCCATTAATCACCTCCGCAATCTGCGCTTCGCTGCTCTGGTGCGGCGCGAACTCCGCTACCAGTTCGCCTTTGCGCATCACCAGCACGCGATGGCTGTTGTAATACGCTTCCGGGATTTCATCGCAAATCATCAGCACCGCCATGCCGGATTCCGCCAGATCGCGGGCAATGCGGTAAATGCCTTCTTTATTGGCAATATCCACCCCTACCGTTGGTGAATCGAGGATCAGGATATGGGGCCGCGTCGCCACCCATTTGGCGATGGCGATACGTTGTGCATTGCCGCCGGAGAGCGTTTTAACCGGTAAACTGCTGTCCGGGACTTTAATGTTCAGGTCACGGATCAGGTCTTTAACCACCGCCGCGGCTTTGCGGTGATCCATTAATCCGGTGCCGGTATGCAGCTTGTCGAAAATCGATACCAGCGTGTTGTCATAAATGGATTGATCCATGATGAGCCCCTGCGTCAGTCGGTCTTCCGACACATAGGCGATGCCGTGACGAATGGCGTCGCGGTTAGAGTGGAATTTCACCACCTTGCCGTTAATGCGGATCTCTCCGCTGTCCGGCTGGCTCATGCCAAACAGGCTCAGACAGAGTTCCGTGCGGCCCGAACCGAGCAGGCCGATAATCGACGTAATTTCTCCCTGGCGCAGCGACAGCGAAATATCGTGGTACTGCCCTTTACGGCTCAGCTGGCTGACTTCCAGCAGCGGCGTCACATCGGCCGGCGCCCGGTGTGGCAGGTGGCTGTAGGTAAAGCGCTGCCCGGTCATCAGGAACGCCAGTTCATGGCTGTCGAGTTCACTGGCCGGATAGGTGCCGACCAGTTTGCCGTCGCGCATCACGCTGATACGATCGGCCACTTCCATCACTTCATCGAGACGGTGACTGACGAACACCACGCAGATACCGGCGGCTTTGAGTTCATTCACCACCCGCAGCAAACCATTCACCTCGCTGCGGGTCAGTGACGCCGTCGGTTCATCCATAATCACCAGGCTGGCGTCAGCAGCGATGGCACGGCATATTGCCACTAACTGGCGGTCGGCGATCGACAGCTTTTCAACTTTACGATCCGGATCCAGAGCAACGCCGACCCGTTGCATCGCCGCCAGTGCTTTTTTGCGCATTGACTCGCGATGTACCCAGAAATCACCGCCCGGTAAATAGCGGTGAATAACGATATTTTCGGCGACTGACAGATTGGGAAATAACGACAAATCCTGATAAATAACCTGAATGCCGTAATAAGAAGATAGCTGTGGCGTCAGGGTATGAAAGAGTTTTCCGTCCAGCGTGATGGCCGCGCCTTTTTCCGGTTGATAAACCCCGGAAATGACTTTAATTATGGTGCTTTTGCCGCAGCCATTCTGCCCGGCCAGACAATGCACCTCACCTTTATTCAGCGTCAGGCTGACATTATCCAGTGCTAATACGCCGGGGAACTTTTTACTGATTTTTTCGAGGCTAATAAAGGCCTCAGCATTGGCGGGGGACGTGCTGAGCGTATTCATCATAGATCCTTAAGCCTGCCCATCCTATTTCCAGTCGGGTGTTGACGATGCTCGCTTATCCGAATCATTTATTTAAATCTCATCGAATTTCACTGACTTTCGCCGCGCCTGACGCGAATTATTCAGGGTATATGTTTTCAATTTCTGAGTAGAAGTTCAGATACAGCACAACATACAACGCCGTATCTGTTTCTATTTGCCTGGTGTGGCGCTGGAGATAATCTATCTCCGTTAAATTAAGGTGTTAAACATTCTGATCAGAAGCCAAGTGATTTCGCATTCTCTGGCGTTACTTCGAGAATTTTATTAAAGCGAATCACTTTCTTATCCATATCGACATCGGCTTTGCCCAGACCTTCAATGCTCAGGTCTTTAGTGACTTCTTTACCCTGCAGCAGCTGATCGGCCACCGAAACCAGGGCGTAACCGGCATCTTTTGGATCCCACAGCAGGACTTTCTTAATGTCACCGCGCATCAGGTATGGCGCAGCCTGTGCTGGCATCGCAATACCGACAACCGCGATTTTATTTTTCGCCCGCTTCTGCTGAACCGCCTGACCGGCACCGATCGGACCGAGCGAGCCGAAACCGATAATCCCTTTCAGATCAGGATAGGTTTTCATCAAATCCAGCGTGGTGGAGTATGACTTATCAATATTTTCAGCCACTGGCAGGCGTGACGTGACTTCATGCATGTCCGGGTATTTTTCTTTCTGATATTTGATTGCCGCATTGGCCCACGCATTATGCAATGGCACGGTCAGTGAGCCGACATAAATGGCATAACCGCCTTTGCCACCCATATCTTTTGCCAGCTCGTCCATATTGGCTTCCGCATATTTCTGGCTGTCGATGGTTTCAACATCCCACTGACCAATTTGCTGGTCCGGCGATTCATGGGTTAATACCACGATGCCCTGGTCGCGCGCTTTTTTCAGTACCGGCTCCAGTACTTTGGCATCGTTTGGCACCACAATGATGGCGTCAACTTTTTTGGCAATCAGATCTTCAATCACCTTGACCTGCTGCGCCGGATCGGGCGTGGAGGCGCCAACCTGATAGGCGTTAACATCCAGTTTCTGCGCGGCTTCTTTTACGCCGACTTCCATGCGGGTGAACCACGGAATACCGGTAACTTTGGCCACCACGGCGATATCGTAAGGTTTGGCAGCGAATGAGGGTGTTGTGAATAACATGCACGCTGAAACCACACATGCACTGACTAATGCGAGGTTAAATTTCATTTTGGTACCTTTCTGATGAGGTTCTGGTATAGGGAACAGGCGGTTGCTATTTAATTCACGCTCAGAGATTAACTTACCCGTACATAGGTTTTCGCGCAGATGTGAAGGAAATGTGAGCAAAGCCCATAAATGTTAAATTTTATAATCATATATGTTAAATAATAGTTAATTGAGAGAAAGTTGTGGCACGATTCTGAGCTTTATGATGGCTTCTGCTGCCATTTTACAACATTAAAAGATCTATTAATTAACAATATTGTTACATTTAAAACACTCCGCAACGGGTTTTATGACTGCAAAGTCACCGCGATGTCTTTTAAATTGCACGGATTGTGAACAGCGTCACTGGAGCAGGCGAAGAGGTTTTGCACTGCCTGTGCAGATGCTCGGGCATGATGTAAGCCACATCCACACCAGAGGCAGGTGGGCATGCACGCAGCTACGGTTTGTTATGAGCGAGGAGCGGACAGCGCTCAAAGATCAATCTCATACTCAATAGCCTCTTTAATTTTCGCCAGGGCCTCGCTCAGCTGATTCATCGTGACTGAGCCAAGAGCCAGACGAATAGCATGCGGCACACAGTTTGAGGTGCTAAAGGGTTCTGCTGTGGCAACAGAGATATGTTGCTGCATCAATCGGTGAACAAGCCTGTCAGCTCTCACTTCCTGAGGCAGTGATAGCCAGATAAAGTAAGAGTTGTCATGGCTTACCCATTCACAGTTCACAAGTATTTTGCGCGCCAGCGCCTGCCGGTGACGCGCGTCCCGTCTTTTCAGCGCCTCAAAGCGTTTAAGTGTGCCATCTTTAATCCAGTCGCAGACAATCGAAACCATGAGGGAGGAAGTATTCCAGGTCGTTGCCCTGATGGCTCGCTCCAGGGTAATTCGCATTTCAGCGGGACACACCACGGCACCGACGCGCAGGCCAGTGGCGACACTTTTAGCAAAACCGGTAACATAAACGGTTCTTTCGGGCGCATAAGTGGCAAGCGGCGGCGGTGGACGACGGACAAGAAATGCATAGGCCGCGTCTTCGATGATAAGAAGATCGAACGTTCTGGCAATCCGGGCCAGCTCCCTGCGCTGGGCATCATTCATAACCCAGCCAAGCGGGTTATGCAGTGTTGGCATGGTATACACCGCGCGCAGGCGCCGGCGTTGGCAGATTTGCCTGAATGCCGTCAGGTCCGGTCCACTGGCATCAGCGGGTATCGCCACCAGCTCCAGATGATAGAGGCTGGCCAGGGCTTTGAAGCCAGGATAGGTCAGAGCATCTACAGCCACCACATCCCCGGGTTTCAGCAGCCCCATAACAGCAACGCTAAGACCGTGCTGCGCGCCATTTACAATCAAAACCTCATCAGCAGACGCGGTCATGCCGGAGTCATTAAGCCATAACGCGATTGTCTCCCTGTCGCTTTGCCTGCCAGCGTGCGGCTGGTAACGCAACAGTGAAGCCAGATCGCCAGATGTGGCCAGCTGTCGCATTGCTTCGCGTAATCGTTCCGCCTGGTCCGGTAGCGAAGGATAGTTGAAGTTCAGATCGAGCACGTCAGACGCCACTGCGTGCTGATCCAGACCCAGCCCGGCGGGCAGCGAAATTTCTCTGACAAACGTTCCTCTTCCGGTTTCTCCGCTCACCAGCCCCATGGCTTCCAGCTCAGCGTAAACGCGGGTAGCCGTTGCCAGTGACACGTGCTTTTCAGCCGACAGCGCTCTGTGGGTAGGCAGGCGGGCGCCCGGCAGGAGCGCGCCTGTTCGTATCGCGGAAGCGAATTCATCCACGATGACTTTGTATCGAGCTTTCATGGATTGTATCTATGACAATTATTTGATTGTCATAGATGCTGTTACTTAGCATGGGCGCTGTCAACGTTATCTGTTAAATCATTTATCGAACTTAATGAGGTCATTTGTGACAGCTACCAGGGTAATAAATACACATACTGGCCTGAAGTCAGGTTGGCTGAACGGGCTGACCGGCGTGATCATCTTCAGTGGCTCTTTGCCCGCAACACGCATAGCAGTGCGGGAAATGGATCCCTTTTTTCTGACTTTTTCACGCGCTGCAATTGCCGGTGTGCTGGCCATTATGCTGATTCTCTTTTTAAGTCAGGCTCGTCCTCAGCGACATCAGCTGATTTCTCTGGTTGTCGTTGCTGCAGGTGTAGTGGTTGGTTTTCCTCTTCTGACAGCCATGGCGCTGCAGCACGTTACCTCGGCTCACTCTATTGTCTTCCTCGGTCTGCTGCCCATGGCGACGGCTATTTTCGGCGTTATCCGGGGAGGCGACAGGCCCAGGCTGGCTTTCTGGATTTTTTCTGTTGCCGGCAGTCTGCTAGTGATGGGATTTGCCCTACTCCAGAAGGGTTCTGTATCAGTAACCGGCGATCTTCTGATGCTGGCTTCCGTGATTGTGTGTGGCCTCGGCTATGCCGAAGGTGCAAAGCTTTCGCGTGAATTGGGAGGATGGCAGGTTATCTGCTGGGCACTGATTATGTCCCTGCCGCTGATGCTTGTTGCCACCCTGGAGACCTTGCCGGAGAACATGGGCGAAATAAGCCTGCAGGCGTGGCTTTCACTGGGATATGTATCGCTGTTCAGTATGCTGATTGGTTTCATTTTCTGGTACAGGGGACTGGCTGCGGGCGGCATCGCCGCTGTGGGACAATTACAGTTGCTGCAGCCATTCTTTGGTCTCGGGCTTTCAGCAACGTTACTGTCTGAAACGGTAAGCCCGATGATGATTCTCATAACGCTCGGCGTAATCCTTTGTGTCATTGGCTCGCGCAGGTTTGCACTTTAGGTCTTAGCCTCCTGTCGTCTGGATTTACGTAAGTGTCCGCGTTGAGCAAAAAGTGGACCACGATATGCGACGATCAGCCTGATTCTCAATACCGGAACAGTTCATGCTATAAACGATTTAACTTTTCATTCACCGACGATTGAGGGAATTTTCATGTTTGCGGTTGAGGAAATAAAAGTGAAGTATCCTGGCGCAGATGCCTGGCAAATGGGTGACAGCGCAGAACTGGCCAGCAAGCTGGCGGAACTGGTAAAAAAAGGCATCAAAACAGCTTCCTGCGGATCGTTTACCGCTTACCAGCAGGAGGAGTCTGCTCCGAAGATTGGGAGCTATAACATTATTCTTGATGGTCAGAATACCCCGGTCTGTGTGATCAGATTGATTTCACTGCGGCTGGTGCGTTTTTGTGATGTTACAGAAGCGTTTGCCCGCAAAGAAGGTGAAGGCGATTTAAGTCTTGAATTCTGGCAGAAAGAACACCAGCGCTTTTTTAGCCGTGAAGGTCATTTTTCAGAAGATATGGAGTTGATTGCTGAAGAATTTGAAGTGGTAGAAGTGCTGTAAGATCAGGCAAAAGGTCAGCATTTTATCGGCGGCCATCAATAATAATGTCCGCTTTTAGCCTACAGAGGACTTAGCACAAGTCCATTTCAGCTATGAGCGCGAAGCGGTCATCAGCTATTTATCGACAAAAAATGCAGGCTTATAGCATAATGCTTATCAATTGAGAGTAAACAGCAGGCACATTTTTGTAGCGGTGCAATTTATTGCGCGAAGCATTGATGGGCACGGTGCTACTATTAGTAGGCGCGATTAATCGCGCCGCTACGAAATGTGCGGTAAGTGAATTTGGGACTTAACTGAACGGCATTAAGGCTTATAGCATGGTTGCTTATTTATCAACGGGAGCTGGTTTCTATCCATCTGATGCTGTGTATCCATCATAAATGCATAGTTAAACCGATTTCAGTAATGCTTTTTCCTGTACAAATCCCATCGCATTTATTGTGTAGCAATAAAGCTTTCTTTTCATATAGTTGGATAGTCAATTTTCGAAACTCAGCAGGTAATCGAATGATCTTAAGTGTTAATCACGTTGGTTTTTCAGTTAAAAACATTGAAGACTCCGTGTTCTTCTGGACTCATATCCTTGGAGGTGAATTAATACGCGAAGGAAAAATGTCTGGACCCATAATCGATGAAGTCACAGGTGCAAGGGGAGCTGATGTACGGATGGCTTTGCTTGAACTGGCTGGTATCAAAATTGAATTACTACAATATAGTAATATAGAGCAGCCAGCAGAACCTTCAGCACCTTATATCCCAGGCTACGCTCACCTTGCTTTTACAGTTGAAGATCTTGATACACTGTTGAGCAAAGCATCGGACTATGGCTGGAAGACGCCGGGTAAACCTCAGACAGTGTTGTCAGGCCCCATGAAGGGAACCAGAGTAATATATTTACAAAGCCCTGATGGTCAGACGCTAGAGTTGATGGAGCACAGTCAATGAAGTCCACATGGCATAGCCCGTTATCTGCTTATTGAAACAGTGATGTTTGCAAAGTCCGCTTCTGGCACAAAGCGGACAGACGCGGAGCATGGTCCGCTATGAGCGAAAAGCGGACACTTAAAACTGATATTTGTTAGATTGATTACAGGGAACTAAATGATTAACATCTGCTCTTTCGGACAAAGAAAATGACTGTTAACGATTCTCTCTTCGCATTCTCTCTCGCAGCATTGTTACTTACCCTGACCCCCGGCCTCGATACGGCACTTATTTTGCGCACTGCTTGTGCAGAGGGCGGCAAAAAGGCTTTTCACGCTGCGCTTGGCATTGATGCTGGCTGTTTTTTATGGGGGGCGTTGGTCGCATTAGGCCTTGGTGCACTTCTGGTGGTTTCAGAAATGGCTTATACGGTGCTTAAAGTTTGTGGCGCGGTCTACCTGAGCTGGCTGGGTTTACAACTGCTGATACGTCCCCGATCATCTTTCAGTGATGGCGATGATGACAATGGTTTTCAGGGGAACTGGTTTATCAGAGGAATGTTGGGAAATGTGCTAAACCCTAAAATGGGCATTTTCTATGTCTCCTTTTTGCCGCAGTTCATACCTGCCGGTCACTCTCCTTTGATATGGACTTTTATCCTGGTCAGCATCCACGTGGCGATTGGGACTATATGGTCAGTCACACTCATTTTAAGCACGCATTTTGCGTCAGCTATTTTGAAGAAAAATCGCGTTGTCCAGATGATGGACAGAGCAACAGGGGGCTTATTTTTATGCTTCGCGGCTAAACTTGCTATGAGCACAAGATAGCTGGCAGGACTGGCTGAAAACGTCCGCTTCTGGCACAAAGCGGACGTCAGCAACCGCATCATACGGTCCCTACAGAGAAACCGGGTAGACAGCTTTTGATATCAGTGCTGAAAGGTTTCAAAGAAATGCTTCTCAGCCTATGTCTCACATATTAATGTGTTTAAACAAATCACTTACATGGAATGAAGAGAGTAATGTACTGGGAGTCAGAAAGGCTGCTTTACAGACCAGTAGTAATGTCCGATCTGGATGCGCTGTTTGGCATTTACGGTGACATCAGAACTCACGCGTTTAACCCGAGGGGTCCACATCGGGACATTGAGCATAGTCGTAATGTTATCCTGCAGCGAACCGCAGATCGTGAGCGTTATGGGTTTGACGACTGGGCTGTTTCTGAAAAGGCGGATCCAGAAAGGATCATTGGCTTTGGAGGTGTATTTGTCAGTCAGTTCAATGGCCGACAAACGAATAATTTGGGCTACCGGTTTGAACCAGAATCATGGGGGAAAGGTTATGCAACCGAGCTTGCCTGTCGCGCTTTAATATATGCATTCGACGAGCTAAAACTTCCTGAAATTGTCGGAGTTACACGCGAAAATCATATCGCCTCTCGCCGCGTTCTTGAAAAAGCAGGTCTGTTGTTTAACCAAAGGATAGACAATCCTGAGGACCCACCGGCTAACCTGATGTTCACTCTGACTCTCGAGCAATGGAAAAGGTTAAAACGACAGCCTTGATGCATGGTTACATCTTTTGACTACATAATGTTAAGTCCACTATGAGCTAAGAACGTACATCGATTTTTGAGAAGGATAACTGTTATGATAAATTCTGACGTAAAGACATTCAATTGATAGAAATCGGTGAAGGTAATAAAAGGGAGGTGTAATGTTCGTCCCGGATTTTATTAATGAAGTTCATGGAGAGTTTATACTTGTAGCCAGCCACAGCCTGGCATCTCCGGAATCAATAAAACTCAGTATTGCGTATAATATTGCCAGAATATCCTATGGACTATCGCAACTTCCATCGCACATTCAAACTTGTCGGGTCGTCTATGATATCAGAGGACAATCGATCTCCGACCTGGTCCTGGCCCAGATTAAAGAAGCATTCGAGCAGGTAGCAATTGTGGAGTTTAAATTCTGATGGGACTTCAGTTAATTGTAAAAGCTGATCTTAAGAAGATAGAAAAATCTTTGGGCTCACTGACATCAGGTTGTGAAATATTCGCTATTGCTGAAGGCCTTTTCGGCATTTCAATTCCAGAGCGAACTCTCTCATCCGTAGGTGAAGATGTCGTTCTACACAAACTTGAACAACTCAAGCGTTTTGACCTTTGGCAGGGGGCCTGGCAAGAGCCAAAACGGCGTTGGCTCTGGTGAGTTTCAGCTTTGAGCGATCTGCGGATATTACTGACAACGCGGTGTATCAATCTTTTGGGGCAGGTCACGGACATTCACAGCTTTGCCATGCAGGTCATGCACAATCACGAACCGATCTGTTTCGCAGATGCGTCAAAAAGGCAGCGTAGAACACTACAACAGCGAGACATGCTTCTGCTTTAAAGCCATGCGCAGCTCTTTATCAGGTTCGCCATCGACAATCAGCGCACTGGCCAGATCCAGATCCCCAATCGCGAAGGCGGAGGCGGAATTGAGTTTCTCTTTTGACACCATGACAACGGTCTCGGCGGCTCTCCCCGCCAGCGCGCGCTTTATGCCGGCCTCTTCATAGTTGCCGGTCGTGAGGCCGGCGGTTTTATGCACGCCGGTAACGCCCATGAAAAACAGATCAGCATTAATACGCGCAGCCGCCTCATGGACAGCCGATCCCACCGCGACCACCGAGTGGCGATAGAGCAGCCCGCCCAGGGTTATCACTTCTACCCGCGGAAAATCCACCAGCGCAACCGCAATACCGGGGCTGTGGGTGATCGCCGTGAAAGCCAGGTCTGCTGGCAGCAACTGCACCAGTTCTGCGGTGGTGGTTCCGCCGTCAATAATCACTACCTGACCGGGTTGAATCAGCTTCACCGCCTTTTGCGCCACACACTGCTTGGAACTCATTTGCACGTTTTTGCGTTTCTCGAAGGATGCCAGCGCGGCTGACACCGGCAGCGCGCCGCCGTGCACGCGCTGTAACAGTCCTTCAGCGGCCAGCTCGCGCAAATCGCGGCGTATTGAGTCCTCGGATATGCCGAAACGCTGACTGAGCTCACCTGACATCACCTGATTTTCAGCCGCCAGAATCTTCAGAATCTGTTGTTTTCGCTGGCTTGATAGCATAATTACCCGCTCACGTTTTTTCTTGAATTTGCACGATTATGCATGATAGCGTCTGTTTTGTCATCTTCAGGAGGCAAGCTATGCAGCAGAAAATACGCAATATCCGTGAGCAGCTGTTGTCCGACAACTGGTACACCCTGAAAAAATACACCTTTGAATTGCAGCGCCGTGACGGCTCGTGGCAGAAGCAGCAACGTGAAGCGTATGACCGCGGTAATGGTGCCGTCGTGCTTCTCTATAATCGCCAAAAGCGCAGCGTGGTGCTGACCCGCCAGTTTCGCTTGCCGGTTTTCATTAATGGTCACCAAGGTTTTTTGATTGAAGCGGCTGCCGGGCTGCTCGATAACGCTTCGCCGGAAACCCGCATTGTCGCGGAGGCAGAAGAAGAAACCGGTTACCGGGTGCAGCATATTGAAAAAGTCATGGAAGCCTTTATGAGTCCGGGTTCGGTTACCGAGAAACTCTATTTCTTTATCGCCGAATATGCTGATGACGATCGCCAGAGCAAAGGCGGTGGCCTTGCCGATGAGGGCGAGGATATTGAAGTACTGGAATGGCCTTTGACTCAGGCCCTGAGCGCAATTCGCAGCGGGGAGATTATGGATGCGAAAACCATAATGTTACTGCAATACGTTGCCATGAATGTCCATTTTGAGGAGCCAATACCATGCTGATCCTGATTGCCGGCCCTGTGCGCAGCGGCACCGAAGGAGACCCGGCCTTAATTCACGCCAATATACAAAAATTAGATGAAGCCGCTCTGCAGGTTTATCACAGAGGGCATACGCCGGTGATTGGAGAATGGCTGGCATTACCTCTTGCCGCCGCCGCAGGTTCAAAGGCAATCGGTGATGAAATCAGTGAGGCTTATCTTTATCCGGTTGCACATCGGCTTATTCAACATTGCGACGCGATCTTACGTATGCCGGGCGCGTCGCACGGCGCCGATAACGATATACGGATTGGCAGAGAACGCGGGTTAAAAATTTATACTGACATAGATGAGATTCCGATCGGGTGATTATGCTTTCACTGGATGGCGACGATGCCAGCGCGGCCATTCAGGCTTATGGACATTTGGCTTGTCGCCGTCATTCAAACACGAGTATTTTTCGCGAATAAAACAAACTCATTGATGCTGGGGAAATATGCCACTATTGCTGATGGCGGTTTCTCTGCATCGTCTGTTGCAGTGATTCATAACTTACCGCAGCGATGTCGGCTGCTGGCACACAATGAAGGCATTATTTATGAGTGATTCTGCATCTACATCCATCGGTCTGCTGCTGTTCCCTGCGCTTACGCAGCTTGACCTGACCGGTCCGTTTGAAGTCTTTGCGCGGGCACCAGACACGAAAGTGCATCTCATCTGGAAAAATCTGGACCTTGTGGTGTCAGACCGGGGGATGGCGATTCAGCCAACCACCACGTTCGACGCGTGTCCCGCGCTGGATATAATATGTATTCCCGGCGGGCCGGGGCAGATAAACCTGATGGAGGATGAAGAAGTCCTGTCGTTTATCCGGGCTAAAAGTAAACAGGCGAAGCTGGTAACGTCAGTATGCACCGGATCGCTTGTGCTGGGCGCGGCCGGGCTTCTTGAGGGATATAAAGCGACGACGCACTGGGCTTCGCTGGATCAGCTGGCGCTATTGGGCGCAGAGCCAGTAAATGAGCGTGTTGTACGCGACCGCAACCGTATAACGGGCGCCGGTGTGACTTCAGGTATCGATTTTGCCCTCAGCGTCGTATCAGAGATGTTCGGACCGGATATCGCGCAAAACATTCAGCTGCATATGGAATATGACCCTGCCCCGCCCTTTGACTGTGGCTCGCCCCGCTCCGCATCTGAAGAACAGCTGAAAAAAGCTCAGCAACAGGTTGCGCCATTTATTGAAAAGCGGCGGCAGGCGACGCTGAAAGCCGCAGCCAGACTACAGAAATAACGGGCCGGCACGGAGCGGACTTCCCCACCGACGAATGCCTCGATGAGCGAAAAACGGACATACAGGTAAGAGTAAATAGGCTTCGGTCGTCATAAATTTATTTTGTATTAAACAACTCGTCCTTCAGAAATTACACCGTTAAGTGAATTGCGATGATAGGGTTACCTCCTTGCCACATTAAGAGGAAAGGCGAATGATTGTAAGAACCTGGCACGGTTGTGTTCCGCTTAAACACGCTGAAGATTTTGCGAAACACCTTGAGAAGACAGGTGTGGAACATTCACGAAGCATTGCCGGGAATATAGGCGCTTATGTGCGCAGAGAAACACAGGGTGACTGGGAGCATTTCTTTCTGGCAACTTACTGGAAGGATCTGCAGTCAGTAAAGACTTTCGCGGGAGAAAACTATCACGTGGCAGTGACGTATCCGGATGACGAACAATTTGAGTTACTTTCAGATCCATACGTTTTTCAGCACACCGTGGAAACCGTTTTACCGCTTTAGCCCCCTTTTCAGGGCGACTTAACGGTTGTCCTGATTCGTCTCTAAGTTGATTCGAAGCGTCAATGTCCGCTTTGCGCGACGAGCGGACATTTCTCTCAATAGTCACGAGCCGGCAGGTACCCCCCTGGATTCAGAGGCTAAGCAGTGGAATGCCCGCGTTCAGAGTGAGTCCCAGACATGTCCGGCTTATTACATTACTGATATTTCAGAAATGAGGTGATGGTTAAGATTGCCGCCTCGTTCTATATTTCAATCAGGCAACACATACTATTAAGGACATCAGTCATGCTCACGCAACGCACGCTCAAAACAACCTTTGCTCTGTTGATTGGTTTCGCCGTTTTTGTTGCACCGGCTTATGCAAACCCTGGCAATGGCAATGGCAATGGCAATGGCAATGGCAATGGCAATCACGGTAATAATGGCGCGCACGGAAATAAAGAGCAGGGTTACGCATCGTCGAAAAACGAACATGGACATCGCAAGAACGCCCGGCACCCCGATCATGTTCAATCTGATATCAGCTTCTCTCAGGCACGAGCGCTCGCCGTCAACTATGGTTTGGTAGGCTATCAATCTCTGCCACCGGGAATCGCTAAGAAAGTGGCGCGTGGGAAAGCATTGCCACCGGGTATTGCTAAGAAAAATTTGCCAGCATCCATGATAAATGCGCTGCCTTACTACCCCGGCTACGAGTGGCGCGCGGTTGGAGATGATTTAGTGCTTATTGCGTTGAGCACAGCAGTTGTGACCGCCGTGATTAACGGTGTGTTCAACTAACCCCAGTATGCAGATATCTGACGTCTTGCAGCTCAGTTCATGGCGCTTAACAGCGGGACTGCTTAAGCGCTTTATCGGGTTTGCGCTGATGTTTCATAAGCGTGGTAATGCCAGATATAGTCAGCCACAGACAGGCAGGCAGTTTTCGTTCTCCCTCTTCCCACCGCCTGAATGTGTCTTAGCTCTTGTGAGTTACTTGGCTTTCAGGGTTTCAGAATGACTTTTGTCCAGCCATTATCACGATCATCAAAATGCTTATAGCCATCGGCAGCGTCCGCCAGAGCGAGACGATGGGAGATGATCTGCGCCGGATTGGCCCTGCCCTGATGGATAAGCCTTGCGAGCTGGCGGTTGTACGCTTTGACATTACACTGACCGGTCTTGATTGACTGACCTTTGAACCAGAAATTCCCAAAATCGAATGGCACTTTACCCTCTTTGGCCAGGTCGGTCGCGCCTCCGGGATCCTGCGGAACAAAAACGCCGACCGCACCGATGCCGCCCGTGGCCTTAGTTGACGCGACAAGGCTGTTGAGCGTGGCAGAGTTATCCTCGTGGCCATGTTTATTGCAGCATTGATATCCCACACACTCGCAACCGCAATCCGTGCCGCGCCCGTCGGTTAACTCGAGAATTTTGTTTACTGCGTCATCGCCCACACCATTGATCGCTACTGCACCCAGTTGTTCGGCCAGCGCCAGTCTGTCCGGATGGGTATCAACCACAAACACCTGCGATGCGCCTTTGATCATGGCCGAGTGAGCAGCCATCAGGCCGACCGGGCCTGCGCCGTAAATCGCCACACTCTCTCCGGGGCGCAATCCTGCCAGTTCAGTGGCATGCCAGCCGGTGGGGAAGATGTCGGAAAGTAAAACGTAGTCTTCCTCTTTTTCCACCGCATCCGGCGGCAGCACCAGACAGTTAAAGTCAGCATAGGGCACACGCAGTAACTCCGCCTGGCCGCCATCCCACTCGCCCATTTCAGCAAAGCCATAGGCGGCACCGGCCGTACCCGGATTGGCCGTCAGGCAGTAGCCGGTTAACCCTTTCTCGCAATTTTCACAGAATCCGCAGCCGACATTAAAGGGCAGACAGACATAATCCCCGACTTTGACCCGCTCAACCGCGCTGCCGATTTCAATGACCTGCCCCAGATTTTCATGACCAAAGATGCGCCCCTGTTCGAAGCTGGTGCGTCCTTCGTACATATGCAGATCTGAACCGCAGATATTGGTGGTGGTAATACGGACAAGCACATCGGTAGGGCGAACGATTTTGGGATCCGGAACCTCTTTGACTGAAACGTCAAAAGGTCCGTTATAGACAACTGCTTTCATGGTGTTCTCCTCACGGGCATGATCAGTTATGAAGGCTGCGGCTGCGTGACGCTTTGCGGTCGCCACCCTCTCAGTGATGCTGCTTTTTCAATCAAACGGCTTGATTGAATGTGTAAGTGTAGAACAGCTCATGAAGTGGTCTGGCGGTATTAATATTATGTAACTCTATGAATTGTAAGCACCGTTTCGCTAAACGCACTTTATCTCCGTCTTCCTCCAGGCCCCTGGCGCACCACACCGCTACGCTGACTTAGCCTTGCGCTGAATCCCGTAACAGCTATTGTCCTCAACCTCTGCCTGGTTTGAGTACCACATGAAAAAGCCCACTCCAGGGTGGGCTTAAGCGTACACACGGTGACCAGCGTCATGCAATTAATCAAATATACCGGAGGGGCAGTAATTACCTTCCCAGCCAACTATCTTAGCGCCTGGATCCAGATCTCTCACCGATACGCTATCCCCGCCAAATTCTGAGCCAGTGACGACGATATCGTAATCATGATTTGGCTGAGGAATGAATCTGGTGGAGACAGATCGTTCTGTATTTTGGTAGTAGCCCGGCTGAGTCCAGTAATGAATTATACTTATCAGTTGCCCCGGCTTGATAGTAAATTCATTAATGAAAACCCCCTTATTGTTACTTGATTCTGGCATTCCGATTTTTTTATTTCCTGAAACAGGAATACCGAGAATAGCCAGACCAGCCGTAACCCGGCGCTCTAAAACTTTTTTATAACAGCCACTCGGCTGTTTTTCGTAAAATTGCAGGGCTGTATTGCCCTCAGATGCAGCACGAACCCTGGCTGCATCTGAACCTTTATAGTCTTCCAGAGAAGGCCTAAACCCAGCCGAACATCCACTTAACAACGTTACTATTATTCCCGTAATAACCAGTTTTCCATACATGCGCATCTCCTTACGTTTCTGTCGCTCCTGTTTTTATCGGCCTGTGGGTGTGAAATCTTTAACAGATATTAAGCCAGCCATCCGGGGATAATCTGTCCCTGAGATACCTGTCTGACACCTAAATAATGTCCGCTCCTGGCACCAAACGGCCCTCCCCCCTGCGAACTCCGTTATCAACAACACGCTGCCATCACAGCTAAAGCAAAGCATCAGGTGATTATTGAGACTTAACCTGTTAGTTTAAAACGATGAAAACTTGCTCAGCCCTGTCTTCCGCAATCATTATTATCACCTTGCACGTTCAGGTGGGATAACGTTTGCCATTTTCCCGCCGGTAAGGCGGGCCTTACCGGTAATCAACCAGTGAGGTCAGCCATGAACACCACCGATGTCGCATCACCTGAAAAAGCCACGCTTCACCTGTTATGTGGAAAAATTGCGTCGGGTAAATCTACGTTATCCGCAAAATTAGGCGCTGCACCACATACTCTCATTATCAGTGAGGATCGCTGGCTTGCAGCGCTCTATGCCGATGAAATGCACACGGTCGCGGATTACGTGCAGTATTCCTCTAAGCTCAGAAATGCCATGAAACCGCATCTGGTGTCATTACTTAACGCGGGGATGTCGGTAGTGCTGGATTTTCCGGCTAATACACCCGCCAGTCGTGAATGGATGATGAGTATCATTAAAGCATCAGGTGCTGCTAACCACCTGCATTTCCTTAACGTCCCTGATGAGGTGTGTAAGAGCCGATTACGTGCCCGTAACGCAGCTGGCACCCACGATTTTGCCGCTTCAGATAAACAGTTTGAAATCATAAGCCGTTATTTCTCAGCGCCAGCGGCTGATGAAGGTTTCAATATTATTGAATACCGCTCTTAAGCCGCCGGGTTGCGGCTTATGACGTGCTAATTCCATGACGCAGCCGGATTATGCGCCATTAAACGGCGCCCGATAACGGCGCCGTTTGTTCATCAAGGCTGGTTACCCCTCTCCCCTGCCGATTTGCCAGATGCCGGTTGGCGGCGTGCCGTTGACTTTCCAGTCACCGATGTCGCGCGCTTTGTAGATTACCGGGTTATGCGACGAGACGGTGCGCGCATTGCGCCAGTGACGATCCAGCGCTTTGCTGACGCGCGTATCCGACGCGCCAAGCGCATTAAACAATTCGGTGGCAGCACGCGGCACCAGCTCGCTGGCGATCACCTGCGCCTGTCCGGCCTCGGCTTCCGCCAGGTTGTTGATGGCGGCGATGGCCGCTTCATCGGCACTGACGTGCGCTTCATACGCTGATTGCAGTGAATGGGTAGCGCGAATCACTGTGGCTTCGACGGCAAATGCCAGACTGGTGATCTCGCCCACCACCTGCAGCACCTGCGCATCCTGCCGCGAGGCAGCTCCGTTGCCGTGACTGTAAACGCGGTTTCGTGCGGCAACGGCTGCCGCGCCGTCCCGCGCCACCGCGCGCGCAATGCCCGCCAGCGTCGCCAGCAACACATGCTGGTAATACGCGGTCTGATAACGGAAGCGCGTGGCAAAATCATACACGTGCTGCGTCTCCACATGCGCGTGCTCGAAGCGCGTCGTGCCGCTGCCGGTCAGGCGCTGGCCAAATCCGTCCCAGTCATCTTCACGCGTGACGCCCGGCTGATGCGTATTAACCAGCGCGATCACGTCACCCTGATTGTCATCGCGGCGTGCGTAAACGTCTATCCAGTCGGCGAACAGCGCACCGGTGCTGTAAAACTTCTCGCCATTTAGCGTCCAGCCATTGGCGGCAGGCGTAACGCGGGTGATCACGTCGCCCAGCCTGACGTTGCCAATCTCCGTCCAGCCGCTGCCCACCAGCTCGCCATCAACAAAACGGCGAAACCACGCATCGCGCTCCACATTGTCCGGCTGGTTGAGCCGGTCCTCGACAAAAGCAAAGTGCGCGCGTAGCGCCTGCGGCAGGTTGGAATCCGCTTCCGCCAGCTCAGTCAACAGCTGAAACAGCTGCGGCAGCGAGGCGCCCCAGCCACCTTTTTGCTGTGGAATACGCACCGTGCCAAAGCCGGCCTCCTTCAGCCACTGCAGTGGTTCATAAGGCAAGGTACGCGTACGCTCGCGTTCCGCCGCGCCCGCCGCGATGCGGGCAAACAGCGGTCGGAAGTGCGCCGCCAGCGTGTCATAGTCAGTACCGGTAGAGAGAATGCTCATGTTTTACTCCTGAGGGGAAAGGTCGTCGATGTCGTGGCGGGTCGGTTCGTGACGCACCGCCAGCAGGAAAAAGATCGGAATGATGGCGGCCAGCGATACCACCCAGAACATGTTGGTGCCGAGCGCCGCCTGCAGAATTGGCAGAATGAACAGCGCCAGCGCACTGCCGATGCCCGACAGCGCACGACTAAAGCCGACACCGGTCGCGCGAATCGAGGTAGGATACGAGAGCGCCGGATAGACCATCAGCTGCGCGCCCGGGCCAAAGCCTTCAGCGAACAGCCACAGCCCGAGCATCAGCACCGCGAATACGATGCCCACTAGCGCCTGCGGGTGGCCAATCAACGCCAGCGCTACCAGCGCCAAAAACTGCAGCGCAAAGCCAGCGATCGCCACGTGGCGTGACGGATATTTCCACGCCAGGCGCATCCCCAGCAGCCCGCCGGTAAAGGCAAACAGCGCGTTCAGCCCCAGCGAAGCTGAGATAGTCTCGAACACACCGGCACCAAGAAATTGCGCCAGTATCGACGGCAGGAAGAAGGCGATGGCGGTGTACTCAAACGAAATACAGATATTCATTACGCCGGCAACGATGGTGCGTTCACGCCACGGCTTCTGGAACAGTACGCGAAAACTCACCTTCGGCGCCGCCGCCGCGGGTGGCGTTTCTGGTTCTGCTTCGTGTGCATGAATACCGTACGAATCACGCAGGATACGCACCGCCGAGGTCAGATCGCCCTGATTCGCGGCCCACAACGGTGATTCATTCATGAACTTACTGCGCACCGCGATGATCAACAGCGCAGGTACCGCGCCAAACAGCAGCGAGGCGCGCCACAGCCAGTCGAGATGATCTTTAGGCAGCAGAAAATAGAGGCCAAAAATCAGCAGGAAACACACAGTGGAAGCCGCATACCACATCGGGCACCAGGCCGCGAGCCGTGCGGCTTTGTTGCCTTTGCCGGCAAATTTAGAAAATTCCGCCAGATAAGACATCGCCACCGGCAGATCGATGCCTACGCCAATGCCCATCAGGAAGCGCGCGCCAATCAGCACCCAGACGTTGGGTGCTAAGCCCGCCGCAATCGCCGATACGACAAAAAACAGCATGTCGGCCATGAACACCGAATAGCGGCCGTACTTATCCGTCAGCCAGCCACCAATCAGGTTGCCGACGATGGTGCCGACCATGATGGATGAAGTGACCAGCCCGGTGGTGAACGGCGATAGCTGGAACTCGCGCACCACGTCATCGATGCCGTACGACAGTGTGGTCAGGTCGTAGGCGTCGAGGAACACGCCACCCAACGCGAGAAACACAATCATGCGCGCATAGTTGTTTTTGCTACTGCGGGTGTTGATCAGCCTTGCCACATCACTGACCGAACGTACCGGTTGCGAAGCCGGCAAGGTGTTTTCTAAAGGAAGAGTACTCATAACGCCTCACGTCTGTTTTTGTTGTGCAGGTGAGGTGGTTATAAGCGCTTTATGCAGGGAACCAAAGCAACAATATTTGCTATTAATTACAATATAATCAATAAGATAACAAAGACACCAACACTAAAACCCGGACGCGCAATGCGGGTCCGGGTAGCGTATTCGGCAGTAAAGTTATTCAGCAGAAACCGGCACCAGTACGCCTTTGACCAGCGGGTCATCGGTGGTTTTTAGCCACTGCTGCACGCGCGGATCGGCAAAAGCCTGCCTGAGTTTGACGATGTTCTCCTGCTCCAGGTAAGGCGTACCAATCACCAGCTGCGAGGCAAAGGTGCGCGGCGCGGGCGGGAACAGAATACCTTTGTCACGCGGGACTTTACCGGCGTCAAACTGCGACACATAACCAATCGCCGCATCGACCGAATTGAGCGCCCGCGGCATGGTCAGCAGATCCAGCTCTTTGAACACGAAACCGTGCGGATTACCGACAATGTTTTTCAGTTTGGCGGTGCGCGGTTCTACCGTTGGATCGAGGGTGATCAATCCCTGACGCGCCAGCAGCCAGAGCGCCTGGCCCTGATTCGCCCCATCGTCGGGCACCACAATGGTTGCGCCCTGCGGCAGATCCGCCACCGAGTGGTAACGATCGGAGTAAATACCAAAGGCCCACTGGAACAGAGGCAGGCTGGAAGTGAGCTGGAAGCCGTTAGCATCGACCACCTGCTTCAGCCACCACTGATGCTGATAGACCGTCGCAGCATACTGCCCTTCTGCTACCGCACGGTCCGCCTGCACCGGATCCTGCACACCGACCGCCTCCAGCTTCAGGCCGTAGTCCGGCGCGATATGCTCACCCACATAGTCGATCAGCTTCTGTTCCCCGGCCATTGCCGGCTCATAATGCACTTTCAGCATGGTGCCAAACACCACCGCCTGCGGCTGCTGGCTGCGCCACAACCAGCCAGCGACGGCCAGCAAAATGACCACTATAATCAGCAGCAGCCACGGCCAGCGGCGTGTTTTACGTAACTCAAATTCTTGTGTTGTCATAACGATGTCCCCTGAGGATGGCGCAAGGCCGCAACCAGCCGGTCGCCGAAAAATTGAATGGTCTGAATCAGTGCAATTAACACCACGATGGTGGCGATCATGATGTGGTTATCGAACCGCTGATAGCCATACACCACCGCCAGGTAGCCAATGCCGCCAGCGCCAATGGTGCCGGCGATGGCCGAGTACTCAATCATGGAGATCAGGTTGAGCGTGATAGCTGCGACAATCGCCGGCAGCGCTTCACTCAGCTGGGCGGAGCGGATGATCTGCCAGCGCGAACCGCCGCACACCAGCCCCACGGCGGTAACTTCTCCGGGCAGCTCGCGTAATGCGTTGTCGACCAGGCGGCCAAAGAAAGGAATACCGGCGGCGATCATCGGTACCACCGCCGCCGGAATGCCGATGGTGGTGCCGGTGAGCCAGAAGGTAAACGGAATGATGGCCGCCATCAGCACCAGAAACGGTAACGAGCGCCCCATATTGACGATCCAGCTCAGCACCCGATGCACACCGCGCTGCGGAAACAGGCCGCGCGGCGAGGTGTTAAACAGCACCACGCCGACCACGCCACCGAGGCTCACCACAAACAGCATCACGATGCCGACCATCAGCGCGGTTTCACCCAGCGCCGGCAGCATCAGTGCCGGAATTTCAGGCCAGGGCGTGTCCTGGCTTATCACGGATACGCTCATACCGCCTCCCGTAACGGCGGCACGCTGACAGCAACGCTGGCCGCCAGGCCATACTGCTCCAGCTGCGTCAGCAACCGTGCCAGCGGCACCTGCTCCTGCTGAAAATGAATGCCCACCTGCAACCGTCCGGCCTGGACGCCATTGACCCGCTCGACATGCGCACCCAGCAGATCCACCTTTAAAGCGAACTGCTGGCTGATGCGCGAAATCCAGTCGCTGGCCACCGCGACATCGGTACGGTAGCTAAGCTGCAGCACCAGTCCGGCATCACTGACTTGTGCCGTCAGCGGCAGCAGCCGCTGGCCGAGCACGCTGTCCGGCTGTGCCAGCAGCGCACTGACGGTGCCATACTGCACTATCTCTCCATCGCGAATCTCGGCAACCGCATCCGCCGCCTGACGTACGGCATCCATTTCGTGGGTGATCAGCACGATTGCCAGCCGGTAGTCGTCACGCATTTTTTTCAGCAGCTCAAGGATGGTGGCCGTCGCTTCCGGATCGAGACCGGAGGTGGCTTCGTCGGCCAGCAGTACAGAGGGACGCAGCGCCAGCGCGCGGGCAATACCGATGCGCTGCCGCTGCCCACCGGAGAGCTGGGCGGGAAAGGCGCTGGCTTTGTGGCTCAGCCCGACACTCTCCAGCAGCTCGCCGACGCGGGCGCGGATATCGCGCTCGACCACGCCAAGATAGCGCAGCGGCAGCGCGATATTTTCCCAGGCACTTTTACGCTGCAGCAGCGCGGAAGACTGAAATACCGTGCCGATGGCGCGACGCGCGCGGCGCAGCGCTTCGCCATCCAGCCGGGATAAATCGCTGCCGTTAACCCGGATGCTGCCGCCGCTCGGCTGCTCCAGCAGGCTGATGCATTTCGCCAGCGTAGATTTTCCGGCACCGCTCGGTCCGACCACCGCGGTGATGCTGGCTTCCGGCACCTGCAGCGTGATGTTTTTCAGCACTTCAGTGACGCGACCGTCCGGCGCACGGTAGTGCTTGCTCAGGCGCTCGATTTCGATCATATGACCTCCTGCTGCTGCGCGCTGCGTACGCGATAGCCAGCACCCGGATGCGGCGCGCTGAGCTGCGCCCCGGCGGCAAACAGCTTTTCGCGTAGCGTGCCCGCGGCGTAATCCTGTTTGTAAACGCCGCGTTTTTGCAGCTCCGGAATCAGGAGCTCGACCACATCCTCAAAGGTTTCATGGGTCAGCGCATACGCCAGGTTGAAACCATCCACGTCGGTCTCCTCTACCCAGCTCTGCAACTCATCCGCCACCGTTGCCGCACTGCCCACCAGCAGCGGGCCAAAACCGCCGATGCCCACCCAGTCGGCCAGCGCTTTCACCGTCCATTGACGATCGGGATCGGCAGTAGAGAAGGTTTCAACCGCTGACTGAATGGCGTTGGTGTGCAGGTATTTCAGCACCTGGTCCGGCTGATATTGTCCAAAGTCGATGCCGGTCCAGCCAGAAACCAGCGCCAGCGCGCCTTCGTAGCTGACCCAGTTTTTATACTCCTGCCACTTCGCCTGCGCCGCCCGATCGGTTTCACCAACAATCACCGTCTGCAGGTTGAAGATCAAAATACTGCGCGGATCGCGACCGGCTTCGGCTGCACGACACCGGATGTCGGCCACGGTTTTCTTTAACAGCACTTTGGACGGCGCGGCGACAAACACACATTCTGCGTGCTCAGCGGCAAACTGTTTGCCGCGGCTCGATGCACCAGCCTGATACAGCACCGGCGTGCGCTGCGGCGAGGGTTCACACAGATGGATGCCCGGTACGTTGAAGAAGGTACCCTGATGGTTAATCGGATGGATTTTGCCGGGATCGCTGAAAATACGACGCTGACGATCGCGCAGCACCGCATCCTGCTCCCAGCTGCCTTCCAGCAGTTTATAGACCACCTGCAGGTACTCATCGGCATAGTCATACCGGCTGTCATGATCGGTTTGCGCTTTATGACCAATGTTGCGCGCGCCGCTCTCCAGATAGGAGGTAACGATGTTCCAGCCAATGCGGCCTTTGGTCAGATGGTCCAGCGTCGACAAACGGCGCGCGAACGGATAAGGATGCTCAAACGACAGCGAGGCCGTTAAGCCGAAACCGAGATGCTCTGTGACCAGCGCCATCGGCGTAATCAACGCCAGCGGATCGTTCACCGGCACCTGAGTGGCCTGGCGTATCGCCGCGTCACCGTTGCCGTTCAGCACATCGTAAATGCCGAGCACATCGGCTATGAACAGGCCGTCAAACTTGCCGCGCTCCAGCAGGCGCGCCAAATCAACCCAGTATTCCAGATCTTTATACTGCCATGAGCGGTCACGGGGATGGGCCCAGAGTCCGGGCGACTGGTGACCGACACAGTTCATATCAAAGGCATTCAGGCGTATTTCGCGTTGCGATGGCATAGCAATCTCCATAGCGAGGCCGTGATCGTGCAGCGACCCGGCGTTCGTCAGTTAATTTTCAGGATGTTGAGTATTCAGGAGGCGGAAGGGGGACATCGCTCAGCGTGAGCGACAGGCAATACCTTAAGAATTTCATCCGCTACGGCGGCCGCGTGATCGGCCACCTGCGGCAACCCCATCAGCTCGCCAAAGCGGGCGCGCGCCGCCGGGCCCACGACAAACAGGCGTGCGTTGGGCTGGCCGTGCCGGTTGAGGGTGCGCGAGTGGTGATCCACATCAATGCCGAAGCCGAGCGCATCGGCGCGGATCAGGCCCTGCTCACTGAGCGATTGCAGCAGCGGCTGGCTGGTCGTCAGCGCTTCATGTCCCGGTCCGGTCGTGACAATTAGTTTATCCAGCAAATGGTTTTGCCGGGTGCCATCGCGCTGACGCAGGGTGATTTCCAGCTGCTGCGGGTGAGCGTGAATCGCCACGAGGCGAGCGGCCAATACCTGCAGGCTACCCTGCTGCTGTCGCCGGGCGATGACGGCGGCGACCTGTGGGGCAATGCGATAGCGATGCACATCCCACCATGAACGCAGATGACGCGCAAAGCGTCGCTGTTCAGGCAGCGGAAGTGATTGCCAGATGGCTTGTCCCTGCACACGCACCTCATCAAGCACGCGCTGCCACGGCAGCTGCTGCGCGGCAGCGCGAGCGACTTCATCACGAATATGCCGCAGCCAGCGACGCGCGCTGGGCTGAGGTTGCGCGGCCAGTGTCCACTCCGGCCATTCGCCGCTGAGATTGGCGCGTGACAGTTGTCCGCGCCGTGAGAACGCCAGCAGCGGCCCCTGATGCTGACGCGTCGCCAGCGAAGCCACCACGTCAGCCATGCTCAGGCCGGTGCCGACAATCGCCACTGATGCGTCAGGCTCAACGCTATCCAGCACGCCTGGCTGCCACGGGTTGGCAATCAGCGCCGGATGGTCGGCAAACGGCTGTAGCATGCGTGGCAGCGACGGCGGTGGATGGCTGATCGCCAGCGCCAGGATGTCGCCAGTCAGGGTTTCACCGTTACTCAACAGCAGTCGTTGCCCTTCCCACGCCAGCGCACGCGCCTGAACGTGACGCAGAGTGACATGTGGATGCGCCTCAGCGGCGGCGGCAAACTGCTGCGCCAGATAGCGGCCAAACAGCGCGCGCTGCGGATACACCGCGCCATCGGCACAGTGTGCTGCTGAATCCAGTGAACATTCCGGCTGCTGACGATACCAGCGATCAAAGGCGCCCTGCTCTTCTCCGCTGAGCTGCATACGCGCAGCCGGCACGTTGATACGGTGTGCCGGTTCCGGCGTGGAATAGGCAACACCGGCGCCGAGGCTGGCGCGCGGTTCGACCACTGTAATCAGTAGCGGCACGAGCGACGTGCGGGCGAGGTGGATCGCCAGCGCTGTGCCGCTGAAGCCCCCGCCGACAATAATGATGTGCGCTGTTGCCATCGCCTTCTCCTGCATCAGCTGGCGCTCGTCTGTTTCGCCGATGGGCGCTTATCGCCGCCGATGGTTTCACCAAACGGGCCAGTGTTAATGGTACGGGCGCGCTGCTGCTGACCGTGGGCCAGCGGTAACAGCGGCAGCAGCAATTCAGCCACGCGATGGGCCTCTTCCAGATGCGGATAGCCCGAAAGAATGAAGTTAGTCACGCCGAGCGCCTGGTATTCCCGAATGCGTTCAGCGACCTGCTGCGGGCTGCCTACCAGTGCAGTGCCGGCACCGCCGCGTACGAGTCCGACGCCTGCCCACAGATTCGGCGCAATGTAGAGGTTATCACGCGAACCGTTGTGCAGCGCACTCATGCGCGCCTGACCGGCGGAATCCATGCGGGCAAAAATCTTCTGCGCCTGAGCGATGGTATCGTCATCCAGATGGGCAATCAGTTTATCCGCCGCCGCTCGGGCTTCTTCTTCGGTTTCACGCACAATCACATGCAGGCGGATACCGTATTCGAGTTTCCGGCCGCGTGACTCAGCGCGCTCACGCACGACCGCCAGTTTTTCTGCTACCTGCGCCGGTGGCTCTCCCCAGGTGAGATAGGTGTCAATCTGCTGCGCCGCCACGTCGATCGCTGCCTCCGATGAGCCACCAAAGTAGAGCGGTGGACCGTTTTCCTGCACCGGTGGAAACAGCACCTCAGCGCCTTCAACCTGAATATGCTCGCCCTGATAATCCACTTTTTCGCCGCGCATCAGCCGGCTATACACATCCAGAAACTCGCGAGTCACTTCATAACGTTCACTGTGGTTGAGGAAGATGCCGTCGCCTTTGTTCTCCACCGGATCGCCGCCGGTGACCACGTTAATCAGCAGACGGCCTTCCGACAGACGATCCAGTGTGGTAGCCATGCGCGCTGCCAGCGTGGGTGGCTGTAACCCTGGCCGTACGGCGACCAGATAGCGCAGCCGGCGCGTCATTGGTGCCAGCGCGGAAGCCACCAGCCAGGAATCCTCACAGCTTTTCCCTGTCGGAATGAGGACGCCGTAAAAGCCCAGATTGTCGGCGGCCAGCGCGACCTGCTGTAAATAGGCTAAATCAACCGGGCGTCCTCCTTCTGTGGTACCCAGGTAACGGCCATCGCCGTGCGTCGGCAGGAACCAGAAGACATTTATGCTCTCGTGCGCAGAATCGGCCATTATGCTTATCCTATATAACTTTATGAAAAAACGTTCATTCTTAACTTTCTATTTGGTTATATAGGCCTAAGCGAAAAGCATGCCAGGTTTTAACGAAACAGAGATTGTGCATTTTCAGTCAGTTAGGTCATCAGAGCGCGTAATGTCTGTTGCAATTGCAACGCAACGCCAACAGCATTTGCTGCATATGCAACTGCTTATGCTTTTTTCCTGCTGTTCATTGCCACTTGCCGGGTTTAGCGTGATGGCAGACCTTTACAGGAGCCACCCTCATGCTGACACCTTACAATCAACCAGATTCACCTCGCCTGGTCGACCCGGCATCGCTGGCTTTCCAGTCGCTGCTGGATAAATTCGCACCCACCGACGCCACGGTACTGATTGTGGGCGAAACCGGCACCGGCAAAGAAGTGGTCGCCCGTTATCTGCATCACCACAGTCCACGCCGGCATGCCCCGTTTCTGGCCGTCAACTGCGGCGCTCTGACGGAAAGCCTGGCAGAAGCTGAATTGTTTGGACATGAGAAAGGTGCCTTTACCGGCGCGACTCAGGCGCACCCTGGCTGGTTTGAAGCGGCGCAGGGCGGCACGCTGCTGCTGGATGAGATAGGTGAACTGAGCCTGCCGCTGCAGGTTAAACTGCTGCGCGTCCTTCAGGAGCGTGAAATTACGCGCGTCGGTTCACGCAAGGCCATTAAAATAGACGTGCGCGTTATCGCCGCAACCCATGTCGATCTGGCGCAGGCAATTCGCGAACGGCGTTTTCGTGAAGATCTGTTTTATCGCCTGAATATCGCCGTTGTTCCCCTGCCACCGCTGCGCCAGCGTCGCGAGGACATCCCGCTGCTGGCACAGCATTTCCTCTCCCTGTACGCACGCCGACTTGGCCGTCCGGCGCGTCGCCTGTCGCCTGACGCGCTGGAAGCGCTGCGCGATTACAGCTGGCCCGGCAATATTCGTGAGCTGGAGAATACGCTGCACAATGCGGTGCTGCTCAGTCGCGATGAGACATTGACACCGACGCAACTGCGGCTGGCAGGTTACAGTGAACGCGCATACAGCGAAACGGACGATTCGACGCTGGATAGCTTCCTGCGCCAGCAGATTACGCGCGAACCGCAACAGCTGTTTGATCGGGTGATTCAGAGTCTGATCAGTAATGCACTGGAAATAGCGGACAACAATCAGACTCAGGCCGCCACGCTGCTGGGCATTAGCCGGCACACGCTGCGCACGCATCTGGCACAGATGGGCGTCATAAAAGGGCGGCGCAAGTCCGCCGTCATGGCCTTCGCGCACGCCAGCGGGGCCGCGCGCCCTGAACGCGAGTTGCGTATCGGCTATCAGAAATTTGGCAATCTTGGCGTGTTGAAAGCGCGCCAGACGCTGGAACAGTGCTTCAACCAGCAGGGTATCAGCGTGGTGTGGAGTGAATTCCCTGCCGGTCCGCAACTGTTGTATGCGCTGCAGAATAATGAGATTGATTTTGGCACCACCGGTGAGGTGCCGCCCATTTTCGCTCAGGCCAGTGGTAACGCCGTGACTTATATCGCCTGGGAGCCACCCGCGCCGGGCAGCGTTGGGATTGTGGTGCCACGCGACAGTACTATCCACAGCCTGGCAGATTTGCGGGGTAAGCGTATCTCGGTCAATAAAGGATCGAATGTTCACTGGCTGCTGTTGCAGCTGCTGGAGGAAGCCGGCATCGGTCTGGATGAAATTAAAGTGGTGTACACGCCGCCGAAATATCCGCTCACAGCCAGCGATTATCTGGCCGTCGATGCATGGATGATGTGGGATCCGCTGCTGAGTGCCGCAGAAAGCAACGCCGATTTGCGCGTGCTGGAGAAGGGCGAAGGCCGGGTGCGCAACCACCAGTTTTATCTGGCGCGCCATGATTATGTGCAGCAGCATGACGATATCGTGCAGCAGCTGGTAACGAGCCTGCAGCAAACCGGGACCTTTATCGATAATCATCGCCATGAAGCCGCCACTATGCTGGCGCAGGAACTGGGGCTGGAGTTCGCAGCCGTGGAACGTGCCTTATCCCGTCGCAGCCACCAGACGCGGGCCATGGTTTTCCACGTCATCAAAGAACAGCAAACTATCGCTGACCGCTTTTATGCGCTCGGTTTGATTCATAAACCGGTGCGCGTGCGTGATGCAGTGTGGCAGTCGCCCAGCCAGACGGCGCTTATGGCATAGGGGCTACAGTAAAAGTTATCCACGTTTTCTGTGGATAACACATTGAATATCGTCTGGCTAAATCCCCGTTTTCTCACGGCAGCATGAAGATTTGCTGTGAAATTCGGGCGATTTCAGCCTGAAATCCTGAAAATAAAAACCCTATTTTCAAACGGTTAGGGGTGAAATCGCCATGGCGAATGTCACCTGATTCCGGCAAATTTCATTAAGGATTCCCCCTGCTGGTTTCACTGTTGCTTTCGCATCCAGCAAAGCTGGCCATTTTAAAGTTTCAGACGGCGATGGCGCGGTTTCACCGTATTATATTGAGGGAATGGCGATTTCAGCCTGAAATTCCGGCTAAGGTTGATTTGATTTCATGCACTTAGCGCTGAAATCACGCTGGCGAAGGATGAAATTTTGGGGGGGAAATCAGGTGGGTCAGGTAACAATCTGTAGCGGCACGGTTCAGGTTGTACGGGATTGTGCTGCTACAGATTGCTGGTCATCGGAGGTAAAGCGCTACTACTGATTGAGATACTTATTCAGCGTCTCGGTGATAACGCGATCCAGCTCTTCCTGTAACTCTCTGGACTGGCGGTTAAACTCATAGCTAAACATGCGTCCGCGCGTTTTCTTACGGGCGTAACGGTCTTTATCTGCGAAGGTCCACAACGGTGTCGCCACCACTTTATCTTTTGCCGGCGCCTGCACCAGCGTCTGGCTACCGTTACGGACCAGCCGCAGGATGCCATTCTTGACTTCATCTTCCGCCAGGCCTTCACGCGCACAAACGCTGTCCACATCCATACCGATGGTTTCAATCAGAGCGTCTACCGTCTGACCGGTTTCCTGCAGTTTTTCGTAGGCCTGCAACAGCGTTTTGTAGTCAGGATAGGTCAACTCTGAATGGTTCGGGAACAGGGTGACCAGCTCCAGCGGCACACTGGCAGCCTGCAGCGCGCGGGTCACTTTTGCCTGTGACAGCCCTTCACTCTGCGCAATCTCTTTTTGCGACAGGCCGCTGTCTTTCAGTGACAGCAAACGCATGCCGACTTCACGCAGATTATGCTCACGCGCGGTCTGGATATCCTGCGCCAGACGACGGGCTTCTTCGGCAGAGATGGCAACGTCGGTAACCAGCACATCCAGCCCGGTTTTACAGTGCAGCGCGGCCGCCCGACGACGCGAACCATCGAGGATTTCAATCCGATCGCCACGCTTCACGCCGATGGCCGGGAAGAACTGCTGCAGTTTAATGGTACGGATGATATCGCGCAGTGACTCTGGCGTGAGACCGGACTGGTCACGGCCGTTGGTTTCCATCACCACGTACGTACGTTCTTCTATCTCTTTAGCCGTGATGTGTTCCAGGGTGAACAGGGCGCGTTTACCGGTGGAAAGGATGAACGTCTGGGAGTGACCATCCTCGCTGGGTTCATTTTGTAACGGGCTCTGGCTGAAGGTGCGGCCAATAGTGATTCTTTTTGCGCTCATAATAACCTCAGTTCAGGCGGATAAATTCAATACGATCAAAGACGGCTTTGGCAAAGTCTTCTGCCGCCGAACGCGCGTTTTTCAGGGCTTCGCTGCTGCCGACATAAGTCGATGGGTTAGCGGAGATAACCGTGTCGAACGATTCACCGCAGCGTTCAAAGCCATCCAGCCGAGGTAGCGCCGCATCCAGCATATCGCCGCCAAATATCTCTTTCGCCAGGCTGTGACACATCTTGTGGTCCGCTTTATTCGACAGCTTGGACATAAAGCCAATGTTGCCCTGCAACCGGCAGGTGGCTCCCGACTCTTCGATGATGTCGATAAGCTCGGGCAGGCGCGTCAGATACTTCAGCGTGGAGTGGAAATCAACCTGTGCCGGCGGCACCGGCGTCATCAGCAAATCGGAAGCGGCAATGGCGTTTTTCAGGAAGGCATCCAGATGTGGGCCGCTGTCAATAAAGATGAAGTCGTAATCTTTTTTCAGCTTAGCCACCACGTTTTCATACAGCACCGCATGCACGTTTTGCTGCGGCAGATGCTCTGCACACAGCTCTTCCCAGCGTGAGGCAATGAAAGCGTCATCGATAGAGGCAGGCAGTACGTCAACGCCTGGAATAATCGACGGCACAATAAATTCGCTTTTCAGCTCGTCGCGGCTGACGTTTTGCAGCATCGCCTGAGCTGCGGTGGCTTCAACCAAACCGACCGAACGTTCATGATTCAGGAACATGGTGGCCGAAGACTGAGGATCGAGATCGATAACCAGGATGCGTAAATCTTCGAACAGCAGGTGCGGATGCGCGCGCAGCGCGTGCGCCAGCGATACCGTGGAAACGGTTTTAGACACGCCGCCTTTCAGGTTACCGACAAACAGCGTAAACGCTTCAGGATGGCGATCGCGGTATTTCGGGACGCCGCGATGATGGTAGATGTCGATAATATTTTGGATCGACATCGCGTACTTGGTGGAACTGCCGGCCGCGCGCTTATCAAACGGATAGCCGTTTTCTTCCATCTCGTTAACCGCGTAATCGACACTGGCGCGCGTCAGCTTGGGCAACTTGGCTAACGCCGCTTTGGCATAAACCTGGTAAAAAGTATTCTCGTGTAACTCTTCTTTTTGCGCCTGAATCTGCTCCGTCAGGCTCATCAGCATTCTTTCTGAGCGTTGAGCGACTTTCAGAACCTGCTTCTCATCGTTAGCCATACTTGCTCCACACATGTAGGATTTATGACTTTATACCGAAATCCTGCACATGAGGCAAATCTATCTCATCTGTTCATCATCGGCTCGCGTTGTAAAAAGACCTTTTGCAATAGGGGGTTAAACCAGACGTTCACTGCAGTCAGTAGTGCGCGTTGATTGTTTACCCATCAATTGATGAAAATGTGCTCGGCGTAAGGGCGGCACTCTGCCACTGTTCACTGTAATCAGTAACCGACATGTGTGGCAGAAGCGGGCGATTACGGTGAAATACGGCGCGCCGTTACCTGACAGAGCAGCCCGCACGTTCACTGTAATCAGCGGGTGGCGAAAAGGAATGAACTGCGTTCACTGTACTCGGCAGAACATTCACTGCAATCAGTAACCCTGCCGTAAGATTCACTGTAATCAGTGATTCTTAGCGCAGGGACAGTGCTACCGGCGCCAGGGTGAGCCAGTGCGCAAAAGTAAATGTTCACTGTAGTCAGTGGTTCCGCGCATCATCCGCTCACGCAATGGTCAGGATTCACTGTAGTCAGCACAAGCCCACTACATTCTTCCCTCACTGACTGCCTGCAATGACGGTGTGAGGGGGTGCTGCCAGCCAGTGAGAAGGGGAGAAGCTGCACACGATGCAAATTACGCGGTTTGCGATTGCGGGCTGGCGAGCATCGCCTGCAGGAAGATTGGGCTGCGTCGCGGCGAGCGCCGTACAGTGCAGTGCAGTGCAGTGCAGTGCAGTGCGATGTTCAGGGCCGCCTTCCTTGCGGCAATCTGCCAGCGCATCGATTGATGCAGGTATAAGATTCACTGTAATCAGTAAACTGCGACGTCGATGCCAGCGGCATTCACTGTAGTCAGTAAACTATGAACGCCTTTTCGTCAATGTTCACTGTAATCAGTAATGTGACCGCGAGCAGATATTCATAGCTTTTCGCTGCGGCGCATTCACTGTAGTCAGTAAAAGGAAAAGTGTGTTTAAGCCTGAATTGCTGACCTGCCTGACTGAGCATTCACTGTAATCAGTAAATCCGATCATCTTTATCGCGCCAGGTTGAGAGATGGTCGCGCAGCACAGGGAAGGGCACTCAGCTAACAACATTCACTGTAATCAGCAGGCGAGCTGGCGCGCGCTGCGCTTTGAGGCAGCAAGACCTGACAAACACGTTCACTGTAATCAGTAAATGCCCGCTACGCCTCAGCCCCAATAATGTTCACTGTAGTCAGTAGCTGGCTTTATCTCCCTTGCAGACCAGTGCCTGCGGTGAGGGCAGGGGAGTGTTGAGAACGTTCACTGCAATCAGTAACGCAGAGAGCCGTTTCGTCATGAAATGACGTTCACTATAGTCGGTAAACCCTCCCACGATTCACTGTAATCAGCGATAGTGACCAACCCTGTCACTTTTACTGGTTACTTTTACAGCATAATTACTGAATACAGTGAATGTATTACTGTATATCGTTTATTACGCTTAATTTTCAGTCAGATACGATAAATCGTTCACTGTAATCAGTGAGGTCGTATGCTTACGTGTTCACTGTGGTCAGCAGAATCGCCCGGCAGACCAGACATTCACTGTAATCAGCCAGACGGTCTCTGAAGGCACAGGCAAGGTGTCTGTCAACCCACCTGGTAAGTACCCACTATCAATAAAAGCACTGTTATGCATGAAAAGGAACTTTGGAGGGTTTTTACGGAACAGGCGATACCGGCAGCGACCACTGATTACAGTGAATGCTACCGATTACAGTGAACAGATTAGGTTGCGCTGATTACAGTGAATGAGGGGAAAGCGGCAGTGTCACTTTTAGGCTCAGTGACACTGCGGGAAGAGGGCTGACTGATTACAGTGAATGGGTGAAGTCAGTCTTCGAAATCGAGGTCTTCCAGCGAATCGATACTTTCCAGATTACTGATACCATCGAGTTTGGGTGTGCGGCTGTGGATGATGAAAAATACCGAACGGCCCCGTTTCACTTCGGAGTAGTCCAGATAGCCAATCTCTTTCAGTTGCTCCATGGCGCGCCGCACCACATGGTTTTGCGTGGTGGTTTTTGAGCCGAGATTAAGGCGCATGCGTAAGCGCGCCAGGGAGATAGGCGCCGGATTAGTGGGCAGGCTTTCCAGGTAGGTATACAGCGCCTGCGCCGACTCCTTACGCTTGAGGCGCGAGATAGCACGCAGCTGCAGCAGCACCTTGTGGTCGAAGTTATACAGCTCAAACAGCTTAGGATCGGCCTGAATACGCACCAGATCTTTCTCACGATCGTAGTAAGCCGACTGCACCAGGTGCGTGTGGTAGGCCTTACCATTCCCCTCAAACGACAGGGTATTGGTTGCGATGCGTCGCAGCGAGGCGTCAAGACGCTTACGCAGCGCCGCGGACGAGTTGGCTGAGGGAATACCGCACATCTTGACGAAGTCGATAAACGGCAGCGTGACGGTGTCGCCTTTCGACGGATAACGCGAGAAAGACTGAATGATGCCGGCCCAGGTTTTGAAATCATTATCCATATCCAGCCGTGCGCCAGTGATGGTAATCTTTTCATAACCTTCCGCTTTCACCAGCGACAGGTTTTTGAGCTCTTTGGTGGCATCGGTTGAAGCCATTGCGCCGGATTTTCCGCGCGCCGTTGACTTCAGGGTAGGAACAAACAGACCCAGGCGCATTAGTGCGACCGGTTGTACGGTGTTATTTTTATTGGGATGAAGCTGAATAACTTCACCACTGTTTTTCGTCACCGACAGAAAAGGTTCAAGTAACGCCTTGTTTTCACTCTCTTTATCTGCCATAGCCTGAGATCTTCATTCTGTGGATGAAAAGGATCGGTATCTGATTACAGTGAACATTAACACTGTTTATAGTGAACATTCTACTGTCTATAGTGAATAAAGTACTGACTATAGTGGATACTTTACTGATTATAGTGAACACGATCACCTTCTCAGCCCTTGTCGGGTGCGGCCTGCCGCGATCGGGGATCTCTTAGGATCTCTTTTAGATCTCTTTATGATCTTTCTTTAAGATCTAGTCACTGTATAAGTGGATAACCCGTTGAGGCGACTGATGCTGATAAGCGTAACCTGCAGATTATTCGCTTACGTCTTTAAATCACCCTGTGAGGGTGGAAAGTGAAAATCTTCCGACCTGCGCTGCCTCTCAATTCATTTCAGGTGAACAACTTGCTCTCATCTATTCATTTTTCATCACCTGATGGCTGGCGTAAGGTAGACCTCACTCTGATCAACCCGATTATCTGACGAAGGCATCCTATGACTGATCACGTTATTTCACGTAATCCCACCAGCGGCGAAATCATTGCCACTTATCCCCTGCAGAGTGCAGCCGAGCTGGAAACGGCTTTACAGCAAAGCGCCAGCGCCTTTGCGCAGTGGCGTAACACAGAGATGGCACAGCGCGTGAAGGTACTGCGTCAGCTGGGTGAGCAGCTGCGCCAGCGTCAGGAGCAACTGGCTACGCTCGCTACGCTGGAAATGGGTAAACCAATTGCGCAGGCGCGTGCCGAAGTCCTGAAATGCGCCAGCCTGTGTGACTGGTATGCTGAACACGGACCGTCAATGCTGGCCGATCAGCCCACGCTGGTGGAAAACCAGCAGGCATGGCAATCGTTTCGTCCACTCGGTGTGATCCTGGCGGTGATGCCGTGGAATTTTCCTTACTGGCAGGTCCTGCGCGGCGCGGTCAGCATGTTGCTGGCGGGCAACACCTACCTGCTGAAGCACGCTCCGAGCGTCATGGGCTGCGCCCGGCTGATGCAGGAACTGTTTGCTGCGACCGATCTGCCGCGCGGCGCATTCAATGTAATCAACGTTGATAACGACGGTGTCTCTGCCGCCATTAAAGATCCGCGCGTCGCGGCCATTGCCGTAACCGGAAGCGTGCGCGCGGGTGGCGCGATCGCCGCTCAGGCCGGTGCGGTACTGAAAAAAACCGTGCTGGAGCTAGGCGGTGCCGATCCTTTTATCGTGCTGGCCGATGCCGATCTGGATGCGGCAGTGGCCTCAGCGGTCACAGGACGCTACCAGAACAGCGGGCAGGTGTGTATGGCAGCCAAACGCTTCATCATTGAAGAGAGCATCGCAGAGGCGTTTGAGGCGCGTTTCAGCGCAGCCGTGCAGGCACTGAAAGTGGGCGATCCGCTGCAGGAAGAGACTTATATCGGTCCGATGGCACGCTACGATCTGCGTGATGAACTGGATCATCAGGTGCAGGAAACCCTGCAACAGGGTGCACGTCTGGTGCTGGGCGGCCACAAGATCGAGGGCGTCGGCAACTATTATGCGCCAACCATTCTTGCCGACGTCACGCCCGCGATGACCGCTTTTCGTCAGGAGATCTTCGGGCCGGTGGCGGCGATCACCGTCACGCGCGATGCGCAACATGCACTGCAGCTGGCGAATGACAGCGAGTTTGGCCTGAGCGCCACCGTGTGGAGCGGCAATGAAGCGCTGGCGCAGGAACTGGCAGAGCAGCTGGAAACCGGCGCGGTGTTTATCAACGGCAACGGCGCCTCCGATCCGCGCGTCGCTATTGGTGGCGTGAAAAAGAGTGGTTATGGCCGCGAACTCTCCAGCTTCGGCGTCCACGAGTTCTGTAACATCCAGACGGTGTGGAAAAACCGTCGCTAACCCGGCCGGGGCGCGCCATACTGTGCGCCCCAACTTCCGGAAGCAATCCTTGTATGCAGACGCCAGGCATCCTCATTCTTGCTGCCGGTCTCGGCAGCCGCTTTCGTCAGGCCGGCGGTACCGGGCACAAACTACTGGCGCCGTATCCTGACGATAATGGCGTGCCTCAGCCGCTGCTGAAGCTGACGCTGCAGCAGGCGCAGCGCAGCGGTTTGCCGCTTCTCCTTATTATCCGGCCGGAAGATCGCGCTATTCAACAGCTGGCACAGCAGTGCGGCGTCGCGACCTGCACTATTGCCAGCGCCGGCAGCGGTGAAAGCATTGCCGCTGGCGTGCGGGCCACCGCCCACTGGCATGGCTGGCTGATCGTACCCGGTGATATGGCGTGGGTGAGGGCGGAGGATCATCAATGCGTGGCGCAGGCGCTGCGCAACGGTGCGCCGCAGGTACGGCTCAGCTGGCAAAACCAGCCGGGCCACCCGGTGGGATTTGCCGCGCACTATGGCGCGGCGCTCGCTCAACTGCAGGGCGACAGCGGTGCCCGCGCGCTGCTCGACCCGGCCATTCTCATCACTCTGCCGGCCCATCAGGGCACGATCCGCGACGCGGATCTGCCACGATCCGGGGCAAGCCGCTGACCTGCAGCGCGCCTGAATGGGTCAGTGGCTGCCGGGATTAGCGCGCACCTGCGCCACTTTTTCGCTCAGATTCTGCCACGCCGGTTGGTCAGGTGCGTAGCGCTGGCGCAGCCAGGCAGCAATATCCGCAACCTGCTTATCCGACAAGCTGGCGGCAAAGCCGGGCATATAACCGAGCGCATCGGTTGCCGGTTTGTCGATACCGTGCAGCACCACCTGTAACAGATTATCCGGCGTCGCGCTGGTTATGCTGCTGCTGTTGGCCATCGATGGGCTGACGCCAAACAACTGCGGTCCGCCCTCGCTGGCGCTATGGCAGGCCTGACAGGCGCCTTTAAACAGCCGTTCCCCCGCGGCAGTGTTCCATGCCGGTTTTGCCGCCGGCACAGCGACAGGGCGCGCTGCCTGACCATTAATGTCTGCCAGATAGCTGGCCATGGCGCGCACGTCGGCTTCCGGCAGGGTGGCGAGATGGCTTACCACCGGTGCCATTGGTCCGGCGGCAACGCCGTGCTGCGCATCGTAACCACTGCGCAGGTAGTTATACAGCGACTGCGCCGTCCAGGGCTGCGGGGCTTTATTCAGCTGATTGAGCGCGGGCGCTTCCCAGCCGTCGACCCAGCCACCGGCGAGGAAATTGTCCCCGCGTTTTTCCGCGCCCAGCAGATTACGCGGCGAGTGGCAGGCACCGCAGTGTCCGGCTCCGTTCACCAGATAGGCACCGCGATTCCATTCGGCGCTTTTACGGGGGTCAGGTTGGTATTCGCCGCGTCCGAGGTAGAGCGCGTTCCAGCCCGCCATCAGGAAGCGCAGGTTATAGGGAAAGCGCATCTGGTTTTCTGGCGGTGCCTGCTGTACCGCCGGCTGCGACATCAGCCAGGCGTACAGCGCCTGCATATCGCCTTCGCTCAGCTGGCGAAAGCTGGTGTAAGGAAACGCCGGATAGAGATGATGACCGTCGCGGCTGATGCCCTCGCGCATGGCGCGATCGAAGGCGTTAAATGACCAGCTGCCGATGCCGGTCTGTTTATCCGGCGTGATGTTGGTGGTGTACAGCGTGCCAAACGGCGTCTCCATCTTCAGGCCGCCGGCATTGGTCGCGCGCCCTTCCGTGGTATGGCATACCGCGCAGTCACCGGCGGCGGCCACCTGACGACCGCGTTCCAGCATCTCTGCCGACCAGCTTCCGGCGGCCGGGGTGTCACGGGCGCAATCGGTGCGCGCCACGGCAGCGCGTTAATCGCCACGCCAGCGGCGAGGCCGAGCAATCCTGTTACGCCACCCAGCGCCCATTTTCGGCGGCGGCGGCGGGCGGTTTGGGCCGGTGCGGCCAGCTGTGGCTCCGGCTGCGGATCGGGGCCGTTCAGCGCCTGACGCAGTTTGTCAGCGGTAATGGGCAATTCACGAAAACGGATACCGGTGGCATCAAAAACCGCGTTAGCGATGGCCGCGGCGCTGGGCACCGACGCGGATTCCCCCGCGCCGAGCGGCGGTTCGTGCGGGCGCGGCACCATCATCACGTCGATATCCGGCACTTCCGGAAACGTCAGGATCGGGTAGCTGCCCCATTCCTGGCTGGCGATCAGGTTGCTTTCAATCGTCACCTGTTCTTTGAGCACCCGGCTGGTGGACTGAATGACATTGCCGTGAATCTGATGCTTTACCCCTTCCGGGTTGATCATCATGCCGGCATCATGGCCCACGGTGATGCGCGTAACGGCGATCTCGCCGCTCTGCTTATCAATCGCGACATCCGCGACCCAGGCAGCCCAGGCGGCGCCGAAGCCGGGAAATTTGCTGTGAATATAGCGTGCGTAGGCAAAACCGCGTCCGCGCAAAATGCCGGGTTCACTGGCGGTCTGCTGAATGGCGGTGCGCGGCGTCCAGTCTGCGCGCGCAGCGGTGGAGCGCATTAGCTCGGCGGCGCGATCGTCCTGAATGTAGCGCAGCCGGTACTCCACCGGATCGACGCCTGCCGCGTGGGCCAGCTCATCCATATAGGATTCATGGGCAAAGGTGTTGGGCAGGGCCGAAACGCCGCGCATCCACGAGGCGCGCACAATCGGCGCCATGTCCTCAATGGTGACGCGCAGATGGGGAAAATCGTAAGGTGGAATGGAGGTGCGATCGCCCATTTCATACGCCAGCGCCACCGGATCGACGCGGCCGGTCAGCAGCAGCGCAAGGGTGGGTGCGCCGTTGGACGGATAAGACGTAGTGAAATCATACACCTGCGGATTGCCCTGCGCGTCCAGCCCGCCGTCCACCTCCATCAGCTGTGCAGTGCCTTTCGGCTCCCACACGTGTTCCTGGGCGCGCGTCAGCTGTACCCGCACCGGCTGGCCTACTGCGCGCGACAACAGCGCCGCATCGGCGGCCACGTCATCGGCGCAGTTGCGACCGTAGCAACCGGCGGCTTCCATGCGGTTCACTTCAATGGTCTCTTCCGGCCTCTCCAGCAGCCATGCCAGATCGGCGCGCAGCAGGTGCGGATTCTGCGTACCGCTCCACACCTGCAGCGAATCAGGCTGATAGTCGGCCACCGCACAGGAAGGGCCAATCGACGCATGCAACTGATAGGGCCAGACATAGCTGCGGGTAAAACGCTGCGCGACATTCGCCAGCGCGGCATCCACTTCACCGCTGTCATGCACCACGCGCGAGGTGCGGGGATTATCACGAATAGCCTGTTCGATATCGCGCAGGTCCGGCAGGCTGTGTTCCCATGGCTTCCAGCGCACCTGTAATGCGTCCATCGCGGCGATGGCCTGCTCCTCGCGCTCGGCCACCACGCCGACAAAATCCGCGATCTGCACCACTTTCACGATGCCTTCGAGATGCGCGATCGAGCTTTCGTCAATGCTGAGCAATGAGGTACCGACAAAGCTGCCGGTGTCATAGCCCGCATACGGTGGACGAATGACCCGGCCGTGCAGCATACCGGGCACGCGCAGGTCATGCACCCACGTCAGTTCGCCGGTGGCTTTGGCGGGAATATCTACCCGCGCCGAGCTGGTACCAACTAAGCGATATTCACTGGCGGGCTTGAGTGTTACCTGATGATCAATCGGCACGATGCTGCGCTGCTGCTGCACCAGTTCGGCAAATGACAATTGCTCACCGCCGGGGTGCTGCAGGAAACCGCTGTCCAGCGTGATGCTCTCCACCGGCAGCTGCCAGCGCGCGGCGGCCTGCTGTAACAGCCACTGGCGCGCCGTTGCAGCCGCTTTACGCAGCGGTACGGCAGAAATTTGCAATGTGGCGCTGGCGATGGTGGCGCCCTGGTTGGGCACGCGCAGCGTATCGCCCAGCACCATATGTACCTGATCCATGCGCAGATTGAGCTCTTCGGCGACGATTTGCGTCAGCGCGGTTTTCACCCCGGTGCCGAGATCGACATGGCCATTGAAGGCCCATACGCGGCCGGAACCGTCAATAGCCAGAAACAGTGCGCGCTCTTTGGCTTTCAGCGTCGGCGTCTGGCCTTTGGGCACCAGCCCCGGCGGCGGCTGAATCTCATCGACAATCAACAGGATGTCGCTGGCTGCCAGCAACTGCTGCTGCGTGGGGACGTTAGCCGCACTCATGATGCCGCCTCCGCCTGCTGCAGGCATAAGGTGATGGCGCGCTTCACCGCGCACAGAATCTCCTGATGGGTGCCACAGCGGCACAGATTACCGCTCAGCGCCGCACGTATCTGCCGGTCATCAGGGCAGGGCTGAGCGCGCAGCAGCGCGGCGGTGGTCATGATCATGCCGTTAAGGCAGTAACCGCATTGTGCGGCCTGCGCCTCAATAAACGCCTGCTGCACCGGGTGCAGTGCGTCGCGGTTGCCCAGGCCTTCCAGCGTGGTGATAGCGCGCTGACGCACGCCATACGCCGGGATCACGCAGGCGCGCGCGGCAACGCCATCGATCAGCACGGTGCAGGCGCCGCATTCGCCCAGGCCGCAGCCATATTTGGGTCCGTTAAGCTGGAGTTGATTACGCAGCACCAGCAGCAGCGAGGTATCGCGGTAGCTGCTGATGGAGTGAGTCGCGCCGTTCACCTCAAGGGCGTAATGGCACGTGGATGCAGGTGAAACCGGTGTGGCAGTCTGATGTGCCAGCATTTTCATTATTAACCGCCTTAGCGAGGCGGCTAAGCGCCCCGGGTTAGGGCTGGCTCGTATCGTCCAGCATTTTCTTCAGCAGATAAATCAGCGCGACCCGTTCGGCCGGATTCAGCTGCCCGTAAGTCATTTCGGTGATGCGCATCGCGTTGTCAGTCGTGCTGTCAATCAGGCGGTGGCCTGCATCGGTCAGCATGACAATCACTTTGCGTTTGTCGGTGGGATCGGGACCCAGACTGACCAGATCGCGCGCCTTAAGACGCTCAACCACACCGCGAATGGTGGCCTGATCGACGGCGGTATAGCGCACTAAATCGTTCTGTGCGCTCGGACCGCGATCGCGCAGCGCACAGAGGGTAATAAATTGCACGGCAGTGATCTGTGAATCACCGACGTGTTGCTGAAAAATCGCCGCATGGCGTTGATACACCTTGCGCAACAGATGGCCAACCTGCTCGGTATAGTCATAGCGCTGGTCTGCGCGCGGATCCTGCTGGTGCGACATGCCTTTATCCTTTTTCCCGGAAACTGTCAGGCAGTGTAATGCATTGTCACTGCGCTGACAGCCGTTCCCTGCGCACGATTAACGCGCGCGTGAGGCCTCCGGTGCAACCACTTCACCTTCCGCCACCACCAGCAAATCGTCCACTTTGATGTCGCAGCGGCGCAGAGCAATGTCCATATGGCACGGCGTTTTGCGCTTACCGCCCACTTCGGTGTTCGGTCCGGTCGAAAACAGGAAGTTGCCGTAAAAGGCGCGCGCGTCCATACACATGCCGTCGTTTTTGTCGTGTAATCCCATCGCCGTCCACTGTGCGCGCGGCTGCAGCCCCCAGCCGATGTGGGAAATACCGTACACTTCCGGGTCGTTGAAGTAGCGCATGTAATCGCGCAGATACTCAGCCTCAAAGCCGCCGTGGATGTGGGTGACAAAGCCCTGCTCGATCTCCAGCGTAATACGTTCACGCGCGTAAGATTTAAACGGCAGCAGGATGTCACCGACGTCCAGCACCAGCACGCCTTCAGCCTGATCTTCATTCGGCCAGGTGAACAGGAAGCCGCTCGGCCAGTGATCCCAGCGGCCCGGCTCATCCGCGTAGCCATATTCCGTTACCGTGGGGTACTGGCCGAGCGGGGCGCGAAAATCACTGCCGGCCGGCGACTTCACCGTCATCATGCGCGCTTTTTCCAGCACTGCCGCCGCGGCCAGCACGCGCGACTTGTCCTCTTCAGTGGGCAACATTCGTGCCAATACTTCCGGCGGCTCAACCGCCAGCAAAATTCGCGTCCCGGTTTTCAGGATTTGCTCCTGCTCCGGCGAATGCAGCAGCATCATGGTATCGACGATCAGGTCCGCCGCTTCCAGCGCGCGCTGTGCGGCAATGTTGCCGGTAAGCGCGGTATCACCGCAGTAGGCGGTCATGTCGTTACCCATCGCCGTCGGGTGATTGAAGGCCGGCAGCTCAATGCAGTACACCTTCGCGCCCAATCGTAGTGCAGCATCAGTGGCGGCCTGCACGGTGCGTGCATCGGAATAGTGACTTTTCAGGATGGCGACGCTCTGGCTGGCGTCGACTTTCGACAGCCGTAAAACCTGCTCGAACATCTGGCCTAACTGGCTCTGATTTACTGCCATAGCGGTTTCCTCTCAGGGTTAGATGTCAGACAATTTGCTGCGCAAAACTTCAGCTATTTATAGCGAACACGCTTTATGTGTTTGTTATAGACGTGTTGCGAAGAACAGTGCAAGCATTTCTTTTTGACATAAGAAAAGCCTATTTAACCTTATCATCAGGCTGTGATTAACATCATGTTATCGAGTTTTCACTGTAAATACGGTTGCTTTTAACAGTGTCATAACCTCAATAATTAAAGCGTATGCACTATAAATTCAGCATCGGGTTTGATCGTTTATCCGCGTGCATACCTTCAAATCAGCGTCAGTGTGAGAGGAAAATATGAGCAATATGAAACGCATCGCGGTGATCGGCGCCGGGCTGGGCGGGCTTGCCGCCGGCTCGCTGTTACAGAAAGCGGGATTTCATGTCACGGTCTACGAACAAAGCCCGGCTTTCTCCCGTCTGGGTGCCGGCATCCACATGGGGCCGAACGTGCTCAAGGTGTTTCGCCGCATGGGTATCGAACAGCAGCTGGAGGATCTGGCTTCGCATCCCGATTTCTGGTTCAGCCGCGACGGCGAGACCGGGGAGTATTTGTCACGTATTCCGCTGGGCGCTTATGCGCGCAAAGAGTACGGTGCGGCTTATGTCACGGTGCACCGGGGCGATTTGCAGGCCATGCAGATGACCAGTCTGCAGCCGGGCAGCGTCCAGTTCGGCAAGTGCCTGAGCAGCGTCGAAGACAGCGGCAGCGATGTGGTGTTGCGTTTTCAGGATGGCAGCGAAGCGCGCGCGGATATCGTGATTGGCGCGGATGGCATTAACTCAAAGCTGCGTGAACATCTGCTGGGGGTGGAAGCGCCCACTTACAGCGGCTGGGTGGCGCACCGTGCGCTGATCCGCGGCGAACAACTGCGCAAATACAACCTCAGCTTTGAAGATTGCGTGAAGTGGTGGTCTGAAGATCGTCATCTGATGGTCTATTACACCACCAAAGCGCGCGACGAATATTATTACGTCTCCGGTGTGCCGCACCCGGCGTGGGATATCAAAGGCAGCTTCGTTGAAAGTAGTCAGCAGGAGATGCTGGAAACCTTTGGTCACTACCATCCGGTGGTACAGGCGCTGATCGAGTGCAGTGAATCGGTCACCAAATGGCCGCTGCTCAACCGCCAGCCGCTGCCGGTATGGAGCGAAGGGCGCATTGTGCTGCTGGGTGATGCCTGCCATCCTATGAAACCGCACATGGCGCAGGGCGCTGCGATGGCCATCGAAGATGCCGCCATGCTGTCGCGCTGCCTGACGGAAACCGGTCTTGATGATTACCGCACCGCGTTCCGCCTGTATGAAGCCAACCGCAAAGAACGTGCGTCGCGCGTGCAGGCCGTCTCTAACGCCAATACTTTCCTGCGCACCCAGGAAGATCCGGCCTGGGTGTACGGCTACGACGTGTTTGCCGCGCCGCTGAAAAGCGAGGTGACCTCATGAGCCGTTTTATGCACGGCGGTCAGGTACAGGCCAACGGCATTCGCCAGCACTATCTGCGCTACGGCGGCAGCGGGCCCGCGCTGATCCTCGTACCGGGTATCACCAGCCCGGCAATCACCTGGGGTTTTGTGGCGGAAGTTTTTGCGCAGCATTTTGATACCTGGGTACTGGACGTGCGCGGTCGCGGGCTCTCCAGCAGCGGTGAAGGGCTGGATTACGGCATGGAAAGCTGCGCCGATGACATCAACGCCTTCGCGGATGCGCTGGGGCTGACGCGCTATCACCTGGTTGGCCATTCGATGGGCGCGCGCTTCATCATGCGTGCGGCGGTGAAACAGCCAGCCGGCGTGCTGTCGCTGTCGCTGATCGATCCGCCGGTTTCCGGACCGGGCCGGCGTCTCTATCCGGGGCAGTGGCCGTGGTATGAGGATTCCATTCGCGACGCGCAGCGCGGCATGGACGCTGAAGCCATGAAGCAATACTGCCCGGCCTGGAGCGATGACCAGCGCCAGCTGCGCGCCGAGTGGCTGCACACCTGCTATACGCCAGCCATCCGTCGCGCCTACGACGATTTTCACCAGCTCGATATCCACCAATATTTCCCTCAGCTGCCGGCAAAAACCCTGCTGATGGTGGCAGGCAAGGGCGGCGTCATTCAGGCGGAAGATGAAGCCGAAATCCGCGAGCTGCTGCCAACCATTGAGATCAGCCGGGTAGCCGGCGCTGGTCACATGATCCCGTGGAATGATTTTCACGGTTTCTTCAATGCCTTTGGCACCTTCCTTGGCCCCTCACTGACTCCGGAGACGCAGCCATGACGCGTTCGTATCGTATCGGCCAGATTGTGCCGAGTTCCAACATCACCATGGAAACCGAAATTCCCGCCATGCTGCAGGCGCGCCAGCTGATTCGCCCGGAGCGGTTTACCTTCCACTCCAGCCGTATGCGCATGAAGCATGTCAATAAAGATGAACTGGCGGCGATGGATAAAGAGTCCGACCGCTGTGCGCTGGAGCTGTCCGACGCGCGCGTTGACGTGCTCGGCTATGCCTGTCTGGTGGCGATCATGGCGATGGGTCCGGGCTATCATCGCCAGTCGCAGCAGCGCCTGACGCAGGTCACGCGCGACAACGAGGCGCTGGCACCGGTGATCACCAGTGCCGGCGCGCTGGTCGATGCGCTGCATATTATGGGCGCGAAGAAGATCGCGCTGGTAGCGCCCTACATGAAGCCGCTGACCGAGCTGGTGGTGGATTACATCCAGCGCGAAGGGATTGAGGTAAAGCAGTGGCGCGCGCTGGAAATTGCCGATAACCTCGCCGTCGCCCGCCACGACCCGGCCAATTTACCCGGCATCGTGGCAGACATGACGCTGACGGATGTTGATGTGGTGGTGCTGTCGGCCTGCGTGCAGATGCCTTCGCTGCCGGCGGTGGCAAAAGTGGAGGCGCAGACCGGCAAGCCGGTAATTACGGCCGCCATTGCCACCACGTACGCTCTGCTGAAGGCGCTGGAGCTGGAGCCGGTGGTGCCGGGCGCGGGCGCACTGCTGTCCGGTGCGTGGTAAGGAGAAAGCATGAGCCAGAGTGTCAGTGATAACTACGCCGGTGTCTGGGGCAACCGCATCGGTTTTGGTCAGCGTCCGGCGCTGCTGATGATCGACTTTCTGCAGGGCTACACCACGCCGGGCGCCGCGCTATTTGCCCCGGGCGTGGTGGAGGCGGTGGCCGCCACACAGGGCCTGCTGGCGGCGGCGCGCCAGTGCGCGATTCCGGTGATCCATACGCAGATTCGCTACCATCCGCAGCATCAGCAGGACGGCGGGATCTGGGTGCAGAAAGCTCCGGTAATGCGTGACATGGTGGAAGGCAATCCGCTCGCCGCGTTTTGTCCGGCGGTGCAGCCGCTTGCCGCAGAAGTGGTGATCACCAAACAGTATGCCAGCGCGTTTTTTGGCACATCTCTGGCATCGATGCTGGTGGCGCAGGGCATTGATACGCTGCTGATCGCCGGCTGCTCCACCAGCGGCTGCATCCGCGCCAGCGCAGTGGATGCGTTGCAATACGGTTTTCGCGCCATGGTGGTGCGCGAATGCGTGGGCGATCGCCATGATGCGCCGCATCAGGCCAATTTGTTTGATATCGACAGTAAATATGGCGACGTGGTAAGTAAAGCCGCGGCGCTGGAGTATCTCGGGAAGTTCAGCGCCCGTTAAGGGCGCGTTTCACCTGCACGGAGTGCGCACAAACAGTCCGTTTCGGCTGCGGCTGAGACGCATAACAACATCTCCCCGACGACGGGGTTATTGCGCCCGGAGAACACCATGACTGACGTTTCAACCCGTCCTGCTGCGCTGGCAGCCGAAGACACCGCTTCGATTTATCGCAAAATCACCTGGAAGCTGATTCCGTTTCTCTGCCTGTGTTATCTCGCGGCCTACCTAGATCGCATCAATATCGGCCTGGCTAAGCTACAGATGGCGAGCGATCTGGCGCTGAGCGAGACCGCGTTTGGTCTGGGTGCCGGGCTGTTTTTTGTCGGCTATATTCTGTTTGAAGTGCCGAGCAACCTGATCCTGCAGCGGGTCGGCGCGAAGATCTGGATCGCGCGCATTATGATTACCTGGGGCCTGCTCTCGACCGCCACGCTGCTGGTGCAAACGCCGACCCAGTTCTACATCATCCGCTTTTTCCTCGGCGCGGCCGAAGCCGGTTTTCTGCCTGGCGTGCTGTTCTATCTCACCAAATGGTTTCCCTCGTGGCGCCGCAGCCGCATCATTGCGCTGTTTATGATTGGCCTGCCGCTCTCCAGCCTGATTGGCGGACCGCTTTCCGGCTGGATCATGGGGCATTTTCATGAGGTTTACGGCATGCGCGGCTGGCAGTGGCTGTTTCTGCTGGAAGGTCTGCCCAGCGTGTTACTGGGTGTGCTGACGTTCTGGCTGCTGCCGAACAGCGTCGAGAGCGCCAGCTGGCTCAGCAGCAGTGAGAAGCAGGCGGTGCTGCGCGAACTGGCGCGCGACGAAGGTGACGCCAAAGGGCTGAAACACAGCCTGCGCGATGGTCTGCTGAATATCCGCGTGGTGATGCTCGGCGGCATCGACTTCTCGATTCTGCTCAGCGCTTACGCCATGGGTTTCTGGATGCCGACCTTTATTAAGAATGCCGGCACCACCGATATCACCACGATTGGCTATCTGACGGCGATCCCCAGTCTGGCGGCGTTGATTGGTATGCTGGCGATTGGTGCCAGCTCAGACCGCCTGCGTGAACGCCGCTGGCATATTATTGTTCCGTTTATTATTGGCGCGGCAGCGATGGGCACCAGCACCTTCTTTGCTCATAACGTGGCGATGACCGTGCTGCTGTTCTCGATTGCGCAGGCGATGATTATCGGGGCGGTACCGGTGTTTTTCAGCCTGCCCGCTACGTTCCTGAAAGGCACGGCAGCCGCGGCGGGTTTTGCGCTGGCCTGTTCGATCGCCAATATCGCCGGACTGGTGAGTAATTCCGTGATGGGCGTGGCGCTGGATCTCACCGGCAGCAGCAACGGCGCGCTGTGGTTCTTCGCCGTGTGTCTGCTGCTCAGTTCGCTGTTGGTGGTCGCGCTGCCAGCGAAGCTGGTGAACCGGTAGAAGATACCTTCGCGTTAGAAGCACTTGTAATTCCCTGGTGCGCATCAATGCGCACCCTACAAAACAGTGCGAATTCGTTGTAATTATTGCCGTAGGGCCGCCATTTATGGCGACCTGGTTGCATAATCTGCACAACCAGGTGCGCGTCAATGCGCACCCTACAAAACAGTGCGAATTCGTTGTAATTATCGCCGTAGGGTCGCCATTCATGGCGACCTGGTTGCATAATCTGCATAACCAGGTGCGCACCCTACAAAACCGTGCGCATTTCGTTGCAATTATCGCCGTAGGGTCGCCATTCATGGCGACCGCCTCACAGCCGCAGAATGCAGCTCCACACCCCGCCAGACCGTCACGCCCACCCGCACCCAATCCTCCTCGCTTATCGGTTATCCATAAGGTAAAAATCTTGTGGGATAGCTCAAACTATCAGCTAAAGGTATTATAAAGGTATCTATTCTGGTGCTAGATTGGTTCTACCAACACCGGGGAGTCTATTTCGATGAAAACTACAATTCCAAAGCTGTCGTTCATGATGTTCTTAGAGTGGTTTATCTGGGGGGCATGGTTCGTGCCGCTGTGGGCGTTTCTCAGCAAAAACGGCTTTTCGCCGGTTGAGATCGCCTGGTGCTACGCCTGTACCTCCATCGCTGCCATCCTGTCACCGATTCTGGTCGGCTCGCTAGCTGACCGTTTCTTCCAGGCACAGAAAGTGTTATCGCTGCTGACCATCGCCGGCGCGATTCTGATGTTCTTTGCCGCACAGCAGACGCACTTCAGCAGCTTCTTTCCGCTGCTGCTGCTGTATGCGCTCACCTATATGCCGACCATTGCGCTGACCAACAGTATTGCGTTTTCCCACGTCGGTGATGTGGAGCGCGACTATCCGCGCATCCGCGTGATGGGCACTATCGGCTGGATCGCCTCCGGCATCGCCTGCGGTTTCCTGCCGCCGCTGCTCGGCTTTGGCGATATCTCCGCCAGCAATGTACCGTTGCTGATCACCGCGGCCAGTTCGCTGCTGCTTGGCCTGTTCGCCCTGACCCTGCCAGCCACCGAACCCAAAAGCACCGGCAAGTTCAGCCTGCGCGTGGCGCTCGGCCTGGATGCGCTGCATCTGCTGAAAGATCGCAGCTTCCTCGTATTTTTCGTCTGTTCATTTCTGTTCAGTATGCCGCTGGCGTTCTACTACATCTTCGCTGAGGGATATCTGACCGAAGTCGGTCTGCCACACGCCACCGGCTGGATGACGCTCGGCCAGGTATCAGAAATCTTCTTCCTGCTGGCGCTGCCGTTTTTTATCAAACGCTTTGGCATCGGCAAAGTGCTGCTGCTCGGCCTGGTCACCGCCGCGCTGCGCTACGTGTTCTTTGTCTTCGGCGGCGATCAAAACCTGCTGACCTTCGGCCTGCTGTTTTTGGGCATTCTGCTGCACGGCGTCAGCTACGACTTCTACTTCATCACCGCCTACATTTATGTGGATAAGAAAGCGCCAGTGGCGATGCGTAACGCTGCGCAGGGCCTGATCACCCTGGCCTGTCAGGGTATCGGCAGCCTGCTCGGTTATCGCCTGGGCGGCTATCTGATGCAGGAGATGTTTGCGTATGACCAGCCGCGCAACGGTCAGACCTTCAACTGGGCGGGAATGTGGATGTTTGGCAGCGTGATGATAGTCATCATCACCATCGCCTTTATCGTTCTGTTCCGCGACGGCAAAAAACGCAGTGATGAATTAACCGCTTTTGAACACTCAGCAACCGCTGACAGCCATAAATAAGAGATGTAACCATGACGATGACACACCAGGAAAAACGGATTTTGGGCGCATTTTACGGCCAGGCATTGGGCGATGCGATGGGCATGCCATCGGAACTGTGGCCGCGCAGCCGCGTGAAACAGCACTTCGGCTGGATCGATCGCTTCCTGCCCGGCCCGGCAGAAAACAATGCCGCCTGCTACTTTGGCCGGGCGGCTTTCACTGACGACACTTCAATGGCGCTGGCGCTGGCCGATGCCATTATCAGTCACGACGGCGAAATTAATGCGGAAACCATCGGCGCCAATATTCTGCGCTGGGCGGAAGCGTTTGATGCCTTTAACAAAAATGTGCTTGGGCCGACCTCCAAAATCGCGCTTAACGCGCTGAAAAACGGTACGCCGGTGGCGCAGCTGGAAAATAACGGCCTGACCAACGGCGCGGCGATGCGTGTCTCGCCGCTGGGCTGTCTGCTGCCGGCGCGTGACCTGCCGGCTTTTATTGATGCTGTCGCGCTGGCCTCCAGTCCGACACACAAATCCGACGTGGCGATTGCCGGTGCCACCGCGATCGCCTGGGCAATCTCCCGCGCGATTGACGGTAGCGACTGGGCAACGATTCGTGACGAACTGCCGGCGATTGCCCGCGCGGCGCAGGAGCGGCGCGTCACCACTTTCAGTGCGGCGATGGCGGCCCGCATCGAACTGGCGTTGCAGGTGGTGGCGCAGGGCAGGGGCACTGAGTCGACCATGCAGCAGATCTACGATCTGGTCGGTACCGGCACCAGCACCATTGAATCGGTACCGGCGGCGATTGCCATGGTCGAACTGGCGGCGACCGATCCCAATCGCTGCGCCATTCTGTGCGCCAATCTGGGCGGCGATACGGATACCATCGGCGCGATGGCGGTTGCTATCTGTGGCGCGCTGCACGGTATCGACGCGATCGATGCGCAGCTAAAAGCGGAGCTGGATGCCGCTAACGCGCTGGATTTCACCCATTACAGCCGCGCGTTTGTCCGTTTCCGCCAGCAGCGCGAGGCCGCCTATGCTGACGCCTGACGATCTGTCCCGACTGGCGGGCCGGTTGCCAGTGTGCGTGGTGGGGGCGGCGGTAGTGGATGTGATTGCCGATGCCTGGACGTTGCCGTATCGCGGCAGCGACATCGAACTGCATCAGCAGGGCGTGAACGTTGGCGGCTGTGCGCTTAACGTCGCCATTGCGCTGCATCGTCTCGGCATTCCATCCATCAACGCGCTGCCGCTGGGGAACGGTATCTGGGCCAGTATCGTGCGACAAAAGCTGGCGGAATACGGTGTGCAGAGCGTACTGGAAAATGCGCACGGTGATAATGGCTGGTGTCTGGCGCTGGTCGAGCCGGATGGCGAGCGCACCTTTCTTTCCGTTAGTGGCGTGGAAAACCAGTGGGACGCCGCGCTGTTGCGCACATTGCCGCAGCCGGCGCAGCGCTGGATCTATCTCTCGGGTTATCAGCTCACCAGCAAAAGCGGCGAGGTGCTGATCGACTGGCTGGAGCAGCAGGCACAGCCGTATCAGCTGCTGGTGGATTTTGGCCCGCGGCTGGCGGACATCGGCGAGGCGCAGTTTGCGCGCATCATGGCGCTGCAGCCACTGATTACAGTGAACAGGCAGGAAGCGGAGCTGCTGTGGCATGAGCGTCTGCGCGCATCCGAACCTTTCGACGCCCATCAGCTGATGGCGCGCTGGCAGCAGCAGTTTGGCGGCGCGATGGTGTTAAGGCTGGACAGCGAAGGTGCCGGATACATCGACGCTGAGGCGCAGGGCTGGGTGCCCGCACTGGCGACAACGGTGGTCGATACTATCGGCGCGGGCGACAGCCATGCTGGCGGATTACTGGCGGGATTAGCGTCCGGCTGGTCACTGGCGGAGAGCGTTGCGCTGGGCAACGCAGTGGCGTCGTATGTGGTTTCCCGGCGCGGCGGCGACTGTGCGCCCGATCGCGCCACACTGCGCGCTTACTGGCAGCAACGCCTTACTCAGCAATAAACACGTACATATCGCTGCGGCAGTAGCTGATGCTGTACTCCAGCGGATTGCCCTGTGCGTCGAGTGCCAGCTGCTTAATCACCAGCACCGGCACATTGGCGGGCAGGGCAATTTGCTGCTGCAGGGCTTCGTCCGGCATACGCGCACTGACCCGGCTCTGGGATTTCACCGGCAGGATCTGCTGGCGATGAAAATAGTCATACAGCGAAATACCAATCTCACCGGCATCGGCAATGTAGCGCGCCGGCACCCATGACTCTTCAACCGAGACCGCCTGGCGGTCAACATAGCGAATACGTTTCAGCAGATAGACATCGCTGCCCGTGCTCAGCCCCAGCTTTTCGGCGATCTCTGCGCTACAGGCAATTTTGCTTTTATTGATCCACACGGTGTCCGGCGTTTTACCGCGCAGCACCGCCTGCTGCGACAATCCTTTTGGTTCTTTGAGTGAATATTCAAACTGGCTGCAAATCTGCGTGCCGTAGCCGCGGGAACGGAACACGACGCCCTCTTTTTCCAGCTCGTCCATGGCTTTACGCACGGTGATGCGTGAGATGTTCAGCGACTGGCTGAACTCGCGCTCGCCCGGCAGGATCTCTTCGTGCACCAGCGTGCCATCGCGCACCGCCTCTTTAATCGCACTGGCAAAGCGTTTGTACAGCGGCGTGCGGCTCTCTGCCGCCAGTGTGGTGGTCAACCGCGCCAACAGCGCATTGTGGTCAGTCATAGCGGGCAGGGCACTCACTCGGGTCAGCGGCAGGAACCGCTATAATACTGAATTTTAATGCGGCGCGCAGCCAGCGTCGCGTGACGGTGCGGGTGCTATGCTGCCAGACGGCCCTGTTGGTTCGCTTGTTTATTTCCGGAGACATTATGTTAATCGCTCAGATTTCAGACATCCATGCCGCACCGGACAATGATCACCTGCTGCGCCTGGCGCGGTCGCTGGCGTGGCTCACCCATGTGCAACCGGATGCGCTAGTGTTAACGGGCGATCTTGTTGATGGCGAGTGGCGGCAGGGTTACTGGCAGATAGCTGAGCAACTGCGCCAGCAGCATTACCCTACATTTATATTGCCGGGCAACGCCGATGATCGACGACTCATGCAAACGACATGGCATGAAAATCACTGGGCGAAAAACACCCCGGCAGACGCGCTGCATTTTGTTCAGGATATGGGCGGTTTGCGTATGCTGGGGCTGGACTCCACGGTGAATAAACAGAATTTTGGCAGCGTCGGGGAGCATCTGGAATGGCTGGAAAGACAACTCAGCGATACGCATGGACTGCCAGCGCTGCTTTTTCTGCATCATCCGGTTATCGCATCGGGCATACCGACGCTGGATGAATCAATGTGTCGCGGGCTGGATAAGCTTGAGTCGATCCTCAGACGCAGCCGGGTCAGAGTAGTGGCTATTGCAGCCGGGCATGTGCACCGGCCTGCAGCAGGCATGTTTGCAGGGGTTCCGGCTTATATTTGTGGCTCAATTTGCCCCGCGAACCCGCTGTGGTTCGGCAGCCAGCGGGTTCCTCCGGTGAATGATCCACCGGCACTGATGGTGCACCGTTTCGCCCGCGGCGTTTTGACCAGTCATCATGTTTCTTTATCCTGCTCATAATGAGGCACATCGTCGCGCTCTGTTAGCCACGGCACGGTGTGCGAGCACCAGATATAGGAAACCGGCGTCTGAGCGGGATCGTCGTCCAGCGTGGCCACACGCAGAATCACGTGGCTCTGATGAGGTCTTTCAGCCAGCAGATGAGATCCGCAGACTGAACAGAAATAACGCAACTTATCCGGGGAAGAATTAAAGGCCGTCAGAAATTCTTCTCCCTGGGTCCACCTGAAATCCTCACGCCGCACGCGCGCTGTGGAGGTATAAGCGGCGGCGTGCGCTTTCCTGCAGGTATGACAGCAGCAATGCGTAATGCTGCCCGCCAGGCGATCGCATTCGTAGCGCACACGTTTACAGAGACAACTTCCGTTCATTTTTTCTCCTGATTCCTGTGCCGGATTATTGCATCAGCTTCAGATGGAGGAGGGGAAACGGTTTTCCCTCACCATCAACGGAAGACCGTCCCGTCACCTGAAAGCCCAGATGCTGATAAAACCCGAGCGCAGCGGTATTTTGTTCGTTAACATCCACTTTCTTCGCTGAAAGATGACGAATAGCGTAACGGACTAACCGTGCACCGATCCCTTTTTTGTGATGAGCGGGCGAGACGAAAAGCATCTCGATATTCTCATCCTGCACGCCGATGAATCCGACAATGTCATGGTTTTCATCGGTCATCTTTCTCAGAACAACGGCATCAAAATAATTTTCCAGAATAAGCTGTCTGAGCCGCAGGATATCCTGTTCATTCAGGAAATGATGCGTTGCCCTGACGGCAGCCTCCCAGACCTGAATCAGTAAGTGATACTCTTCCTTGCTTACTTCGCTAATTGTCACAACGCCTCCTTAACATGCCTACGCGATGGCTTAACGCAATGCCTGCGCTAATCGCTGGCCAGCCGCGCATAAAGATATTCATCGCCCCACATCCCTTTGAAAAAAATATTCTGCCGGTAGTGCGCTTCACGGCGAAAATTCAGCTTTTCCAGCAGGTTTATGGCGCGAATATTACGTGTGTCTACTACGGCTGTGAGCCGGTGTTTTGCAAACTGCGTGAAAAGCAGAGTAACGATGGCACTCATTGCTTCAAGCGCAAAACCCTGTTTCTGATATCCGGCATCAAATGTCATGCCGAGTTCAGCTTGTCTTCCTTCATCAAAAAAATGAATTCCGATGTCCCCTATCAGCCGGTTGTCTTCCTGGTGTGCTACGGCAAGCTGAAACCAGGTGTTATCGCTGTTGAACGGCAGCGCATCCTGCTGCGCATATAATTTCTCAGCGTCCTGCCGGGTAAATTCTTCCCAGCTTTGATAACGAGCAACGTCTGGCAGATTGCGATAGCGCGACAGATGCGGCAAATCAGCTACTGTCAGCTTGCGCAACACCAGGCGTTGAGTATAAATCGGCAACGTCAGCGCCATATGTTCTCCGCTGCCTGCGTGCAGGCGAGTTAAAGTAAACCGGGAGCGGTGCGTATCGCTTCAAGCCCGACGCGCTGCCCGAAAGACAGCTCCAGCGTATTGCCATCGGGATCGGCAAAAAATACGTAATATCCCACCGGTTCGCCAGCCTCTTCAGGGGCTTTACGTAACACGCCTTCGGCGACGGCCATCGCTGTTTTACGATCGATCTCTTCGCGTGACGCACAGGCAATGCCTTAGTGTCCAAATTTACCCAGTGGCGTATCTGACACGTCATCCGCCTGCACCAGAACCAGCGCGAAAGGGCGGGTATGATCGCTCAGCCATGCCACCTTGCGGGCAGCCGGGACGTCAGGTTCACGGGTGTGTATCAGCTTCATTCCTGCATAGCGGCGGTAGAAATCCATGCTCTTCTCCAGATCCCTCACCATAAACGCAACGTGGGTAAATCCAATATCGATATCCTTCATCTGCATCCTGTCTCCATTTATTGCCTCCCTGACACGACAAAAACTCAAGCCTGATTAAGGTTAATCGCCATAAAGGGCGTGGTAGCTGATCATTTTTTCCGTGTGGAGGCGTGGTGCGTGAAACGGTACTCTCTCTTAAAATTTCAATATAACTCAACAGTTTTAAGATAAAAACGACACGGCAACGCGTGCTATATGCCTATTAATAACGTTGACGGAGCGGAAATAAAAACGATTTAATTTCCGCCTGTTTTTTAGGAAAACTAAACAATGCGAAATAGCCTGCCTTCTCTTAACGCCCTGAAGGCGTTCGAATCCGTTGCCCGGCACCTCAGCATGACCCTTGCAGGCCAGGAGTTGCACGTCACGCCCGGCGCGATCAGCCTGCACATCAGGGAACTGGAACGGCAACTGGGCCTGCCCCTGTTTCAGCGAAATGGACGCAAGCTGGCGCTGACGGCATCCGGTCAGGGCTATTACTACTCGATTGCTTCAGCTTTCAGCCTGATACGTGAAGCCACTGAAACGCTGGTGCAGGAGACACAAAAAAATACCATCACGCTGGCCTGCACCACCGGATTTGCGACCCACTGGTTACTGCCGCGGCTGGCTGATTTTGAACGTGCCTGTCCGGATATCGACCTGCGTATCAGCGCCACTTCCCGCATCCAGTCTTTCGCCACGGATGGTATCGACCTGGCCGTACGGCATGGCAACGGTTTCTGTGAGGGTTGCGTGAGTGAGAAGTTGATCGACGACGACTACCTTGCAGTCTGCATTCCTGCTGTGGCGCAGCAGCTGGGAGAACCGCCGGCACTTGCCGCACTCGGTCGCGTCACGTTACTGCATGATATGCACCGGGAAGACTGGCAGCGCTGGCTCGCTGAAGCCGGCGTCGGGCACATTGATTCCGGTAAAGGGCCCTTGTATAGCGATGGCAGCGGGGCGTGGCTGGCGATGCTTGCCGGCATGGGCGTAGCGCTGATGCGCAGGCGATTTGTTCAGGCGAATCTGGCATCCGGTGAAGTGGTGGCACCGTTTCCAAATACGCTGAATACCGGACACGCGTACTGGCTTATTACGCCCCACGAAGCGCTGCTGCGTTCTGCCGTGGTAAAAGTAAGAGCCTGGCTCATGCAGCAGTCCACAGAATAGAACAGCGTCCGACATTTCTTCATATCAACAAGACATAGTAAATTTCTGAGCAAGCCGATATAACAGGTTCAGGATATTTCACCTGCAGAGGATATCATGGCGCTTTCACACGAATTAATGCTGATCTACACCACTTATTTTGTGGCAACGGCCAGCCCTGGTCCGAGTAATATGGCGATTATGGGAACGGCGATGAATAAAGGGCGCGGTGCCGCCTTAGCGCTTGCGGGCGGGGTAATTGGCGGCTCAATGCTGTGGGCGCTGCTGGCGGCCTGCGGGGTATTAACCGTTTTGGCGACGTTTGCCCAATTGCTGCTGGTGTTGAAAATCGGCGGCGGGTTATATCTGTTGTGGCTGTCATACAAAGCCGGTAAATCTGCGTTAACCCGCACCGCTGCCGATAAAACCGTTATCAGCGATCACCGCGTTGCGTATGGCGCATTATTCCGGCAGGGAATTTTGATGCACGTCGGTAATCCTAAAGCCATTCTAACCTGGGTCGCGATCATGTCCGTCGCACTCAAACCGGACGCCGCAGCCTCGACCTTACCGCTGATTATTCTCGGCTGTGCGGCAATTTGCGTCGCGGTATTTTGCGGCTATGCGCTGATATTTTCCACCGCAGCAATGAACGCGTTTTACCGTCGTATCCGCCGGGGATTAGATGCGCTATTAGCCTGCTGTTTTGCCATTGCCGGACTGAAACTGGTGTTGAGTCGTCAATAAAGCAAATTTTTAACCTCAGGTTCGCCCTCAATAGCAACAGGCCGCTCAGTTAAGTAAACCACCATGAGCAGCCTGATTGTCGCGGCGCGACGCATCGCGCCCTGCTTCAGGCCGTCACTCCGGTGTGATATCCGCGCCTAGAGTCTTGATCTCAAATGTGTTTAGATACCTGAACGTCAAAGCCTGTGAATCGTTGCCATGAATCTAAAGGAAACTATCGTCCGCGAGTTCAGTGAATTATCGCCAGAACTACAGCGGGCTGCCGAATTCTCACTGCAGAATGCCAATCAACTGGTGGTGCAATCCATGCGCACCTTTGCGCAGCAGGCCGGGGTGAAACCGGCAACGCTGCTGCGCCTGGCGAAACGGCTGGGCTATAACGGCTGGAGTGAACTCAAAGACGCATTTATTGATGACATCGGCCTGCGCAATGATACCTATGTCTCGAAAGCGGAAAAGCTTGTGGCCGCCGGCACGCAGCCGCAGCTGTATGATGCGATGTTTCAGGCCCACCAGACCAACCTGGCCTTTACGCAGGAGGAAAACCGCCAGGCAATGGAACAGGCCGTGACCTTACTCGATGCGGCTGACAATGTTTACATCTGCGGCTTCCGCGCCAGCTTTCCGATCGCCTGGTCATTATTTTATGTGTATCGGTTGTTCAATCGTCAGGTGTCACTGGTGGATGGTCTGGCGAGCAACATCGAAGTTTTCACGCGTGAACTGACCGCCGCGGATTGCCTGTTACTTACCAGCTTTGCCCCTTATTCACGCGAATCACTTGATGTACTGCGCGCAGCACAGCAGGCGGGCGCAAAGATCATCGCCATCACCGATTCACCGGTCTCGCCGCTGGCGCAGGCCGCTGATTGCTCGCTCCGGTTTTCACTGGATAGCCCATCGTTCTTCCCGTCTGTCGTCTCTGGCATGGGCCTGGCCGAGTGCCTGCTGGCGATGCTGGTGGCCCGTCATGGACGTGATGCGGTCAGTAAAATTGAAAACGCCGAACGCTATTTAATCGATTCCGGCGCTTACGTGCATGCCGGCAAATCCTGACAGATGATTCATTTGTATCTGTCATAAGAATATTGGATGCGATTGAATCATTATTGCGTTGACGTGATTCAAATGGATCCTGCAAGATACGTTTCAACAACGAAGCGTATTCAGGAGCAGGACCAGCATGAGCCGTATCATTCACCGCAGTCTGCGCAGCGTGCCCGCCGTGGCCACGCGCGTACACGGGGCCTACATTTTTGATGCACAGGGAAAGCAGTATCTTGATGCCTGCGGTGGTGCCGCCGTTTCCTGCCTGGGCCACGCCCATCCTGACGTCCTCGCAGCCATGCATCGTCAAATCGATCAACTGGCTTATGCGCATACCAGTTTCTTCACCAGCGATACCGTTGAACAGCTCGCCGAACAGTTAACGCGCACCGCACCGGGCGATCTTAACTATGCCTATTTCGTGTCGGGCGGTTCTGAGGCAGTGGAAACCGCACTGAAACTGGCCCGGCAATACTTTGTTGAGATCGGACAGCCCGCGCGTACCCGTTTCATCGCCCGCAAACAGAGCTACCACGGCAATACGCTGGGCGCGCTGGCGGTGGGTGGCAACGAATGGCGCCGGCGTCAGTTCGCACCCCTGTTAATCGACGTGATTCGCGTTTCCGCCTGCAATGAGTATCGCGATCGCCGTGCCGATGAAACCCAGCAGCAATATACCCAGCGGCTGTTGAGCGAGCTGGAGCAGGCGATTGTTGATGCGGGCCCGGAAACGATTATTGGTTTTTGCGCGGAGACGGTAGTCGGTGCTACCAGCGGTGCCACGCCGCCGACGCCGGGCTATCTGCAGGGTGTACGTCGCCTGTGCGACAAATACGGCATTTTGTTTATCGCCGATGAGGTGATGTGCGGAATGGGGCGTACCGGCACACTGCACGCGTTCGAACAGGATGGCGTGGTACCTGATTTGGTTACCATCGCCAAAGGACTGGGTGGCGGTTATCAACCCATCGGCGCGGTGCTGGCCAGTGAGAAGATCGTGTCTGCGCTGCAGGCCGGCAGCGGTCTGTTCCAGCATGGACACACTTATATCTGTCACGCAACAGCCGCTGCGGCGGCATTAGCAGTACAGCAGGTAATTGAGCGCGATCATCTGCTGGAGGCGGTTCAGCAGCAGGGCGCTTATCTGCACAAGGCGCTACGCGACGTGCTGGGGGAGTTACCGCACGTCGGTGATACGCGCGGCCGCGGCCTGTTTGCCGGTGTGGAGCTTGTGCGTGATAAAGCCACGAAAACCCCGTTCGATCCGGCGTTGAAACTTCACGCAGCCATCAAGGCCAACTGTATGGCGCGCGGTTTGCTGGTCTATCCGATGGGCGGCACGCTGGACGGGCAATATGGCGACCATATTTTAATCGCCCCACCGTTTATCGTCACCCCGCAACAACTGGATTTTGTCGTGGATACGCTGAACACCGTGATACGTGAAGAAGCCGGCAAATTATGATTAACCGATTACCGCCGCTGGCGGAGCAGGACTGGGATGAGCAGCAACGTCCGCTCGCGGAAGAGATTATCAACGGGCCGCGCGGTGCGCTGCTGCCACCGTTTGAGCCGCTGCTGCGCAGCCCCGAGTTAATGGCACATGCACAGCGTATGGGGGAATATCTGCGCTATCGTAGTGCGCTGGGCCAGCGGTTATCGGAACTGGCGATTTTAATGACGGCAAGGCACTGGTCACAGCCGGTAGAGTGGGCAATCCATGCGCCGATAGCACGCGAAAAGGGGATTTCTGCTGCAGCGGTGCAGGCCATCAATGAAAAACGTCAGCCCGCGGATTTGCAGCCTGATGAGTGGGTGATTTATCAGTTTTGCCAGCAGTTACATCAGCAACAGAAAATCAGTGATGCCACCTGGCAGCAAGCCATCGAATTATGGGGCGAGAAGGGCGTGGTGGATTTGATAGGCATTAACGGCTATTACAGTTTTCTCTCGATGGTCATGAACGGCGCACAGACGCCGGTACCCTTTACGCAGGATCACTTACTTCCTGCATAAGTTGTCGCATTAATCCGGGCGTACCTGATGCGCCCATTATATTCACTACCTTCTTTGACCATGTCCGCCGGATTATTTCGCTGGATGACAATCATTGCACGCTACATTACTGACGCTGAGGGTTATTATGTCTGCATTTTTAAATAAATTAAAAGTTACACTGGCATTGGTTGCCTGTTCCGCCAGTTTTATCGCTGCGGCGCAGGAGAAATTAACCGTCGGGGTTGATACGGCTTTTGTTCCTTTTGAATTTAAGCAAGGTGATAAATACGTCGGCTTTGACATTGATTTATGGGATGCCATCGCGAAGAAAATGCATATCAGCTATGAATTACACCCAATGGACTTTGGTGGCCTGATTCCGGGGCTGCAATCGCGGAATCTGGATGTCGCGATGGCAGGCATTACCATTACCGATGCGCGTAAGCAGGTGGTGGATTTCAGCAACGGTTATTATGATGCCGACTTATTAATGGCTGTCAAAAGCGATGATAACAGCATTAAGAAATTCAGCGATTTAACCGGCAAGAAAGTGGGTCTGAAACAGGGCACGGCCGCAGCCAGCTTTATGAAAAGTAAATACAAGGCAAATTATGTTGAGTTTCCTAATATCGACAACGCCTATCTGGATTTGCAGGCCGGCAACCTTGATGCGGTGGTCCATGACTCGCCCAATGTGCTGTACTACGTGAAAACGGCGGGCGATGGCAAAGTCAAAGCCAGCGGTGAAAACGACACGATTCTGCCGCAGCAGTATGGCTTTGCCATGCAGAAAAACAGCAGCCTGACACCTAAGATCAACGCCGCGCTGCAGGCCCTGCGCGCGGATGGGACTTACAGCAAAATCTACGTGAAATGGTTTGCTAAGCAGCCGAAATAATCCTGCCAGGCCGGAGCCCTCCGGCCTTATTTAGCGTTTACAGGTTAAATTATGAATTTTGACAGTAAATATATTTGGGAATCTCTGCCGCTACTGCTGCAGGGGCTGCAGCTGACCTTGATTATTTCGCTGTCAGGTCTGCTGGGCGGTTTTATTATTGGCTTACTGGCGGGAACCTGCCGTGCTCTGGGCGGAAAAATCGCCAAAACGCTGTCACTTATTTTTGTCGAGCTTATTCGCGGTACGCCCATCATGGTGCAGGTAATGTTTATCTATTTTGCACTACCGATGGTGTTGCCGATAAGAATTGATCCCGTCACCGCCGCGATCGTGACCATTGTGATTAACTCCGGTGCCTACATTGCTGAAATTACCCGGGGCGCGATCCTCTCAATCAATAAAGGCTTTAAAGAAGCGAGTCTGGCGATGGGCTTATCGCAGCGCAGTACGCTGTGGTATGTCATTATGCCTTTAGCGTTACGCCGCATGATTCCGGCTTTAGGTAACCAGTGGATTATCAGTATTAAAGATACCTCACTGTTTATTGTGATTGGCGTGGCAGAACTGACGCGTCAGGGGCAGGAGATCATTGCGGGTAATTTCCGTGCGCTGGAAGTGTGGACGGCGGTAGCCATGATTTATCTGCTGGTGACGTTATGCCTGAGCTTTTTACTGAAGCAGCTGGAAAAAAGGATCCATATTTTATGAGCATGGTTGAATTTAACGCAGTGTCGAAAAATTTCGGTGCCACGCAGGTCCTGCATAATATCAATTTAAAAATTGAGGCTGGCGAGGTGGTGGTGATTATTGGCCCTTCAGGCTCGGGTAAATCAACGCTGTTACGCTGCATCAACAAACTGGAAGAGATCTCATCCGGGACGCTGCTGGTCGCCGGAATGCACATCACCGACCCGCATGCGAATGAATGTGATATCCGCCGTGAAGCCGGCATGGTGTTTCAGCAGTTTCACCTGTTCCCGCATCTGACTGCACTGGAGAACGTGATGTTCGGCCCGATTCGCGTGCGTCATCAAACGAAAGCCGCGGCACGCGAGCAGGCGCTGGCGCTGCTGGAGCGCGTTGGCTTGCGCGATCGCGCCAGCCACTATCCGTCTGAACTTTCAGGGGGTCAGCAGCAGCGCGTGGCGATTGCCCGGGCACTGGCCGTCAGGCCGAAAATGATGCTGTTCGATGAGCCGACCTCCGCGCTGGATCCGGAGTTACGTCATGAAGTGCTGAAAGTGATGCGCTCGCTGGCTGAAGAGGGCATGACCATGGTGATTGTGACGCATGAGATTGGCTTTGCCCGCGATGTGGCTTCGCGGCTGATCTTTATTGATGGCGGTACCATTGCCGAAGATGGGCCACCTGATATGCTGCTGACTGCCAGCCGTAATCCGCGTCTGAAAGAATTTTTGCAACATGTATCCTGAAATGAAGTGAAATAACGCTATGAAAAAACTCGACTTCCGTGGTTCGGCTTTTGTTATTGGTCAGCAACTCGGTGACTTTGGCCGTGATGCCTGGCATAACAAACTCAGACATACCCGTCTCTGGCAAACGGTCACCGCCATGAAAGATACGCAGCAAATCCGCAGTATGCGCGCGCGGGTTCAGCGCCAGTTCCCGCTGATCTGGCAGGAGCTGGAAGGACTGGCTGAAGGATTACAGGCACCGATTGACGAGGTGTTTGCGTGGAACTGCCGGGGCGATCTGGTGCGTTCAACTTCGGATGGTTGCACCACGGTGGCGGGGAAAAGTGCCAGCGGGGAGTTGATCATTGCGCACAACGAAGATGGTTTTCCCCAGCTGCGCGAGGACTGTGCGCTGGTCACCGTGACCCCCGATGACGGGCTCGCGTTCACCAGCTTCGCCTATCCGGCATCACTTTGCGGTCACACTTTTGCCGTTAATGAAAAGGGCATCGTTAACACCGTCAATAACATTCGCGCACAGCATCGTCCGGATGGCGTGCCGCGCCAGATCATTGCCCGCGCGTCGCTGAACGCGACCACGCTGGATGAAGCGATCGCCATACTTAGCGCCACGCCGCGCGCCGGCGCGTTTCACCACACGCTGGGGCAGCAGGGCGATAGCCGCCTGATCAGTATTGAAGCGACAGGCTCAGGCTGTTCAGTGATCCCACTGACTGCGCCTTTCGGGCACGCTAACCATCTTATTCACCCGCAGCTTGCCGCCGTCGAACAGGTGGTCACCGCCAGTTCCGGCTCGCGCCAGCAGCGTCTGGAGACATGGCTGACGACGCAAACGGCGGTAGATGGCGCGGCGGCTAAGGCGGTTTTATCGGATCAGCAGGATGCAGCGTTGCCGATATACCGCCTGTCGCCGCAGGATCCGGATGAGGAAAATACCCTCGCCACGGTTGTTTTTACCCTGAGTGACGACGCGGTGACGTGGCAGATCTTCACGCGCGACCGCCAGCGCGCCGCTTTGCAATCTGCTGGTCGTCAATGAGGTGGTATTTTTAATCTCCACCGCCCATCACTGAAGCCGTACAGTGATTGCTGGCAGCGCGCTAACCCGCGCTGCCAGCAATACTGACTATGTTACTCGTGGAAACGCGCTTCTTCGGACATCAGACATCCGTCGCTGAAACTCCAGTCATCGACGGTGTTAAACTGAATAATCACCATCACATCCTGCGGATCGATATCCAGCGATTGCGAGAGTTGCTGACACAATCTGCGACACAGCTTGTGCTTCTGTTCGCGGCTGCGCGGCTTGCCCGCAGTAATCATGAACTGAACAAAATTCTCTGAACGCCCGCGGCTTTTATAGTGGCGATCAAACACCCTTAGCCGCGCCGGCAGTTCTTCAAATACCTGAAAGCGGTCGCCGGGTGGAACGGCAAACTCGTCCTCCAGACTCTGTTGCAGGATGTCGGAAATCTGCGTTAATTGCGCGTCGCTATAACCCTGACGCAGTATGATGCGGGTAAAAGGCATGAGGGTTACGCCTCTTCCAGACAGCTTAGCGCTGACACTGCCGCCGGCCAGCCGGCATAAAAGGCCAGATGGGTGAACACTTCGACGATCTCTTCTCGTGCCAGGCCATTTTGTTGCGCGAATTCGATATGCCACGGTAGCTGTTGCACTCGCCCCAGCGCCGTCAGTGCGGCCAGCGTAATCAGGCTGCGTTCGCGCGGCGTAAGCGCGTCACGTTGCCAGATGTCATCGAAAAGAACCTGCTGACTGAGTTCGGCCAGCTTTGGCGCGATGCGCGCCAGCGTTTTACTATCGAGTGTTTTTGCCATGATGTTTCTCCGTATTGACTCAGCCGCGATTGTGGCGAAACATAACCATCCTGAAAATCAAATAAAACACCGTCATTCATCCCATAAATCAGGACGATCATGCAAAAGTTAGCTCAGACGCTGGATCTGGATGCGTTGCGCAGTTTTGTCACCGGCATGGAGTGTGGCAGTTTTGCGCAGGCCGCCGTGCGGCTCTGTCGATCCACTTCGGCGGTCAGCGCCCAGCTGAAAAAGCTGGAGCAGCAATGTGGCAGCAAGCTGGTGGTGAAAAGCGGGCGTCATCTGGCGTTAACCCGTGAGGGGGAAGTGATGATGGGTTATGCCCGTCGTCTGCTGGCATTGAACGATGAAGCACTGTGCACCTTCAGCGGTGTAGGGCTGCAGGGGGAAGTGCGCCTGGGCATGCAGGAAGATTTTGGCGACACCCTGATGCCCGGTATTCTGGGCGAATTTACACGTCACCATCCCGGGCTGCAGATCATCGCACGCGTGGCGCGTAATCAGGAGCTGCTTGCAGCGCTGGACAGCGATGCTCTTGATATGGCGCTGCTGTGGCAGGCACAACCGCTGCAGCGTAAAGGCGTGTTGATCGGCCAGTTCCCGCTGGAGTGGATCGCTCACCCCGACTGCGACGTCAGCGCGATGATAAGCCAGGGCGAACCGCTGCCGCTGGTGATGTTTGATAATCCCTGCCTGATGCGCTCGCGCGCCATCGACAGTCTGGACCGGGCGGGCATTGCATGGCGAATCGTGTTTGTCAGCCATAGCCTGAGCGGCATCTGGGCGGCGGTGCGGGCCGGTCTGGGGATCACCGTGCGCACGCGGGTCGGCATGCCCGCTAATCTGGTGAGCGCCGGCAATGTTTTGCCGCCGCTGGGCGCGCTGGGCGTTACGCTGGAACAAAAAAGTGGCAGCCAGACTGAACCGAATGCGCAAAACCTGCTGGCCAGACTGATGGAAAATGCGCTGCGCAGCATAGAGCCGTTACCGGGTCTGAGGCCCGCCTGAATTGCTGCGCTAATCCCTGCGACAGTTACTTCGCAATCAGCAGCGCATCGGCGATATCCAGCATGGCGCGCAGGCGATCCATGTGCCGCAGATCCTGATGATAGCCTACCCAGATATCGCGCGAAGGCGGCGGCTGCGGGGTGGGAATCCGCTGCAGTCCATCGGTGGCATCGCCCAGCGGCTGGGGTAACACCGCCACGCCCATGCCGCGCCGGCACATCTGCGCCTGCACCGCCCGGCTGGTGCTGGTAAAAGCCCGCCGTGACTGTGGAAATTGATCGAGCAGCCAGACGACGTCCGGAAAATGCGCTTGCGCGGTATTCATCAGGATCAGCCCCACTGAGGCGGGGTCGTGTTGCAATGCGCGGGCATTTTCAGGCGTGCCGTATAACGCATAGGGCATGCTCATCAGGCGCCGCTGGACGATATCCGGCTCGGTAAAAGGCACAATGCGAAAAGCCACGTCGGCGTCGCGCCGCGACAGATTGAGCAAACGGTAGCTGGCGATGATTTCCGGCACGATAGCGGGATGGCGCTGTGTCAGCTCGCTCAGTACCGGCGCCAGCACGGCGGTGGCAAACCACTCGGCACAGGAGATGCGTAAAATACCTTCCAGCCGCGGGTGATTGCCCGCAAGCCGTCTCTCCATCGCCAGCGCAGCATTTTCCATGCTTTCCGCCAGGCCCAGCACGGCGTCACCGGCATCAGTTAACACCAGGCCATCCGGCGTGCGGCGAAACAGCGCCTGATGGGCCTGCGCTTCCAGCACCTTAATGCGACGACCCACGGTCGGATGGCTGACGCCGAGCCGGCGCGCGGCCTCGCCATAGGATCCGCTGCGCATCACTGCCAGAAAGATCCGTACATCGCTCCATTCCATTGCGCTCGCCCCGTTCAAAAATGAACGTCGAATATACAAAAATGGCAGTTCTCAAACAACTTTGTAGCTATCACCATAACGGCATCATCCAGACTGAACTGATTGAGGATTGCAGAACATGAAGAAGCTTCAGGACAAAGTCGCCCTCGTAACCGGCGCATCTAAAGGCATTGGGGCGGCGATTGCCCGCCAGCTGGCCGCCGACGGCGCAAAGGTCGTCGTCAACTATGCCGCCGATAAAAACGGGGCGGATAAGGTGGTCGCCGCTATTGAGGCTGCCGGTGGCACGGCGGTGGCGCTGGCAGCGGATGTCACCGATCAGCCGCAGGTTGAGGCACTCATTCAATCTACCCTCGCGCAGTTTGGCCGGCTGGACATCGTGGTGAACAATGCCGGTGTGTATCAGTTTGCGAAGATTGAAGAGAGCAGCGAAGCGCTGTATCGCAAGCAATTTGACATCAATGTGCTCGGGCCGCTGCTGGTGACGGGCGCCGCCGTGCCACATCTGGGCAAGGGCAGCAGCATTATCAATATCAGCTCATTTGTGACGCGGGTATTTCTGGCGGAGAGCGCTATCTACAGCGGCAGCAAAGGCGCGATTGATGCCATTACCGGCGTGCTGGCGCGCGAACTCGGTCCGCGCGGCATCCGCGTTAATGCGGTCAATCCGGGGTTAATCGAAACCGAAGGCACGCACAGCACCGGCGCGATGGGATCGGAGTTTCAGCGCTGGAACGAAAGCCAGACGCCGCTTGGCCGTATTGGCCAGGTGCAGGATATTGCGCCGATTGTGGCTTATCTCGCTTCTGACGATGCCGGATGGGTGACGGGCGAGGTGATGATGGCGTCTGGCGGCATGCGTTAACGGGAGAAAAGGATGCATCAGATGATGGTGGTGTGCGTCGGCGATGAAACCCATCGCTTTGACCGCGACTATTATACCCACACGCACCTGCCGCTGGCGCTGGCGTGCTGGCAGGATTATGGACTCATTTCGGCGGAAGCGTTCTATCCCGCTTCAGACCGCAGCGGCTGGCTCTCCATCGGTGTTTACACGTTTGCCTGTCAGCAGGATGTAAACCGGGCGCTGGAGTCCGAACAAACCAAAAGGGTGATGGCAGATGTGGTGCATTTTACCGACGCCACCACGGTGATTCGCAGCCATTTTATTCCCTTCTGAACGGCAGCGACGCCGCCGCGCAGTTATGCCCTCCGGTCACCGGTTTGATAGCCTGCTTAATGAACGCATTGTGCATTAAGCAGGCATCCCGGCAGCAAAAACGGGACGCGCTGGTGCCAAATCAGGACAAGCCAATCCCTGAATCTGGTACGCGGCGCTGCCTTTTGCTATTTCATGTGTGAGCTATCACCGCAGCAGCACACAGGACGCAAACATGAATTTTTACAGCAGCAGAGAATTTACGGGTTCCAAAGCCTGGGAGTCTCAGCATATTGCCAGCTTTGATAACACCAGCGTTAAACTGCACTGGACCGATCAACCCTATAAATGGCATATCAATGATGGACAAGAGGTGTTTGCCGTTATGGATGGTTGCGTTGACATGTTCTACAAACAAGCGGGCGAAGTGAGAACCCAACGATTAACCGCCGGTGATATTTTTTATGCCAGCGAAGGCACTGAACACGTCGCACATCCGCAGGGCGTAGCCCGGGTGCTGGTGATTGAACAAGCGGGATCGGTTTGATGCGACGCCTCAACCCCGGTTATTTCACGATCGACGAAGCCTGATCAGCGCGATTACCGGCTATGACGCGCCGGCGATGACAGTCGGCGGGATCGAGTCGTTCTCCCCGGGCAGAATACACGGCCAGTTCAGGTAACGGTTCACCGTTAGCGTTATCCAGCAAAACCGAGTGTGTCTCGCCTTTTTCAAACAGATAACGCTCTCCCCACTGGCGCATCGCCACGACGATTGGGAAGACGTCTCGTCCCCGTTCGGTCAGCAAATATTCCTTGTAGGCGCTGCCATCTGACGCCGGACAACTCTCAAGCACGCCGACTTCGACCAGCAGTTTCAGCCGTGACGCCAGGATATTTTTTGCCAGCCCAAGGTTTTTCTGGAAATCACTGAAGCGGCGCACATCATCAAACGCTTCACGGATGATCATCAGACACCAGCGTTCGCCAATCACCTCCACGGTCCGGGCGACCGGGCATTCGCTGGTTCTGAGCGCTTCCTGTTTGGCCATCTTCTCTCTCACTCTGCTGATTTACTGACGGCAGCTTAGCCTTCAGCAAAACAAGTTGCAAAAAAAAACCACCGCTGCTACTTATAGAATAAATCGGTTTCAAAAAAAAACCACATAAGGATGCAACATGACTTGCACCAGTGATACCCCTGCAACCTCTGAGGCGCCTCTTTCGCCGGCGACGACCTCAGTGCTGTCGCCTCACATCATTTTTCTGTTCTCACTGACCTGCGCGCTGGCTGTCGGCAATGTCTATTCTGCCCAGCCATTGCTGGAATCCATCTCCGCAACGCTGCAGGTTTCGCCCGGCACCATCGGCCTGGTCATCACGGCAACGCAGGCGGGTTATGCCATAGGATTGTTTTTGCTGGTGCCGCTCGGCGATCGCTTTGATCGCAAAAAGCTGGTGGTCACGCACCTGCTGCTGTCGGTGCTGGCCCTGATCGCGGCGGCGTTAGCAGAGAGTTTGCTGGCGCTGCTGGTGGCGATGCTGCTGGTAGGGCTGATGGCGGTGGTGACGCAAACCGTGGTGGCGTGGGCCGCTATCCTGTCGGCACCGGCTCAGCGTGGCAAGGTGGTAGGCAGCGTCACCAGTGGCATCGTCATGGGCATACTGCTGGCGCGCCTGGTCTCTGGCATCATCGCCGATATCGCCGGCTGGCGGGCGGTGTATATGACCTCAGCCGCGCTGATGCTGCTGATTACCGTGCTGCTGGTAAAAGTGATACCTGCTGCCGGTCCGCAGAACACAGCCACTTCCCTGGCCGGACTGCTGGGGTCTGTCCCGCGTCTTTTTGTCACCGAGCCCTTGTTGCGTCAGCGTGGCGCGCTGGCTCTGCTGATTTTTGCCGCATTCAGCATGTTGTGGAGTTCCATGGTTTTACCGCTCACGGCCATGTCGCTTTCCCATACGCAAACAGGGCTGTTTGGTCTGGCTGGGATAGCCGGAGCGCTGGCGGCTTCCAGAAGTGGCGCCTGGGCTGACAGGGGAATCGGGCAGCGCGCCAGCGGATGCGCACTGGCTTTATTAACGCTCTCGTGGCTCCCGATCGCCTTCGCGCAGGCCTCATTATTGTTGCTGGTTATTGGTGTGATCATGCTGGATTTCGCGGTGCAGACGGTGCATGTCATCAACCAGAGCATGCTGATTGCCGGCAAACCCGCTATCACCAGCCGGCTTATCGGTGCCTATATGTGTTTTTATGCGACAGGCAGCGCGCTGGGCGCTATTACTGCCACTCAACTCTATGCGCACTGGGGATGGTATGCCGTGTGCGGCGGCGGGGCACTGGTCAGTGCCTGCGCACTTATTCTCTGGTATGGAACACGTCAATCATGAAATTATCACACCTGCTGCTGGCCATCGGTATTACCGCCATCTGGGGCATTAATTTTTCGGTGATTAAATTAGGGCTGCACGCCATCGATCCGTTTATTCTGGCAGGGCTGCGTTTTACGCTGTGTGCCATCCCGGCGCTCTTCTTTATTAAAAAACCTGACGTCCCGTGGCGCTACCTTATTGGTTACGGCTTGGTATTCGGCATTGGCTTGTGGGGCCTGGTGAATCTGGGGATAAAAACCGGGCTGTCTGCGGGGATCGCCTCGCTGGTGCTGCAGTTCAGTGCCTTTTTCACTCTGCTGCTCGGCAGTTATGTGTTCAAAGAACAGCTCAGCCGCTATCAGATCGCTGGCTTTGTGCTGGCGTGCAGCGGATTGATGAGCATTGTGTTTATTACCGACGGCTCGGTGACGTTTGCAGGGTTGCTGCTGGTGCTGGCAGGCGCCATAGCCTGGAGCATTGCCAATATCATCATGAAAAAAGCCGGCACGAAGCAGGTATTCGCGTTTCTGGTCTGGTCGAGCGCCTTTTCGCCGCTTCCGCTTTTTTTGCTGGACGGATTAATTAATGGCAGCGCGGGCTATAGCGCATTAATCAGTCATATGGATACCCGTGCGATATTGTCCATTCTGTTTCAGGTCTATCCCAATACGTTATTAGGCTACTGGATCTGGAATTCATTGCTCAAACTGTATCCTGTCTCCACCGTCGCGCCATTATCGCTGCTGGTGCCGGTATTCGGCATTCTCGGTTCGATGATGATATTTGGTGAAGCTATTTCTCCGATGAAAATCGTGGCGCTGGTACTGATTATTACCGGGCTGGCGGTTGGCTTATATGGACAACGCATCAAACGTTATTTCATTCCGCAGTCGGATTCGCTGTGATCGGCAGCCCGCTGACGAGCCGTGATCCGACATGAGCGGGCATCCTGCCCGCTCTCTCTGTCAGTGAAAATCCGCTTACTGCACCACGAAACGCGCGACTGAGCCTTCCAGTGTCGACGCCTGATCGCGCAGTGCGCTGGCGGCGGCCGATGATTCCTGCACCAGCGCGGCGTTCTGCTGCGTCACGCTGTCCATCTGAACGATAGCGACGCCAACCTGCGAAATGCCGCGATTCTGCTCATCGGATGCCTGCGCGATTTCGGCGAGGATGCTGGTTACGTTGCCAACGGAATGTACAATTTCATCCATGGTTTTACCGGCCTGACCTACCAGCTGTGAACCACTGCTGATACGCGCGACCGATTCGCCAATCAGGGTTTCGATCTCTTTGGCCGCCTGAGCGCTGCGCTGCGCCAGACTGCGCACCTCACTGGCGACTACGGCAAAGCCGCGTCCCTGCTCACCGGCGCGCGCTGCTTCTACTGCTGCGTTTAACGCCAGGATATTGGTCTGGAAAGCAATGCTGTTAATGACGGTGGTGATTTCGGCGATTTTGCCGGAGCTGGCGCTGATCTGGTCCATGGTTTCAACCACGCCTTTGACCAGCGAGCCGCCCTGATTGGCTTTCTCCGAAGTGGCGCGCGCCAGTTCGCTGGAGTGATGAATGTTTTCCACGTTCTGCTTCACTGTAGCGGTTAACTGCTCCATGCTGGCTGCCGTCTGCTCCAGCGCGGCCGCCTGCTCCTCGGTGCGGGCGGAAAGATCGTTATTGCCTGCAGCAATTTCTGCGGAAGCGTGGCTGACCTGCATCACGCCGCTGCGAATGTTACCAATGATGCCGCGCAGATCGTTGCTCATCTCACCGACCGCCTGCATCAGCTCGCCCAGTTCGTCCTTACGCGAAGTTTGCAGCTGTACGCTCAAGTCTCCCTGCGCAATCTGCCGCGCGACGGTCAGTGTTACCGCTAAAGGACGGGTAATCTGCCGGGTGATAAACACCGCAATCAGAATGCTGATTACCACAGCCGCCGCCAGGATCAGCGACATCCACAGGATTGCCCGGGCGATATCCTGGTGCGTGGCGGCCAGCTGCTGGGTAAATAATTGATTACTGGTATTAGTCAGATGCAGGCCCGCGATGGCAAGCTGGCGGGTCGCTTCCACTTCTTCTTCTGCGGAGGCGTTGTAATCCTGCACGCTGTCGCGTCTGGCCGCCAGCGTTACGGCAATTTTATCCAGCGCGTTGCTGTCATCAGCGCTCAGGCGTGGTCGTGCCTGGTCAATGAGTTGAATCGTTTCAGCTATAAAGCCTGACAAAGCCAGACGGTTTTCTTCACTGTTGTCCAGTGCCATCAGCTTTACACGAATACTGATACCATTCAGATATTTAGCGATTTCATTGAGCGCGGTTGCCGTATCCTGCTGTGTGCTGACGTAGTTTCTGGCCAGCGCGGCAACCGCCGTGGTTTCGTCACTGAAGCGCAGCGCCTGCAGAATGCTCTGGCGCTTATGCACTTCGTTCACCGTTTCTGCACGATGCTGACGATAAAGGTTCATCGCAGCCGGCAGAGAGGCAATCAGCGCGGTCTGCGCGCTATCCCATCGCCAGGTTTTCAGCTGGTTGATACTGCCCTCAATCGCCTGCAGTCGCGATTCGTTGTCGGCAATGAATTTTTCATCGTGGGTTTTTACGTATTGCAGGCGGGCATCTTTAGCCTGCGCGAACTGATCGTTGATGCCTTTCAACTGGCTGAGTTTTTCCGCACGTTCCGCGATGTCGTGCAGATTTTTGATGCCACAGGAAGCTACAGCAATGCTGAGGATAAGCAGTACACCAAACCCGAGCATGAGTTTTCTGCTGACTCTGATATCTTCCAAAAAAACACGTATTTTTTTCATTAAGGTGAATCTCCCTGGTTGTTGTTGTCCACGCTTTTGCCTGATGGCAATGGCGTTATCGGCAGGGAGATGATTAATTTCAATTAAAATAATTAAAAAACATATAATCACCTAAATTTATTAGATGAGCTATGCTTGGGGAAGGGTTGCAACGGTAGGGCAGGCGTGGAGCTCGGGTTTTCTGTTTTAGACTGGTACTGATTTTGGCGGATAACGGTGCGGGGGAAAGTATTGACGCAACCTGCCGGTTTGTCAAAGCGCCGGGATTTCAGGCGAAGGGCCCGATAGCCCTCAGGCCAGGCGTTGCGCCTGAGGACATTCCGCTACGCCTGAAATTCTCAGGACTTCGCTGGCTGGTTCGTCAGCCACTGAGCGGCGCTGGTGGTGGCAATGTGTTCGCGGTAATTAAACGTTTCCTGTTTAGGCCATGCCACACCGTCCGGACGGGCAAAGGCCAGCCGGTAGGCCGCGCCAGTGTCATGGGGATGACGCTCTGCATCTTCCCGTAGCCTTTCCCGGCTAAGTAATACTCGCCTGACCGCGCTTTGCCAGTGAGATTGCATCAGGTCAGCCAGCTCTGCGTAAGTCAGCGTATCGCCAGCGATATAAACAATGTCGTTCTGAAAAGCGGGCTGATGAAAGAAGATATCGGCTGTCAGCTGCCCGATGTCGTCTGGCGTGGTGAGTGTCAGGGCATAGTTCCAGTCACCGAAGGCATAAACCGTTTTATTCCCGGCATCGATCACGCCAAAATCGGGTTCAAACAGATAGCTGGTAAAAATACCGGTCGTAACAATTACCCAGTCAGTGTTGCTTTGGGCGCGCAGCAGGTGGCGAACTTCAAGCTGCTCATCCCATACCGGTTGCCCACTCTCTTTGCCGATAACGTCATAATCCACGCCAAACTGCCAGGGAAAATAGCGGGCGACACCCGCCTTCAGCACGGCCTGAGTGATTCTGAGCTGCGTTCCCGGCCCGCCGACAAAACCACTGCAATTAATGATGGCATCATAAGAACGAAATAATGCTGAGAGTTCGCTCAGGCTATTTTTCTGCAGGTCGCCTTCCACCACAGTGATATTTAGCTTTTGCAGCGCATCCAGCCGGGTTTTAAGTGGGCCGAACGTGGCATGCGCAGCCTCGCTTCTGAGTAATACACTTATTTTAATCAGAGGATGTTGCTGCACTTTTTTAGCCATGGTGTTTAACACCGCCATGCCTAATTCTCCTGCGCCGAGGATAAGAATATTTTCGACATGTTGATCAACGGGTAGCATGCTTGTCTCCTTAGGTTATATCCGTCATCCTGACAGCGGACAAACCCTGATTCAATCAGGTACACCCGTGATACCGGAGGAGAGATGGAACCTAATCGCGAAGCCCTGCTGCAGTTTTCCAGACAATTTTGTGAGGCGTTGAGTCACGATGATGAAACATTAAAGCGTGAAATTCTTTCACACGCCGGCAATCGCTGGTCGCTGGGTATATTGCATATTCTGGTCACCCATGGACCGTTGCGCCATGCAGAAATGGGTCGTTTACTGCATGGTGTCACACAACGAATGCTGACGCGCACACTGCGTACGCTTGAGCGTGACGGCCTTATTTCCCGTTGTGATTATCAGGAAAAAGTACCGCGTGTCGTCTATACGGCCACGGACGCGGGCGAAGAAATGATGATGAAAATGATGCCGCTCTGGGCGTGGATTATTTCGTCGGCCGACTATTTTAAGCAAAGCAGAATTACGTTTGATACTCCTCATCAGTAATGGCATTAAATAGCGTGATGACGACCTTACTGAGGATGCGTGATTATTTCCCTGCTGCCAATAGTGCAATTTTTTTGCACTATTAATCCTGTCCCGGTTTTGGCAGGTTGTCTCGTGAGAATTCACGCATTGAGAGCAGCACGGGCATCAGATTATGGCCTGCACGCGTGAGTGCGTATTCAACACGCGGGGGCTGTTCACCAAAATCAGTGCGGGTTATCAGCCCATCACTTTCAAGCTTGCGCAGATGTTGAGTCAGGACTTTATGCGATATCTCCGGCATACTCTTCATGAATTGCGAGTGACGCATCACAGGCTCCGCAAATAATCTGAATAAAATCTGTAGCGTCCATCTGCCGGAAATAATAGTTAAACATTGCGTGACATAAGCGACCGAACCTTCTGGTCCGAGACAACGTGTTTTCTCATCATCGCCTACAGGCACTTTCAGGTGCGTAATTGATTCATTCATCAGTTTATTTTCCAATAGATTTTTCACGTATTCTGGAGAACAGTAATGGATCTGAAACTCGACGGCAAAATTGCTCTGATAACGGGTAGCACCAAAGGTATTGGAGAAGCGGTAGCCAGAGGGCTTGCCGCTGAAGGCACCCGCGTTATTATACATGGCCGGGATGCGGCTAAAGCTGAAAATATCGCCAGCGATATCATAAAGCAAGGTGGACAAGCGTACGCAGTAACGGGAGATTTAACCCGTGAGGCAGATATTCAACTGCTTTATCAGCAAGTCTGTTCGCTTGTACAATCCGTTGATATTGTTGTTAATAATGCGGGTGGCTCCGGCCCCACAGAGGACTGGACGTCTTCTTTGCCAGAAACCTGGGCGGCTGGGTATGATAAAAATGTCCTTTCAGCCTTACGTGTCATTAATCTTTTTCTTCCTGGGATGCGTGAACAAAAATGGGGCAGAATCATTAATATTTCGAGCCTGGCAGCGTTGATGCCTCCCGCCAGGCGTCCGGATTATGCTGCTGCTAAAGCAGGGATTATTGCCATGACCTCATCGCTGGCAAAAGCGGTCGCACACGATGGCGTAACCGTAAATACTCTCTCACCGGGTACTATTCATAGTGCAAGCCTGGAAAAAGCGTTTCGTCAAACGGCCAAAGATGCAGGGCTTTCAGCTGACGCGCCCTGGGAAGATATTGAACAGGCCGTATTGCCCCTGTATGCCAATGTGCCCATGGCGCGCGTTGGTACGCTCAAAGAAATAGCGGACGCCATCACCTTTCTGGCCAGCCCGTTGTCGGGTTACATAACGGGTTCTAATTTAAGGCTTGATGGCGGTATGTGGCCCGGACTTTAAAGCCAGCCGCACAATATCCTGAATAAAATCTCTGTTTCAGCTACTACTTCATTCGATGACATCATCACAGCCGATTTAATTATCAGAACTGGGCGGGCTGCTGTTGCAGCCCTGCTTATACCCTAACGTCATCCTCTTCATGATGCGCGCAGTCCCGGTCGGTATGCCCAATCCTGATTATTGACAGTCCACGCCTGGTCATGCATATTATTATGTTATAACGTAACAATCAAAGTACCATGATGAAAAACTCGCTCTCCCTGATTATTGCGGCGCTGCTGTCGCTTCCTGTATTCAATGCTAATGCCAGTAACTATCCGCTCACCGTTGATAACTGCGGTGTCCAGGAAACCTTCGCTCATCCGCCTGCGCGCGTCGTCACCGTTGGCCAGCATGAAACGGAACTGCTGCTGGCGCTCGGTCTGGCAGATAAAATTGCCGCAACCTCGGTGTGGTTTGGCGCGCTGCCCGCCGATTTGCAAGGGCAGGGCAGCCAGCTTAAACGGCTGGCCGATAACGCCCCAGGCTTTGAAGCGGTGGTGGCGCAGCGCCCGGAGCTGGTGCTGGCGCAGTACAGCTGGCACGTCGGGCCGCAGGGTGAAGTCGCCACGCGTGAACAGTTTGAACAGCTCGGCATCCGAACCTGGATTTCGCCTGCCGACTGCATCGGCAAAGCCGTCACCACCACGTCCAATAGCGACGGTGCACGCACCACACCGTATGGGATCGAGGTGATCTTTGCGGAAATCAGCGCGCTGGCGCGCATTTTTGATGTGCCGGCGCGTGGCGAAGCGCTCAAACAGCAACTGGCCGCTCGTATAGCACAGGTTCAGCAACAGCTGCACAAATCGCCGTCAGCGCCTCTGAAGGTGGTTTACTGGTTTTCCAGCCCGCGCCTGAAAGGCGATCCCTGGGTCGCCGGCAATAAAGGGGCGCCGGGCTGGATCAGCCAGACGCTCGGTCTGACTAACATTATCGATTCAGACGAAGAGTGGCCGGCGGTCACGTGGGAGCACATTGTCTCCGCGCAGCCGGACATCATCGTTATTGCCAGCATGGCGCGGCGGCTCTATCCCGCCGATGACGTCGCGGTTAAAAAACACTTTCTGCAAAGCGATCCGGTGACGCGTGAAATGCCAGCGGTGAAAAACGGCCACATCGTGGTGGTACCGGCCATGTCACTGAATCCCTCGTTGCGCAACGTAGAGGCCGTGGAGCTGATCGGTCAGCAGATCGCTGCTTTCGCACCTGCCCGATGAGCGCTCACGCTGTCTGTTACTGGCGCACCGGCCTGCTGATTGCTGCGGGCGCGCTCAGCCTGCCGGTGATGATGACGCTGGCCGCGGCAACCGGCGATGTCGCGATCAGCTTTACCCTGACCGCGCAGGCCATCACCAATGGTCTTGGCATCACCCATTACGACCTGCCGGCGCTGGAAGCCGGCATCGTCTGGCAATACCGCATGAGCCGCGCGCTGATGGCGGCGAGCAGCGGCGGCGGCCTGGCACTGTGTGGGATGGTGTTGCAGTCGTTGCTGCGCAATTCGCTGGCCGACCCTTATCTGCTGGGGATTTCCGCCGGTGCATCAACCGGCGCGGTGTGCGTGATGCTGCTTGGCATCGGCGGCGAGGCCATCACCACCGGTGCCGGCGCGTTTGGCGGTGCCTGTCTTGCATTTATGCTGATTGTTCTGCTCTCCGGCGGCATGCGGGAAAACACCGCGCGCATCATTCTGGCCGGTATTGCCGGGACGCAATTATTTAATGCGCTGACCGCTTACATTGTCAGCACGGCGGCCAATGCTGAGCAGTCGCGCGGCGTGATGTTCTGGCTGCTCGGCAGCCTGAGCGGCGTGCGCTGGGCAGATGCATTACTGTGTTTTGCCGTAACCCTCGCCGGTCTGCTGACTGTGCTCTACCATGCGCGCGCGCTGGATACCTTCTCGTTTGGCGCGGAAGTTTCCGCGACGCTGGGCACGCAGGTTTCAGCGGTGCGCATCGTATTACTGCTGACCACTGCGTTAGTGACGGCGGTAATCGTCAGCGCGATTGGCGCGGTCGGTTTTGTCGGGCTGGTGATCCCGCATATCACCCGCATGATTGCCGGGCCGCGTCATCTGGTGACGATCCCGCTCGCATTCCTGGGCGGCTGCCATTTCATGGTGATTGCCGACCTGGTATCGCGCACGTTAATCACCCATCAAGTGCTGCCGATAGGCGTAGTGACGGCGCTAGTCGGCGCTCCGGTGTTCGCCCTGATTCTGTATCGCAACCGGGAGAAATCATGAAGTATGTCGCGGTGGATAAACTGAGCGTGACGCTACAGGCGCGCAGCGTGTTATCTGACATCAGTTTTGCGGCGCAGCGGGGACAAACGGTCGGGTTGCTCGGCCCTAATGGCTCGGGCAAATCGACGCTCATCCGTGCGCTGGCGGGCGTTCAGCCTTGTGCTTATAACGGGCTGGAGATGGGCGGCACGCGGCTGAACCAACTCAGCCGGCGGCAGCGTGCCCGTACGCTGGCCTTCGTGCCGCAGCATGCCGAAATGGAAGCTGAGATGTGCGTTAGCGACATCGTGCGTCTGGGGCGGGCGCCGCATCGCAACGCGTTCAGCCCGTGGCGGACGGCAGATGAAACGGCAGTGCAGCACGCGCTGTCGCTGATGAAACTGGATGCGCTGGCCGGGCGGTCGTGGCAGCGGCTGTCCGGTGGCGAACGCCAGCGCTGCCAGATCGCACGTGCGCTCGCGCAGCAGCCGGATATCCTGTTGCTGGATGAGCCGATTAACCATCTGGATATTCAGTTTCAGCTCGAGCTGATGCGGCTGATTGCCGCACTGCCGGTCACGGTGATTGTGGCCCTGCACGACCTGAATCTGGCGGCAAAATTTTGCCAGCATCTGGTGGTGCTGCAGCACGGGCAAGTGGTGGCGAGCGGTGAGCCCGCCGCCGTGCTGACGCCTGCTCTGATTCAGCGGACGTGGCAGGTCGAGGCCATCGTCAACCGCAGCGAGCGCGGCATCATGAATATTCAGTACGCCTGAACCGGGCTGATCTTAACGTTCGTCGAACGGCACGCCGCCTTTGGATTTATGATGCTTCGGCGTTTCGATAATCGACACGGTGACCACATCAGCATCAATCTCAAACGAATCCACCACCGCCTGGGTGATGGCTTTAAGTAACTTTTTCTTCTGCTCAACGCTACGGCCTTCCGCAGCATAAACGACAATCTCTGGCATAACGGCGTTTCCTCACGGGTTAGAGTTCTTCTCAAGCATACCTCAGCCAGGCTGCCGCGCGCAGCGTTAACCTGTCGCGACGGTTAAAAGGCAACAAGCGCCTGACGAATTCCCTGCAATCACCGTGTGTTAAAGTGTGAATTGTTATGTTATAACGTAATTTATTCGATGATAGTGTAACGGTTTATTCGGAAAATTTAATGAAATCAATGCAAAACTTGCTGATCGCTGCGGCGCTCGGCCTGGCTTCCTGCGCCGTTGTGGCGGCGAGCACACCCGAAAAACCGGTGCGGATTGCCGCACCGTTTGAAATTAAAGGCAGCGATCCGGCGCTCTCCGGCGACATTCTGTTGCGCATGGATGTGGTTGAAACGCTGGTAGAAGTGAACGAACGCGGTGAGCCGGTGGCGGCGCTGGCGCAGCGCTGGCAGGTCTCTGACGATGGGCTGCGCTGGCAGTTCCAGCTGCGCGACGGCGTGCATTTTCACGATGGCTCGCTGCTGGATGCGGTTGCCGTGGTGAAATCACTCAACACCGCACGCGGCAAAGCGGGCTTACTGGACAAAACGCCAATCGCCGACATCAGCGGGGCAGGGCAGCTTGTCACCATCACGCTGCGTGAACCCTTCACGCCGCTGCTGTCAGTCCTGGCGGAAAGCCGCTCGCAAATCCTCGCACTGGCCAGCTGGGATGCGCAGGGCAACATCACGCGCATTATTGGCAGCGGGCCGTTTACGCTCACTTCCTTCCAGCCGCCGCAGTCGCTGACGGTGGCGCGCTTCGCGGATTACTGGGGCGAGAAACCGGCGATTGCCGCCGCCAGCTATCTGGCGACCGGCCGCGCGGAAACCCGTGCGCTACTGGCAGAAAGCGGTGATGCAGATTACGTGTTTAACCTTGATGCCGCCAGCCGGCAGCGCCTGGCACGCAAAGCGTCGCTGCACATCCCGGCGATTCCGGTGCCGCGCACGTTGATGCTGAAGCTTAATCTGGCCGATCCGCTGCTGGCGGAACTGCCGGTACGTGAGGCGATTAGCATGGCGATCGATCGTAACGCGCTGGCGCAGGCGGTGCTGCGTTATCCGGGCGCAGCCAGCCAGCTGTTTCCCCCTAACATGGCAGAGTGGCACAACCCGGCACTCACGCCGCTGCACTATCAGCCGCAGCAGGCTGCTCAGTTATTACAGTCGGCCGGCTGGCAACGCGGCGCGGATGGCGTACTGACGCGCAACGGCCAGCGCTTTAGCCTGACGCTGCTGACCTATCCCGATCGCCCTGAGCTGCCGCTGATGGCGATGGTGATTCAGCAGCAGCTGCGTCAGGTCGGCATAGATGTGCGAATCAACGCAACCAACGCCAGCGAGATCCCGGCGCAGCACCACAACAACCGTCTGCAGCTGGCGCTGTTTGCGCGCAACTTTGCCCTGACGCCCGATCCGACCGGAACGCTGCTGCAGGATTATGGCACCCACGGCGGTGACTGGGGGGCGATGAACTGGCATGCGGCAGGCTTCGACGCGGCGCTCCACACGCTGACGCAATCCACCGATGGCGCAGCCCGCGCCGGGGCGCGCAGCGTCATCACCCGTGCGCTGCAACAGGATCTGCCGGTGATTCCGCTGGCCTGGTATCAGCAGTCGGCGGCGGTTAATAGCCAGCTGCAGGGCGTCAAACTCGATCCGTTTGAACGCCACTTCGGCCTGCGCCAGATGCACTGGGGGAGCCATGATTAAACAACTCAGCTGGCGCATGGCGCAGGCGCTGTTCGTGGTGCTGGCGGTAGGATTACTGACCTGGCTGCTGGTGCAGGCGCTGCCGGGCGACATGGCGTGGCGCATCGCCTCGGGGCGCTATGGTTACGATCGCGTCGATGCCGACGCGGTGGCGCGGGTACAGCAGGAGCTGGATGGAGCGCTTAGCGGCGGCAGTGCGCTGCTGCACTGGCTCTTCGATCTGCTGCAGTTTAACTTTGGCCGCTCGCTGGTTTCCGGTGAGCCGGTGATGGATGAGCTGCGCTGGCAGCTGGGCCAGACGCTGGCGCTGGCGGGCGTTTCGCTGCTGCTGGCGTTACTGCTGACGCTGCCGCTCGGCATCTGGGCCGGTTGCCACGCCAACGGCCGGCTTGACCGTGCGCTGTTCTGGCTGACCGCCTTGCTGAAATCGGTGCCGCATTTTGCACTCGGCATGCTGCTGATCCTGCTGTTCGCGCTGCAACTCGACTGGCTGCCGAGCGCCGGTCACGGCGAGCTGCGCCATTTCCTGTTGCCGGCACTGACGCTGGCATTGTCGCTGACGGCTGTCGGCGTGCGCGTGGTGCGCGAAGCCACCTGGCAGGTGGTGTCGTCCGGCTACTATCGCTGGGGAGCGCAAAAGGGACTGGCACCCGCGCGCCTGCTGCTGCGTCATGGCCTGCGTAATCTGAGCGCGCCGGTGCTGACGTGGTTTGGCATGCAGTTTGTCTGGCTGGTGGAAGGCGTGGTGGTGGTGGAAACCCTGTTTGCATGGCCGGGAATCGGTCACGCTCTGGTGCACGCCATTTTTGCGCGTGACGTGCCGGTGATTCAGGCCAGCGCCATGACGCTCGGCCTGCTGTTTGTCCTGCTGAACATGCTGGTGGATGCCGGTTGTCATCTGCTCGATCCCCGGGGGCGCGCGCATGAAGATGACGCTTTCACGCTGGGTGGGTCTGGTACTGCTGGCAGCGCTGCTGGCTTACGCGTTTGTGCTGCCGCTGATTCAGCACGGCGATCCGCTCCAGCAGGATTTGCTGCAGATGTTGCAGACGCCGAACCGCAGCCATTTGCTCGGTTTCGACCATCTCGGTCGCGATATGTTAACGCGCCTCAGCGCCGCGCTGCGCCTGTCACTCGGGCTGGCAGCCCTGTGCGTGATCAGTGCGCTGATAGCGGGCGTGTTCACCGGTGTGCTCAGTGCGCTATACGGTGGCTGGCCGGAGCGATTACTGAGCATCGTCGGCGATATGTGCCTCGCGCTGCCGGGATTGCTGCTGGTGCTGCTGCTGGCCGCCATTGCGCCAGACGCGCCGCAGATGCTGTGGCTGGGCATTTCCCTGGTGCTGTGGGTGGAATTTTTCCGCGTCACGCGTGCCACGCTGCGGCCAATTGTGCAGGCGCCCGGTATGCAGGCCAGCAAACTGCTCGGGTTCTCTGCCTGGTATCGTTTTCGTCATCATCTGTGGCCTGAGCTGGCACCGGTGCTGCTGACGCTAACCTTGTTCTCTTTCAGCAGCGCCATCATGGCGGTGTCGGCGCTCGGGTTTATCAGCGTTGGCGTGCGTCCGCCTACGCCGGAGCTGGGCCTGATGATGACCGAACTGCTGCCGTTTGCGTGGGAAGCGCCGTGGCTGCTGATGCAGCCGGTAGCCGCACTGTTTTTACTGTTGATCAGCCTCAATCTGCTGATGAAAAAGGAGCGATGATGAAGGGATTACAGATCACCGGGCTGAGCGTTGCCACAGCGACTGAAACACTGGTTGAGCCGGTGGATGTGCGGCTACAACCCGGTCAGCCGCTGACGCTGCTCGGCGAAACCGGATCGGGGAAAAGTCTGCTGGCGCAGGCGATCATGGGAATATTGCCGCCGTCGCTGCTGGCCAGCGGTGAGTTGAAGATCAACGGCAGGCGCTTTCAGCTGCCGCAGGATACGGCGCAGCTGCGTCGGCTGTGGGGCAATACGCTGGCTTCGCTGCCGCAGGAGCCGTGGCTGTCGCTCGATCCGACCATGGCGATTCAGCAACAGGTGGCGGAAGGGCATCGCTTCGTGCGCGGTTTGCCGCCCGCCGCCAGCGCTGCAGCGGCGCAGCGGGATCTGCAGCAGCTTGGTCTGGCCGCGGCGGCACGGCGTTATCCGTGGCAGCTTTCCGGCGGCATGGCACAGCGCGCCGCGTTTGCGGCAGCCCGTGCCGGTGGCGCGCAGATTCTGATTGCCGATGAGCCGACCAAAGGGCTGGACGTGGCGCGCCGCGACGAAGTCAGCCAGCTGTTACAGCGCGAAGTGGCCGACGGCGGCATGCTGTTGACCATCACCCACGACATCGCCCTGGCACGCCAGCTGGGCGGCGACGTGCTGGTGATACATAAAGGCAGCGTGATTGAACAGGGCCCGGCGCAGCAGGTGTTGCAGTCACCGCAGCAGCCTTACACGCGCGCGCTGCTGGCTGCCGATCCGGCCGTCTGGCCCGCCCGACAGCAAACGGTGATCGGTGCCAGGCCGGTGATCAGCGCCCAGGACATTATGCTGGCGCGCGGGGGCAAAAGGCTGGGTGTGCCACGCGATTTCACGCTGCACGCCGGTGAAATCGTTGGCCTGCACGGTGCCAGCGGCAGCGGCAAAAGCAGCTTCGGCGACGTGCTATTGGGGTTGCTCGCGCCGCAGCAGGGCCGCGTGACGCACCACGCTGATGCGGATGCGCTGAAATATCAGAAAATCTATCAGGATCCTTCCGCGCTGTTTCCGCCGCAGCGCACGCTGGGGCAAAGCATCAACGATGTGCTGCGGCGTCACGCTCTCCCGCCGGCACAGCGCGATGCGCTCATGACGCGGCTGGCTTTGCATCCAGCGCTGCTGACGCGGCGACCAGAGGCGCTCTCCGGTGGCGAACTGCAGCGCTTCGCGCTGCTGCGGGTGATGCTGCTGCGGCCGGTATTTCTGTTTGCCGATGAGCCGACGTCACGCCTCGATCCGCTGGTGCAGCAGCAAACATGGCAGTTGATCGTGGAACTGGCGCGTGAGCAGCAGTGCGCGGTGCTGCTGGTGAGTCATGACCGCGATCTGCTGGAGAAAGGCACGCATCGGGTGATCGCCATGGAAGCGGCTTAGCGATCGGGCGGCTGGCTGTCACCCGGCCCGAGACTCCGCTGCATTACCACGGTGTCCAGCCAGCGGCCATGTTTGTAACCCACCGATTTCATCACGCCGGTGTGCTCAAAACCGAGCGCCCGGTGTACTCCCAGCGAGCCCTGGTTGGCGCTGTCACCGATAATCGCGATGATCTGGCGAAAGCCAGCGGCTTCGGCCAGCGCCACCGCTTTTTGCAGCAGCGCTTTACCGATACCGCGTCCGGTTTGCTGCGGGTCGAGATAGATAGAGTCTTCCAGCGTGAAGCGGTAGGCATAACGCGGACGATACGGCGCCAGATAGCAGTAACCCAGCACCTGATCCTGCTCTTCAGCCACCAGCCAGTAACCGCCGCGCTCATGCACGTCATTGATACGCTGCAGCATTTCACTCTCTGCCGGCGGTTCCGTTTCGAAGGTAGCGGTGCCGTGCAGCACATGCCACGCGTAGATCTTCTGTATCGCCGCCGCGTGATGCGGCTGCGCGGGAATAATGTCCATATGTTCCTGCTGTTCTGCCAATGATGCTGACAGCATGCCACCGCGCTGCAGCGCAATCATCCGCATTAGTCATAGGAAATTGTGATAGTGGTTTTGCTAATGGGTTTTAAGACGATGCGTATCTCGCTCAAAATCCTAAAGCCGTACCCTGTACCAAAAATAGCTGGAAATCAGTACGGGGTACGACTAAAGTGACGGGTAATTATCTGGAATTTATCGAAACGCGCGTGTTTTCAAAAGCTCGTCAGAGTCTGCTGGCAGACGATCAAGAATTTCAGGAACTGCAAATTTTTTTGCTTGAGCATCATGAGTTAGGTGACACCATTAGTCAGACCGGAGGATGCAAAAAGATTCGCTGGAGCCGGGCCGGAATGGGTAAACGTGGTGGAACAAGGATTATTTATTACACCCGCCTGAGCTCAGGCAGAATTTATCTGTTACTCATCTATCCCAAAAATGTGAAGGATGATTTAAATGAAGCAGAAAAAGCGTTGCTAAAAGTCTTTACCCAACAAATGAACCTCTAAGCCATAGACCTGCGAAGATTAAATTATGGAAAAACAGCTATTTAATGACCTGCTGGAAAGCGTACAGGAAATGGTCGCCATTGAGCAGGGTCATGAATCACCGGATATGAACCGCGTCCACCGTCATGAACTGCCGGATGTAAAGCTGATCAGAAAGAATGCTGGGCTAAAACAAGTTGAATTTGCCCATGCGATGGGCGTTAGCGTGGATCTTATTCGTAGCTGGGAGCAGCACAGACGCAACCCTACCGGTCCAGCATTGAAAATGCTTTATCTGATTCAGCAGCAGCCATTACTCATCAATGCTTTACAGGCGCTGTAATTCTTGTTGTGCCACCGATTATTATCCCGGCACGGCAGATTGTCTTTTGCGGAGCCTTCAGTAACCACTAAACGGATTGAGCTCACAAACTTTTGCTGTGAGCGAGTCCATATTTGCTGGCTTTACGCCTAATTCTGCTCTGACAACTGTACCGCCATGGTATCGGCTTCGAGCGCCTCAAAGATGTGCGGTTCATCGGCGGGATAACAAATATAATCGCCCGGGAACAGTTCGACCGGCGATTCCATCAGGCCAACCCGCGCGCGGCCGCGTGCCAGGATGATGTGTTCGACTGAACCCGGTGGATGCGGTTTTGACGCGCGCGGTGCGCCGGGCTGGCTGGTAATCAGATACAGGTCGCGGCGGCCGCCCGGCGGGCAGCTGGCCAGTAGCGCGGCCTGAAAGTCCGCTAACTCTGCTGACACCACCATGCCTTCGCCACGCCGAATCACCTGCATCTTTTTCACTTCCGGCTCCATCAGCCGTGCAAATGGAATATTCAGCGCCACACACAGTGACCATAACGTCTCAATGCTGGGGTTACCGTTGCCTGCCTCCAGCTGCGACAGCGTTGACTTGGCGATGCCAGCGCGGCGCGCCACTTCCGTCAGCGAAAGTCCGGCACGCTGGCGTTCGCGCACCAGTCCGGCGGCAATGATAGCAATGGGCGGGGTCACAATTACTCCTGTTCTTTATATCGAACGATTTGTTCATCTTGTAAAACACGTACGGCGCGTTCATTATAACGGCTTTCTTGTTCGTTATGAGATCAAATTGTGATGCGTCTGGGTGCCGTACCGCTTGATCGCGGCGTATTGAAAGCGATCTTCCTTGTTTGTCTGGCCGACGGCATCGTTGGCCTCTCTTATGGTTCTCTTGCCGCTGCCGACGGTTTTCCGCTCTGGGTGCCGATTGCGCTCTCGACGCTGGTGCTGGCGGGGGCGTCCGAGTTTTTATTTATCGGCATCGTGGCAGGCGGCGGCAGTCCGTTAACCGCTGCCGCTGCAGGTTTACTGGTCAACGCGCGTCATTTGCCGTTTGGCATTGCGGTGAAAGACCTGGTCGGGCAGGGAGGACGCAGTCTACTGGGCTGCCATATTATGAATGACGAGAGCGTGGTGTTCGGTATTTCACAGCCGAAGTTGGCGCAGCGTCGGGCGGCTTACTGGATTTGCGGACTGGGTATTTTTGCCATCTGGCCGCTCACGGTGATTGCCGGTGCGGTGATTGGACGCTTTATTCCTGATGTGTCGGCGATTGGCCTGGACGCGGTGTTTCCGGCCATCCTGATCGCGCTGATTTTCCCGGCGCTGCGCCAGCGTCGTACGCGCATTCCGGCCACCCTCGGGGCACTGCTGTCCGTGCTGGCGACGCCTTTTGTACCAGCCGGTATGCCGGTGCTGTTTTCTTTACTCGGTTTGCTGAGCTGGCGGGAGCGCAAAGATGCAAAATAGTTTAGTGATTGCCGGCATCGCGCTGCTGGCTGCAGGGACGTATGCGATTCGCTTTGCCGGTTACCGGCTGGGCAGCCGGATGCACATGTCGGAACGTGTGCGCAACATGCTGTCCGACGCGGCAACGGTGCTACTGCTGGCTGTCGCTGTCACCACCGCGCTGTTTGAGGGCACCGATTTCGCCGGCGTTGCACGACTGACCGGCGTGTTGTTCGCGGTATTTCTCGCCTGGCGTCGCGCGCCATTGATACTGGTAATCATCGGTGCGGCTGTGATGACGGCGCTGCTGCGCTATTTTGGCGTACCGTAAGCAGCGGCGAGATGGCCGGCGCAAAGATGACGGCGCACTGGCACCTGCTTTGCAGCTATGATTAGGGATAGTGAGTACAACAAGGACAACGCGAAAATGGTGATTAACTGCGTGGTGTATCGCCACGGCAAACGCGAAGAGCATGTCGAAGTCGATCAAATCAGCGAAGTGCTGAAAGAGGAAAAATCGTTCGTCTGGCTTGGCCTGTATCAACCCGATCCGGCGTTCATGCAAACGCTGCAGGAAGAGTTTAGCCTGCATGAGCTGGCGATTGAGGATGCGCTGGTGGCGCATCAGCGGCCCAAGATTGAGCAGTACGGCGAATCGGTATTTATCGTGGTGAAAACCGCACACATGGAAGATCGCCAGCGCATCAGCTTTGGCGAAACCCACTTTTTCCTCGGCAAAAATTTTCTGATTACCGTGCGCCACGGTTCGGTTGAGGGCTATAAAGCGATCCGCGCCAAAGCCGAGAAAAACCATGCCATGCTGTGCCAGGGACCCGGCTATGCGCTCTACTGCATTCTCGATTTTATCGTCGACAACTACAGTAAAATTACCGAATCGCTAAGTGAACGTATTGCTGACCTGGAAGACGGCATGTTCACCACCCGCTTTGACAGCGTCACGCTGGAAAATGTTTACCATTTGCGGCGTCAGCTGCTGTCGTTGCGCAATGCGGCAATGCCGGTGACGGAAATCTGCCCGCAGCTGGTGCGCTTCCATGAAGATATCATCCCGAAAAATCTGCGCGCCTATCTGCGCGACGTGCAGGATCACGCGCACCACGTCATGATTGATGCCGAAGACATGCGCGAAACGCTGGCCAGCGCCATGCAGGTGAATCTGGCGCTGGTCTCGGTACAGCAGAGTGAGGTGAATAAAAAGCTGGCCGGCTGGGGGGCAATACTGATTGTGCCGACTATCATCTTCAGTATGTACGGTATGAACTTCTCAGACATGCCAGAGCTGCACAGCCACTTTGGCTATCCGGCGGCGCTGGCGGTCACGCTGGTGATCTGTTTCGTTATGTGGTGGCGGCTGAAAAAAGCGGGCTGGCTGTAAGCGTGATGGCCTGCGCGCTGTCACCAGACGCGCAGGCCAGGGCGATTTCAGCCTGAAATCGCCACGCTCCATTAGCCTCAATGCGCACTGGCAGTAGGGCGCACCGTGATCTCATTGACATCAACTTCGCCAGGCTGATTAATGGCCCAGCTCACCGCCTGCGCAATGGCTTCGGGTTTTAACGCAATCTGACGATAGCTCTGCATGGCCACGCGTGCGGTCTCGTCAGTGATGGTGTCCGCCAGTTCCGATTCCACTACGCCGGGATTAATGACCGTCACACGCAGCTGGCGCGATTCCTGACGCAGGCCATCCGAGATGGCGCGAACCGCGAATTTTGTGGCGCAGTACACCGCTGCCGTCGGCGATACCGCCAGCGCACCAATCGAGGCGATATTGATGATATGGCCGCTTTGCTGCGACTCCATGACCGGCAGCACGGCAGCGATGCCGTACAGTACGCCACGCACGTTGACATCGAGCATACGATCCCATTCATCCACCTTCAGCGAACTGAGCGGCGACAGCGGCATAACGCCGGCATTGTTGATCATTACATCAACCCGGCCATATTTATCGCGGGCAAAATCGGCCAGCTGCTGCGTATCGGCACGCTGCGTCACGTCGGTGGCCAGATAATCCAGTTGCGCGCCGCTGGCACGCAGTTCATCACACAGTATTGCCAGCCGATCGGTACGGCGCGCGCCCAGCACCAGTTTATGCCCCTGACTGGCCAGCAGACGCGCTATCGCTTCGCCGATGCCGCTGCTGGCGCCGGTCAGAATAATCACTTTCGCATTGGAATGAGCCATGATGGTTTCCTCGTGTTGGTTGACGAGGCTATTGTGGAAAACGCCGGCTAAAGCGAACAGACCGGATTGTGGCGTATCATTGCCTGATTATCTCGTCACGGTTGTGAGCAGGGAAGAAACCTGGCTATGCTTTGCCTGAACCTCTCACCGGAAACCCGTTATGTCGCAAACCGTACAACAGCAGACCTGCGCGCTGCTGCGCCAGCTGGCACCGCAGGAAGGTTATACTGCTTCACTGCTCGACAGCGTGCGCTTTATGCGTGCCGACCGGCAGTGGGCGCGCACGCCGGTTCTTTATGAGCCGAGCATCATCATTATCTGTCAGGGCTCGAAGCGGGCGTTTCTGGCCGACAAAATGTATCGCTACGACGCACAGCACTATCTGGTGTTGTCGGTGCCGCTGCCGTTCTCCGCTGAGACTGAAGCGACCTCGGCTGAACCGTTGCTGGGACTGGCTATCCGTCTGGATGCGGCCACGCTGGCGCGACTGGTGACGCAGGTCGCAGCGGCAGACATTCCGCTGGCGGAGACACCAGCCAGCATTATTTCGACGCCGGTAAATGAGACGCTGGCGGATAGCACGCTGCGCCTGTTGCAGGCGCTGAGCGATCCGCTGGAAGCGCAGGTTTTAGGTCCGGCACGGGTAGAAGAGATTTGCTTTCGTGTGTTGCTGGGTGAGCAGGGCGGTGCGGTGCGCGCAGCGCTGACCTATCAGGGGCACTTTGGCCGCATCGCGCGGGCGCTGCAGCGCATTCATGCTGACTGGCAGCAGCCGCTGGATGTGCCGCATCTGGCCAGCGAAGCGGGCATGAGCGTTCCGCGCTTCCATCTGCATTTCAAAAGCGTGACACAGACCTCGCCGATTCAGTATCTCAAGTCGCTGCGGCTGCATCAGGCGCGTTTGATGATGATTCGCGATAATCTCACTGCCGCCGGTGCCGCCGCACGCGTCGGTTACGAAAGTGATTCACAGTTTAACCGGGAGTTTAAGCGGATGTTTGGTCGCACCCCGGCTGACGAGGCGCGGGTGATGAAACGCGCATTTGCGCTGCTGCCGCCGGAACAGTTATCCGCGCGGCTGCAGGCACATTAGGTCAGTACGCGATAACGATTGCCACCACCACGCCAATCCAGAACAGCAGGCTGGCAGCCAGTGCCAGCTGGCACAGTAACCGGCGGGAAAAACTCAGCAGCGCACTGAGGCGCGGCGATAACATTAATACCATAATCATCCCTCACAACAGCCAGCAACTGATCAGCGCAGCCCCATCACGGCAACCACCAGCAGAATCCAGAAAAATGCACAACCTGTCAGCAGAAAACGCCAGATCAGATGGCGTTCGGGAGTCAGCAGCGTGTGCAGACGCATACGAAGAAGTAGTGGCATAGCGACCTCAAATCAGAAAGTTTTACCGGGAATATCCGGCAGCTGAGAACAGAAAATTCTGTCAGCGAATAAGAACATTCTGATGTGTTATAAGGCCGCGAAACGACAAGACCAGTCTTGAAAACAGGCTGAGAAATTCCTTAGCAGGCAGGCGATAGCCACAGCGGACATCAGATGCCGCTGTGACCATCAGGCACAGCAAAGCCGGTTACACGCTGCGCGTGACGCCGCCGTCCACGCGGATATTCTGCCCGGTGATATAAGCCGCGCCGGGCGAAGCAAGAAACGCAATGGTAGCCGCCACTTCTGCAGCCGTGCCATAGCGCTGCATGGGCACGCTGTCGCGCCGTTCATCCGTTTTCGGCAGGCTATCAATCCAGCCTGGCAGGACGTTATTGATACGAATATTCTCAGCTGCGTAGGTGTCGGCAAAGATTTTACTGAAAGAAGCCAGACCGGCGCGGAACACGGCCGAGGTCGGGAACATGTCGGTGGGTTCAAACGTCCATGCCGATGAGATATTGATGATACTGCCGCCACCCTGCTGCTGCATGATCGGCGTGACCAGACGTACAGCGCGCACCACGTTGAGGAAGTAGGTTTCCATTCCCTGCTGCCACGCATCATCGCTTAATTCGAGGATTGGCGCGCGCGGACCGTGACCGGCACTGTTAACCAGCACGTCAATACGTCCCCAGCGCGCCAGAGTGGCATCAATCAGGTGCTGCAAATCGTCCACTGACTGATTCGAACCGGTAATACCGAGCCCGCCCAGACGATTCGCCAGCGCCTCGCCTTTGCCGGAGGAGGAAAGAATCGCGACCCTGAAACCCTCGCTGGCCAGCTTCTCCGCTGCCGCTGCGCCCATACCGCTGCCACCTGCGACAATTACCGCAACTTTTTCTACTGTCATGTGAGTAACCTCATCAATTAAATATCCTGTGATGCCAGTATAATGGCCGGGAGATGCCGCAGAGAGTCAGCTCAGCTGGCAATTGACGATAGGAAAACTACAGGATGAATCAGGGCTTTCAGGCATTACCGTCGCTGAATGCACTTCGGGTATTTGAAGCCGTGACGCGGCACCTTAATTTTCGCCTCGCCGCTGAAGAGCTCGGCGTGACGCAGGGTGCGGTTGCGCAGCATATTCGCGGTCTCGAGGCCAGCCTGGGCCTGAAACTGTTCGATCGGTTGCCGCGTTCGCTGGCGCTGACCGCTGCCGGTGCAGGCTATGCGGTGCACATTCGACAGGCATTTGAGCTGATTGATGAGGCGACGCGCACGCTGCGCCCGGAGCCGGATCGCCTGACGCTGAGCGTAACACCGACCTTTGCCAGCCGCTGGATGCTGCCGCGTTTACCGGCATTTACCGCGGCCTGGCCGGATATCGACCTGCGCGTGCTGGCCTCTGAACGGCTGGTGCAGTTTCACCATGAAGGCGTCGACCTGGCGGTGCGCTATGGCCGGCCGCCGTTTGGTAGCGGGCTGGAGGCCACGCTGCTGTTTAGCCAGACGGTGCTGGCGGTGGTCAGCCCGGCGCTGCTGGCACAACACGATGATGCAGCGCAGCCAGAAAATTGCCTGCGCTATCCGCTGCTGCACGATGGCCATCACCTGTGGCCGGCGTTCCTGGCGTTTATGTTCCCCGGCCAGTCGCTGCAGCATCAGCATCATCTGCGCTTCAACCAGACCGCGCTGGCGCTGGAAGCGGCGCTGAGTGGTCAGGGTATCGCACTGACCAGCCCGCATTTTGTGCAGAACGATCTGGCCAGCGGTCGGCTGGTTCCCGCCTGGCATCGTGAGATGCCCGTTGATGCCGGCTGGTATCTGGTGGCTCCGCGTCGTCCGCGTGAGCAGGCAACGGTGAGTGCGGTTCGTGCGTGGCTACTCAGTCAGGCGGAGCAGAGCAAAGATTGATGGCTGAGCAACGCGATGCTTTTATGTTCAATAACAAAATCAGTAAAACTGATGATCGTCTGCGAATTATGAATGTTATAACTGACTGAGCATGCATTTTATAAGGTTTATCCTGCACAGGCAGGGTTTTAGAAAAATATCACGCAAATTCAGCTATTAAGGAAAGGAATTGTGCGTTGCAATCTGCTGAGGGCTGTGAATAAATAAAACGCTGAATTTCATAAAAATGCCATAACGGCCAGGCGACAGCCTGCATAACCGTATTACCACCATGACCGATCATAAAATTCTTTTAGCCAGGGATATCAGCGCCAGAAGTGAAAGCATGCAGGCGCACCTCATCGCCATCCGGCGCGATATTCACGCACATCCGGAACTTGGTTTCGACACCGTCCGCACCGCAGCCATCGTGGAACAGGAGTTGCTGCGCCTCGGGCTGACGCCGCAAACCGGCGTGGGCCGCACCGGCGTGATGGTGGACATTACCGGCGCGCAGCCGGGCAGGACCGTGCTGCTGCGTGCCGATATGGATGCGCTGCCGATTCATGAGCAAACCGGCCTGCCGTTTAGCAGCATCTGGCCGGGTAAAATGCACGCCTGCGGCCACGATATCCACACGGCTACGCTGCTCGGCGTTGCAGCGATCCTCACGGACCTGCGCAGCCAGCTGCACGGCACGGTGCGGCTGATTTTTCAGCCGGCGGAAGAGACGCCAGAGAGCGGCGCGCAAGCCATGATTGCTGCCGGCGCAGCGGACGGCATTGATGTGGCGATCACGCTGCACAATAAACCAGAGCTGGCCGCAGGAGAAATCGCCCTGACGCGCGGTGCCAGCACCGCCTCCAGCGATGAATTCGACGTAGTGATTCATGGCAAATCCACCCACGCCGCCCGGCCGCACATGGGTACCGATCCGATCATTGCCGCCGCCAGCCTGGTAACGCAGCTGCAGACCATTGTGTCGCGCGAGCTCGATCCGGCGAACTCTGCTGTGCTGACGATTGGCCATATCCACGGCGGCACCACCCATAACATCATCTCCGACAGCTGCCTGATTCAGGGCACCATCCGCGCTAAATCACCGCAGGCGCGCGCTCACATGGAAGACGCTTTCCGCCGCATCTGTGCCGGTGTCGCACTGTCGCTCAATACGCGGATTGAGGTCAATTATCAGCGAGGCGTACCGCCGCTGATGAATGATGATGCGCTGATTGATGCACTGGAGCCGATTCTGTCGCACCAGTTCGGCAAGCCGGTGGTGGCAAAACCCAGCAGCAGCTTTGGCGCGGAAGATTTCTCGCTGTTTACTGAGCGTGTGCCGGGCTGTCAGATCCATATCGGCTCTGGCGCGCCGGGGCGCGACGACCATCTGCACAACTCCGACTATCAGCCGGACGAACGCAGCATTCACGCTGGCACACAGGCTCTGGCCCGTATAGCGATCGACTTACTCTCCTGATAATAATGAGGTTTTATGATGATGCGTAAAGGGCTGTTCTCCGCCTCCGCGGGCCTGTTGCTGCTGGCTTCTGCCGTGGTTCAGGCAAAAGATTTTGGCACATTAAAATTTGCCACCGAAGCGGCCTATCCGCCGTTTAACCAGTCCACGCCGAGCGGCAAAATTGTCGGCTACGAGCCCGATATGGTGGCCGAACTGGCGAAACGCGCGGGATTCAAATATGAAATCGTCGCGCAAAAGTGGTCCGGACTGATCCCCGGCCTCGCTGATGGCAAATATGATGCAGTGGTCGATGCCGTCACCGTGACGCCAAAACGTCAAGAAGTGGTGGATTTTACCCATCAGTACACCGTGAGCGTATCGGGCTTCGTCACGCTGAAGGGTAGCGCAGTGGATACCCTGCCGGGCAACGGTGAAGTGGTACAGGCGACCGATGAAGCCGGTATGAACAAAGCCATCGACGCGCTGAAGGCGAAGTTCAAAGGCAAAACCATTGCGGTGCAGGTCGCTACCATTCAGGCCGATTTCCTCAACAAATACCTCGGTGACGTCGCGACTATCCGTACCTATCAGGCCGGCCCGGAAACCTTCGCCGATCTGCTCAATGGCCGGGTTGATGCGGTCATGGCATCGCGCACCAACCTCAATGCTTATGTGAAAAAACACGCGGATACGGTAAACAGCACCGGTTACGGCTTTGTGGGTGGTGTACTGGGCCAGGGCTCGGCGATTGCCATTCGTAAAAACAATCCGGAGCTGAAAGCCGCGCTGGATCAGGCGCTGGTGTCGATGATCAAAGACGGCACGCTGAAGCAACTGTCAGAGAAATGGTTCGGCGAGAACGTCGCGCCTGCGGAATAATGCTGAGCGCTTATGACTATTGACTGGCAACTGTTAGGTTTTGGTGACGAAGGCTGGGGCGGCGTGCTGCTGGACGCCGCCACCGTCACGGTAACGGTCTCGCTGTGTGCGTGGCTGCTGGGCGCGATGCTCGGCAGCCTGCTGTGCTGGATGCAGATTGGTGGCGGCCGCTGGCAGCAGCGTGTTGCCAGCGGTTACATCACGCTGTTTCGCGGCGTGCCGGAGCTGCTGGTGATCTACCTGTTCTACTTTGGTGGCCGACAGGTGGTGGGGTTTATCGGTGAAGCTATCGGCCTGCAGGGACCGTTTGACGTTAACGGCTTCGTTGCAGGCGCGATCGCCATCGGGCTGATTTCCGGCGCTTATCAGAGCAGCGTATTTCGCGGCGCGTTTTACGCGATTCCCGCCGGCACGCTGGAAGCCGCTACGGTCACCGGTATGGGGCGTTTTATGCTGTTCCGCCGCATGATTGTGCCGCAGGCGCTGCGCACCGCGCTGCCGGGCATGGGCAATCAGTGGCAATCGGTGATTAAGGAGTCGGCGCTGGTATCGGTGACCGGGCTGGTGGAAACCATGAACCAGATTTCCACCGCGTCGAATTCCACCCAGATGCCGTTTTTCTTCTACAGCGTAGGCGCGGTGATTTACCTGATTATCACCACCTGTTCAGATTTCTTCTTCCGCTATGTGGAAAAAGTGGCCATGCGCGGGCAACAACGCGCGCGGTTGTAAGGAGCCACGATGGATTTCACCTTCTTACAGCACACGCTGGCGGCACTGCTGCGCGGACTGCCGCTGACGCTCAACCTGGCGGTATTGTCCCTGCTGGGCGGCGGGATACTGGCGCTGCTGCTGAATCTGCTGCGTCAGCATCGCCTCGGCAGCTACGTTACGCGTTTTTATGTCTGGCTGTTCCGTGGTACGCCGCTGCTGATTCAAATCTTCATGATTTACTATGGCCTCGGCAGCCTGCCGGCGGTGCGCGAAAGCGTGCTGTGGCCGCTGCTGCGTGAGCCCTACTGGTGCGGGTTAATTGCGCTGATTCTCAACGACGCGGCCTACACCGCCGAGATCCTGCGCGGCGGACTGAATGCGGTTAGCGTGCAGTCACTGGAAGCGGCGAAAGTGTGCGGCATGTCGCGCTTCACCACGCTGCGGCGCATCACGCTGCCGCTGGCGGTGCGTCAGGCGCTGCCGGCCTACAGCAATGAGATCATCTCGATGATCAAATCCACATCGCTGGTGAGCACCATCAGCCTGATGGAGATGACCGGCATCGCCGATTCCATCGTGTCAGAAACCTTCCGCGCGCTGGAGGTGTTTATCAGCGCGGCGATTATCTATCTGCTGCTGACCGTGCTGGTGAGCAAAGCGGTGGCGCTGCTGGAGCGCCGTTTGTCCCCTTATCACGCTGGAGCACGTTAATGAACAAACCCACTATTGCCCTGAGCCATCTCAGAAAAAGTTATAGCGGGCATGAAGTGCTGCATGACATCAGCCTGACGGCGCAGGATGGCGACGTCATTTCGCTGATCGGCGCCAGTGGTTCCGGTAAAAGTACGCTGCTGCGCTGCATCCCGTTTCTTGAAGTGCCACAGGCCGGTGAAATTGCCGTGGGCGATGAAGTGGTCACCCTCGATAACGCGGACGAAAAGCTGAGCCGTGAACAGCGCCGCCGCATTAAGCTGATGCGCATGCAGCTCGGCTTTGTGTTTCAGGGCTTCAATCTGTGGCCGCACAAAACCGTGCTGCAGAACATCATTGAGGCGCCGATCCATGTGCAGAAGCGCAGTCATCAGGAGGCCGTTGCCGAGGCCGAAGCGCTGCTGCAAAAAGTCGGGTTATACGAAAAGCGCAACGCGTGGCCGTCGCAGCTCTCCGGTGGCCAGCAGCAGCGCGTGGCAATAGCCCGGGCGCTGGCGCAGCAGCCGAAAGCGATACTGTTTGATGAACCCACTTCCGCGCTCGACCCGGAGCTGGTGGGCGAAGTGCTGCGCGTCATCCGCAGCCTGGCGGAAGAGGGGCGCACCATGATTATCGTCACCCATGAAATGGGGTTTGCGCGCGATGTTTCAAACAAAGCGGTGTTTCTGCATCAGGGCAAAATCGAAGAGTCCGGATTGCCGCAGCAGGTGTTCAGCGAACCGATCTCGGCGCGCTGTCGCGCTTTTGTCAGCAGCCACCTGCAGCGCAACAGCTAACCAGATTTGTGCCAATGGTGTTCTAAGCCAAATTATGGAAAAATCGCCCTCCCTCAACGGAGGGCTTTTTTATCGGCGCAGGGAAGGTGCACGTCGTCGCGCACTTCACGTCCATCGATAACCAGCTACCGTCAGGTCTGGCTGCTGTTGCGTTACCGCGCGACAGAGAGGGCCGAAATTTTCCTCATTTTTCTACAGGCGGAGTACGTAATGGGCGCGAAGGTGTGGTTAGTGGATGATGATGTATCCGTGCGCGAGTCGCTGGGATTTCTGCTGCGAACCGTGGACTACGAGGTCGCCGACTTTGCTGACCTGGCATCGTTCGAAACCGCCGCCGCCGGTCAGCAAGCCGTATGCGGCTGTCTGCTGCTTGACGTGCGACAGCCAGAGAGTAGCGGCCTGAGCTGGCTGGCCCGGCAGGGCGCACGCCATCCGCTGCTGCCGGTGATCATCATGACCGGGCACGACACGCTGGAGGCCTGCCGGCGCTTGTTTGCTCAGGGCGCCTTTGCCTTTTTCACCCGGCCGCTGGAGATTGAACCGCTGCTGGAGACGGTCCGGCTGGCGATGCGTGAGAGTGAGCAGCGCGCCAGCCTCTAATGATGCCGCGCCGTGTTGCCGCAAAGCGCGCGTCGGGAAGCCAGCGCGCACAGCAGCGGCACCGGCAGGGTAAACAGCAGTAACAGCCACAACAGCACATAAACCGCATCCACGCCGTCGTTTTGCAGATTGTTGTACAGCTGCGCCGGCATTCCGTGGGGAAACCAGGCGAAAATCATCACAATGCCGAATTCGCCCATCGCCCGCACCCACGCCAGTGCCGTAGCCGACGCCAGGCCCGGTGCGGCCAGGGGCAGCGCCAGCCGCCAGAAGCGCGGCCATGGCGCGGCACCCAGCGTTCGGCCCGCTTCAAGGATCTCCGGCGGCACCGCGATAAACGCCGAGCGTGCGCTGGTGACAAAGTAGGGCAGCGCGCCATACCACTGCGCCAGAATAAAGGCGGCGGGATTGTTCACCAGCGTCCAGCCCAGCTTGCTCAGCAGCTGGCCGGGCAAACTGTACGGACCGTACGCGCTGACCAGCAGGATTCCCATCGCCAGCGGCGGCGTCAGCAGCGGGATCATCACCAGCGTTTCCACCAGCCAGCGCATTTTTCCCCGCGCCTGCGACAGCCACCAGGCCAGCGGTAAGCCGGTCAGAAAAATCAGCACCAGCGCGATCGCGCCCAGACTGAGCGACGTGGTAATCGCCGCGCCGTCACCCCACGCCAGTCGCAGGTGTTGCCAGTGTGTGACGCCCGTCAGGGTGACAAACGGCACGGCCAGCAGCACCAGGGCGGGCAGCGACAGCCACAGCGCGCCAGCATGGCGGATTTTCATGGCGTATAAAGCCCATTGCCCTTCGGTGCGGCATAGCCTTGCTGTTTAAACAGCGCCTGTCCTGACGGACTCAGCATGAAATCTACAAAGGCTGTGCCAGCGACCGTACCGTGCGGCGCATTCCTGAGCACCGCCGCGTAATAGACCAGCGGCTGGGTGTGCAGCACTTTATCTTTACCCTGGCTGTCTTTGACGCTAAAGCTGACCGTGTCGTACCACTTAGTCGCCATCGCCGGATTACTGAGGTTGATTTCATCGGGCAGCGCAATGTAAGGCAGATGGGCAGAGATCACTTCGCTTTCATAGCCTGCAGCCGCATCCACCTGACCGCTCTCGAGCCGTGTCAGCAAGCCACCTTCCAGATGGGTTTGCGCGGGATTCTGGTAACCGCCGAGAATGTTGTCAGCGATGCCGGGCTGCCGGTAATACTTCTGCGCCAGTAGCAGGGTGAAAATAATGTTCTGGCCTTTAGGATCGTTTACCGGATCGGTCCGACCAAATTTCAGTCCCGGCGCTGCCAGCAGCTGAAGCCAGCGGCCATCATTGCCTTTGGCTGCGGCAAACTGCGGCGCAAACGGCCCTTTTGGGTTATAGGCAATCACCATGCTGGTGCTGGCTACCGGTACTGCGTTGTCGATCAGTCCGGCGTCTTTCAGGATCTGCATCGGACCGGGAGTAACAGACACGAACACGTCAGCGGTGATTTTTTTGCTCGCCAGCAGGCGCGCCATACCATAAGCCCCCTGGCCCTGACCTTCATACTTACCGTCATGCTGTTGTGCAAATGCCGGGCCCAGTGCCTGATCCATCACTTTTCCCATCGAACCGGCATACGTCACGCGGATATCCATGGCGGCCTGCGCCGGTAAACTCAATCCGCCGGCGGCAGTCATTAACAGTAGGGTAAGCGTCTTCACGCGGAGATTCCTTTTCGCTATATAAATGAGTAGATAGCGATTATCGGAATTCTCCGTTTTAGCGCAAGGTAAAATCTGTTGCGAAATCCTGCGGTCGCGCGCCAGCACCGGGTTTTAGTACCATTGCAACGCGTGCTGAGAGAAAAAAATTCATTTACCGATCCGCAAGCTAACGCATAAGCAGGCGGCCAGCCGTTTGCTGGTTAAATAAGCGGCTATAGTTATCCCAGTTAGATTATTTGCGTGCCGCTGGGCGTGCACCTTTTCCTCATTTGCCTGGAGCCCGTTACTACGTCACGAGGTTTAATGTGTTTGCCGATCTTTCCTGGAAAATTATTCATCAGGTCATCAACCAAACCATCGCTGAGATGGTGGATGAACAGCAAACGCTGGACGTGCTGAGCCTGCGCAGGCGCTTAAGGGAAATGGCGGAGAACGAAACTAACGAGGAGATGGTGCTGTGTTACTGGCAGGCCAGCAAAGTGCTGACGCGTTTGCCGCCCACCGTCACTGCCAGCCAGCTGATAGAAGAGGCGCGCCATGCGTTCCGCAGTCCGCCCAGTCACGATTCGCTTTAACGCGAAATGCTTTTCTTTCCCCGTTGCGCTTAACAGACTCTAATTGGCTGAAATTTAATCATAATCATGCAATACGCTCTGCTAGACTTCCCGGGTTAACAACGCTGAAAACAGAGGACAGTAATGAAAATCAAAAGTTATGCCGCACACAACGCCGGTGATGCGCTGGTACCGTACGAGTACGAAACCGGTCCGCTGGCGGCGGAAGAGGTGCTGGTTGAGGTCGATTACTGCGGTGTGTGCCATTCTGATTTGTCGATGATTGATAACGAGTGGGGCATTTCCTCTTATCCGGTCATTGCCGGTCACGAAGTGATTGGTCGCATCAGCGCACTCGGCGATGCGGCGCAGGACAAAGGATTGAAGGTGGGTCAGCGCGTGGGTATCGGCTGGACCGCGAAAAGCTGCCAGCACTGTGATGCCTGCATCAACGGCGAGCAGGTCAACTGTGAGAACGGTTCAGTGCCCACCATCATGAACAAAGGCGGTTTCGCCAGCCATCTGCGCGCCGACTGGCAGTGGGTGATTCCGCTGCCGGAATCCATGGACATTACCTCTGCCGGTCCGCTGCTGTGCGGCGGGATTACCGTGTTTAAACCGCTGCTGATGCACCATGTAACGGCAACCAGCCGCGTCGGCGTCATCGGTATTGGCGGCCTCGGCCATATGGCGATCAAACTGCTGCGCGCCATGGGTGCAGAAGTCACAGCGTTCAGTTCGAATGCCAGCAAAACCGAATCCATCAAAGCCATGGGCGCCGATCGTGTGGTCAACAGCCGCGATCCTCAGGCGCTGAACGCGCTGGCCGGGCAATTTGATTTGATTATCAGCACCGTAGCCGTCGATCTGGACTGGCAGCCGTACTTCCAGGCGCTGGCTCCGCACGGTAAGTTCCACACCGTGGGCGCGGTAATGAAGCCATTTGAGGTGCCAGCGTTCAGTCTGATTCTGGGCGATCGTGCGGTAACGGGTTCGTCTACCGGTTCACCGGGCCAGCTGCGTAAGCTGATGCGTCTGGCGTCACGCGCCGATGTGGCACCGCAGGTGGAAGAGTTCCCGATGTCAAAAATCAATGAAGCGCTGGATCACGTACGCGCCGGTAAAGCCAATTACCGCGTGGTGCTGAAGGCCGATTTCTGAGTCGGAATCTGAGGCGGATAATACGCTGACGTTTGTCAGGCAAAACGGCGGATGGGGGATCATCCGCCGTTTTTTACGCCTTATCCCTGCGAATCATCCTTTTCGCCGAGGAAGAAATACCACAGCGGAATCGACATCAGCGCGGTGAATACCGTGGTGTAAAGCGCGATCATAAAGCCCTGCGTCAGATACATGGTCAGCGTCCAGTGGCTGAACGGGATGCCGTATTGATCGATCACGCCGCCGATAATCGCATTGCTCATCACCGTACCGACAATCAGCGCCAGAATAAACAGCCCACGCAGGTAGTAACGCATCTCCTTGCGTTTCACCGTGAAACGCGCCCGCACGATACCGAGCGGCGACTGCTGCGCGGCGAGAATTTCCGCTTCGCTCATCGGCGCACGCTGTTGTCTGCGCCAGCGCAGTACATCCACCAGCACGAAGGCCAGCAGGCTGACGCCCATCACCGGCAGGGCATAACCGAGCGCCAGCGCCAGCATCAGGCAGACCCCTTTGGCATAGTGCGGCAGCGCCAGCCAGCTTGCGCTCAGGGTTTGCGCCGGGCTGGCCTGATCCAGAGCCGGGCGGCGCAGCCACCACATACGATAACCCAGCACAATCATGCTGCACAAACCCAGGCCAAACAGCGCCAGCAACAGCTGATTAGGCCAGCCAAACAGCACGCCCATGTGCGCATCGACGCCCCAGCGCGTCAGTTTTGCCACCAGCGGGAAGCGATCAAACCAGACGTGATCGACAATCGCGAAGCTTTGCGGATTCACGGACACTGCATCCACCTGTGTGGGCCAGCTGCGATCAATCTCACTCACCGTCCAGGCTTTGCCCTCGCTTTTCGGCTGGCGCAACTCCACTTTAGCCGCGCGGATGCCATCCTGACGCGCCGCCGCCAGCACACGATCCCAGTCAGCGTCGGCGGCATTTGCTGGCAGTGACTTCGCTGGCTGCGTCGCCGGTTTCGCCATCGACGACATCGGCATGCTGGTCATGTCCATGTCCGGCATACTGCGGTGATCGGCGTGAGGATCCGCCGGCGCGGCGGGCGCATCACCGCTGAGCGACGTATTCACCTGTGGCGTCAGCCAGTTAAGCTCGGTGCGCATCTTATCGATATTGCTACCTGCCCATTGTGACCAGGTGAGGCCGGTAACGGAGAAGAACAGCAGCCCGAGCAGCAGCGTCAGCCCCAGCGTGATGTGCCAGTGCCGGGTGAAGGCAAACCCCTTTCGCACGGTTTTCAGCCGGCGTTTTGGTCGCGTGCCCAGCCACAGCAGCACGCCGCCGAGCGCGGCCACCCACAGCCAGCTCGCCGCCAGTTCGCTGTAGTTGCGACCAAAGTCACCGAGTAACAGGCTGCTGTGCAGCAGATCGAGCGTGGTGCGCAGCGGCAACACGCCACTGGTGCCGTACACCGTCATGTCGCCGGTTACTTTGAGGCTGTAGGGATCGATAAACACCGCGCGCGACTGCGACGGACCGAGTGTGGCATCGCTGAACTGTACGCGCGTGGTATCGCGCGCGGCGGGCGCGGGTCGAACCGCATAAATGTGCTGATTTTCGCCCGCATAGGCGCGTGCCGCGGCGATCTGCGCCGAGAGCGGTTGCACATTGCCCTGCGGCTGCGCGGTGAGCGCATCGGCGTAGATCAGATTTTCCAGCTGCGGCGTCAGCACATACAGCGTGCCGCTGAGCGCCGCCACGAAGATGAACGGCGCGACAAACAGGCCAATGTAAAAATGTAAGCGGCGTAGCAGATTAAGCACCGCGCCGCGCGGTGCTGCAGAGTGAACAGCAGACAAAGCCGTCTTCCTTCCGATAAGAGAATGTCAGGGCACAGCGCAGGCGTTGTACCGATTAATGAGATTCAGCAGGAAAGAAAAACCGGTGGCGCGCGCGGACGATGGGTACCGCTGAAGCGGCGCGGGCGGGGTGCCACCAGCGGCGGCAGCGGTGGGGCGCGCGAGATCACCAGCATCAGCCAGATGAACGGGATAAACACCCACATCATCAGCGGCACATGCACCAGCAAATCACAATAGCCGCAGGCAATTTCGCCGTCGTCCATGTTGTGATGCATCATGCCCGGCATCGCCATCTCCATCGGCATATCGTGATGGTGCATTGGCATGGCAGATGAAGGGCTGTGCGACGCCACGGGGTCAATGCGCGTTTGCCGCTCCAGCAGCGTTTTCGACACAATCGGCGCGACGAACAGCAGCAGCACCGCCACAATGGCGACGCAGGCGGTCAGGCGCTGGCGAAAGTGATAGGAAAACGTCATGGCAAATACTGAGTGCTTCAACAAATGAGGCCGAAGTGTAACGCGATTGCCGCACAAGGGTTAATAAAAGTGAGGCTGGGAGCGACATAATTCGCACCTTTTGAAAAGGGTCACTTAATGTGGTGTGTTTGTTAACTTAATTGCAACCTGATGAGTACATTAGAGAAACACTATTTCTCATTGCTGAAGGATGAGCGGTGTCTGATGGCATAACCTGTCATTGCTCAGAATTTGTGGTCGCCATTAATGGCGACCCTACAAGGTATTGGCACTATTTGCACAGGGTGCGCATTGATCCGCACCGATATAAACAGTCACTTGCAACTCTATTGCAAGGTGTCACGTCATTTACTGCGGCCTGTAGGCAGTTGCACGATTTACACATGACGGCGCATTGATACGCACCGTTCTAATCAGGTCATTTTCAACTTAATTGCAAGGCATAACGGCATCGATCGCAATCAGCAAGGAATTACACGATTTTCGTAAGGTGCGCATTTATGCGCACCGATATAAACGGGCGGCTCGTTGTTTAACTCTTTTCATTTACAGGGAAGCCTCTCAGTACGAGCCGGGCCTTAAAATATCGATCGCCCCAGCCGCTCCGTGAGTTTCTCCAGCATGGCGGTGCCGGCCAGCGAGTTACCGGAATGATCCAGCGCCGGTGACCAGACGGCAATACTCATCTCACCGGGAATCACTGCGACAATCCCGCCGCCGACGCCGGATTTAGCCGGCATGCCCACGCGCCAGGCAAACTCTCCGGCGCCGTCGTACATGCCGCTGGTCATCATCAGTGCGTTCACCTGCCGCGCCTGGCGTGCAGAGATCACCGCCCACTCATCATCCAGCGTGCGACCGTGATTGGCGAGATAGAGAAACGTGCGCGCCAGTTCGCTGCAGCTCATCGCCAGCGAGCAGTAGTGAAAGTAGGTTTCCATTACTTTACTGACGTCATTATGAAAGTTGCCAAACGACTTCATCAGCCAGGCAATGGCGGCGTTACGCGCCGAGTGCTCATATTCAGAGCGCGCGACCACACGGTCATACTGAATGTCCGGCTGCTGTGCCAGACGACGCACAAACTCCAGCATGCGCTGGCGTGGCGCGGTGAGCCGGCCTTCCAGCAAATCGCACATTACCAGCGCGCCGGCGTTAATGAATGGATTGCGCGGCTTTCCCTGTTCCAGTTCAAGCTGCACCAGTGAATTGAATGCCTGGCCGGATGGCTCTTTGCCTACGCGCTGCCAGATCTCGGCGTCCTCGTACAGCGTCAGCGCGACGGTGAGCGACAGGACTTTGGAAATGGACTGGATTGAAAAGCGCGTGCCCGCATCGCCGGCCTGGTAGCTGCGACCATCGGCAGTGGCAATGGCGATGCCCAGTTGATCGGCATCCACGCCGGCCAGCGCCGGGATGTAATCTGCCACTTTGCCCTGACGGGTGAGGGGGCGTACGTCCGTGACAATCTCTTCAAGCAATGCATTACTGAGTTCCGACACCTTGTGGCTCCGGGGTGACTAATCCTGGCGCGATCATGGTGATTTGCCGTCGGCGCGTCAATCCACCGCGCAAAATTCTGTGAGCATGCTGCAGCAAGCCTGCACCGCGTAGCGGATTTTCTGCCCGGTTTGTTGCGCCCGATCGCAACCCAGCCTGGCGCCTACGCCACATCGCGCGACCTGAGGTAAAATTATGTTGCGAATGATTGAGTTACCGATCAGGCAATTTTGGTTATGCTAAGCCCAAACTCTTTCCGGCGCTGCCAATGCGCTCAACTGTTGTAATTGAGGATGACGATGTCTGCCTTACCTGATGCCACCGAGCCTGCCAACGCGATGCGCGCCGGGCGCTTTATGCTGCTGCAAAAACTGCTGCGACGCGATAAAACCCCGCTGGCATTGCTGCTGCTGGCCGCGCTGGTCGGTATCCTCACCGGGCTGGTCGGGGTGGCTTTCGATCGCGCGGTCAATTTTATTCTCCACCTGCGGATCGGCTGGCTGACGGAGCGTGCGGATAACCTGGCCATGGCGTTGCTGAGCGCGTTTTTTATTTCGGCGCTGCTGGGCGGCATCGGCTATTTTCTGGTGCGCCGCTTCGCGCCAGAGGCGGGAGGCTCGGGCATTCCGGAAATCGAGGGCGCGCTGGAAGAGCTGCGCCCGGTGCGCTGGTGGCGCGTGCTGCCGGTTAAATTTATCGGCGGCATGGGCGCGCTGGGCTCTGGCATGGTGCTGGGACGCGAAGGACCCACGGTACAGATTGGCGGCAACATCGGCGGTATGTGCCTCGATCTGTTTCGCGTGCGCGATTCCGAATCGCGTCATACGCTGCTGGCGACCGGTGCCGCGGCGGGGCTTTCAGCGGCGTTCAACGCGCCGCTGGCGGGCATTTTGTTCATTATCGAAGAGATGCGCCCGCAGTTTCGCTATAGCCTGATATCGATAAAAGCGGTGTTTGTTGGCGTGATTATGTCGAGCATTGTCTTTCGCGTGCTCAACGGTAATGAAGCCATCATTAATATCGGTCAGCTGCGTGACGCGCCCACCGAGACGCTGTGGCTCTATCTGGTGCTGGGTGTGCTGTTTGGCGGCTGCGGCGTGGCGTTCAACCGGCTGATATTTCTCGCACAGGACCAGTTTCAGCGCCTGCATCTCGGACGTACCGGGCGCTGGGTGCTGTTCGGTAGCCTGCTGGCCGGACTGTGCGGCGTGCTGGGTTTACTGCTGCCGCAGGCGGTGAGCGGCGGAACGACGCTGATTCCGGATTTCGCTACCGGACACTATGGCGCGCTGGCGCTGTTTGCTCTCTTCGCGCTGCGCACGCTGGTCACCATTTGCTGCTTCTCTTCAGGCGCGCCGGGCGGCATTTTTGCGCCCATGCTGACGCTGGGCACGCTGCTGGGCACCTGCTTTGGTCAGCTGAGCGCCGACTGGTTCCCGCATTATCAGCTGGAAGCCGCCACCTTTGCCGTCGCCGGGATGGGCGCGCTGTTCGCCGCCTCGGTGCGCGCGCCGCTTACCGGCATCGTGCTGGTGCTGGAGATGACCAATAACTATCAACTGATTCTGCCGATGATCATCACCTGCCTGGGCGCGACGCTGGCAGCGCAGTTCTTTGGTGGCAAACCGCTCTATTCCTCAATCCTGGCACGCACCCTGGCCAAAGCACAGCTCACTAACCGCGCCAGCGCCCGGACGGATTAGGCGTTTTTCCGGCGGCCATGACAGTTGAAGCCGGTTAACACTATCGGCTTCACTCTCCGTCCTTATCGTGCTGTTAAAACTCAACGGTGGCAGAATCGATCCCGCAGGCTTTGGCGTAACGCGCAATGGTTTCAAAGCTGGCAGAGGTAATATTCTTTTCCATGCGCGAAACCGTGGGCGGTTTTACCCCCATCCGCTCAGCCACTTGTGCACTGGTCAATCCGGCATGCTGCCGCCACGCTTTGAGCAAGGCTTGCATACGGTCTTTTCGTTCCTCTGCTTCCCAGGCTGCGCGGTATTCAGGATCCTGAAGCATTTCTTCATGTAGCTGATTATGGGTTTTATATTTCATTGAGCATCTCCTCCAGACAACGTAACGCTTTTTGAATCTCAGCTTCCGGGGTTTTTTGACTTTTCTAAATGAAAAGCTGCCACATATATCGTGGCGGGCCAGGTCTGCAGGAGTATATTAACTCAGAGAGATTGAGACGCCCGATGCGATCAAAGCTTCAGGCGCTGGTCTATGAAAGTTTTGATTCGATCGGGCGTGTTGATATCACCTCACGCCCGGCTTTTAACCCATCGGATGCGCTGGCTGAGGCTCCAGAGCATCAGTGCGGCGAGGGCAATGCTGCCGAGCACGGCGAAAGCGACCTGATAAGACCAGGCGGCGGCGATGCTGCCGGTCAGTGCCGGGCTGCATGCCGCGCCCACGCCCTGCATCAGCATGACGAAACTCTGGCCGGCATTGGTGTGTCCGCTGCCGTCAAGCACGCTGACGATGTAGCCCGGTACTGCCACGCCCAGCAACCCGGCGGCCAGACCATCAAGAATCTGTACCGGTACCATCGCATAGGTGCCATCGAACAGGGAGGCGATGCCGGCACGCACCGGCAGCACCACCAGCGCGAGGGTAATCAGCAATGGAAAACCGAGGCGGCTGGCGTTTCGGGCGGCGAATAACGCCACGGGAATCATCACGCATTGCGAAATCACCACGGTTGCAGCGGTATAAACACCGGGGCTGAGCTGTCCGCTGTGCGTTGCCGCCGCGCGAATGCCCAGCATCGGCAACAGCGCGGCGTTGCCGAGGTGAAACAGCAGCAGCGTCAGGCCGGTAATCAGCAGCACCGGATTGCGCAGCAGGGCAGAGAAACCAGGAAGCTCTGCGGCCTGCTGTCCGGCACCGCCGCGCGCCGCGCGGTCATCGATCGCGTTACGCTGAATGGCGGCCACGGCAAAACATGCGCACAGTGCCATCGCGGTCATCAGGATAAAAACCGCATCGGTGCCCCACAGCCAGACGGCAAACCCGGCAAACAGCGCGGCAGTCATATTGCCGCCATGATTGAACGCCTCGTTTCTACCCATCTGCTGGCTGAACCCCTGAGAGCCGGTCAGGCCGAGGGTGACGCCGGTCAGTAACGGGGCAATAAGCGCGGCCGCGAGACCGGTAACCACCTGCGAGCCAACCACCACTCCACCGTAAGGAAACCACCACAGCATCAGGGTGGCCAGCGTAATGAGCAGTGAGGCCAGAATCAGCAGCCCTTTTTTATGGTGCGTGGCATCGGTTGCCAGACCCGCCGGCAGCGTAGCCAGCAGACCGGCTAAACCGCCGGCAGTCATCGCCCAGCCAATATCATCCGCTCTCCAGCCATGTTCAGTAAGAAAGATCCCCAAGAAAGGGCCGAGTCCATCCCGCACGTCGGCCATGAAAAAATTGACCAGGCACAATGCCTGAAGAGACCGCAAAGCAGCGGGATGCGCTATCGGATTTGCATTCATGTTGTGATGAAGAAAGAGTGGAGGATGGTGACAAGCATAGAGCAGCAATGTGACATCGTAAATTAGCGCAGCGCGATTGGCGCACCGCTCGTACTGCGCTATACATCGCCCGCCGACTCACGGATAATTTGCTATTTTACGCCCTTAAAGAGATAAGCAATGCTGGAAAATCATCCGTCGCGCGACGCCATCAGGCTGGAGAATGTGCTGGCCGCGCTGGGCAATCCGATGCGCATGGCGGTCGTCGCGCTGCTGGCACAGGGGGAGGAGCGCAGCTGCGGTTCGCTGCTGCAAGGCGTATCCAAATCAACCTTAACCCACCACTGGCGGGTACTGCGTGACAGCGGCGTAATCTGGCAAAAACCCTCTGGCCGCGAGAATCTGCTGTCACTGCGGCGCGACGATCTGGACGCGCGCTTTCCTGGTCTGCTTGATGCGCTGCTCAGTGCCGCCGTTGACGATGCCGCCACCCGAAGCGCGCTGCAGGCTTTTCAGCACGCGGAGTAGCGCCCTTTTCGCCGGAGCGGCTGCAATTGCAACAGCCTGGCGACAGCGGCTGCTGCATCCGCAACAGACATTCCTCATCCTCTCATTCAGTTAGCCCGCAAATCAGGCGTTTAATCTCTGCCAGGAACTGGCACGCTCACTGCATAGCCTCTTATAGCCAAAAACATTAATGAAGATAATTTTACGTTAATCCAGCTATAAGAAGTCTCAGGAGAAACCTATGTCACAGGTAAAACCGCTGCAGTTTGCTTACTGGGTGCCTAATGTTTCAGGGGGTTTAGTCATCAGTCAGATCGAGCAGCGCACGCGCTGGGACGCGGAGTACAACCGTGAACTGGCGAAAATCGCTGAACGCGCCGGCTTCGATTATGCCCTGACGCAGATTCGTTTCACCGCCGGCTATGGCGCGGATAATCAGCACGAATCAGTCACCTTCTCTCAGGATCTGCTGAGCCACACCACAAAACTCAAAGTGATTGCCGCGCTGCTGCCGGGGCCGTGGAATCCGACGCTGGCGGCGAAGCAGATCGCTACCATCAGCCATCTGTACGGTCCGCGCATCGCGGTGAACATTGTCAGCGGCTGGTTTCGCGGCGAGTTCAAAGCGATTGGTGAACCCTGGCTCGATCACGAAGAGCGCTATCTGCGTTCGGAAGAGTTTATTCGCTGCCTGCGCGGCATCTGGCGTGAAAGCAGCTTCAGCTTCGCCGGAGATTTTTATCGCTTCCGCGACTACGCGCTCAAGCCTAAACCACTCGATCCGCTACCGGAAATTTTTCAGGGCGGCAGCTCGCGCGCCGCGCGGGACATGGCGTCACGAGTGTCTGACTGGTACTTCACCAACGGCAACACGCCACAGGGCGTACGCCAGCAGGTGGACGATATCCGTGCCAAAGCCGCTGTCAATCAGCACGCCGTTAAAATCGGCCTGAATGGTTTTGTCATCGCCCGCGAGAGCGAACAGGAAGCCCAGGCGGTGCTGCAGGAGATCATCGCCAAAGCCAATCCGGATGCAGTGAAAGGCTTCCAGCATGAGGTGAAAAATGCCGGCAGCGCGTCGCCGGAAGGCGAGGGCAACTGGGCCAAATCCTCCTTCGAGGATCTGGTGCAATACAACGACGGTTTCAAAACCAATCTGATTGGCACGCCGCAGCAAATTGCTGAGCGCATCATGGAGCAGAAACGCGCTGGCGTGGATTTACTGCTGCTGGCGTTTCTGCATTTCCATGAAGAGGTGGAGTTTTTTGGGCGGGAAGTTATCCCACGCGTGCGCGAACTGGAACGGCAGGAGGCGCTTAACGCCGTCACGGTCTGAGGTCAGATAGCGCGGTCGCGTCCGGCCAGCAGCGCCATCGCCATTTGCAGCGCGCTTACCGCCAACAGCATCAGCAGCGGGAGCTGCCAGCTACCGCTGACATCATGCAGCATGCCGAAGCACAGCGGTCCCAGCGCCGCCAGCCCGTACCCCACGCACTGCGCCATGCCGGAGAGTTTCGAGGCCTGGCGATGGTCCCGGGTGCGTAAATTAAACAGTGACAGGCTGATCAGCAGCGAGGCGCCCGCACCGAGGCCTGCCAGAATCAGCCACAATAGCGACCATGCGGGTGCCAGCAGCAGGCCGGTCACCGCGATGAAGATCGACAGCGAAGCCAGCAGCCCGATCAGACGCTGATCGCGCAGCTGCTTCAGCGCCCGCATACAAGCCAGATTGGAGGCGATCGCCACGATTTGATAGACGAACAACATGCCGCCCGCCTGGAGCTGACTGATGCCATTATCCTGTGCGAACGGGGTAAACCAGCCAATCAGGGTATAAAACAGCAGCGACTGGCTGGCCATGAACAGCGAAACCTGCCAGCCGATCGCGGAACGCCACGGCGAACGCGTTACGGTGACCTCTGTCGCGCGCTGCTCAAGCGTCGCGGGATTTTTCAGCTGTGGCAGCCACGCCAGCAGCGCGATCAGCGCCGGAATCAGCCAGACCGCCAGCGACAGACGCCAGCCGGCGCTGCTGAGTTCGGCCAGCGGCACGGCCACGCCGGAAGCGATGCTGGCGGTGATGCCCATGGTCATGGCATACAGCCCGATATAACGCGCGGTGTGCGCGGTGTAATCACGCTTAATCAGCGGCGGCAGCAGGACGTTGGCCGCCGCGATCCCGCTGCTGAGAATCAGCGTACCCAGCCACAGTGCCGTTTCGCTGCCGCTGATTCGCAGCAGTGAACCCAGGACGATCAGGAGTAACGCCCCCCACAGACTGCGCTCCAGGCCAAAGCGATTGCCGAACCAGGCGGCTGGCGGTGCCAGCGTGGCGAACATCAGCAGCGGTAAAAAGTTAATCACGCCGGCAGCGCTGGCGCTCAGGCCAAATGTCAGGCGAATATTTTCCAGCACCGGCCCGGTGGCGGTAATGGGCGTGCGTAAGTTGGCGGCGGTGAGTAACAGCAGTAGCAGGAAAAAGCCGGAACGACGCAGGGCAGAATCAGCAGATAAAGCGGTATGGGACATGTTTGCGCACCATGGAAATGAGGCAGAAAGTCTCTGCATATGGTGCGTTGATTGACGTTAACGCCTACGCAGCAGCCTGGACCGCTGAACCGCTGGCTATACTAACCAGCTGTTAAATCGATGTAAAGCAGAGCCACCCGGCCGCCTTCCAGGATAACCTTCTTGCCGCTTTGCTTGTCTGACGGTGACAGCACGCGTCTGTGACCTGGCTGGTATTTACGCTGCCGGTGCGTTTTTTTGCCGGGGACTTGCGCCTTTCGCTATCCACGTCCACCTTTATACTCTCACTCTTCGCAAATGGACCAATGATGCTCTGGTTATGGAATGCGCTTATCCTGCTGGCTACCGTGATACTGATGGAGATCGTCGCGGCGCTGTCGCATAAATACATTATGCATGGCTGGGGATGGGGCTGGCATTTGTCGCATCATGAACCGCATGAGAGCAAATTTGAGCTCAACGACCTGTATGCCGTGGTGTTTGCGCTGCTGTCGATTGGCCTGATTTGGCTGGGTGTCAACGGTGTCTGGCCGCTGCAATGGATTGGCGCTGGCATGACGACCTATGGCGCGCTCTATTTTATGGTGCATGACGGCCTGGTCCATCAGCGCTGGCCGTTCCGCTATATTCCACGCAAAGGCTATCTGAAGCGGTTGTATATGGCGCACCGCATGCATCATGCGGTGCGGGGACGGGAAGGTTGCGTTTCCTTTGGCTTTCTTTACGCCCCGCCGCTGCACAAGCTGCAGGCGACGCTGCGCCAGCGCCATGGGCGTCGTGTCAACGCGGACGCTGCCACAGACCGGCAGGACGCGCCTGGGGATGAGCAAGGCGCGAAGTAAGCGCGACGCCGGCACCTTTCACCAGCAGCGCCAGCTTTTCGCCTTTACTGGTGCACTGGCGCGTATCCCATGCCCGGGCACCGGCATGCTGCACTTTTACGCCAATTTCCCGGTAAACGCCGCGCGCGGTGGCGATCGCCCACGCCGAACGGAGCGGCAGTCCGGGCAGCCCGCTGCGCGCTGACTGATAGTAAGGTTCAGCCTCGCGGACCAGACGCGCCGCCAGCGGGGCCAGCGCTGCGCGATGTTGCGGATCGGCGAGCTGGGCGGCGCTCAGTCCGGCCTCATCCAGCCAGCTTTGTGGCAGATAGCAACGGCCATTCTCCGCGTCCTCAACGATATCCCGTGCGATATTGGTCAGCTGAAACGCCAGACCCAAATCACAGGCGTGATCGAGTACGCGCTCATCACGTACGCCCATCACGCGCGCCATCATTAACCCCACCACGCCGGCCACGTGATAGCAGTAACGCAGCGTGTCCCCGAAACACGCGTAACGTTCTTCACGCGCATCCATCGCAAACCCTTCCAGATGATCAAACGCCAGCTGCTGGGGAAGCTGATGCGTCAGCGCCACTTCCTGAAAGGCACGAAACGCCGGTTCATCCATGTGGGCACCGCTGTAGGCGCGGCGGGTTTCGATTTGCAGGTGGCGCATCCGCGCCTGGGCATCCGCCACCGCGTGCTGCGTGCCGCCTTCGCCCAGCGTCTGACCATCTATCACATCGTCACAGTGACGACACCATGCGTACAGCATCAGCGTACTGCGGCGCGTTGGAGGATCAAACAGCCGGGTAGCGCTGGCGAAACTTTTGGAGCCCTGCGCCATGGTTTGGGTGACCTGCTCAATCAGCGGCGGTTGGTTCATCCGGTCAGATCCTCCACCATCAACTGGGCGGTCGCTTTCGCGGAGCCGATCACGCCTGGCACACCGGCACCGGGATGCGTGCCAGCCCCCACCAGATAAAGGTTAGTGATGTCGGCATCGCGGTTATGCGGCCGGAACCAGGCACTTTGCGTCAAAATGGGTTCGAGCGAAAACGCTGAGCCCTGATGCGCGTGCAGCGTGTCGCGAAAATCAAACGGCGTAAACATACGGTGTGTCACTAACTGCTGTCGCAGACCCGGCATATAGTGCTCCTCCAGATAAGCAAAAATGCGATCGCGCAAGCGCGGTCCTTCCTGTTGCCAGTCAATTGCGGCGGTACCGAGATGCGGCACCGGCGCCAGCACGTAAAAACTGCCGCAGCCCGCCGGTGCCAGCGACGGATCGCTGGAGCAGGGCGCATGCAGATACAGCGAGAAATCTTCCGCCAGCTGGCTGCTATTGAAGATCTCATCGATCAATTCACGATAGCGCGGACCAAAGCACACGGTGTGATGCGCCAGCTGCGGGTGGGCATGATTAAGACCAAAATAGAGCACAAATAGCGAGTTGCTCATCCGCTTGCGCTTCAGCGTCGCCGCGCGTTTACGCGCCGCAGGATGCTGGCTTAACAGGCGATCGTAGGTATGCACCACGTCAGCATTTGACGCAACGGCGGCGGCGGCAAAACGGCGCCCATCCTTCAGCTGTACACCGCTGATGCGGTTACCCTCGGTCTCCAGCTGGCTGACTTCGGCGTTGAGCAGCAGTTCACCGCCCAAATCGCGAAACAGCCGCGCCATGCCATCAACCAGCGCGCCGGTACCGCCGCGCGGAAACCACACACCCCATTCGCGCTCCAGTGCGTGAATTAAGGTATAGATCGAAGACGTTGCAAAAGGATTACCGCCGACCAGCAACGAGTGAAAGGAAAAAGCCTGGCGCAGATGATCGTCCTGAATAAATTTCGCCACCATGCTGTAGACACTGCGCCAGGCTTGCAGCCGACCCAGCTGTGGCCCGGCACGCAGCATGTCGCGGAAATGCAGAAAAGGCACGGTGCCCAGTTTCAGATAGCCCTCACGAAACACATCCTGTGAATAGGCCAGAAACTGGCGGTAACCGGCGACATCCTGCGGGTTAAAAGTAGCAATCTGCTGCTCCAGCTGCGCCTGATTGTTGTCGTAGTCCAGCTGCCTGCCGTCTTCCCAGCACAGGCGATAAAACGGCGTCACCGGCATCAGGTCGACATAATCACTGAGTTGCTTGCCTGCCAGCGTAAACAGCGCCTCGATAGCGCTGGGATCGGTAATCACCGTCGGACCGGCATCAAAGGTAAAACCCTGATCCTGATAAACATAGGCGCGCCCGCCAGGCTTATCGCGCTGTTCCAGCAGCGTGACCGGCACGCCGGCCGCTTGCAGACGAATCGCCAGCGCCAGGCCACCGAAGCCTGCGCCAATCACATAGGTGCGTTTCATTATTTCTTCCCTGGTAACGGAGAGGTCATCATCAATGCGCGCAGCGCTTCGCCGAGAGGGACCGGCGGTTTGCCGCACAGAATGCGTGCTTTATCGCTGAGGCGCAGTTGCCCGGCGTAAAAGCGGCTAATCAATCCGGCGTCAAGCCGGTAAAAACGCTGCATTACGCGCCAGCGCTGTTCAGGCCGTCCGGCAAGAAACAGCATGCGATTTAACAGACGGAAAAAGCGCTGCTCGCGCCAGTGCTGACGGGCAAAGGATTCGATGTAGTGGCTCAGCGTGTGAGCATCGGCGGGCAGCGTGCTGGCAATCTTCTCCGCCAGCGCCACTGCCGCAGGCAGCGAGTAACCGGTGGTGGCGTGAAACAGTCCGGCACGCAGCCCGCTGCACGGTTGTCCGTGCTGCTGTTGCCAGAACTGATCGATATCGCCGCTGAGCGTGATCGGCAGCGAGCCGTGCTCCTCGCGCAGCAGCTGGCGCAGATTCCAGCCGCGCTGGTGGGCATAATCAGTAATGTGCCGGCGTGCCTGTGCGACATCCAGCGTGGCATGGTTGATGTAATGGGTATCTTCAATCAGTAAACGGCTGGCGCTGAGCGGCAGGGTGTAAACAAAGCGATAACCCTGCTGCTGATCGACGCTGGCGTCCATCAATATTGGCTGCTGCAGGCCATGCGGCGCGGCCAGCTGCCACTCCTGACCGACAAATGCCTGATAGCCGAGCTGCAGATGCGGTGTCGGCTGCAGCCCGCGTCCGTCAATCACCGCCTGCGCCTGTAACATCCCGCCATCCGCCAGTCTGACTCCGGTGGGCGAGACGTCGCTGACCGGCGCTGCGGTGCGTAGCGCGGTACCGAGCACCTGCTGTAAGTGCCGGGCAAAATCCTCCGAGGCAATGGAGCAATATTCACCATCCAGCTGGCGACGCAGGGCGGGGAAGCGTACCTGATAACCGGGCCAGCGTGCCGAAAGCAGCGGTTCGAGCCAGCGGAACTGCGCTTCGCTGACGTCTTCGCGATGGAACGACCAGGTATGATTGCCGGCCGGCTGCGCCTGACTCTCCAGCAGCAAAACCTTAAGTGCGGGCTGCAGCTGGCGTAAACGCAGCGCAATCAGCCCGTTAGCCAGGCCGGCACCGACCAGAATGACATCATAAGGTGCGCGCATCAGGTGGCCTCCGCCAGCACGATTTGCTGCTGACACAGCGCCTGCTCGACAATATCCGCCGCGCGCGTACAGCCACCGGCCCGCTGCAGCTGCGCCTGAATGGCTGACATGCGCAGACGATAGCGATCGTCACTCAGCAACTGTTGCAGGTGGTGCTCCAACTGCGCGACGCGGCTGAAACGTGAGGCGCGCCGGCCGACGCCGTGCCACTCAATACGTGCCGCCACGCCGGGCTGATCGAAGGCGATCGGCAGCGCCAGCATCGGCGTGCCACACTCCAGTGCTTCCAGCGCACTGTTCAGACCGGCATGGGTGATAAACAGCTGCGCGTGCTGCAGCGCCGCCCGCTGATCCACAAAATCGGTCACCCACGCAGCACCGGCCAGTCTCAGCTGATGTGCCTGGCTGGCGGTCAACCCGCCACAGTGTGCCACCACCAGCGACAGCTGCTGATTGCGGCAGGCCTGAGCCAGATGCAGAAACAGGCGAAAACGATGCCCCTGTAGCGTGCCCAGTGAGGCATACACCACCGGCTGGCGCAGCGCTGGCCAGGGAGCGGCGAGCGCGCCGCTAGCGACTGGAGTCCGCAGCGGGCCCACGCTGTGATAGCAGGCTGGCAGTTGCTGACGCGGAAAATCAAAAGCGGGCACCAGCTGACTGATTTGCGCCAGCGGCGACAGACACTGATGTAAGCCATGGCGTTCGGGCAGGCCGAAGGCGCGCGCATGACGAGCGATGACAGCGCCATGACGACGCATGATGCGGTCGTAGATGTCACTGCTGGCCTGATAGCGCTGCAGCGCTTTCTCATCCTGAGCAAAGCGAAAGGGCATCACCGCCAGCGGAATGGCCGCTTCGCGATTGACCGGCAGCGCGCAGGCCACCGACACGAACGGCAGCTGTAACGCCTCTGCCACCAGACCACCCGCCGCTTCCATTTGATCGGCAATCACGCCATCGACCTGCAGCCGTTGCAGCACCGCGGGCAGTTCGCGGCATAGCATATCGGTGGTGCTGGCCAGATCGTGAATCACGCGAAACAGCGACAGCCCGCCCGGTGCGGCCAGCCGCCTGAGTTCGCTGGAGAGCGATCCGGCAGGATGCGTGCGCTCGCCGACGGCCACAAAGGCAATGCGCTCGTCGCTCAGCAAGGTGCGTGCATCACTTTGCTGGATAAAGGTGATGCGATGTCCGCGCGCCAGCAGCGTTTGCGCCAGCGCCTGCAATGCGTAAAAGTGGCTGTAGAGCGGTGGCGCAATAACGGCAAAATGCCCCATAGGTATGACCGGCTTCAGTTGAACATCGCCAGCTGTTGATTAAACAGGGCGTGCATATATTGACGGGTGGCGACACCGCGATGGCAGGCGCAGGCAAGATGGGCATCGGCACTGCTTAAATGGTCGCGCAGACGACGTTCAGCCCCTTCAGGACCCAGCATCTGCACCAGCGTGGATTTGCCCTGATCCTGATGACAGTCCTTGCCGGTGTGTTTAGAGCCATCTGCCAGGTCGTCCAGTAACTGGAATGCCTGACCTAAATCCTGCGCAAAATAGCTTAAACGCTGACGTACCTGCACTGACGCATCGGCCGCAATTGCCGCCATCTGCAGCGTGGCGCGAAACAGGACGCTGGTTTTCAGTTCATTGGTCAGGGTAATGGCTTCCGGACTGCGGCTGTGTGCGCCGTCATGCAGATCCTGGAACTGACCCTGAACCAGTCCCTGCAGGCCCACGGCAGAGGAGAGCTCGGCAATGGCTTCGGCTTTGTGCGTTGCCGGCAGACCCGGCGCGAGGGCAATCACCTCAAAGGCGCGGCTGAGTAGCGCGACCGCCGCCAGGATCGCCACGTTTTCCCCATATTCACAGTGGATTGCCGGGCGCCCACGTCGCATCCGGGCGTTATCCATTGATGGAATGTCGTCAAGGATCAGTGAGGCGGCGTGCACCATTTCGACTGCACAGGCAAGATCAAGGATACCCTGCTGCGCCACGTCACAGCCCATATCGCGTGCTGCCAGCAGTAGCAAGAGCGGACGAATACGTTTGCCCGGTGCCAGCGTGCCGGCACGCATTGCGGCCCGAACGCGATCGGCCTGCTGCCCGGCAGGCAATAAATATTCAAGATGGGCCTGCAATGCGTGATGCAACTGAAGGAGATCGCTTTCCTGGCTTGCTGTGGTATCGACATGGGCGGTCATAGCGGCTTTCCATGGTTAGTTAAATTCTTGTGCTTTTTCAATTAACCGTAGACCCGGTAAGGGGAGTGCGCCAGCGAGCGAAGCGACTTTAACGCACCGTCACGCTTTTTTTATTTATTGAATAATCTGAGAAGTAATTCCTATGACCCTCAGGCCAGTTTTCGCTGCGGTGACTGCTATGATGACGGGCAATCAGAGGAGACAGCTATGACGACGCAAAAAGTGGCGGTAATCGGTGCGGGTGTGATCGGCCTCGCCGTGGCGTGGGCGCTGGCGCGGCAGGGCGCGCAAGTGACCCTCTTTGACCGGCAACACATGGGCGCGGGCACCAGCAGCACCACATTTGCCTGGGTGAACTCCAACGGCAAACAGCCTGCCAGCTACCACCGCCTCAATGCGCTGGCGATGGAGGAGCATATCCGGCTGCAGCTGACGCAGACCAATGGCGTGCGCTGGCTGGAACCTTGTGGCACCTGGGAGTGGGCCGGCGCGGGTGAAGCCGAACAGCAACTGCAGCAGCGTGCCACCGCCTTGCAGGCCGCTGGCTATGCGGCACGGCAAAGGACGCTGGCCGAGCTGCAGCAGGAAATTCCTGAACTGCGTGCGTCTGCGGTGCACGGTAGCATCTGGCATTTTCCAACGGAATCGGTGCTCTATCCAGCGCTGTATCTGGCACGGCTGTGGTCAGAGGCGCAGGCGCACGGCGCGGTACTGCATCAGCATCAGGCGATTCAGCACATCAGTGAAAATGCGGAAGGCGTGACGGTGCAGCTGGAGCAGGGTGAGCAGTGGCAGGGTGATCGTCTGGTGCTGGCGACCGGACGCTGGGCCAATCAGCTGCTGCATACGCTTGGTCTGGAACTGGCGCTGATTGACACCAGCAAGCCTGATGCGGTGGCCTGCAGCTTTCTGGCGCGCACCGCACCACAGCCGTTATCGCTTGGCACCAACCTGATTTCTCCGCAGCTGAACGTGCGCCCGGACGGCGGCGGGCGGTTACTGTTACAGGCGCTGGATCTCGATCACCTGGCCGATCCGGGCGCGCCGCCGTCGACTCATAGTGCCATCGCCGATCAGTTTCGTGAGCGCTACCGTGCGCTGTTTGCCACGGCTGGTGCGTTGCAGATCGAGCAGATTGTCGTCGGGCAGCGGGCGCGTCCGGCTGATGGTTTGCCGGCGCTGGGCTTTGTCACCCCGCATCAGCGCGTGTATGTCGCGGTGACGCACAGTGGCATCACGCTGTCACCGTTGATTGGCCGGCTGGTGGCGCAAGAGCTGATCGGCGACAGTCCCAGCGACCTGCTGAAAGAGTTCCGGCCACAACGGCTGATCGGCAAAACCGCCAGCGCGTTTGCACCGATTCAGCGAAACTTTCCGGCGGCACAGTGAGCGAAGCGATGGCGCAGACCACAGGGTAGCGGGTTGATTAATTTTTAACCTGAATTAAGGCGTAGGCTGATCGCGATCAAAAAAACATCTGCCGGGCTGCTCAACCATGAAAGGCGAAACATAAGCCAAATGGAGGTGAGTATGCGTACCACTCTGATGACGCTGCCGCAGATGGCGCATTACCTTGATATCCCCTGTACCACGCTGGCGCGTGCTATGTGTAATCGTGGCACGCTGGAAAAATTGCCGCTGCCGGCGGCGGTTGATGACAGCCTGCCGCTCTCCTCTCGCTGCTGGTCACGCGAAGAGGTCAGGCAGTTTCGCCATCGGCTCCAGCGCCGCCGCCATCAGCGCTAAGCGAATCCAGCCGGTCGTCCTGACCGGCTGAATATCAGGCAGCGACACCATTCGGCCGTGCAGCGACATGACCGGCCCACAGGCTGGCAACCCACTTCACGCCTTTCGCGGTAAACCGTGCCTGCGAAAAAGCATGCTGGTTTTCACCCATTCCGCTGCGCAGTGCAAAATAGCCAGCCTGCAGATGGTGCTGCTGTGGCGTCAGCGCACCTTTGTCACGGTACATAATGTTGCGCTCAAGCAGAAACTGCCGAAACTCTGGCTCTTTCACCTTGAGCATTTTGCACAACTGGCGAAAACCCAGCGACTCATGCACATCAACAAAGCGATCAAAGAATTCTGCCTTTGGGGCCGTCAGCGCCAGTTGCTGTTCCGCCGCACGGCGTTGCTCAAACTGTTCTGCCCAGGCACGTGCCGCTTCCGCCGGATTGGTGAAGTCGGGCAGATGGGTGAATTTTTCCCGCTCCTGCCAGCGGTCCAGCAGTTCGGCGGTAAAGCCAGGGGAAAGACGAGCAACCGCCAGCAGCGAGTCACGTTTATTCAGCTGGAACTCCTGACGTGTCTCACCTTCATGCTCGTAATGATTCACCGTGACAGGCTGGGAAAGGCGCTGCGCGGTTTCCAGGCTTTTAATCAGGCGCTTCACTTCGCCATGCGTGATGCCGGTTATTCTGGCAATTTCACGGCTGCTCATCAGCAGAGTTGCGTTGAGAGCAGCAAGACTTTCCGTTGAGATCATCATCAGTATCACCTCTTACAAACGTGGAACAGTCCATCAGACTGCTGGATAAGTATACAATATACTGTTTGCATATCCAGTATTATTTTTAGCCGTTACTGTAAGAAATGCCTCTCTGCGAGATATCGCACAAAGCGCAACTGCGCCGGACCCCGCTCTGCACCCGATACCGATACGCTTGCCTATTCGACTATTACTACCAGGCTTAAGCGATTCAGGTTAAATAAAGACAGCCTTTCGTTACGCTTATTTATGAGGAGCTGATTATGAAAGCGTTAACTTATCATGGCCCACATCGGGTGCGCGTTGAAACTGTTCCTGACCCGATTTTAGAGCAGCCGGACGACATTATTTTACGCGTCACCGCGACGGCAATTTGCGGCTCCGACTTACATCTTTATCGCGGGAAAATTCCCGGTACCGATCACGGTGATATATTTGGTCACGAATTTATGGGTGAAGTGGTGGAAGCGGGGAGTGAGGTTACCAATGTGAAAATTGGCGATCGCGTTGTGGTGCCCTTTGTTATTGCCTGTGGCGACTGTTTCTTTTGTCATCTGCATCAGTATGCGGCCTGTGAAAATACCAATAGCGGGCGCGGTGCTATTTTAAACAAGAAAAATATTACCCCGCCTGCAGCGTTATTTGGCTACAGCAAACTGTACGGCGGCGTGCCGGGCGGCCAGGCGGAATATGTGCGGGTACCAAAAGCCAATGTCGGGCCGTTTAAAGTGCCGCTGGCGCTACCGGATGAAAAAGTACTGTTTCTCTCCGATATCCTGCCCACCGCCTGGCAGGCAGTGCAAAATGCCGGACTGGATAAAGGCTCCAGCGTCGCCATTTTTGGCGCCGGCCCGGTCGGGTTACTGAGCGCCGCCTGCGCGCGCCTGGCAGGGGCGGAAGAGATCTTTATGATTGACCACAATGCTTATCGACTGGAATTTGCCCGCCAGCGTTATGGAGTTACGCCGATCAATTTTGACGAAATCGACGATCCTGCTGGCTGGATCATTGATCATACCCAGGGCCACCGGGGCGTTGATGCGGTAATCGATGCGGTAGGTTTTGAAGCCAAGGGCAGCCTGACGGAAACAGTGATGAGTAATCTGAAGCTGGAGGGCAGCAGCGGGAAGGCCCTGCGGCAGTGTATTGCGGCAGTGCGCCGTGGCGGTGTGGTCAGCGTGCCGGGCGTGTATGCCGGCTTTATCCACGGCTTCCTGTTTGGCGATGCATTCGATAAAGGACTGACGTTTAAAATGGGCCAGACGCATGTGCAGGCCTATTTACCGCGCCTGCTGTCGCTGATTGAACAAGGGCTGCTGACGCCGGAAGAGATTGTGACGCACCATATGCCGCTGGAAGAGGCCGCGCGCGGCTATGAAATCTTTGAAAAACGCAAAGAGGATTGCCGCAAAGTGATTCTGGTGCCCGGTATGGCCAGTACCACACCGGCGGCCTGAGTGCTGACAGGCTGCCTGACGGCAGCCTGCTTCTGTGGCTTAACGCACGATATCTTCATCGCGGTCGTTGAACTCGGGTAGTGCAATTTGCCGTGAGGGCGCGTTATCCAGCCGATCGCCATAATCAGCACTGACATCGGGCAGGCTGGTAAACTGGCCATCGACGAACAAAAAGCTCAGGTGTTTTTCCACCTCGGCCAGTAATTCGTCCACTTCCTGCTCCGTTTCTCCCCCGGCATCTTTACCGTCCAGCTGCCAGCGATAACGATCGCCCACTCTTTCCGCACCGCCAATATCAACGATATGGCCGTCGATATTTTCCACCAGTAAACGCTGACGGGAAAAATAGAGTAAATAGGGCATCCGATCGCGATTGTTTTCTGACATAACATAACTCCTTCATGACGTTACCACGGTTAGCGCAGAAAATAATAGCGAAACGCAAATACTGCCCAATATACCGCGTTCAGACCTAAATAAGCCCAGCACCCCCAATAAGCCACAGGCTCGCGACGGGTGCGCAGTTTAGGTAAGAAAGCCAGTAAATAACCGGCTGCAGCAATAAGCGAAACGAAATAAAGTAGTTTCATGCGCTCTCCTGAATTTATTATCGTCTGATAAGCATAGTCAGGATAAATAAGGTTGGGGATAGCGCAGGACATTCTTATCGGTGGCGATGGCAAAGATAACGGACGTCAGCCAATCAGCGCTTTAGCTTTAGCGCGAATCTCACTCAGTTCGTCGGCGGTCACATGGCTTTTTTTCACCACTTTTCTGGCGCGCCAGTCGATGGAGGTGACCTGATCGGCCAGCGCCACACTTTCACGGCTACCGACAAGGGAAACTTCGAAAGGATAGCCTTTGACCTGGGTGGTACACGGGACGCACAACAACATGCCGACCTTGTTGTTATAGGCAAAGGGACTCAGCACAACCGCAGGACGATGGCCGCCCTGTTCATGGCCAAGGGTGGGATCAAAATCCAGCCAGATGAGATCGCCTGCATCGGGAACAAAACGTGACACCATCAGATTCTTTCCTTGCCCACTGAAGGTCCAAAATCAATTTTATCATGGACGTTATCGTCGGTGATCTCGTCCAGCAGAGCGTCCAGTGAATACACCTTTTCCCTGAGCGGCACAAGGATCAGCTTGCCATCTTCAACGCTGAGTTCCAGTTTATCGTTCACGCTGAGCGACGCGGATTGCATCACGCTGGATGGGATGCGAATCGAGGGACTGTTGCCCCATTTCTTTAAGGTGACGGTCGTCATAACAGGCCTCCGAAGGATGTGTATACATTGTATAGCCGTGATGATGTCGATACAACGTATAAACACCTTCAGCCTGACATGCTAAGAAAGCGGCAGGATTCAGCGCGCCGTTAACTGCTGCAGCGCCGCTGCGCTGGCGGCATCATCCGGCACATATACCAGCAGGCGGTCGCCGTTGCGTGACGCCGACCACCAGTTGTTCTGGCGTAGCGTCATTTCGCCCACTTCGGCACGGTAAAAGCGTTTCACGCGGTTTTCTACCTTGCCCAGTTCGTAGCGCTGCCAGGTGTGCGCGAACTCATCGGAACTGTTCAGCAATCGCGCCAGGAAGCTCTCCCAGTGCGGATCGCCCAGATGCTCGCCCATCTGACCGCGAAACATCGCCACCATCTGTGGCATTACTTCGTCCCAGTCGGTCATCACGTTGCGCCAGCCGGCATGGTTGAACGCCAGCCAGATACAGTTGCGATCTTCCGGCGCGATCTGGGCTAAATCGACGCCCATCAGCGCACACCACGCCTGGTTATAGCCGAGAATATCGAAGCGCGGCGTTTCGATGATCGCCGGTAGCTGAATGGCATCCAGCATTTGCTGATTATGTCCGGCGAGTTTGCAGCAGGCAGCGGCGACGCGCGTCGATGGCAGGGTGTGTCCGGCCAGCGAGAAAAGATGCTGCGTCTCAACATCATTGCATTGCAGGGCGCTGGCGATGGCCGTCAGCGTTTTGGTGGAGGCTTTGATATCGCGCCCCTGTTCCAGCCAGGTGTACCAGGTGACGCCGACATCCGCCAGCTGCGCCACCTCTTCACGGCGTAAACCCGGCGTGCGGCGCTGACGCATACGCGGTAAACCGAGGCGGTTAGGATCCAGGCTCTCGCGGCGCGTACGTAAAAAGGTACCGAGTAATTTACGGTTGTTCAGCTCAGCGGGGGTAAGGGTTTGCGCGGTGCTCATCAGCAGCTCTCCAGACGAGACGGGTAGAATTTATACCATGATAATCAAGAACTGGTACCCGTTTAATGGTTAGGTGATGCTATGCCGTAGTGAAACTAAAAACAAGGTTAACGCTATGCAGACATCGCAACTTCAACGTGCAGGACTGGTGGTCCTGCTGGCCGGGCAGCTATTGCCGATGATCGACTTTTCCATAGTCAACGTCGCGCTGGATGCGATGGCGCAATCGCTGCGTGCCTCGCCGATCGCGCTGGCGCTGATCGTGGCGGTGTACGGTATCGCCTTTGCTATTTGTCTGGCGATGGGCGGACGCCTGGGCGATAACTTTGGCCGCCGTCGCGTGTTTCTGGCTGGCGTGTGGATCTTTGGCATTGCGTCATTATTGTGCGGCATCGCTAACAGCGTCGGCATGCTGATGTTTGCCCGCGCGCTGCAGGGCGTCGGCGCCGCTTTTATGGTGCCGCAGATTCTTGCCACGCTGCACGTTACGCTGCAGGGCAGGGCGCATGCGCGGGCCATTGGCCTGTACGGCGGTATCGGCGGGCTGGCTTTTATTATTGGCCAGGTGCTGGGCGGTTTTTTGATCAAAGCCGATATTGGCGGCTACGGCTGGCGCAGCGTGTTTCTCATCAACCTGCCGATCTGCCTGTTCGTCCTGCTGACCGCGCGCCGCTTCGTGCCGGAAACGCATAACCTCAAGCGCGTGCCGGTGGATGTGAGCGGTACGCTGCTGCTGGCTGGCGCGATCGGCTGTCTGATGCTGGCACTCGCGCTGGGGCCGCTGCTGCACTGGTCGTGGCCGTGCCTGTTACTTCTGGCGCTGTTTCCGTTGTTTCTGCATCGGCTGCGTCATAGCGCGCTGCGACTGGAAGCCGCTGGCGGATCGCCGCTGCTGCCGCCCTCGCTGTTGCGTCTTTCCAGCGTGCGTTTTGGTCTGACGCTGGCGGTGCTGTTCTTCTCCTGCTGGAGCGGCTTTATGTTCGCAGTGGCGCTGACGCTGCAATCCGGCATCGGCATGACCGCTTTCCAGTCCGGCAACGCGTTTATTGCCCTGGGCGCGGCCTATTTTATCGGCTCAATGCGTACTACCCGCATGGTTGAGCGCTATGGTAAACGTGCCACGTTACTGTCTGGCTGTGCGATTCAGATGGTCGGGCTGGTGGCGCTGATCGCGACGCTGCAGCTGAAGTGGCCGCAGGTGGGCATTGCTACGTTGATTCCGGCTACCGCGCTGATTGGCTTTGGCCAGTCGTTTATTGTCAGCACCTTCTACCGGATTGGCATGAGCGGGGTGCCGCATCATCAGGCCGGCGCAGGCAGTGCGGTGCTGTCCACCGTGCAGCAATCGGCGCTGGGACTGGGACCGATGCTGCTCGGCGGGGTGTTCACCCAGATCAATCAGCATGGTAATCATCTGGCAGCCATCAGCGGTACGCTGACGGTGGAGTTGCTGATGATGGCACTGCTGGTGGTGCTGACCAGCGTCAACCGCCGGACATTCCAGCCGGCGACGGCTGAAGGCTGACGCCGGAGGGAAAAGTCAGCCCGTCTGGTCACCGTAAACGCTGACCCTGCAAGGTAATAACAGGTCTTTGAGCCGGGTGCGCATTGATGCGCCCCGGCACCTGAAAACCGCGCCGCGCTTATTTTTCCGCCAGGCGTAAACCACTTTCGGCATCGAACAGATGAATTTTTTGCGGATTGAAACCGATGCGCAGCGTCGCACCACTGCCGGCCGCATGCCGTCCGGCCATCTGCATGTGCAGCGCATGACCGTGCCAGTCAAGGTGCAGCAGAGTTGATTCCCCGGTAATCTCCACCACGTTCACCCTCGCAGGCGCGCCGTCCTGCACTTCGCACAAATCGTGCGGGCGCACCCCCAGCGTCACGGCAGCGCCTTCACGTTCCCGCGCCACCGCCTGCCACTGCGCGGGCAGCGGCTGCCACCAGTCCTGACACTGCACGCCCGGCACGCCGTCATGCGTCAGCAATTGTGCCGGTAACAGGTTCATGGGCGGCGAACCAATAAAACGCGCCACAAAGGTATCTGCCGGACGATCGTAGATCGCCAGCGGTGCGCCCTGTTGCACGATGCGTCCCTCTTTCATCACCACAATCTGGTCGGCCAGCGTCATCGCTTCTACCTGATCGTGCGTGACATACACCATGGTGGTTTTGAAACGCTGATGCAGCGACTTGATCTCGGCGCGCAGCTCCATGCGCAGCTGGGCATCAAGGTTAGAGAGCGGTTCGTCAAACAGAAACACCTGCGGATTACGCACCATGGCGCGGCCCATCGCCACGCGCTGACGCTGCCCACCCGAGAGCGCGCGCGGGTAGCGCTGCAGCAGCTTATCAATGCCAAGAATCGCGGCGATGCGCGCGATTTTCTGCTGCTGCTCATCGCGGCGTACCTTTTTTACCTGCATGTGAAACGCCAGGTTTTCGGCCACCGTCAGATGCGGATAGAGCGCATAACTCTGAAACACCATCGCAATGTCGCGATCGGCGGGATCGCGATCGTTAATCTGCACCTTATCCATCAGAATCGCGCCGTCGGAAAGGCTCTCCAGTCCGGCGAGCAGGCGCAGCAGCGTCGATTTGCCGCAGCCGGACGGGCCGACCAGCACGGTAAAGCTGCCGTCGGGAATGGTCAGGTCGAGCGGATGCAGCACCGACTGTTTACCGTAGCGCTTGGCCACTTTAACGAGTTCAACACCGGCCATAATTTAAAACTCCTGTGCGCATAGTTGCAGTTGTTGCCAGTCGGGATAACGACGTGGCTGCGTGCTGATTGCCAGTGAGGCCACCGCAATGCCCCATTGCAGTGCGGTGGCAAGATCCTGCTGATGCAGCAGCGCGGTGAGAAAGCCGGCGTTAAAGCTGTCGCCGGCACCGATGGTGTCGACCACCGCGACCGCGCGACCAGGCTGTTGCAGGCTGTGCTGACGTTGCCAGCAGCCCGCGCCCTGTGCACCGCATTTCACCACGCAGCCGCCGCGCCCGCTGAGCCGTTGCGCAAGCTGGTGCGCGCCGGTGTGCAGATCATCTGCGCCACTCAGCCCGAGCGTTTCGACTTCATTGAGCAGTAGCCAGTCGCACTGTGGCAGCCAGCGGGCGATCTGCACGCGTACCTCATCGCTCCAGCCCTGCGGCGGCCAGCCGGTATCGACGGCGGTGATAAACCCGCGCTGATGCAGTTCGGCCAGCAACTGCGGATAGTCGTCATACAGTTGCAGGCAGAGAAACGTGCCGCACAACAGCACGATATCGCCGCTGCTGGCTTGCGCCGGGAGCTGGCTCAACACGTCCTGCGCGCTGAGCCGCACAATGTGACCGAGATTGCTGAGGAACGATCGCTCGTGATCGGAGTGCGTGACGCCAACGGTGAGCGAGGTTTCGCAGGCGTAGCGCGTCCAGTGCGCCGCGCTGTGCGGAAAATGGCTCGCCAGCCATGCGCTGAGGCCGTCATCGCCCTGATTAGCGACGGCGCGATGGCGCACCTGCATCGCTTCCAGCGCCAGTGCGCAGTTGCCCGCCGAACCGCCCGGACGCAGCTCACTGTGCTGCAGCATCACTTCGGTGCCACGCTGCGGCCAGCTGTCCAGCGTACCCATGATGACATCGACATTGATATTGCCCACCACGTAGAGCGTGGCGCGGGCTTCCTTATTGCTCATCATCCTTTGCTCCCGCCACTGGCAAGGCCGCTGACCAGCGTTTTTTGCAGCCAGATAGCGATAAAGAGAGGAGGAACCGACGCCAGAATGCCGACGGCGGCAATCAGCCCATCGTCGGTGGCGCGGCCTGCGGTAAAGCCGGCAATGGTGACCGGCAGGGTTTGCGCGGCGATGTTACTGGTGAACAGCAGGGCGTAGAAAAATTCATCCCACGCCAGCAGCCAGCCAAACAGCGCCGCCGCGCCCAGCACCGGTTTCGCCAGCGGCAGCGTAATGCGCAGCAGCACCTGCCAGACGCGCAGCCCATCAAGACGCGCGGCCTGTTCGATATCCTGCGGCAGGGCATCAAACTGGTTTTTCAGCATCCAGGTGAGAAACGGCAAAATCAGCGAGCAGTACACGATGATCAAACCGGGTCGGGTGTTGAGCAGATCGAACTGCTGCAGCAGAAAGTAGAGCGGCAGCACAAACGCCACCGGCGGCACCATATAGATGGCCAGAGACGCGAACAGCCAGCCGTCGCGACCGCGATAGCGCGAGAAGCTGAACGCCGCCGGAATCGCCAGCAGCAGGCACACCAGTGTTGCGCCGGTTGCCACCAGCAGGCTATTACCCAGCGCATGCAGAAACAGCGCGCCGGGCTGGCCGGGTTCCAGCGAGATCAGCCTGCCGTAGCGGCTGAAATCCCACTGGCGCGGCAGCCACTCCAGCGGCACGCGTGTCAGATCGCTGGTGGCGCTGACGCTCATCAGAAACAGCCAGCCCATCGGTGCCACGACGGAGAGCGCCACCAGCAGCGCCGCCGCGTATTTAGCGCAGGTACGCAGTTTAACCTTCATAGGCACTTCCCCGACGGCGCTGCCGCCACAGTAATAGCATGTAAAGGGTGATCAGCACTGCGCACAGCAGCGTCATTAACATGGCATAAGCCGCACCGCTGCCGGCGCGCAGGTAGCTGAAGGATTCCTGATAGACGTAAAAGCTCAGCGTTTTGGTGCTGTCGACCGGACCGCCGCGCGTCATTACATAGATGATGTCGAAGATCTTAAAGGCGTCGATGGTGCGTAACACCAGCGCCACGCTGAGCGAGCCAACAATCGCCGGAAAGGTGATGGCACGAAAACGCCGCCATGCCGATGCGCCATCCAGCCGCGCCGCTTCGTAGAGATCCTCCGGCACCGACTGCAGCGCCGCCAGCACCAGCAATGTCACCAGCGGATAGTTTTTCCAGATGTCGGCAAACATTACCGCGTTGAGCGCGGAAGCCGGCGACCCCAGCCAGCTGCGGTAGCCATCGATGATACCGAGTTGTGTCAGCAGGGCGTTGATACTGCCGTAGTCCGGATTGAAATTGAGGCGCCACATCATGGCGTTCACAATGGTTGGTAGCGCCCACGGCAGAATCACCAGCACGCGCAACACGTTACGTCCGGCGAATTTCTGGTTGAGCAGCAGCGCAACCAGCACGCCGATGACGCCTTCAATCGCTACTGACACCACGGTGAAGTAGAGCGTGCGCCACAGCGAGGTTTGAAAATCCGCATCGGTAATGGCGTAGAGATAGTTCTCCAGGCCAATCCATTGCGGCGCTTCACCGCCGCTGCCAATCAGCGCGGCGTCGGTAAAACTCAGCCAGATAGTGCGCAGCAGCGGCCAGGCGGTGAGCAACAGCATCACCAGTAGCATGGGTGCCAGCAGCACCCATGCCTGCCGTTGTTCGCGTTGACGCAAACTCAGCATACTGACCCCTTAACGCAGACGCGCCGCACTTTTGTCTACCGCCTGCATGGCCGCTTCCGGTGTCGCGCTGCCGACCAGAACCTGTTGCAGCTGCTGCTGCAGGGTGTTGGAGAGACGTGAGTAATCAGCGGTTTCCGGACGCGACAGCATGACATTCAGCGATTTGTCGGCAGCAGCGATCAGGCTCTCCTGATTCTTACTGACCGCGGGATCCTGATAGGAGCTTTTCCAGATCGGCAGACTGAGCGTGGCGTATTTATTCTGTACCGGCTGCGAAGTCATGTAACTGATGTACTGCCACGCCTGCTCCGGATGGCTGCTGCCTTTGGCAATGCCCAGACCCATCGAACCGTTGACCGCGCCGAAACGATTGGGCGCATCGCCGGGTGCGGGCATGATGCCAACCTGGCCGGCGACTTTACTCTGTTTGGCATCGTTGGCCATGTTGTACATGTAGGTCCAGTTGAGAGCGAAAGCCGCATCGCCGTTGGAGAAGGCTTTGCGCACGTCCTCTTCCAGATATTCGCGCGAAGCCGGGTTGGTCAGGCCCTCATCAAGCGAGCTTTTCATCAGCTTCACCGCCTGCAGCGAGGCTGGCGTAGAGAAATCGAGCTTACCGTTGTTATAGAATTTGCCGCCGAAGCCGGAGACCAGCGTGGTGTAGTCACACACCAGCGCTTCCGCCTGTGACCAGCTCCATACCAGCGGATATTTAACGATATTTTTCTGCTTAATGATGCGCGCATCATCCAGCACCTGCTGCCAGGTTTGCGGCAGATCTTTGATGCCGGCTTTTTCCAGCATCGCTTTGTTGTAGTAGAGATATTTGGTGTCGAGGATCCACGGCATGCCTAGTGTTTTGCCTTTGAACACCACGGTGTTCATTGCGCCGGGGAAGATTTTCTCTTTTTCATCTGCGCTGATACGGCTGCTGACATCCTGCAACAGGTCGAACTTGCTGAATTCCGCCGGCCAGATGGCATCAAACAGCACCACATCGTAACCATTGCCGCCCGCGCCGCGTGCCGCGACGATCTTATCGTGCAGCGCTTCGTAAGGAACAAACTCGAGATTGACCTGCACGTCCGGGTGCGCTGTCTGAAACGCCTGCGTCATGGCGCGGATATCGTTTTCACTGTAGGCCGCCTGGGTCATAAACAGGGCGTTAAGCGTAGTGGTAGCCGCTGCCGCGCTGCCCGCGCAGGCGAACAGTACGGCGGCAAAACAACCTTTCATCTGATTTTTCATTGCGTTCTCGCCTTCATGCAGTAGAGGGTGTTTAATTAAATCAATTTGATTGATTTAATATCGCGCACAGATTGCCAGCGCGCAGTGGCTGACAGCAGTGAGCTAAAGCAAGGGACGTGCCAGGGCAGAAAACAACGCTGCCATCCGACACTACTTTGCACAGATTTTTGCCGCTGTCAGGTAAACAGGTTGTAAAATGTGTGGCCGATCATAGATATTGAGGCGGCGGTCCGCAGCGGTGGTTAAAAGAGGGAAGCGAGCAGGATGAAAACGTCGGGAACCAATCTGGAACATGCGCGCGCGCACAATCGCCGGGTGATTATCGAAGCGATACGCCTGCACGGTGAGTTGACCCGTGCCGAGCTGGCGCGACTGACCGCGCTAACGCCGCAAACCGTCTCGAATATCGTCGCTGAACTGGAGCAGGCGGAGTTGCTCACCAGCCGTCAGCCGCGTAAGCAGGGCCGCGGTCAGCCGGCGATTCCGGTCACCCTGAATCCGGCCAGTGCGTTTTCCATCGGCATCCATCTCGACCATCAGACGCTACTGATTGTGCTGGTGGACCTGACCGGTGAAATCCATTTTCGCCGCCTTATTATGGTGCAAAAACCGCAGCCGGATGCCACATTAGCGCGCATTGCCGGGGTGCTGGCGGAGATCAAACAGCAGACCGGGCCGCGCTGGCAAAAAGTGCTGGGTATTGGCGTGGTGATGCCGGGGCCGTTTGGTGTGGAGGGTATCTCGTCAATGGGGCCGACCACGCTGCACGGCTGGGAGGATGTCGATATCGCCGCGCGTCTCGCTGAGATGAGCGGACTGCCGGTCACGCTGGAGAATGATGCCACAGTCGCGGCGATTGGCGAACGCTTTCACGGTGTGGCGCGTCATCTTAATTCCTTTATTTATCTGTACATTGGCACGGGCCTGGGCGCGGGCATCATCATGGATGGCCATGTGTACAGCGGCCATGCGCACAACGCCGGTGAAGTAGGGCATGTAGTGGTTGAACCCGGTGGACGTGAGTGTTACTGCGGCAATCATGGCTGCCTGGAGCGTTATGTTTCGCTGCAGGCCGCTTACGAATTCTGCGGGCTCGACCCGATGAGCGCGCTGCCGGAAGATTTACTGCAGGTTGATCCGGCGCTGTTTGATCGCTGGATTGATACCGTGCTTACGCCGCTGCGACAGGGTATAAACATGCTGGAGTGTATCTTTGATGCCGAGAGCGTGATTATCGGCGGCATGATGCCAGCGGTGTTGCTGGATAAAATTATCCAGCGCCTGCCGCCGCTCTACCAATCGGTGCGCGGCCGCTATCTGACCGGCACGCGACTCAAGACCGGCATGACCGGCAGTGACACCGCCGCCCTCGGCGCAGCGGCTTTGCCAATTTTTGATGAGTTTAATCCGCAGTTCCAGGTGCTGATGAAGTGAAAAACGCGGCCAGCGTTTTACCGCATCACCCAGTGTCCGGCGCTCACTTCCTGATAATGCCGTGTTTCCGGCACAAATCCATTGGCACGCACCGGGCTCTTTAGCTCGCTGACGTCCACGTACCGTTTTAAATGGCGGCGCGCCGGATCGGGCACCGGCACCGACGCGAGCAGTTTTTGTGTGTAAGGGTGCTGCGGATTCTCAAAAATAGCCGCGCGCGGTCCAATCTCAACAATCTCTCCCAGCAGCATCACCGCCACACGATGGCTGATACGCTCTACTACCGCCATATCGTGTGAGATAAACAGATACGACAGATTCAGGCTGTGTTGCAGATCGAGCAGCAGATTGATGATCTGCGCTTTCACGGTGACATCAAGGGCGGACACCGACTCGTCGGCAATGATCATTTTCGGATCGAGCATCAGCGCACGGGCAATGCAGATGCGCTGACGCTGGCCGCCGGAAAATTCGTGTGGATAGCGTTTCAGCATGGTTGCGGGCAGGCCAACGCGCGTCATCAGTTCGGCCGCTTTGTTCTGTGCGGCGGCCTTACTGCCCAGCCGATGCTGTAAAAAAGGTTCGGTGAGGGCTTCAAGGACCGACATGCGCGGGTTAAGGCTGGCAAACGGATCCTGAAAAATCATCTGCATGGCGCAGCGCAGCTTGCGCAGTTCTTGCCGGGAGAGGGTCAGCACGTCGCTGCCGTCAAAAGCAATCTGCCCGGAGGCCGGCTGCACCAGCCGCGTCAGCGAGCGGCCGGTGGTGGATTTGCCACAGCCGGATTCGCCGACCAGCGACAATGTTTCACCCGGCAGCAAATCAAACGAGATATTCTCCACGGCGTGCACCGCACCGGTTTTACGGCTGAACAGCCCTTCGTGAATGCTGAAGCGCGTGCTGAGGTTCTTCACCGACAGCAGCGGCGTTTGCCCTTGTGGCGTCTGCCGCGCCTGCGCCACCGGCGCTTCGCCGTTGAGCGCAAACTTACGCGGTCCATCGATGCCGCGCATGGCACCCAGCTGCGGCACGGTCGCAATCAGCGTGCGGGTATACTCTGCCGCCGGGGCTGAGAAAATCGCGGCGGTGCTGCCGGTTTCCACCATCGCGCCCTGATACATCACCAGCGTGCGGTCGGCGACTTCTGCCACCACGCCCATATCGTGGGTGATGAACAGCACGGCGGTGCCTTCCTCCTCCTGCAGGGTCTTGATCAGGTCAAGGATTTGACCCTGAATCGTGACGTCGAGCGCGGTGGTCGGCTCGTCGGCAATCAGCACTTTTGGCCGCAGCGCCAGCGCCATGGCGATCATCACGCGCTGACGCATGCCGCCGGAAAAGTGGTGCGGATAATCGCTGAAGCGTTTTGCGGCGTTGGGAATACGCACTTTCTCCAGCAGCCGGATGGTCTCTTCGCGGGCGGCGCGTGCGCTGATTTTGCGGTGCGCGATCAGCGCCTCAGCAATCTGGTGACCGACAGTGAACGACGGATTAAGGCTGGTCATCGGCTCCTGGAATATCATCGCGATGGCATTGCCACGGATATCGCGCATTGCACGTTCGCTCAGCGTGAGCAAATCCACGCCGTTCAGCAGCACTTTGCCGCTGATACGTGCGTGACGACTATTCAGCAGGCGCATGATCGCCATCGAGGTAACGCTTTTTCCTGAGCCCGACTCACCCACGATCGCCAGCGTTTCACCGGCCCCGAGGGTAAAAGAGACGTTTTTCACCACTTCGCGCCAGCGGTCATCCCTGCGAAACGCGACGGTGAGATTTTCGATGCTCAGCACCGGCGGGTCAGCGCGATTCATTGTGCCGCCACAAAGCGCGCCGAGCGGGTGCTGACCGGCACAAAGGTAAAATCGGTATCGAACGGATAAGCCGGCTGCTGCTTGCGCTTGCGCACCAGCCGTTCAACATACTGATCGACCACACCTTCCGACAGCGCCATCAGGTTGGGATTGGCAATCGGCGCCAGCTCGGGCGACAGGTAACCGGATTTCACCACCACAATTTTTGCCTGGCGCGGATCGAGTCCGAGCAGGGCGAAATCCGCCAGGTTGTGATAAGGACGACGCCGATCGGCAACTACCACGGTAATGCCTGCAATCTTCAGCAGCGCCTGACGGGCAACCGAACGGGCATCATCACTCAGCAGCAGCACGTCAAACTCGCCGCTGACTTTGCCGCCGGCAGGATCCAGCGTGGCACCGATAGTCAGGGAGAGCCGTGCGCCGACGCCCGCGGCGAATGCCGCCTCCGTGGCCGGTTTATCAGTAATGCCGGCAACGATGACATCCTGCGCATTTTGCCGCAGCAGTTCGGCCAGTACATCGGCCCGATCGCCCACGCCGCCGCCAGTCGGGTTATCACCGGAGTCGGCGAGAATCACCGGTCCGCCAGGACTGGAAATCGCCATGCGTACGCACTCTTCAGTACTGCCGGTCACGCAGCCAAACACAAATTGCTCACGCGCCTGCCAGTAAGCCAGCGCCAGTTTGGCCGCCTGCTCAGACAGCACATCGGCATCGGTGCCGGTCATGATGGCTGCCGCCGTGGCGCGTGGCTCATCCGCCCAGACATAGCCAACCATCAGCGAAGCATCCCAGATATGTTCAAGTGCGTTAATCCCGGGCAGGCTGGCATACAGACTTTTGGCGGGTTCATCTTCGGTGCTGGTGCGTTCACCTGGCAGCACCACGGGGATCGGTGCCCACACCACACCCGGTCGGATGCCGCTTTGCAGGCTATTGACCAGCATTGAGACGGAGCGGCGCATGGTCTCTTCCACATCGATATGGGGTGCCGTGCGGTAGGTTGAAAACATATCGATCGCGTCGATGATGCGCTGCGAGACATTGCCGTGCAGATCGTAGCTGACGCTAATCGGACAATCGGGCCCGACCAGCTCGCGCGTCGCGCTAATCCAGTCGCCTTCCGCGTCTTCCATCCCTTCGACATAAACCGCGCCGTGCATCGCCAGGTAAACGCCATCCACGGGCAAATACGCCTCGAGCCGATGGAGAAACTCCTGTTTGAAGGCATCATAGGTCACACGTGCTACTGGCCCACCGGCAATGGCACGGGCGTGAAAGGTCGGCAGAAACTCGGCCGCGTAATCCTGCAGAAAAGCGAAATAGGGATTGGTCGTCATCGTTTCACCCCGCACGATGCGGAAATCGTCGGCGTAATTGAGCACCGGATTCCAGGTACTGCATTCAGTATGAATTCCACCATAGGCAATGCGCATAACAGACTCCGCTAGTCGGGTAAGTGAACGATAAAACGGTAAGCCGCCACACTGGCTGCGGCGCGGGCCCAGCTGAACTGATCAATCGCCATGCTGGCGATGGGCGTCTTGCCCATGATTGAAGGCAACACGTGACTATCTACCGCCTGCATCACCACCGTTCTGAGCAGGCCGTCGAACGCATCCGGCTGATGGGCGATGACAATCATCTCCGGATCGTTCATCTGAATGATATTGGCAATGGCGAGGCCAAGTGCGTCACCTGCCTGGTGCAGAATGGCGATCGCGGCGCTATTGCCTTTTACCGCCAGCGCTTCCAGTTCGGCGACGCTGGTGCAGGGCAGCTGTTTGTCACGCATGCTTTCACGCATCGCAGTGAGCGACGCCAGCGTATCAAGGCAGCCGCGTTTGCCGCAGCGGCACGGACGCCCGCCCGGCTCTACGGTACAGTGAGCAATTTCACCGGCCCCACCGTGCGCGCCGCGGTGCAGCTGCCCCTGAAAGAAGTGCGCAGAGCCAATGCCGTCGCCGTGGGAAATCAGGGTGAAATTCCGTGCCTTTTTCGCCACGCCGAAAATCTTTTCGCTGACCGCCAGAGCTTTGGCATCGTTTTCCAGTGACACCTCCAGACCGGTTTGCGCGTTAAGCAGTGCCGCCAGCGGGACGTTTTTCCAGCCCAGCAGGGCAGACTGAACGCACACCGCCTGGTTTTCATCCACAAAGCCGGAAAGCGTGACGCCCAGCCCGATAAGCTGGTCGGCGGAGATGCCTTTTTGTGCAAGCAGACCGGGGATGGCGGCGGCCAGCGCACCAGCCAGCAGCGCAGGATCGGGATTCAGCGGCATGTGGGTACTGGCCAGGATGCGACCGTGCATATCCGTCAGCACCAGATACACATCGTCACCGAGCAACGACGCACCGAGAAAATAGGCGCTGTCGGCACGCATTTTTAATAACACCGAAGGCCGACCCTGACCGTTACTTTCCGGAATGCTCTCCTCAAGCAGTCCTGCGCTAAGCATCTCTTTGATTAATGTGCTGATTGCGGCTTTACTCAGCTTCATTTTTTCCGCAATTGCCGTGCGGCTCATGCCATGCGAAGAAATTAATAAACGCAGAATTTGTTGCTGATGAGCATTAAGCATCCGGATTCTCACGGCACAGGCTGTATTTGGCCGACAATAATCAGCCATGAAAACAAATTCAAGCGTATTTAGTTTATTTTCTGAATGCAGATCGAATTATAAGTAAAATATATGAACTGACATCTTGGCTTTTGTTTGCAGAGTGTGCCTTATATAGCGTCGAGCCCGTTCTTCTGCTGCCGTTAACATGATCAAAGCGTATGGCAGGCGATGGCGTGCAATGACAGTCAGCTGCCTGCCGGGCAATGACTCTTCACTCTTTGTCACTGATTCACTGAGGCCTTCATGCAAAGCACACTCAAGCATTTCAGGATACTGACACTTGCCGCGGGTATTCTGGCGTCGTTTTCCAGCGCATCGGTTTTGGCTGCTCAGCTGGTCATTATGCAAAACGAACCGCCGCGCAGCATGGACCCGGGCAATCAGACCGCGACCTTTACCGGCACGGTGCTGGACCCGATGTATGAAGGCCTGACGCGGCTCGGTGACGATGGCAAAATCATGCCGGCCCTGGCGCTCTCCTGGCATGCCGACGACAGCGGACTGCACTGGGAATTTACGCTGCGTCCCAACGTTAAATTCCACGATGGCACGCCATTTAATGCCGATGCGGTCGTTGAAAACTTTCAGCGTCATCTGGATACGAAGCGCGGTCTTGCCGGAAGTGGGAAAATTCGCACCTTTATTCAGGACGTGCAGAAAAAAGATGACTTAACCGTCACCTTTACACTGAAGAAAATTAATCCGGCGTTTTTAACTGTGCTGGCCTCCGGTCCGGGATTAATAGTGAGTCCACAAGCTGACAAAGCCGGCACTATCAATAATAAAGCCGACGGTACCGGACCCTATAAACTGGCGCAGTATAAATCCGGTGAATTTGTCCTGGAGCAGAAGAATCCGGACTATTGGGGCAAGTCTGCCGGGCCGGACGAAATAAAATGGACCTGGAGCAGTGAGCCGTCAGTCATGAATATGGCGCTGCAATCCGGTCAGGTCGATATTATTAACCCGGTGCCACCGCAATTTGCCGGCATGTTAAAAAATAATCCCGGCGTGCAGTTAAAACAGTCGCCGGGCGCGGCGGTATTCTGGATCGATCTCAATACACAGAGTAAAGCCCTCAGCGATGTCAGAGTCCGCCAGGCGCTGAACTTCGCGACCGACCAGCAGGCGCTGGTAAAAGCGGTGATGTTTGGTTATGCGCAGCCGGCCAATTCCCCGCTGGCGCCGGTCGATGCCAACTACGACAAAGCGTTGCATGACTATCCGTACGATGTGCAGAAAGCCAAAGACCTGCTTAAGGCAGCGGGCTATGCCGACGGCTTCGCCATGTCGATTGCTGTGCAGGCACCCGACGCACGCACCGCGCAGGTTCTGCAGGGTATGTGGAGCAAAATTGGCGTCAAGCTCAGCGTGCGCCAGATGGAGAGCGGCGTATGGGCCAAAGCGGCGTTTGCCGATGCCAAAGAGAAAGCCGCGCAGGGTACGGACGCGGTGCTGGCGTCCTGGTCTTCGGGGCTGTACGGCTCGGATCTGCAGTTGCGTCCGCTGTATCACAGCAGCAGCTTTGCGCCCGGCGGGGCCAACCTCGGCTTCTTCAGCGACAAACGTACCGATGAGCTAATCGATAGCGCCGCCTCCACGCTCGATGATGCCCAGCGCAAAGCACTCTATTTCCAGGCACAGCAGCGGATCAGCGGACTCGCCCCGCAGGTGCTGCTCTACTATCAGGACGACCTGTATGCGACGCGCAAAAATATCAGTGGCGTGACAATGCAACCGGGCGGCCAGATTGTGGTCCGTGATGCCGTGAAGAAATAGTGCTGATGGCTGATTGATATGAAAGCGTATGTCGCAAAAAAGGTGCTCTCGCTGCCGTTGATTATCTTCGGTGTGTCGATCATCGTGTTTATCGCCATCCGCGCGCTGCCGGGCGATCCGGCACGCCTGATGGCCGGCCCGGAAGCGCCGCAGGAAGCGGTGGACAGTATGCGCGTGCGCCTCGGGCTGGATCAGCCTTTGCCGCTGCAATACGTCAGGTTTGCCGGTGAAGCGCTGCATGGCAATCTCGGGCTGTCGCTGCAGTCGCAGCGGCCAGTGATGACCGAAATCAGCGAACGCCTGCCGTACACGCTGTCGCTGGCGGCGCTGGCGTACCTGCTGGCAATTGCCATCGGCGTGCCGGCGGGCATGACCGGGGCCATTTACCGGCAGCGCATTCCCGATCAGATCGTCATGGTACTGACCATTGCCGGTGCCTCGATTGCGAACTTCTGGCTGGCGTTGCTGGCGATGAACTACTTTGCGGTACAGCTCGGCTGGCTGCCGCTACTCGGCGCTGATTCGTGGCGCAACTATGTGATGCCGACCGTGACGCTGGCGATTCTCCCGATGGCGATGATTGCGCGGATGACGCGCTCCAGCATGCTGGATGTGCTCAGTCAGGATTACATCCGTACCGCCAGGGCCAAAGGGTTATCGTCGGCCAGCGTTAACTGGAAACACGCGCTGCGCAATGCGCTGATACCGATTGTTACCATCGTCGCGCTGAATTTTGGCAGCCTGATCGGAGGTGCAGTGGTCACTGAGTCGGTGTTTAACTGGCCGGGTATTGGCCGCCTGCTGGTGGATTCGGTGAAATACCGCGATTATCCGGTGATTCAGGGCGTAACGTTAGTGGCGGTAACCGGCGTGGTATTGATGAATCTGGTGGGTGAGATAGTGATTGGCCTGCTTAACCCGAAAATAAGGTTCGACTGATGAACAGTTTCGACACCTCTCTCCAGCCGCCGCCAGCGCGCCGCCGCCAGATCGTGAGGTTTTTGCTTGGCAACCCTTCCATCACGACCGGAGGCGGGCTGGTGCTGCTGGTGGTGCTGGCTGCCCTTTTCGCACCGCTGATCACTCACTGGGACCCCATCGAGCAGGATCTGTTGAACACGTTGCAGGCGCCTTCCGCTGCCCACTGGTTCGGCACCGATGATTACGGCCGCGATATATTTGCCCGCGTCATTTATGGCGCACGCATCACGCTGTTTGAAATGAGTCTCAGCGTGGCCATCTCGATGGCGATCGGCATTCCTCTGGGCATCATCTCGGGGCTGGCCGGACGCAAAATTGATGCGCTGATCATGTGGCTGATGGATATTATTTTCGCCTTCCCCGGCATCGTACTGGCGATTCTGATTGTCAGCGTGCTTGGCGAGGGGCTGACAAACATGCTGATCGCCATTTCGTTGTTCTCGATCCCGGTGTATGCACGTCTGAGTCGCAACCTGACGCTGGGACTGAAAAACATGGAGTATATCGAAGCGGCGCATATGCTTGGCGTGCGATACCCGCGCATTATCACGCACTATATTCTGCGCAACGCCATTGGCCCGCTGATTGTGCAGTCGACGCTAACGGCTGGTGCGGTGGTGCTTTCTGCCGCCAGTCTGTCGTTTCTCGGGCTCGGCGTGCAGCCGCCGATGCCGGAGTGGGGCACCATGATGAGCGATGGCCGCAACTTTCTCGGGCTAAATATTTACGTCTCCCTATTTCCCGGACTGGCGATTTTGATTACCGTGCTCGGTTTTAATGTGCTGGGCGACGGCCTGCGCGATGTAATGGATAAACGTTTATGACTCATCCGCACTCAACCGTGATCTGCCTCGATTTGGGCGGCTCCTTTATTAAGCTTGGCATGATGGATGCACAGGATCGGCTAACGCTGCTCGATCAGCAAAAAATCCCGGCGACGGACTGGCAGGCATTTTGCGCCAGAGTCAGCGAGATGATCGCCGGGCAGCATAACCATTTCAGCAGCCAGGCGGCTGTCGCCATCTCTACGGCGGGCATTGTGGCACCGCAAACCGGCGAAATGTTTGCCAGCAACATCCCGGCTTTTCACCGGCGTAATCTGGCGCGGGAACTGGGTGAGGTGCTGCAGCGGCCAGTGATCGCACACAATGACGCCGACTGCTTTGCCCTGGCCGAGGCGCTGGCCGGCAGCGGCAAAGGGCACAAAGTGGTGTTTGGCGCGATTCTCGGTTCCGGCGTGGGCGGTGGTCTGGTGGCGGACGGCCGCATTATCACCGGACAAAACGGCCTGACCGGCGAATGGGGCCACGGGCCGATTACCCTCACGGAAGTGACGCTGGCGCATCGTCGCGTGCGCGTGCCGCGCCAGGCGTGCCCGTGCGGCCAGACAGGGTGTCTGGACACCTACGGCGGCGCGCGCGGACTGGAAACGCTGCATCAGGTGCTGCACGCTGAAAGCGCCAGCAGCGTGGAAATCATTGCCCGCTGGCAGCAGGCAGAAGCGCGGGCGCAGCAGACGATAGAAGCCTGGCTGCAACTGGTGAGTGAGCCGCTCGCCTACACCATTAACATTACCGGCGCGTCGCGGGTGGCGGTAGGCGGCGGACTGGCTTCGGTCACCCCGCTGATTGCTGCGCTTAATGATGCGGTGCAGCGCTGTGTGTTGCGCAGCACAGCGCATGCGCTGGTGGTGCCGGGCGAGTTTGCCCACCAGGGCGGCATGGTGGGCGCGGCGCTGCTGGCGCGGCAGGCGCTCAGCGCGTCCTGAGCTTTTGCCCTTTCGCCCGTTGCAGGCGCTTTTCGGTTACCGTGTTGCGCTCAAGACTTCGTTGAACCCGATTCAACCTTAAATGCGCTAAGCTTGACGCGCTAAAACCCGCAGCAAAGAGGCTGTTGAACAGACACTGTCGCCAGCCTCTTTGCTGTTTTTTCACCTGCGGTACGGAAAAAAACATGTCATCAGTACAACCTCAACTCTCTCAGCTCCCGGACGAGGCCTCGCTGCCGCGTCACAGCGTGCCAAAAGCGCTGTTCGCGCTGGGCACCGGCGGATTTGCCATCGGCACCGGTGAATTTGTCATCATGGGCCTGCTGCCCGATGCGGCGAAAGGCCTGAACGTCACGATTCCTGAGGCCGGCCATCTCATCAGCATTTATGCCCTCGGCGTAGTGATTGGCGCGCCGCTGCTGGCTATTCTCGGAGCGCGGGCTTCACGGCGTAATTTCCTGATGACGCTGATGGGCCTGTTTGCGCTGGGTAATCTGCTGAGCGCTGTCGTGCCGGGCTACCCTGCGATGCTGGTAGCCCGCTTTCTGGCGGGCTTTCCGCACGGCACCTTCTTTGGCGTTGCGGCGCTGGTGGCGGCAGGACTGGTGGAGCGCGCGCGACGCGCGCAGGCGGTGTCGATGGTGCTGCTGGGATTAACCATCGCCAACCTGATTGGCGTACCTGCCGTTACCGCCATCGGCCAGTGGTTTGGCTGGCGTGATGCGTTTGCCATCGTCGGCGGACTGGCGCTGCTGACGCTGTTACTGGTGTGGCTTTGGGTGCCCAATGTGGCCGGTGACAAGCAGGCCAGTCCACTGCGCGAGCTCTCGGCGCTGACGCGCAAGCAGGTTTTGCTGACGCTGGCGATTGGCGCGATTGGCAGCGGCGGCATGTTCTCGGTATTCAGTTACGTTAAACCCACCATGATGGAACTGGCCCACCTGCCGGAGAATCTGGTACCGGCGATACTGGCGCTGTTTGGTCTTGGCATGATTATCGGCAACCTTGTCGGGGGACGTCTGGCCGATCGCGGGCTGGAGAAAACCATCCGCATTGTGCTGGTGTGGTCGCTGCTGGTATTGAGCGCGTTTGTCTTTGCCGCGCATTATGCGCTGGCGGGCGCGCTTAACGTGATGCTGGTCGGTACCATGGTGGCGCTGGGAAGCGTGCTACAAATCCGCCTGATGGACGTGGCCGGTGATGCACAAACCCTGGCGGCCGCGCTTAATCACTCGGCGTTCAACATTGCCAACGCGCTGGGGGCGTGGCTCGGCGGCATCACCATTTCCGCCGGGCTGGGCTGGCAGTCCACCGGCTGGGTTGGGGCCATTCTGTCCGTGCTGGGGCTGCTGATTCATGCCGTTGCGGTGCGCGATGCGCGCCGTAATCCGGCGCTGGTCATAAAATAATTTTTACCGCGCGGGAATAAACGCCGCGCTGGTTCGTCTTATGCCCACGTTTCCTTACTGAGTTGGCTAAGATGAACTTTAAACCTACGGTCAGACATCTGCCGTTGTTACTGCTGGTGGTCATTATTCCCGGATTACTGCTGGTGCTGTTTCTTGCTGCAGGCGGTTGGCTGACGCCGCAGCGCCTCAGTGCGCAAAGTCTGGTGCAGTCGCTGCAGCAAAACAGCGGTGTGCATCCGGGATACCGGCGCAATCATGCCAAGGGCGTGTGCGTTACCGGCGATTTTACCTCCAGCGGCAACGCGGCGTTTCTGTCACGCGCCAGCGTTTTCCAGCCGGGTACGGTGCCGGTGATTGGCCGCTTTGCCATTGCCGGCGGTAATCCGCACGCGCCGGATTATGGCGTGCCGGTGCGCAGCCTGGCGCTGGAATTTCAGCTGGCGCACGGCGAGCAGTGGCGTACCGGCATGAACGCGCTGCCGTTTTTCCCGGTCAGTACGCCGCAGGCTTTTTACGATCAGCAGCAGGCCAGCCGACCGCTGCCGCAGACCGGCAAGCCTGATGCGCAAAAGCTGATGGCGTTTACCGTTGCCCATCCCGAAGTTAAACCGTTCTTTGCCTGGGTAAAAACCCACATACTGGCCGCCAGCTGGGCACAGGAGCAGTACAACAGCCTGAATGCCTTCCGCTTTACCAATGCGCAGGGGGAAACGCGCTTTGTGCGCTGGAGTCTGGTGCCGCGTACGCCATGGCAGCCGATTAGCGCCGCTCAGCAGCAGCCGGATTATCTGCAGAGCGACCTGCACGACCGCCTGGCGACCGCACCGCTGAAGTGGGATCTGGTGATCAGCGTGGCTCACCCCGGCGATGCGGTGAACGATGCCAGCAAGGTGTGGCCAGCCGATCGGCAGCAGGTTGTCGCCGGTACGCTGACGCTGCGCGACAGCAGCCCGCAACAGGGCGGCAGCTGCAATGACATCAATTACGATCCGCTGATTCTGCCGCAGGGCATCAGCGGCTCGGACGATCCGCTGCTCAACGCGCGCTCTGCCGCTTACGCAAAATCTTTCAATCTGCGCACGGCTGAACAGGCGCACCAGCAGGAGAAAAAATCATGAGTCACCAGACAACCCTGTTTCATCCGCTGCTGCGCATCGTACACTGGTTGATGGCGCTGGCCGTGCTGACCATGCTATTTATCGGTGTGGCGATGGTGGCGGATATCTCGGCTGCCCATTCACTGCTGCTGGCGATACACAAACCACTCGGCGTGGCGATCGCGTTGCTGGTGGTCGTGCGTATCGGGCTGCGGCGTTACTATGGTGTGCCCGCCATGCCCGCGTCGGTGCCGGGCTGGCAGCAAACGGTGGCTCATTTGACCCATCTGGCGCTCTATTTACTGATGCTGGCGCAACCGCTGGTAGGCTGGGCGATGCTGTCGGCAGGCGGGTTTCCGGTGACGATTGGCGAAGGTCTGGTGCTGCCGCCGCTGCTGCCGGTTAGCGTGGAAAGTTATGCCGTGCTGCGCCCGTTACACTCGCTGCTGGCGTTTAGTCTGTTCGCGCTGATCCTGGCCCATCTGGCCGCCGCGCTGCTGCATGGTCTGATTTTACGGGATGGCGTGCTGAGTAGCATGACCGGCCTGCGCCGGGTGCGAGAGCAAAAATAATGTCTGCATTGAGCGATGACGAAATCCGCGCATTACTGCCGCATTTGCAGCGTTTTGCGCTGGGGCTGACGCGTGAGCGCATGGCCGCTGAGGATCTGGTACAAAACACGCTGGTCAAAGCACTGGACGCGGCGCGCGATGACACGCGCAGTCTGCGTGCCTGGCTGTTTTCCATTCTCTGGCATCAGTTCATTGATGGCGAACGCCGCCGCAAGCGCTGGCAGGCGATTATGACGCTGTTCAGCCGCGCCGAGCCCTTTGCCGAGTCGGCTGAGCATCATGCCATCGCCGATGAGATGCTGGCGCTGTTCGCCCGTCTGCCGGCTGACAGTCGCGCATTGCTGCTCCTGGTTAACGTTGAAGGCATGCGTTATCAGGAAGCGGCTGACACGCTGGACATTCCGCTGGGCACCGTGATGTCACGGTTGTCGCGGGCGCGAAAACAGTTGCAGCACATGACCGAAGGCCTGCCGGCCCCGGTGACGTTGAGGAGATTAAAATGAATATCCCGCCCAATGAGAACCAGCTGCACGCCTGGCTGGATGGTGAACTGGATAGCGCCAGCCATCAGGCCGTCAGCGACTGGCTGGCGCAGCATCCTGACGTCGCCGCCCAGGTTGAGGGCTGGCGTCAGGACAAGCTGCGCTTGCAACAAAGCCTGCAACGCAACATGGCGCGAAACGCCTTTACGCCACTGCAGCCAGCACAGCTGCGCCAGCGGCGTGCGCGACAGCGTTATCAGCGGCTGGCGCTGGCCTGCTCGCTGGTGCTGGCGTTGGGGATCGGCAGTCTGTCCGGCTGGCAGATGACTGAACGCTTACAGAATCATCCGTTACCGATGGAGGATGCGGTACAGGCTTACCGGTTATTCGGCGATGGCGCGCAGCAGGCGACGATGGACATAAGCACCCATCAGACGACACAGCTGGCCAGCTGGCTGGGCCGCTATTTTATCAACGGTACGCTGCCGCCCAATCTGGAGCGCTTTGGCTATCAGCTCATCGGCGCGCGCCTGATGGCGAATGAGCATGGCGCCTCGGCGCTGGTGCTGTATCAGACCGCCAGCGGCACGCGCGTTGGCTGGTACATCCGCCCGCAGACCGTGCGGCTGGAAAAGGGGTCGCGCCAGGCGGACAACCTGGTGGCGCAATACTGGAGCGATCGCCACTATAACTATGCGCTGGTGAGCCCGATGAGCGGCGAAGCCGCACCGGCGCTGCGTGCTGCGATAGGCAGCGAAGTGGGCTGATTCATTTGCCTGCCAGCTTGGCCTGCAGGAACGTCATAAATACCCGATTGATCTCGCTGCGCTGGCGATGCTGCGGATAAAGCGCATTCAGGTGCAGCGAGGCCGGATGCCAGTCATCCAGCACCGTTACCAGCTCACCACGCGCCAGCGCCGGAGCCACGATAAACTCCGGCAGCAGGATCAGCCCCAACCCGGCGACGGCCGCATCACGCAGCATTTCTCCGTTATTGCTGACCATCGGTCCCTGGACCGCCAGCACTTTACGCGTGTCGCCCTGAAACAGCTCCCAGCCGGTCTGGCTTTCACGCCCATAGCGCAGACAGAGATGGTGCAGCAGATCCTCCGGCTCACGCGGTGCGCCGGCGCCCTGCAGGTAGGCCGGGCTGGCGCAGATCACGCGGCGGAATTCCCCCAGCCGTTTGGCGATCAGGCTGGAGTCCGGCAGCGTGCCAATGCGGATCGCCATATCAAAACCTTCACCCACCATATCCACATGCCGATCGGCCAGTTCCACCTGGAACTGGATACCGGGATGCTGGCTCAGGAATTCGGCGATATAAGGGGAAAGATGGCTGATGCCGAACGACATCGGCACGCTGAGACGAAAACTGCCGCGCAGCACCTGACGACGACCAGACACCGCCAGTTCGGCTTCCTGCACATCATCCAGAATGCGCTGCGCATGCTGGGCAAACAGCTGGCCGTTGTCGGTAACGGAAAGTTTGCGCGTATTGCGATTCAGCAAACGCGCCCCGAGCGACTCTTCCAGCGCGGCGATGCGCCGGCTGACGTACTGCTTGGAGAGCATCAGCTGTTCAGCCGCAGCGGTAAAGTTGCCCGCTTTGATTACGGCGACGTAAATCCGGAGATCTTCAATCTGCATATTGTCCACTTATCTGTGACAGTCATTGTCATCCAGGCGCATTGTTGGGCAAATCAGTTTACGTATACTGGTCAGCAACGGGAAGGGCCTTCGCCCTCCAGCTAAAAATTTAAGGAGCAGACCATGATTGAACAACGACTGTCCGAACAACGTGGCTTAGGCGATCACGGCTGGCTGCATTCACGCCATACTTTTTCGTTTGCCAGCTACTGGGACCCACAACAGACCGGTTTCTCCGATCTGCTGGTGATTAACGATGATCAGGTAGCACCGGGTCGCGGTTTCGGTGCGCATCCGCACAACAACATGGAGATTATTTCCTACGTGCTGGAAGGCGCGCTGGAGCATAAAGATTCCATGGGTACCGGTTCGGTTATCGTGCCCGGTGACGTGCAGCTGATGAGCGCCGGCAGCGGCGTGACGCACAGCGAGTTTAACCATTCGAAACAGGATAATGTGCACTTCCTGCAGATCTGGATTGTGCCGGCAGAACGCGGTACCGAGCCAGGTTACCAGCAGGTGTCAGTGGCAGAAGCCGACAAACGCGGTCAGCTGCGCCTGATTGTTTCGCCACAAGGCGACAACGGCTCGCTGCGCGTACGTCAGGATATGCGTATTTACGCGGGACTGTTTGACGGTGCCGAGCAGCAGACGCTGGAACTGGCTAACGATCGCTATGCTTATATTCACGTGGCGCGCGGCAGCATTGAAGTGAATGGCGTAAGCTTTAAAGCCGGCGACGGCGCGCGCGTACGCAATGAGACGGCGCTGCAGTTCGCTAACGGTAACAATGCTGAAGTGCTGGTGTTTGATTTACGACCAGTAGAAGTTAATCATCCGCAGCGTTAATTCATTGCGCGGTAAGTCATCGAGGCATGGCGTGAACCTTCACGCCATGCCTTTTTATTTGGCTTAAGGTACGAATAATAACCAGCACCTGGCAGGTCCGGCATAAAATAGGAATTTTTACCTTCCACAAAAATGCAAAGCCCCTTAAATTTGCCTCCAGGATAAGCACGCTACGCCAGGTATTTGGCGGCTAAACAACAAACAAAGTTAACACTATTACATTCCATTAGAATTAATGGTAATGAGGATTTTGATGGTTTTAAAACGCAGCTTTAATATCGCAGTGGTATTGGTTCTAGCCTTTTCTGTAACGGCTTGTGGCATGTCTCATCGTGGCCGCAACACCGCCATTGGCGCTGGTGTAGGTGCTGTAGGCGGCGCCGTTCTGACCGGCGGCAGCACCTTCGGTACCCTCGGCGGCGCGGCTATCGGTGGCCTGATTGGTCACGAAGTCAGCCGTTAATTTCACCGTTACTCAGGATTTCGCCAGCAGGAATGCTGGCGAAATTTTAAACCATTTCATTTTTAAATTCTTATTCGTCCACTCTTCTTTTTTATCCATCGCCTGATAGCATCGTGGTTTATTTTGCTGCAATGATAAACACACCTAATCGCGATGCGAGATGTAAAACCTCGCCATAAGTATCGGAATCATCAATCAGGCTTAATGATTTATTAAGTGGCGTCAGCATGCCAGGTGAAATTCGATCGCCAAATAACATCACTGCCCGCGCTGAATCATCCTGACGGGATATCCATGAAAGGCCCTGCGCTGATTCGCTCTGATGATGCAGAGCGGCTGCCCAGCGTCGGGTGAGGGGATAGTGATGTTTTTCTGTGTCGATAAGCTGCTTACGCGTGATACCTAACTTGCGCAATGCGATGCTGCTCAGGTCGATCAGCAGCATATCTTCATTAACTTTAAGACAGGAGTGAAGTTGATAATGTAATTTTTTCTTATCCAGTGTCTTAAGACCGGGTGCGAAAGGCACGTCATGAAATACTGTTTCCATTAATGCGCAGTCTCTGGTCGAACCGCCGTAAAGGGTCGGTATTGGCTGCCCATGTCTGGTTTTTATTGGACTGAAGCGGGCATTCCCTTTCACTCCAGGATTAAACTGGTTGGCGGCATAATGCGACAGATGGACCCGGTGCAGAATGCTTCCTGCTGAAAGCGTAATAAATGACAGCTGAAGTAAAGCGCCTGGCAATGGCGCACCTTCTTCGGCAGTAATAACAGGCAAAGTTGATAAATCATCAGGTTGCGCCGCAGTGCTGCGCTTATCCATGCGTTATTCCTTCCATTTCATCCAGAGCGGCGTCGATGACGCGTTGCGCTTCGGTTAGCAGTAGATCTTGTGGTCGTTTGCCCGCAAGGAAACTGTTATTAGACAGAAACCACAACGCAATAGCCCAACTGTCTTTGCGTCCGGCAAAAATCCTGAGTATTTGAGCCAGTGGTTTAACCGGGCGAAAGTGCGTGTCGCGATCCAGGCCATAATCGGGGAAATAATCTATCCCATTGTGATTGATGGCAAATATCTGGCCGCTTTTTTTCCATTTATTCGGCTGAGCGCTCGGATTTGTGGAACTCAACCCTGCCAGTTGCGCCACTTCTGCGGCGCTGAGCCAGTTTCCGCTCTCCAGCACGGCATTGCGCGCCTCTAGTAACATCGCCGCTTCTTTGAGTAAATGAGGCGAAGCTGGCACGCGCGGTAACATCGCACTGGCAAGTTGCTCCAGCGATTCCTGCCGCTGCCGCTGCTGAAAAATTGCAAACATGGATGAAGCGATTGCGGAAAGATTTTCTGACAGGTTGCGCAGCGTCAGCGCATCGCCTGGGTGGTCGAAAGTAATGGCAACAACGTGACTGGCATGTGATTTTGACAGCCGACCCTGAATCTCCTGCGGGGTACCTGTCAGTGCAGAAACTCCGGTGTGATCTTTATCGCTAACCATCAGTTAACTCCCGCAAGGTTATTTAGGTTATCTTATTTTAATGATATCCCGAATAACTTGCAATGGCATCAATGGTGCTGCTTTAAGTAAGCAAGAGGCGAGAGGTAAGAGGGAGCACACTATAGGAAACGGATTGTTAAAAGTGGGAAAAGCTAACAATCCGTTTGAGGTTAATCGATCTGTAGCTGATGAATCATCAGAGCGGCGCGTGCGGCTTCTTTGCCTTTTTTAATAAAATGTTCGGTATAAAACGCTTCAATCGCATCGACCGGCTGAAAATTGTGCGGAGTGAGTGATACCGAAAACACCGGAACATTGGTGGCGAGCTGCACATTCATCAGGCCATCGACGACGGCCTGAGCGACAAAGTCATGGCGATAGATGCCACCGTCGACCACCAGCGCGGCGCAGACAATCGCATCAAATTTGCCGGTTTCGGCCAGGCGTTTGGCCAGCAGCGGCATTTCAAACGCGCCGGGTACGTCATAGCTTTTTAATGTATTCTCGACGCCTTGTTCTGCCAGTTCCTGCTCAAATCCCACCAGCGCGTTGTTCACGATCGCCTGATGCCATCCTGCTTTAATAAAAGCCACACGAAACTTATTCATAATGCTTCCATGATTAGCTGAAAAATTTATAAGTGAATAATAAAAAAGTCTTTTTTATCATCTGCCCGCTATCCGTCTGGTATACCATATGTTGCAATTTTGATCCACAACGCGGGCAGCGCGGTTAACGTGCTGCTTGACGCCAGCCAGCGCCTGCAATACAAATAGACGCGTCGGGGGAGTCTCGCCAGAGAGACTGAGAGGCTAATAGCGCACTGCGCGGCTTAGCGACCCTTTGAACCTGACCCAGTTGATACTGGCGTAGGAAGACTGACGGCTCATGTGCAAAGCCGTCTGGCGCAAAGGCGAGCCCGATCGCTGGCGTCGATTCCCTTCACCTGTATCTGCGGGTCTCAGTTATCACTGAGAGGCCGATGTGAATTTCCCAGATTATTTACCGGAACGTTGTTCATGAGCCGCTGGAGCGTGCTCGGTAGCGGCGTGTCCGGGCTTTGTGTTGCCACGCTGCTGGCTGAGCGCGGAGAAACCGTCGAGGTCATTGACGATGAAGCGCGTCAGCCTGCCTCGTGGTTTGCTGGTGGCATGCTGGCGCCGTGGTGTGAAGCTGAAAGCGCGCCAGCCGACGTAATTACCCTCGGCCAGCATGCTGCGGCATGGTGGCAAACGCGCGTCAGTAGCGTGGTGCAGCAGGGCACGTTAGTGCTGGCACCGCCGCGTGATAACCCGGAGTTAAACCGCTTCGCGCGCATGACGACGGCGCATCAATGGGTTGATCCTGCGTCGCTTGAACCGGCGCTGGAAAACCGGTTTGCGCGCGGACTGTTTTTCCCGCGCGAGGCACATCTCGATCCGCGCCGCGCGCTGTCTGAGCTGCGTGACAAACTGCTGCAGCGTGGCGTCCGCTTTGATGCGCGCCAGCCCTCGGGCCGGATCATTGACTGTCGCGGTATCCATGCCAGAGCGCAACTCTCCGGCCTGCGCGCGGTGCGCGGGGAAATGCTGATCCTGCAGAGTCATGAGGTGTCATTTTCCCGGCCGATTCGTCTGCTCCATCCGCGTTTTCCCTGTTATCTGGTGCCGCGTCGCGACGGCCACTTCATGCTCGGCGCCACCATGATCGAAAGCGACGATGCCAGCGCTATCAGCGCGCGCGCCATAATGGAACTGCTCAGCGCGGCCTACACCCTGCACCCGGCGCTGGCGGAAGCGCGCGTCATCGAAAGCGGCAGCGGTCTGCGTCCGGCATGGCCGGCTAATCTGCCGGAAATCCACTATCACAACGGTATTTTTTATCTTAACGGCATGTATCGTCACGGTTTTCTGCTGGCACCAATGATGGCAGAACAGCTGATGCAGCGCCTGTCCGGGGAGGTTAGCCATGAATATTCAGCTTAACGGCCGCACCATCAGCACTGAGGCCACCAGCCTCAGCGAATTGCTGATCGAACAGCAAATCGATGCGGTCTGTGTTGCCACCGCCTGCAATGGCGATTTTGTGCCGAAAAGTCAGTATGCCAGCCTGCAGTTGCAGGAAGGCTGGCAGCTGGAAGTCCTGTCACCGATGCAGGGAGGCTGAGCGATGTTTTACGATTTTACACCGCAGTCACGCTTGCTGCTCGGCACCGCAGGCTACCCTTCACCGGCGATTTTGCAGCAGGCGATCGCCGCATCCGGCAGTGAAATTATCACTGTCAGCCTGCGCCGCGAAGGCACGGCGGGCGCGGCTTTTCGCGAGCTGCTGACGGGCCTGAATGTGCGCGTGCTGCCCAATACCGCTGGCTGCCACACGGTCAAAGAGGCCGTCACCACCGCGCACATGGCGCGCGAGTTGTTTAACACGCCGTGGATCAAGCTGGAAGTGATTGGTCATGCCGACACGCTGCAGCCCGATCCGTTCGCGCTGGTCGAAGCGGCACGCATTCTGTGCGCCGACGGCTTCCAGGTGTTTCCCTACACCACGGAGGATCTGATTGTCGGTGAAAAACTGCTGGCCGCCGGCTGTGAACTGCTGATGCCGTGGGGCGCGCCCATCGGCTCCGGCCAGGGACTGCGAAATATTGACGGGCTGCGGGCGATGCGAGCCTGGTTCAGCGATATTCCACTGATCATTGATGCCGGCATCGGCGCACCGTCACAGGCAGCGCAGGCTATGGAGATGGGCTTCGATGCCATCCTGCTCAATACCGCCGTGGCGAAAGCGGGCGATCCGGTGGCGATGGCGCGCGCGTTCAGCCAGGCGATCGCCGCCGGGCAGGGCGCGCGCGATGCCGGGCTGATGGAGAAGCGTGATATGGCCGTGGCCTCAACGCCGATCTTCGGCCTCGCTAACCTGAACTAAGGAGCGCGCAATGGAACGCTACCAACGCCAGATGATGCTGCCGGAAATTGGCGTCGTCGGGCAGCAGAAACTGGCTCGCGCCCGCGTGCTGGTAGCCGGTGCCGGTGGGCTGGCCGCCACGCTGCTGCCTCAGCTGACGGGCGCGGGCGTCGGTCAGCTGTGTCTGTACGATGATGATCAGGTCGCGCTGCATAACCTGCATCGCCAGACGCTGTTCACCCTGCAGGATGTGGGTCGCAGCAAAGCTGTGGCGGCGCAGCAGGCTTTGCAGCAGCGCAATCCTGAGGTGCAAATCGAAGCGGTGCCCGAGGCGCTGAGCGCCAGCAATATCGCGCAGGCGCTGACGGGGTGCGATCTGGTGATTGATGCCGCCGATAACTTCGCGGTGACTTACCAACTGTCTGATGCCTGTTTCCAGGCAGGCATACCGCTGATCAGCGCCTCGGTGCTGGGTCGTCAGGGCTATGCTGGCGGTTTTTGCGGCGGCGCGCCGAGCTATCGTGCGCTGTTTCCGCAGCTTCCTGCCTCCGCGGCTAACTGCAATACCGCTGGCGTGATGGGGCCAGCCGTGGCGGCGCTGGGGGCGATGCAGGCGCAGATGGCGCTCAGCGTACTGCTCGGGCTGCAACCCTCACCGCTCGGCTGCATGGTCAACTGTGACTTCGTCAGCTGGCACTTTCGTTCGTTCCGCTTTGATGCGGCACAGGAACCGGCCCAGCCCGGCGTGCCGTTTATTGATGCTCACCTGTTACAACCCGGAGACTGCATTGTGGAGCTGCGCAGCTGCGAAGAGGCGCCTGCCAGCGTGGCCGATCGGGTTGAGCGCGTATTGCCGCACGAACTGGACGCCTGGCAGCCACCGGCGGATCGCCGCATCGTACTGGTCTGCGCCAGCGGCATCCGGGCGGCGCAGGCGGCCAGCGCGCTGGCGCAGCGCGGCTTTAATCAGCTGGCGATTCTGGCGGCGCGCCGGCCATGACGCAGGACATCCGCTTTGACCAGGTGAGCTTTGCCTGGGGCGAAAAACAGCTATGCGATCGGCTCAATCTGCAACTGCGCGGCGGCAAAACCACGGTGCTGCTGGGCTGCAGCGGCATTGGTAAAAGCACGCTGCTGCGTCTGGTGGCCGGCTTAGTGCAGCCGCAGCAGGGCAGCCTGAGCGGTATTGCGCAGCACGTGGCATGGATGGGGCAGCAGGATCTGCTCTATCCGTGGCTGACGGTGCTGGAAAACGTGATGCTGACGGCGCGTCTGAGCGGTGCGAAGCCGGACCGCGTGCGGGCGCATCACTTGCTGGCACAGGTGGGACTGGAAGACGAGGCGCAAGCCGCGCCCTCACAGCTCTCGGGTGGCATGCGGCAGCGGGTGGCGCTGGCGCGCACGCTGTATGCGCAGCGCGAGCTGGTGCTGATGGATGAGCCATTCGCCACGCTGGATGTGATGACCAAACACCAGTTGCAAACGCTGACCGCGACGCTGCTGCGTGGCAAAACGGTGCTGCTGGTGACCCACGATCCGCTGGAAGCCTGCCGTATGGCCGATGACATTCTGCTGTTGCACGGCCAGCCGCTGCAGGTGACGCACTGGCCTGTGCCGGCAGGTACGGTGCCGCGCGCGCTCAATGATGCCGGACTGCTGCAGGCGCAGGCCGAACTCTTTTCCCGACTGAATTCCTATGAAAAAGCTGAGTAGTGGTATCTACCTGATCGCGGTGGTGCTGGGCGTGTGGCTGCTGGCGCGCCACAACGGCGTACCGGCATTTCTGCTGCCGGCACCGCAGGCGGTGCTGGAGGCTCTGTGGCAAAAGCGGCAGCTGCTCGCGCATCACGCAATGTATACGCTGGCGGAAATTGTGCTGGCGCTGCTGCTGGGCGTCGGCGGCGGCGTGGTGCTGGCGGTACTGATGGCCTCCAGCCCGCTACTGCGTCGGGTGCTGTTTCCGCTGGTGACAGCCAGCCAGACCATCCCGGTATTTGCGCTGGCCCCGCTGCTGGTGCTGTGGCTGGGTTTTGGCATCGCGTCAAAAGTGGTGGTGGCGGCGCTGATTTTGTTTTTCCCGCTGTGCCTGTCGCTGTTCGACGGTTTATGCCGTACGCCTGCCGGCTGGCTGGAGCTGGCGCAAACGCTGTATCCCTCGCGCTGGCGAATTTTCTGGCGCGTACGCTGGCCGGCTGCGCTGCCGCAGTTTTTCGCCGGCCTGCAGATGGCGGTGGTGCTGGCACCGATTGGGGTGGTGATCGGCGAGTGGGTCGGTGCCAGTGAAGGGTTAGGCTACCTGATGATGCAATCCAACGCGCGGCTGGAAACGGCCACCAGTTTTGCCGCACTGCTGCTGTTAATGAGCCTGGCGCTGCTGCTCTCAGCGGCCGTGGCGCTGGTGCGTAAAAAATTTCTCTGGCAATCATACTAAGGAACTTGAGTGAATAGACTTCTTCGTGCCATCGCTTCGTTACTGCTGCTGGCCACCATCAACGCGCAGGCAGCCGAAAAGGTGCGGCTGCTGCTCGACTGGTTCATTAACCCTAACCACGCGGCGATCTTTGCCGCTCAGTACAGCGGGGCGTTTAAACAGCAGGGGCTGGATGTCGAGATGATCGCACCGGCGGATTCCGCGTCGGTACCGCTGTTGCTGGCGGCAGGCAAGGCGGATCTGGCGATTAGCTATCAGCCACAGCTCTATACGCTGGTGGACAAGCAGGTGCCGGTAATCCGGGTTGGCACGCTTATTAACCAGCCGCTGAACACCCTGACAGCCGTATCGGGCGATATCCACAGTATTAAAGATTTCGCCGGTAAATCGATTGGCTATGCGATTCCCGGCGCGGAAGATGTGGCTATCCGCAACATGCTGAAATCGCAGGGCGTCGACGTTAACAGCGTGAAGCTGGTAAATCTGAATATGGACGCCGTCTCCGCGCTGCTGACGCATAAAATTGACGGCGCGCTGACCATCTTCCGTAACTACGAGCTGCTGGATTTGCAGGACAAAGGCGCAAAGCCGGTGTCGTTTAAACCGGAAGATTACGGCGTGCCGGCCTACGATGAGTTGATCATTCTGGCCAACAGCAACACAGCGGCAAACGATCCTCGCATCCCGGCATTTCTGCGTGGGCTGGATGCGGGCATCGCCTGGCTGCGCGCTCATCCGCAACAAGCGTGGCAGGCGTTCATTAAGCGTTATCCTGAACTGGATACGCCACTCAATCATCAGGCCTGGCAGGCGACGCTGCCTTATTTTGCAACGCACAGTGCGGAATTCAATCAGGCGCGTTATCAGGCATTTGGTGAATATATGAAAGCCAACGGGCTGATCACCACCGTGGCGCCGCTGGCGCGCTATTCACTGTAATTCGTCCGCTTGCGCCGTTTTCCCTGGCCGGGAGAACGGCGCGCGTTGACATTGCGTGCGGCCGGGGGACAAACGGAGACCCGCATCCCCGGTTTTCGGAAAATACTGGATTTCTGTGACTGTTATCACTGCGCGGGTAACGCTAAAATAAATACTTCTCATTTAGCAGAAGGTTTTTCGTCACGATGTTTTCGCGTTTCACACTGGCCACGTTAACGGCCACACTCCTGCTCACCGGCTGCGCGCGTCATGCTGCCAGCGACAGCAGCGCTGATGCTGCCGCCGCAGAAGCCCCGGCTACTGCTTCCGCTCCGGTCGAAAACAACGACAGCGCTTCGCCGTTTGCCAGCGGACCGACCGTCATCAATGTCTCCCATCTGGTGACGCGCACCGACGATGGCTCATCCGTGTACGTGACGGTGGATGGGCAGGAAGCCGGACTGCTGCAAAAGGGCGAGAGTAAAGAGCTCCGCGTTCCGGCCGGTAAACACCAGATTGGCGGCTACGTGCAAACACTGTTTGGTTTTGGCAAAGTGACCATTCCTGCGGTCGATGTCACCACAGACACCAATGGCCCGAAAAACGTGGTCTATTCCGTTACGCGGCAAAAACCGCAGTTCAGCGAAAGCGCTGCCACGCCAAACAACTCCTGATTGACTGTGGTGCGGGCCAGATGTCGGCACCGTTGATCGGAGTCCGGGGCAGGGCGTTATGCGCTCTGCCTGAACGGTCAGATAATTAAGTCGACATGCTGGCCACCCGGCATCTTTACACCCAGCGTCAGCTCTCCACCCAGCGCCTCAATGTAGCGCTTCAGCGTGGAAATTTTTAACTCTGCGCCACGCGCTTCCATCGCCGCCACAGATGACTGGGCAATGTGCATGGCCTGCGCTTGCTGACGCTGAGTCCGCTGCATCTGCTCACGTAATTGGTAAAGCTGGTATTCAAGACGCATCTGGCTGACGCGTTCATCGACCTGATGTTGCTGTTCGGGCGTCAGCGCCGCCAGCATCTCATCCAAGGTTTTCATTATGAGTTTCCCCGATTGCGTTCAGATGATGATGGTATTCGGTTTCGGCAATGCGAAGCATCTGCTGATAGAAACGCTTCTGATTTTTACCCTGTTTGTTGCCGGCACACAGCACAATCGCATGGCGGCGCGGATCGAAAACAAAAAAGCTGCGGATGGGACGACCTTTACTTTGCACGCGTAGCTCTTTCATATTGGGCACCCGCGATAACATCAGGGTATCAACGAAAGGGCGGCCGAGGTGCGGACCGTACTGCGCCAGAAGCTTCATGGCGGCAAGCACATCGAGACGCAACGCTTCATCCTGAGCCTGCAACCATTTCCAAAACCGATCTGTTGCTTCAACCTGCCACACGATGCCATCCTTGATAGTCTGTAGTCTATTTTATCGTCTGCAGTCTATCAAGGCTCGCGGATTAAAAAATCCGTGACGGGGAATTTATCTCATCTTTCGAATCTGGCTCGCAAAAACAGCGGTAAAGCGCAATAAGCCATCAGTGCATCAACGCATACACGACATCAATCGCGTTGATGACCAGGAAGAACAGGATAATGTGGGTGAGGGCATTAACGGACATCGCTTTGGGTTGAGACATCATCAGTCCTGAATAATTAACGTGAATACAGTGAAGTAACGTTAAATATTACCTGTTAAGAATAAGATTACTATGCTGTGCCACGGTTATCAGAGGTGCCGGACGGCTGCGTTTTCATGCGCGGGTTCAGAAGACACCACATTTCATCCGCTTGCGGCCGCGCGTCCTTAATTTTAAAGATAAATCGCAGGGGCATTCGCCTGATGGCTGGCCCGGATTGCGTGGCTAATGGCGTCGAGGCGCAGCGGTGAGATTAAATCGCCGGTAAGATTTGCGCCGTCAGAGTGCGTAAATGTTCACGCAGTAATTGATGTAAAGCGCGAATCGCCGGCGAGAATTGTTTGCGATGCGGGCAGATTAAATGCAGCGGCGTGCTTTCACCTGGCAGCTGCGGCAGCACCCGTTCCAGCCGGCCGTGTCTGATATCATCGCAGACATCAAGCCAGGATTTATAAGCAATCCCCATTCCGGCAATCGCCCAGCGGCGCGCCACTTCAGCGTCGTCGCACAGCAGCCGGCTTTTCACCGTAATCTGTCGCCGCATCCCTTCCTGCGGGAAGGTCCATTTATCATACACGTGGCCGCCCATGACAAACGGCAGACAGTGATGCTGTGCCAGATCCTCGAGTTTTTCCGGACGGCCATGTCGATCGAGATAATCGGGTGCGGCGACCATCACACGGCGGTTTTCTTCCGCCAGCGGTAGCGCGACATAGCTGCTGTCCTCCAGCTTACCGTAGCGAATGGCGATATCCACCGGATCGCGGAACACGTCACTCACCTGATCGGAAAACGAGAGACGCAGCCCGAGCGCCGGATGCGCCCGGCAAAACTCTGTCAGCAGCGGCAGAATAATATGACGGCCGATGTCAGACGGCAGAGCGATTTTCAGCTCGCCGCTCAGGGCATCGTCGTGGCTTTGCAGGCTTTCTGCACCGGCGTGCATTAGCGCCAGCATCTCCTGCGCGAACGGCAGATACTTTTCGCCTTCCGCCGTTAAACGCAGGCTGCGCGTCGATCGCGCAAACAGACGGCGATCGAGATCGCGCTCCAGCCGCTGAATGGCGGCGCTGACCTGACCGGGCAGCAGGTTGGCTTCGCGCGCTGCGCGGGAAAAACTGCCCAGCGCGGCAGAGCGCACAAACAGGGTGACATCTTCTAAACGAATCATCGACGTTCTCGCCATTATCGGGATTTTCACTCTACGAGTGAAAGTGTTGTCCTGCAACAGGCATTTTTCCCGGCGCGATGTCTGGCTATGCTGCTGTCAACACCCTGAAAATATTCACTCACCTGGAGCCTGTTGCATGAAAGCGATTGTTTATAGCCAAAACGGTTTACCGATTTCAGATGAAAATGCGTTGTATGAACTGGACGTGGCGAAACCGCAGCCAGGCGCACGCGATCTGCTGGTGAAAATCAGTGCGATTGCGGTTAACCCGGTTGATACCAAAGTGCGTGCTGGCGCCCCGACGGTCACGCCGCGCATTCTCGGCTGGGATGCGGTGGGCGTGGTCGAGGCGGTGGGCAGCGATGTCACGCTGTTTCAGCCCGGCGATGAAGTTTACTACGCTGGCGACATCACGCGCGCTGGCAGCTATGCCGAGTACGGACTGGTGGATGAACGCATCGCCGGACTCAAGCCGCGCACGCTGAGCGACGCCGATGCCGCCGCGCTGCCGCTGACGTCACTTACTGCGTGGGAACTGCTGTTCGATCGCCTGGAAATTGATGCTGCCGACGAAGGCACATTGCTGATCATCGGCGCGGGCGGCGGCGTGGGTTCGATGCTGACGCAGCTGGCGCGCAAACTGACCCGACTGACGGTCATTGGTACCGCCTCTCGCCCGGAAACCGCCGACTGGGTGCGCTCGCTGGGTGCCCATCATGTTATCGATCATCAGCGTCCGCTGGGTGAGCAGCTGGCAGCGATTGGCCATAAAGAGGTGCGCTACGTGGCCTCACTGACCCATACCGACAGCTACTATCCGCAGTTGATCGATGTGCTGGCTCCGCAGGGCAAACTGGCGCTGATTGACGATCCGGAAACACTGGATGCGGTACCGCTGAAGCGCAAAGCCATCTCGCTGCACTGGGAACTGATGTTTACCCGCTCGCTGTTCCATACCGCCGATATGCAGCGCCAGCATCAGATTCTGCAGCAGGTGAGTCAGCTGATTGACGATCAAACCCTGCAGACCACCGCTGGCGAGCATCACGGCAGCATCAGCGCGGCCAACCTGCGTAAAGCGCATGCGTTGATTGAGAGCGGTCGCGCACGCGGCAAGATTGTCCTCAGCGGCTTTTAAGTCATTAAAACACGTAAAGTTAACCGTCCGTCAGCCCGGGCGGTTATGGTAGCGACTTTGCTATTTATCTGCGCTCTGGCGCAATCTTCAATCAGGAGACTCTCATGACCCTTAATGATGCGGTTGCCCGCCGTCACACCGTAAAAGCTTTCTCTGCGGGCAAAACGCTGCCGCAGCAGGAGATCGACACGCTGCTTAACCTGCTGCGCAACAGCCCGTCATCGGTTAACTCGCAGCCGTGGCACTTTGTTGTCGCATCGACTGCAGAAGGGCGGGAAAAGATGGCGCAATCCACCAGCGGCGCGTTCATTTACAACAACCCTAAAGTGCTGAACGCCTCACACGTGATTGCGCTGTGCATGCGCACCGATCTGGATGAAGCGCACCTGCAAAATGTGCTGGCGCAGGAAGAAAAAGACGGGCGTTTTGCCAAACCCGAAGCCAAAGCCGGGCAGGATAAGAGCCGCCGCAGCTACGTGGATATGCACCGTTATGAGCTGCGCGACGTGCCGCAGTGGATGGAGAAACAGGTCTATCTGGCGCTGGGCGGACTGTTACTGGGCGCCGCGATGCTCGGCATTGATGCCACCCCGATGGAAGGCTTTGATGCGCGCGCACTTGACCAGGCGCTGGGCCTGCGTGAACAGGGCTTTACCAGCGTGGTGCTGGTTTCGCTTGGCTATCGCAGTGAGGAAGATTTCAACGCCACGCTGCCGAAATCGCGTCTGTCGCAGGACGAAATTTTCACGTTTATCTAAGGGACTTAACCAGGTGCGCACCTGCGCACCTGCGCGCTTAACGTGGGAACCGCAGGCAGAAACGGGTAATGCCGTGTTCGCTGCTCACCGTGCAACTGCCCTGATGCAGTTGCATGATCCCGCGCACGATCGACAGACCCAGTCCGCTGCCGCCGTGCTGGCGTGACGCATCGGCGCGCCAGAAGCGGTCAAACAGGCGTGCCTGCTGCGCCTGACTTAGCGTCGGCCCCTGATTTTCCACCACCAAAAGCACGGCGTCTGGCTGCGTGATGCTGGAGACGTGAATGGTGCCGTCGCGCGTGCCGTAATGCAGCGCGTTAGCGATTAGATTAGCCAGCGCGCGCTGTAACAACTGCGGATCGGCGTGCAACTCGCCGTGAAGCGAGATGACAAGCTGCATGCCATGCTCTTCCGCCATGCCCTCAAAATAGTCACTCAACCGCTCACCCAGCGGGGTCAGATCGATGCATTGCCTGTCCAGCGCCTGGCTGGCGTCTGCGGCTTTGGCGAGAAACAGCATGTTATCAATCATCTTCGCCAGCCGCTCCAGCTCCGCATAATTGGAACCCAGCAGCGTTTGATACTCGCTGACGCTGCGCGGCTGGTTCAGCGCCACTTCCGTCTGACCAAGCAACGTGCCAATCGGCGTGCGAAGATCGTGTGCCATGTCCGCTGAGACCTGGCTAAGTTGCTGATAACCCTGCTCCAGCCGGCTCAGCATCTGGTTGAGCGCCGCCAGCAGCGGTTGCAGCTCGCCTGGCGCGCTGGTCAGTTCAATGCGATGCGACAGCCGCCGCACGTCGATCACCCCGGCTTCCGCTGCCAGCCGGCGCAGCGGCGTCAGGCCGCGGCGCACCAGCAGCACACTGATCGCGGCGACCAGCAGCGCCGCCAGCGCGGTGCACAGAATAATCTGGTGGCGATAGCCGGTGAGGGTCTGCGTGCGGTCGCTCATCAGGCGACCGGTGATGATTTCGATCTGGCCGCTGCCATCACGCGTTGGCGTCAACGCGGCGGCGGCGATAAACGGCGTGCCGTCCGCCGCCTGCTGATGGTGGACTGATTGCAGGGTTAACGGCTGATCGGCGGCGACCGGCGTAATGGCTGGCACCGGACGCCCGCCGGGATTGATCACGATCAGCGGCGGCTGGCCGGGAAAGCGCAGCACCAGCAACGATTCGGTATTGCCCAGCATGTTGGCGAACAGTCGCGGCTTCTGCTGAATCAGTGTCAGCGCATCTTCATCGCGCAGCAGCGTGCGCATTTGATCGATGCGCGTCAGCAGGGCTGCGTCATCGCGCACGCCGATCTGCTTCGCCAGTGCGTGATACAGCGCCATGCCGCTGAGTGTAAAAATGACCACCACCGTAGCACTGAGCAGTAGCGAAAGGCGGACGGCGAGCGAGCGGGGTTTCATGTTTCAGCTTCGCAGCGATAACCGACACCGTGCACGGTATGAATTAATGGTCGGGTAAAAGGGCCGTCAATTTTCTGCCGCAGCCGTTTTACCGCCACATCCACTACGTTGGTGTCGCTGTCAAAATTCATATCCCAGACGCGCGACGCAATCACCGTGCGCGTCAGTACCTCGCCGGGATGCAGCAGAAACAGATGCAGCAGATTGAACTCTTTGTTGGTCAGGTCGATGCGCTGTCCGGCGCGCTCGACCCGGCGACGGGCAATATCCAGCTGCAGATCGGCCAGCGTCAGGATGTCGGGCAGCTTCTGCTGGCTACCGCGCCGCAATTGAGTGCGCACGCGCGCCAGCAGTTCGGCGAAGGAGAAGGGCTTGACCAGATAGTCATCGGCACCCAGTTCCAGCCCTTTAATGCGATCTTCCACCGTGCCTTTGGCGGTGAGGAAAATCACCGGCGTTTGTAATTGCTTATCCAGCTGCGCCATCACCTCCCAGCCATTGATGCCGGGCATCATCACATCCAGCAGAATCAGATCGTAATGGTGCTCCTGCGCATAAAACAGGCCATCCTGACCGTTTTCAGCCACGTCGACGATAAAACCGGCCTCGGTCAATCCTTTGCGCATGTAATCACGCGCCCCGGCTTCATCTTCTATCACCAATATTTTCATGCGCTCTCCCGGCAGTGGCGGCCGCTTGCTGATGGCGGGCAGTATAACGCGGGTTAGCATAGAAAACCGAGGCTGACAGCGGCATGAGCCCCTGATGACAAAATCATGACAGAGCGTTAAGTAAAACTTAATGGCGCGACAAATTTCGCTAACTCATTAACATATATAAGAATTTGCTCTGCATTTTTGCGCGCTTTTGATGGTGGCGTCAGCGGCATCGTGTTATTACAAGGTTAAAACCTGTGAGATAGCCTGCCGGAGAGCATCATGAAAAAGCGTTGGTCTTTTGCCTTACTGTTGTCACTCAGCGCCCTCAGCCAACTGGCTGCGGCGCAGCAGACGCTGCGTTTTGGCGTCGATCCCACTTTTCCACCGTTCGAATCCAAAGCCAGCGATGGCTCGCTGCAGGGTTTTGATATTGATCTGGGCAATGCCATCTGTGCGCAGGCCAAAGTGAAATGTCAGTGGGTGCAGATTGGCTTTGATGGCAGCATTCCGGCGCTGCAGGCGAAGAAATTTGACGCCATTCTGTCGGCGATGTCGATGACGGAGAAGCGCCGCGAGCAGGTAGCGTTCAGCGACATGCTGTACATCACGCCCAGCGCGCTGCTGACACCTGCCAACAGCACGCTGACGGCGGATATCAGCACGCTGCGCGGGAAGAATATCGGCGTCGCGCAGGGCACCATCCAGGAAACCTACGCCAAAACGAAGTGGGCACCGCAGGGCGTCAACGTGGTCTCGTATCCGAATCAGATGGAGATCTACCCGGATCTGGTAGCGGGTCGACTCGATGCCAGCCTGGCGAATGCGGTTTCGGCCGAGCAGGGCTTTCTCAACACGCCGGAAGGCAAGGGTTATGTCAATAAAGCCACGCTGGTGGATAAAGCATTATTGGGCAACGGCGTGGGTATCGGGCTGCGTAAAGGCGATACGGCCAATCTTACTTTAATTAACGATGCGCTGGCCGCGCTGCACAGCAACGGCACCTACGACCGGCTGGCGCAGAAGTACTTTAAAGTTAAGGTTTACCCCTAATCGTAGGGCGATTTGCCTTCGTCACGCACAGGAAAATCATGTCTTTACTCCCTGATTATACCCAGCAGCGGGCGCGATTCCTGGCCGCCGTCACGCGCCAGCACAGCGCGCTGACTGCCTATCGCCATCCGCTGACCGCGCCTGACGGGGCCGCGCTGTACACCGACGTCGCGGTGATCGGCGATCCGGCGGCTCCCAAACGCATGCTGATTCTCTCCGGCACACACGGTGTGGAAGGCTATTACGGTTCAGACAGCCAGATCGCCTGGCTTGATAGCCTTGATGTCGCCGCGTTACCGCCCGACTGCGCCCTTGTGCTGGTCCATCTGCTGAATCCGTGGGGCGCTGCGCATCTGCGGCGCGTCAATGAAGACAATATCGATCTCAACCGGAATTTCATCGATTTCAGCCAGCCCGCACCCGCTAATCCGCACTATGCGCTATGGCACGATCTGTACCACGGCGACCGCGCACATGCCGATCGGCTGCTGGCGGAGACGCTGCAGCAGTCAGGCTGGCCGGCGCTAAAACGGGTGGTGGAAGCGGGCCAATATCAGGCAGCAGATGGCCTGTTTTATGGCGGGCAGCAGCCGGCCTGGTCGCACCGCACGCTGCACGCCATTGTCGAACAGCATCTGCGTCAGGCGCAGGTCATCCTGAGTTTCGACCTGCACACCGGTGCCGGCGCGTGGGGCCATCCGATGCTGCTGGCGATTGCTGAACAGCGCTATCCGGCGCATGACTGGGGGAAGTCGTTATACGATGAGTGGCTGACGCTGCTGTTTACCGGCGCCGGGCGCGACAGCGACACCGGCGTGACCGCCACGGCAACGGGCTATGTCTCGCAGTTTCTGCTGACGTCGCTGCCTGACACGCAGCTGCTGCCATTGGTGGTGGAGTGTGGCACTTATCCGGGTGAGGAGATGCACCGCCGGGTGCGCGACGATCACTGGCTGCATCTGAAGGGCGATCCGGCAAGCCACGCCGGACGCGCGCTGAAGCAGCAGCTGGTGGAGGGGTTCTGGCCCGCCGATGAGGACTGGCGCGCCTTAACTGCGTTTCGTACCCGGCAGATTTTCCTGCGCGGCTGGCGCGCGCTGGTGGCTTACAACCGGCCGTAAAAGGTCATGCGCGCGGTTTCGGACAACGCGATACCGGGCTGGGTGTTGTAGGCCAGCACCGCCAGCATACGCGTGACATCGCCTTCGGTGGGCGTCACGCGGTGCAGCGAATTGCGCCCGCGAAACAGCACCAGGTCACCGGCATCAATCTCCAGCGCCTCGACCGGCTGGCGCTGATCGAGCACGGCGGCGACGCCGTCGTAATTCATCTCGCCGGCATCCGCATCGCGCAAATCTTTCACATACTCAAATACACCGCCGCCGCGCGGTTTTTGCACCAGCAGCGTGATGGCGAAAGAGGAGTTGTCAAAATGCCAGCCGAGTTCCTGGCCGTCAGGTGCGTAATGCAGATTTATGGACGACAGCGGGTCGGCATATGGATACAGCGCGTCTTCGTCCAGCACATCACAAAGAAAGCGTTTAAACAGTTCGTCATTGTACAGCTGACGCAGCGGCGATTCCGCCGCAATCACATCGTCGGTAATGCAGCCTTTGGTGCTGATCACGTCACGGTTGCGTGGATGATCGGCACGGTACGCCTCGTCCGGCTTCAGCAGATAGACGTTGTGCTTGCTGACGGTGTGGTAAGCCAGATGGCGCTGGGCCAGCCCGTCAGCCACGATCGACTGCAGCGCAGCCGGTTGCAAAAACTGACGCAGCACCAGCGCGCCGTGTTGCTCCAGCTGCTGGCGACAGTGCCGACGCCAGTCGGCGTCGGCCAGTGGGTGCAAATCAAATCGAATCAAAGCAGACATCGCGGTGGTTCTCTGAGTTGGCAGGAGTAGAGACTGTAACGGCCTGATATGTTGATGCCTAACGATAAATATTTAACGCCTTGCTAAGGAAACCTTAATGCCTGCACCCGTGTCGCGTTTGCCGAAAATCAGCGTGATTCAGTCGTTCAAAGTGGCGGCGGAACTTGGTAGCCTGGCGAAAGCCGCCGCACAGCTGGCGCTGACGCCGGCTGCCGTCAGCCAGCAAATTCGTCAGCTGGAAGCGCAGCTGGGCAGCGCACTGTTTGTGCGTACCCAGAGCGGCGTGATGCTGACGGAAACCGGCAAAGAGTATCTGCGCTACGTTAGTGAAGCGTTCGACATTCTGCATCTGGGGCAGCAAAATTTGCGCCATGCGGCCAGCATGCCAAAGCTGACGCTCTATTCATTGCCGGCGCTGGCATCGAAATGGCTGCTGCCGAATATCACCGCCTGGCGGGCTCACTGTCCGGGCTGCGATCTCAGCCTGCACGGCACTCATGCGCCGGTGGATTTCAGCGCCACACCGGCAGATTTTGTCATCTGCTTTGGTGAGGATCGCTACCCGCAACTCGACAAGCAACGGCTGTTCTGTGACGAGGTGCTGCCGGTCGCCAGTCCGGCGCTGATACAGCGTTACCCGGGCGAATCGTTGCTCAGCCAGGCGCCGTTGATCCATCTGGACTGGGGCAATGAGGGACGCTTTCTGCCCGACTGGCGCAGCTGGTTTCAGGCCAAAGGCAGTATGGAGCCGGCGGCCCAGCCAGCATTCAGTTTTAATCTCACTTCACTGGCGATCGACGCGGCGGTAGCAGGGGCCGGTGTGCTGCTGGGGCAGCGTCGCCTGATTGCCGGCGAACTGGCGCGCGGCGCGCTACAGGTGGTGGATCCGCTCAGCCTGCCGCTGAGCAAACCCTATTTCCTCGCCTGGCCACAGCGCTCCCGCAGTCAGCCTGGCAGCGAGGCGCTGATTCAGTGGCTAACGCAGCTGGCGAGTTAACAAACTGTTAACTGCCGCAGCGTTCTGCGACAGGGATTGCCCTATGCTGATGCGCTTTGTGCGCAGTTGCGAAGAAAGGGAGTTCAGGCACGATGATTGATACCTCATTCTGGCTGACCACGCTGGTGGTCAGCATCACAATTTTGCTGTGGGCGCTGGCGCGGTTGCCGGAATACCTTACCGCGCTGCTGTTTTTTGCGGCGGCGATGCTGCTGTCGATAGCGCCAGCCAGCAGCGTATTCAGCGGTTTTGCCTCCTCAGCGTTCTGGCTGGTGCTGAGCGGTTTTGTGCTGGGCGCGGCGATCCGCAAAGTGGGCCTTGCCCAACGCTGGGCCAACTGGCTGGTGGTGCCGTTCAGCCAGAGCTGGCCGCGGATGGTGGCGGGCACGGTGCTGCTGAGTTATCTGCTGGCGCTGGTGATGCCGTCGAACATGGGACGCATCGCGCTGCTGATGCCGGTGGTGCTGGCGCTGGGCGAGCGGGCCGGTATCCGGCCGGGCAGTCGCGGCAGCATTGGGCTGGCGCTGGCGGTGGGCTTCGGCACCTTTCAACTCTCTGCCAGTATTCTGCCCGCCAACGTACCAAACCTGGTGCTGAGCGGCGCGGCGGAAAGCGCGTACCAGCTGCATTTGCAATGGCTGCCGTGGTGGCTGCTGCACATGCCGGTGGTGGGGCTGGGCAAAGGTATTCTGCTGGTTGCCTGCATTACGCTGCTGTTCCGCGCTCAGCCGCAGCCGGTGGCAACGCGGGAAGCATTGCCGGCGCTAAGCGGGCGCGAATGGCGGCTGATTGCCTTACTGGCCGTCACTCTACTGTTGTGGATGACCGACAGCCTGCACGACTTATCCGCTGCGTGGGTCGGGCTGGCCGCGGCGTGTCTGTGTTTGTTACCGCGCGTGGGCTTTCTTTCGGGCGACGATTTTGACAGCGGCGTCAATTTCCGCACCTGCATCTATATCGCCGGCATTCTCGGCGTCGCCACGGTGGTGGTGGACTCTGGCCTGGGGCGGCTCATCGCCAATGCACTGCTTCACCTGCTGCCGCTGCATGACTCGCCGTCATTCAGTAATTTTGCCGTGCTCAATGCGCTGGTGACGCTGCTGAATTTTGTGCTCACCGCCAACGGCGTGCCGGCGATGGTCACGCCGATGGCGCAGGAGCTGGCTGCCGCTTCGGGCTTTCCGCTACTGAGCGTGGTGATGCTGCAGGTTTTTGCCTACGCCACCCCGCTGCTGCCATATCAGGCGTCGCCCATCGTGGTGGCAATGGGGCTGGGGAATGTGCCTGCCAGAGCCGGTCTGCAGCTGTGCCTGCTGGTGTTTGTGCTGAGCGCGCTGCTGCTGTTACCGCTGGATTATCTGTGGTTCCGGCTGCTAGGCTATGCCTGATACGCCGTCAGAGGTCACGAATTCGCTATGTCAGCTACTAACGATTGGGTAGATTTCCGTCGTGATGAGGAGACGGGCATCGAAAGTGTTAACGCGCACTTCTGCGGCCACGCTTACGATCCGCACGACCACGACGAATTGCTGGTCGGCGTGACGCAGCAGGGGCTGCAGCGCTTTAACTGTCACCGCGCGCTGCACACCAGCACGCCGGGCCGCGCTATTCTGATTGAGCCGGGCGCGGTACACGATGGTCACGCGCCCGATGCCGCCGGTTTTACCTATGTGATGCTTTATCTGCCACAACCCTGGGTGGCGGAGATGATGCAGCGCCGCGGGCTGGGCGATGTGGCGAATATTCAGGGGGCGTTTCGCTCCACGCTCACCGATGATGCGCAGCTGGCCAGTGCGATTCAGCAGGCATGGTTTGCGGTGCATCAGCGGGAAGGGCGACTGGCGCGCGATCAGAGCCTGGATCATCTGCTCACACTGCTTTCCCGGCATCTGGAAAATAAACCCGGCGTGCAGCTCAGTGACGCTCAGCGGCAGATGCATCTGCTGCGTGACTATCTGCACGATTTTATGGCGCAGGATATCGGGCTGGATGATCTGTCGCGCCTGTCCGGCATCGATCGTTTCCGCCTGACGCGCCAGTTTAAGCAGACGTTTGGCCAGTCGCCGCACGCTTATCTGGTACGGCTGCGGCTGCGTAGCGCGCGTGCGCTGCTGGCACAGGGCGTTGAGCCAGTGCAGGTCGCAGCGCAGGTGGGCTTTGCCGACCAAAGCCACCTTGGCCGCTGGTTCCAGCGCGCTTATCGTCTGACACCCGCCGCCTATCAGCGCCAGTGCACAAACGTTCTATACCGCTCTCTGCCGGCTATCCGATGATGGGATTTTTAATCCTCACCGGAGAGTTCTGACAGATGTTTGATACCAAAATTGCCCTGATCGTACGCGATGATTTAGCCACCTGGCAGCGCCTGAATGTGGTGGCTTTTCTGGCGACCGGCATTGCGGCAGCCGCGCCGGAGATGATGGGTGAACCCTACGTCGACGCGCTCGGCCGTCAGTACGGCAACATAGCCGGCCAGCCGATGCTGGTGTTTGCCGCCGATTTAGCTGGCCTGCAACGGGCGCATCGCCAGGGCGTGGAGCGCGAATTAACGCTGATTCCTTACGTCGAAGCGATGTTTTCCACCGGCCACGATGCCGCCAACCGCGCGGTGTTTCTGGCCGAAGACGCCGATAATCTCAACCTGGTGGGCATCGCGCTGCGCGGCCCGAAAAAGGCGGTGGATAAAGCCATCAAAGGGCTGGCGCTGCATGGTTGAACGGCGGGTGCGCCTGTTCAATCTGTTCTGCCGCCATTAACAGCACATCTTCCCGGTCGCGCAACGCCAGAAGCTCCAGGCCGATGGGTAACCCTTCCGTACTCAGGCCGACCGGAATGCTGATTGCCGGTGCGCCGGTAACGGCTGAAATCAGCGCGTTGCTGCCAGGCTGTAACTCGCCATGCTTCACCGGCGGATGGCGGACTACCGGATAAGCGAGCAGGTCGATCTGCTGCTGCTGAAAAAACTGCGCCAGCTGCTGATACAGCCTCTGCTGGCGCAGCTGCACCTCGCGATAGCCGTCACTCTGCATGCCGGGATGCTGCGCGCGGGTTTTGAAGGTGGCCTCCAGCTGGGGATGATAGCGTCCTGACGCGGCAATCGCCGCCAGCGTGCGCAGCGGTGCCTGCGGTTTATCCGCCAGCCAGGCGGCCAGCGCGTCAGCAAATTCATAGGCAATAATATTGGCTTCCGTCGCCAGCGTCTCCAGCTCAGGCCAGCTCAGCATGCGCGGCTGAAACGGTGCCACAGCATCCTGCACCGCCTGGTTAATCTCCGTTTCCTCTGCGGCAAATCCTTCCTGCCAGATGCCGATGCGCAACGGCCGGTCGGGACGGGAAAAACGCTGGCCCGTGAGTATTTCACTGATCAGCCGCAAATCAGCCGCGTAGCGCACCAGCGGTCCGGGGATATCCTGGGTAGGCGACAGCGGCACGATGCCAGCGCTGCTCAGTGCACCGCGCGTCATACGTAAGCCGAACAGGCCATTAAACGCGGCCGGAATGCGCACCGAACCGGCGGTATCACTGCCTATCGCCAGCGGCACGAAGCCTGCGGCCACCGCCACGGCTGAACCGCTGCTTGAACCTCCCGGAGAACGGCCTTGCTGCCAGGCATTATGGGTGAAGCCACTCAGCGACGACGCGCCGGTGATGCCTGCTGCCAGTTCATGCATGGTGGTTTTGCCGATGAGGATTGCGCCAGCCTGACGCAGAGCCGTAACCAGCGGTGCATCCTCGCTGGCAATCACATCGCGCAGCAGCGCCGAACCGGCACTGGTCGGCCAGCCTTTGACTTCAATGTTGTCTTTAATCAGCAGCGGAATACCGGCCAGTGGGCCAACTGGCGCATTCTGCTGCCGTGCGGCATCGCTGGCAGCGGCCGCAGCCAGCGCGTCATCGGCAAACAGCCAGCTGATGGCGTTGTAGCGCGGCTGATCCACGTCAGCAATGCGCTGCAGCGCAAACATGGTGAGCTGGCGTGCGCTCACCCGGCGCTGGGCCAGCGCCTGTTGCATATCTCCCAGCGATGCGGTGAGGTAATCAGCGTATTGCATGGTTCAGGCCTCCACAGGAATCCATTGCCGCTCTGGCGAAACCCGGCCGCACGAACTGCCGGCAAAGTGTGAGCTGCACCAGAGTGCCTGATGGCTAATGCACCAGTCTATCAGTAACTGACGTGACGTTACGGCGCGTGGTAAATCCTCACAAAAAACTGAGTTCCATTGCGGATGTGCAAACTGAACTGGATGATGCATCACATCACCGCTAAATACCGCGTGGGCACCGGCGCTTTGCAGCACAATTGAAGCGTGGTCGACGCTGTGGCCCTGCGTCGGCATATAGCGCAGCACACCGGCAAACAGCGGGGAGTGCTGCACATCAATAGTTTCCAGCTGGCCGCTCGCCAGCAGCGGCGCAAGGCTATCGTGATACAGAGCCTGCATCGACGGCGTGCTGCGGCACTGTGCCAGTTCACGCGCTGAACAGATGTAACGCGCATGACGAAACATCGGCTGCCAGCGGCCAGCGCGCCAGCAGGTATTCCAGCCGACGTGATCGGTGTGGATATGCGTCATCAGCACCAGCGTCACTTTATCAGGGTCGACGCCCGCTTCGGCCAGACGTTGCGGCCACGCGGTTTGCAGCTGGTGAAACAGCGGCTTGTTATCGCGGTTACGGCCATTGCCCGTTGCGGTATCAATCACGATGGTGTCGCGAGCGGTGCGCACCACCCAGCTATGGATGGATAGCTCTGCCAGCTGCTGTGCCAGCGTGTCGCTCATCGTCTCGCGGTGTGCCGGAAACAGCGCAGCGAAGGGGAGTGAGCTGGTCTGCTCGATCACTTTATCAATGCTGCATTCACCTATGTGCAGGGTCATATTGCCTCCTAAAGCGTGGTGCCTGTTACTGCAGGTCACTATACTGAGGGCTGTTTCATTATTTAAATCGATTAAAATCATGAAAAGCATCAATGAAAATGATTTCAGCAAAATCGACCTTAACTTATTGATTGTGCTGCTGGTCATGTATGACGTGCGCAGCGTAACTCAGGCGGCAAACCGGCTTTATCTGGGGCAGCCGGCGGTCAGCGCGGCATTAAAAAGACTGCGGGCAATGTTTGACGATGCGCTGTTCGTGCGTTCCTCGCAAGGCATGATGCCCACGCCGCGCGCAGAGCAGCTGGTGCGGCAGATCGCACCGCTACTGCAGAGCGTCCATCGCGTTATTTTCACTGCCGATCGCTTTGATGCCGCGCACGATAGCCGCAGTTTTACGCTCGGCATGAGCGACTGGCTCGAGCACTGGCTGATGCCCGATTTACTGCTGCAGCTGGCCGACTCGGCTCCGAATATTGATATCCGGGTGGTGGCTGCCGATCCGTGGCAGGCCATTCCGCTGATGGAGTCGCAGCAGGCTGACGTGGTGGTGACCGTCGGAGAGGAAACCAGCCGCGATCTTACGCGGGAGCACATTGCGCGCGCCGGCTTCCGCACGGTATGGCATCGCGGACAAATTGACCTTGCGCCACCGCTGACGCTGGCGCAGTTCGTGCAGTATCAGCATGCGCTGGTCTCCTATCGCGGCGTGAGTGAAAGTGCGCTGGACGCCGCGTTAGCCCGCGAGGGGCTGACGCGCCGCGTGCGTTATGTCACGCCGCACTTCTCGGTGTTACCGCTAATGTTGCAGCGTCTGCCGCTGTTCGCGACCGTTCCGCAGGGACTGGTGCAGGCATGGCAACAGCGCTATGCGCTGAGTACGGCGGCGGTGCCGATCGGCATGCCGGATTATGCGCTTTCGCTGCTGTGGCATAACGCCCGGGCCGAAGACCCGGCGCACCGCTGGCTGCGCGCCACGCTGCGTCAGCTGATCGAACGCAAGCTGGCGTGAAATGCTTACCACGGCACTACGCGGCCGAGGTAATCGAGATAGTGCAGGCCGCCGCGTCCGGTCTGGCTTTCCACCGTGTTGAGCAGATTTGGGATGCTCTCCTCAATGCTCAGTCGCGCCCCGGCGCCACCCATGTCGGTGCGCACCCAGCCGGGGGCCAGCAGCAGTAGCGTGCGTGCATCGTCGTGACGCGCGGCGAAGCTGCGCATAAACATATTCAGCGCCGCTTTGCTGCCGCGATACACCTCGTAGTTGCCATGGGTGTTGTTGGTGAGACTGCCCTGGCCGGAGGACATCACCGCCAGCGTGCCGCGCGCGCTGACGTTGTTTCTGAAGGTTTCCAGCACGCGCAGCGGGCTCAGCGCGTTGGTTACCATTACGCGAATAAACTCTTCCGTCGACACATCGGCAAGGGTTTCGCGATCGTCATTTTTCACGCCCGCGTTGACCAGCAGCAGATCGAACTGCTGGCCGCTTAGCCGCAGATGCATGGCGTTGACCTCTGCTGGCACGGTGATGTCCACGCTCTCCACCTTCAGCTGCTGCGGGTAGCGCTGCGCCAGCTGTTGCAGCGCGTGAAGGGAGTGCTGGCGGCCGGTCGCCACCACCTGATAGCCACGCTGCAGCATATTCTCCGCCAGCGCGAAGCCGAGGCCGCGCGAAGCACCAATTAATAAAGCACGGGAAGCCTTGTTCATAACCCTCTCCTGGTTTTGGGGTGAGTGAAAAGTCTACCCTTGCATGACAACAGGCGGAACGCGCAGCATCTGCATAGATAACCTGCAGCAAACGCCTTGCCAGATGGCGCTCAATCGATAAGGATGATGCGATGAATACCGTCGATTTGAATTTACTCCCTGCGCTGGATGCGCTGCTCAGTGAAGGCAGCGTAGTGGGCGCTGCGCGTCGCCTGGGGCTGAGCGAGTCAGCGATGAGCCGCACGCTGGGGCGACTGCGTGCTGCCACCGGCGATGTGCTACTGGTGCGCGCCGGGCGCGCGATGGTGCTGACGCCACACGCCGAAGCGCTGCGCAGCCAGGTGCATGCCACTTTGCGGGACACGCAGGCGCTGCTGAGTCCACCCGCGCAACGCTTTGCTGCCGCCGAGCTGCAGCGCCACTTCACGCTGCGTACCAACGAAGGTTTTGTCGAAGCGTTTGGCAGCGCGCTGATCGCCGCAGTCCGCGCACAGGCGCCCGGCGTGCAGCTGCGCTTCATGCCGAAAGCAGAGAAAAATGATCGACCGCTGCGCAGCGGCGACGTTGATCTGGAGATTGGCGTACTGGGCAATATGGGACCGGAGATTCGGCTGCAGGCGCTGTTTCGCGATCGCTTCGTCGGCGTGGTGCGCGCCGGGCATCCGTTACTCGCGGACGTGACGTTGGCGCAGCTGGCCGCATATGGTCACATCGTGGCGTCAAGGCGCGGTGAGCTGGGCGGGCCGGTGCATGAGGCGCTGCTCGCCGCCGGTTTTACCCGCCAGGTGGCGGCCGTGGTACCCGCTTTTTCCACTGCCGTCGCGCTCACGCTGCACAGCGACTGGCTGGCGCTGGTGCCGCATACGCTGTGCCTGCACCATCCGCTAATCAAAGATAATCCGGCGTTTGCGATGTTTGAATTACCGTTTGCCACGCCAGAGGTGACAGTGTCACAGCTATGGCATCCGCGGCTGGAGCAGGATGCCGCACACCGCTGGTTGCGTGACACGGTACGGCAGGTATGCCGCGCTTAGATCAGCCGCCGCGCACCGATCCGCGCCATATCACATCAGCCTGATACAGTAGCGTGTCGTGCTGCTGCTCACTCTGCGGCGTAAAACCACTCTCCGCCTGCTCGGTCTGCGTTAGCCACGCGATGGCGTCGCGGGCAAAGCACTCCACCGGCTGGGCGAAGGTGGTGAGATTGTAAGAGGACCAGCCAGCCTGCGCGATGTTGTCGTAGCCGATCAGGCACAAATCCTCCGGCACGCGCAGCTGGAAACGGTGGCGCGCTTCATCCATGAAACCGCAGGCCATCAGATCGGTGACGCAGAACACTGCGTCCGGGCGCTGATGACGCGTCAACAGGCGATGCGCCAGAATCTGACCGCTCTCATACGAGGTGGTGCCGAATCGCTCCACGCTGACCGTCAGTCCGGCGCGCTCCGCCACGGCGATAAACGCCGCTTCACGTTTGATCAGGCTCGGCGTACCGGCCAGCGAATTGGCGAACGCCAGCTGACGGCAGCCGGCGCGCTGAAACGCCATCACCGCCGTTTCGGCCGCCGCCTGAGCGTCGAGGTTGATGCTGAGCGAGCCCGGCAGCGCTTCGTCGCGGTTGATCAGGATGATGCGCTGACCGTGCTGATAGCACTGGCGGGTGATGGTGCGATCCGGCATGCCGGAAAGGATGATGGAGGCATCGGCGCGAAAATTGATCGCCTGCAGCAGCGCGGCGGAGACGCTGTTGTCGGAACGATCGGTATTTATCAGCATCGCCACTTTACCCGCTTCCTGTAAAAACTGGGTCAGCCAGCGCACCAGCGTGGCGCGGTAAGGCGTGGCGATTTCAGAGACAATCAGGCAGACGATGCCGCTGCGGTTGCGCACCAGCCCGCGCGCCAGGTGGTTAACGTGGTAGCCCAGCTCCTGCGCCGCTTTCATCACCCGGGCACGCGTGGCTGCAGAAACGCTGGCACCGGGCGTAAAGGCGCGCGACACCGCCGAGCGCGACACGCCCGCCCGATCCGCCACATCCTGTGCGCTCACCCCGGCTTTGTCATTCTGCATCTTCAACTCCTCACAATTACGGCTGAAAAGCAGTCTGCCGTAAATTGCAAAGCTGTGCAATTTGTCTGCGATCACATTTGTTGCATTTTTGTGACACAGCCTGTCAATTGCAGATTGCGCTATTTGACAGGCTATTTTCTGTTCATTACTAATTTGCACACACGTGCAAATAAAAACCTCTGTTAAGCACGGAACCCTGCCAACCAAGGAGAACATCATGCGCTACACCTCACTGGCCATTGCGCTGTCCCTCAGTTGCACCGCGCTGCCGTTTGCTGCGACGGCCGCTGGCAATCTCAATATGGTCTGCTCGGCGGACGTGGTGGTGTGCGAACATATGACGCGCATTTTCAGCCAGGCACATCCGGATATTAAAGTCAGCATGGTGCGCCTGTCAGCGGGTGAAGCCTATGCCCGCCTGCGCAGCGAAGCGCGTAACCCGCGCACCGACATCTGGTGGGCCGGCACCGGCGATCCGCATATGCAGGCGGCGGAAGAGGGGCTGACGCAGCCGTATAAATCGCCGCTGCTCGACCAGCAGCAGGACTGGGCGCAGAAGCAGGCGGAAAACTCAGGTTACCGTACGGTCGGGATTTATGCCGGTGCGCTCGGCTGGGGCTACAACACCAAATTGTTGGCGGATAAAAAGCTTAAAGCGCCAGCCTGCTGGGCTGATTTGCTCGATCCGGCCTTCAAAGGCGAAATTCAGATTGCCAATCCGAACTCGTCCGGCACCGCCTATAACACCCTGGCGACGCTGGTACAGATCATGGGCGAGGACAAAGCGTTTGATTACCTGAAAAAGCTCAACGCCAACATTTCCCAGTACACCAAATCCGGCTCGGCGCCGGTGAAGGCAGCGGCGCGCGGCGAAACCACCGTTGGCATCGTGTTTATGCACGACGCGGTGGCAATGGAAGTCGACGGCTTCCCGATCAAAACCGTCGCGCCCTGTGAAGGCACTGGCTATGAGATTGGCTCAATGTCGATCGTCAAAGGGGCACGCAATCTGGCCAATGCCAAAGTGTGGTACGACTGGGCGCTTAGCGCCGAAGCGCAGTCGCACATGAAAGAGGCCAAATCCTTCCAGCTGCCGTCAAACCGCAGTGCAGAGATCTCCGAATACGCGCCGCGCTTCGAGAACATCAAACTGATCGATTATGACTTCAAAACCTACGGCGATTCCGCCAAACGCAAAGCGCTGCTGAGCCGCTGGGATAAAGAGATCGGCGCCAGCGCGCAGTAATGCCGCATCGCCGGACGCTGCCGCTCACGGCGGCTTACCGATTCCGACAGCGCTAAGGATGGCGCGATGATCCCGCATTGAGGTAACACATGAACGCAAATAATCGCCGTCTGACAGGCGCGCTGCTGCTGGGCGCCGTCGCGCTGTTGCTGCTACCGTGGTACAGCCTGGAAGCAGGCTTTTTCGATAGCGGCTGGCTGCTTAACCTGTGGCGTGATGAAGCCAGCGCGCCGGCGCTGTGGCAGATCGGCAGCCATCCATGGCTGGCGCTCGCCGTGGCGCTGCTGGCGCTGTGCGCCGCCTGCGGTTTACTGCCCTGCAGCGCGCGCAGCCGGTTGCTGCTGCTGTTCAGCGCGCTGGGCGTGATCTTCCTGATTGTGGAAGGGCACGCGATTGGCTACAGCGGCTGGAGCTGGCTGTGGCTGGAAAATCGCTTCGGCGCGCTGCCGCAGGGACAGCCAGCGATGGGCGCTGGCGCGCTTCTGCTGCTGACCGTGTTTTTGCTGCTGTTCTCGTTTGCGCTGGCCGAACGCGGCGTGCTGAAAGGCGATGCCTTTGTGGTGGCGTCGCTGGTGCTGCTGACTGCGCTGGTCAGCATCTTCGTACTCTATCCGGTGCTCAGCATGTTTGTGGTGTCGGTGCAGGACGTTGACGGCAGTTTCAAACCGGACGGTTTGATCAGCAATTTACAGGATCCGTCAATCTGGAGCCTTGCCTGTCTGAAAGGCGGCACCTGCGGCACCGCCTGGCGCACGCTGTGGCTGGCGCTGATGACTGCCAGCGGTTCGACGCTGCTGGGTCTGGCCTTTGCCCTGGCGGCAACGCGCACGCCGCTGCCCTGCAAAAAAGCGCTGCGCATGCTGACCATTCTGCCAATCATCACGCCACCGTTCGTGATTGGTCTGGCGCTGATTTTGCTGTTCGGTCGCTCGGGCGTAGTGACGGAGCATCTGGCGGCGCTGTTTGGCATCGAGCCCGGCCGCTGGCTGTATGGCCTGACCGGTATCTGGATTGCTCAGGTGCTGTCGTTCACGCCGATTGCTTTTCTGGTGCTGATTGGCGTAGTGGAAGGCGTCAGTCCGTCGCTGGAAGAGGCGTCGCAAACGCTGCGCGCTAACCGCTGGCGCACCTTCAGCCGCGTTTCGCTGCCGCTGATGGCGCCGGGTCTGGCCAATGCCTTTTTGATCAGCTTCATCGAGAGCATGGCCGATTTTGGTAATCCGATGGTGCTGGGCGGCAGTCACGGCGTGCTCTCTACCGAAATTTTCTTCTCGGTGGTAGGCGCGCAAAACGATCCGAGTCGCGCCGCGGTGCTGGCGATGATTTTGCTGTGCTTCACGCTGGCCGCCTTTGTGCTGCAGCGGCTGTGGCTGGGTGGCAAAAACTTCGCCACGGTGACCGGAAAGGGCGACGGCGGCAAACATGGTCAGCTGCCGCGTCTGCTGCGCTACGGTGTGTACGGCATGGTGATTCCGTGGGGGCTGTTTACCCTGGTGATCTACGGCATGATTGTGGTCGGCGGCTTTGTGCAGTCGTGGGGCCTGAACGATGCGCTGACCATCGAACACTACGTGCGTGCTTTCCGCGTCAGCGTCAGTGACGGCCATCTGCTGTGGAGCGGCGTGGCGTGGAATTCGTTCTGGACCACGCTGGAAATTGCCCTGATTGCCGCACCGCTCACCGCCGTGGTGGGCCTGCTGACCGCCTGGCTTATCGTGCGGCAGAAATTTGCCGGTCGCCAGACGTTTGAGTTCCTGCTGATGCTGAGCTTTGCCATTCCCGGCACGGTGATCGGCGTCAGTTATGTGATGGCCTATAACCTGCCGCCGCTGGAGATTACCGGTACGGCGATGATCCTGATTGCCTGCTTTGTGTTCCGCAATATGCCAGTCGGCGTGCGCGGCGGTATCGCGGCGATGAGCCAGCTGGATAAGAGCCTTGATGAAGCGTCACTGACGCTGGGCGCCAGCAGTTTCCGCACGCTGCGCAAAGTGGTGCTGCCGCTGCTGAAACCGGCGATCAGCGCGGCGCTGGTGTACGCCTTTGTCCGCGCCATTACCTCGATCAGCGCGGTGATCTTCCTTGTCAGCGCCCAGTACAACATGGCGACGTCCTACATCGTCGGGCTGGTGGAGAATGGCGAATACGGCGTCGCCATTGCTTATTCGACAGTACTGATTGTGGTGATGCTGCTGATCATTGGCGTGTTCCAGTGGCTGGTGGGCGAACGTCGCCTGCGCCGCGTGGCGCGCCCGGTGGACATCGCCGCGCCACCTGCTTCCCCTTCGTTAACTCAGGAGAGTGCCGTATGACCGCGATAACTGCTGGTTCCGTGGTGTTTGAACACGTCGAAAAACGCTTTGCCGGTTTTACCGCACTGCCGGATTTATCGCTGACGGTGGAGCCGGGTACGCTGGTGACGCTACTGGGGCCTTCCGGCTGCGGCAAAACCACCACGCTGCGCCTGCTGGCCGGTCTGGAGCATCCGACTTCGGGGCGTATTTTAATTGGTGGCAAAGACGTAACGCATCTGCCAGCCAACGAGCGCGACGTGGCGATGGTGTTTCAATCCTACGCGCTGTTTCCGCACATGAGTGCGCTCGACAACATCATGTACGGCCTGCAATCGTCCGGCATGAGCAAAAAGGAAGCGCAGGATCGTGCGCGCGAAGGGCTGAAACTGGTCGGGCTGGAGAGTCAGGGGCAGCGGCTGCCGTCCGAACTTTCCGGTGGGCAGCAGCAGCGCATTGCGGTGGCGCGCGCGCTGGTGCTGGAGCCGCAAGTACTGCTGCTGGATGAGCCGCTCTCCAATCTCGACGAGCGCCTGCGCCGCCGGGTGCGCACGGATATTCGTGATTTGCAGCAGCGGCTGGGCTTCACGGCGGTGTATGTCACGCACGACCAGGAAGAGGCGCTGGCGGTGTCGGATAAAATTATTGTCATGAAAGAGGGCGATATTGCTCAGCAGGGCGCGCCGGAAAGCCTGTATCACGCGCCCAATTCGGTGTTCATCGCTGACTTTATGGGCGAAGCCAATATTCTGCCGTGCGAAGTCGAACAGGTAGAAGGCAGCGAAGCGCTGGTGCGACTCGGCAGGCAGCGCTATCGCGTGCGCGGTAACGGCGTTGCGACCGGATCCGCGCAGCTGTCGGTCAGACCACAGTTCATTACCCTGCACAGCGGTGCTGAAGGCGCACTGCGCGGCGAGGTGACACACGCCACCTGGCTGGGCGATCACATCGAATACGAGGTCAACACGGAACTGGGCTCGCTGTTTATCGTCGATGCGCAGATGGAGCAGCAGCTGCCGCTGGCCGCACGGGTGGCGATTGATTTTAAACCTCAGGGTCTGGCCCTGATTGCCGGTTAATTTAAGGATAACGCATGAGTGATACGAAAAATGACGCGCTGCAATCGCGTCTGCTGCTGGCCGAACGCGTCGCGCGGGCGGGCGGGGAGAAGGCGCTGGCCTACTTCAATCAGCGTGACACGCTGGTGGTCGAAACCAAGCACGACCTGCAGGATGTGGTATCACGCGCTGACCGCGAGGTGGAACAGATGATCGACCAGCAGATTCGCGCCAGCTTTCCTGACGACGGTTTTCTTGGCGAGGAGTACGGCCTGCAGCCGGGCACGTCAGGCTATACCTGGGTGGTCGATCCGATTGACGGCACCAGCCCGTTCCTCAACGGTATGCCAAACTGGTGTGTTTCCGTTGCGGTGCTGCATGACGGCGTGCCGGTGATTGGCGTGATCTTTGCGCCGACCTATCAGGAGTGCTACGTCGCCGCGCTCGGCCAGGGCGCAACGCTGAATGGCCGCCGTTTACAGGTGGATCCGTCACGTACGCTGCAAAATCACGTTACCGGCTTTGGCGCGAATAGCTATGTCAGCCCGGAAGAGGTGGGCCGCCTGCTGGCGTCACTGCTGGCAGCGGGGGGCAACTTTATCCGTATCGGATCTGGTGCGCTGATGCTGGCGTGGGTGGCAGCCGGACGCGTGGTGGGCTATTTCGAACCCTACATGCACGCGTGGGATTGCCTGGCCGGTTACTGTCTGGTGAAAGAGGCCGGCGGCTGGTATCACCCGTTTAACACCGAGGGCGACCGGCTGTTAAAAGGCGCGCAGGTGCTGGCGGTGGCGCCGGGCGCGCAGGCGGAGCTGAGGCGGATTGCCGGCGTTTAAGTGGTGCATTTCGCTGCCGCGCGACGTTTTCCGGGTCGCCATCCATGGCGACCTTACAACGCTTGCGCTGTCGTAACTGGATAATCGCTGATTTTTAACGATTACGTGGTGACTTAAACCGCCACGAACTCGCGGTATCCCGACCAAATCACATACACCGCGAAATAACAGAAAATCAGCGCTGAGGCGAGATACGAATACTTCAGCAGGCGCTCGCCCAGCAGCTTTCCGCCCATGCTGCCGATCAGGCAGATCACACAGGTCCACAGCACCCCGGCGAGGAAAAAACCGCTGAGAAACCACGAAGTTGCACCGGCATCACTGTGGCCGATGCGGGCTATCAGCGCGCCGCCCACGCTGGCGAACCACAGAATCGCCGTCGGTGACGACATCGCCAGCACGATGCCGCGCCAAAATTCGCGCAGCACTGAACGATAAGGCTGGGTTTCAGCTGCGGGGATGTCGATTTTTTTGGCCAGCGCGGCGTAAAGCATTTTAGCGGCAAACCACAGCAGCAAGATGCCGCCGCCAATCCATAGCAACCAGCGCACCGGCGTAAACTGCAGTATCACCGCCATGCCAGCCATCGCCAGCAAGGCGTAAATTAAATCGCCCACGCAGGTGCCCATGCCCAGCCAGAAACCGTGCAGATAACCGCGCTGCATCGCCAGCGTCAGCATGGCGATGTTGGCGAGTCCGATATCCAGACACAGCGATAAACTCAATAAAAAACCATTAGAAAACGGCAGCATAACGTCGTGACCATCCCTGAGTTCAGTAAAGGAAAGATTAAAGCATGCGTGCCGGGGCTTTTTACACTGCTTCCTGCCAGCCATAACCAAACGCTATGACCCATTAGCAAAGGCACAATTAAATAAACCGATTTGTGAAGCCGATCGGCCTGCGCAGCTTTGCGGGCAGGGAATGCCACTATAGTCGTTAACGAGACGTTAACAACGTCCGTTTCAATACAAAAAAATCAACCTGGTTTGGGCGCAGGCCCGTGAAAATTCCGATTATGGTGGAAAGACAATGAGTGGATACCCAAAACCGGCAACTGGCGGTTTAGCAACAAACTTAACCGTGGCAATATCACTGGCTCTATTGACGCTGGCGGGGAGTGCTATGGCGCAGAACACGGAACATCATCAAACAGCATTAGTCGGCACCTGGACCAGTATTCCGGATGCCCCTGCGGTACAAAAGCCGGATCGACCCAGTGAAGGTTTGTATCGCATGCAGGTCAACAGCGACGGGACGCTCAAGCCGCTGGAGGTGATCAGGATGAAAAGCCCGTCGTGGATCGTTAAATCACGCGACGGGCGGTTTGCTTATACCACCAATGAAGAAAATGCCGGTGCCGTTACCGCGCTGGCGATCGATAAACAGGGCGCAGTGCAGGTGCTGAATCAGGTCGACAGCCACGGCGAGCAGCCGACGCACGCCACTCTCAGCCCGGACGGCAAATTCCTGTTTGTCGCCAACTATTCGGTGGCGAAAGGCGGAGCAGGGGTGACGGTGTTCCCGATTGCGTCGGACGGCAAGCTGGGCGAACAGGTCCAGCATTTTGCGTTCAGCGAGGGTAGCGGCGTGGTAAAAGATCGGCAGGATGGCGGCCATGCGCACTCCACTACTTTTACCCATGATGGCCGCTATCTGTATGCAGCCGATCTCGGTGACGACAAACTGCATGCCTATCGCTACCACGCGGATCGGCGAGAGCCGCTGCAGGTGGATACCAGCCGTGATGTGAGCTTTGCGCCAGGTGCGGGTCCGCGCCACATGGTATTCTCCGCCGACGGTAAACACGCTTATGTGATTACTGAAATGGCAGGCGAAATCGTGGTGTTCCGCGTCACTGATGACCGGCTGGAACGGCAGGCACAGGTAGCGCTGAATACGCAAAACAGCAGCGCCGCCTATAAAAGCGGTGGCGGCATCATTCTCAGCCCGCAGGGTAAATTCCTGATTGCCGCTAACCGCGGATCTGACAATCATCTGCTGGTGTTTAAGATTGCCGCCGATGGCAGCCTGACAGATGCACAGCGCTATGCCGCCGACGGTATTGAGCCGCGCGCGCTGGCGTTTGATAACAGCGGTAAACACCTCTATGTCACCAACGTGTTTACCAACACCATTACGCTGTTTGATTTTGATGCGCACAGCGGCAAGCTGAGCGCGCGCGGTGTGGCGGCGAAGCTGGCAACGCCAACCGACATCAAATTCTTTAACTAACTACCCTTTCACTCATCCGGTGCGCGTGACGGCGCACCGTCTTCCGCCATGGCCGACAGCGCGCTTTCCAGCGAAGCCGGAAACATCTGGCCGTGACTGAGCCCGGGAAACAGCTGGAAGCGAGCCGCCAGGCCGTTCTCCTGCATGCCGTCGAGGGTGGTGCGAATCCGGCTCAGCACATCGCTGACGCCAGAACGGGATTCGCCGTTGCCTTCCATCAGCACCAGCTGCTTCTGCTTGAACGATGCGGGCGTCACCGCCGCCATCTGCTGCAACAGCGTTGCGTCGCCGCGCAGGGAAGGACTGGCGGCAAAATAGCGCTGGAAAAATCCGGAGGTTAAATAGCTGTCCAGCACAAACAGCCCGCCATAAGAGTGGCCCCACAGCGCACGCTGCTGCGCATTGATCGACAGATTCCGTTCGGCACGCGGCGCGATAGTCTGTTCCAGCAGCTGGCGGAATGCGGCGCTGCCGCCGGCTGGCCGGCCGCGACGATCCTGCACCTGCTGCGGCGGGGTGTAATCCAGCGTGCGCGCAGCGAGATCGAACGGCAGCGGGGTCTGATAGCCTACCGCCACCAGCACCGGCGGGTTGCCTGCCGCCAGCTTCTGCAACAGCGCTTCGCTGAGATGGTTCATCACCGCGTTGCCATCCAGCATATACAGCACCGCGTAACCGTTGGCCGGTGCGGGTTTACGTGGCACCGCCGTCCACACTTTGTAGTGGCGCTGGCCGTCAGCGGAATCAAACGTGTTAACAGTGAAGCGATACCAGGCAGAGCCTTTGTCGGCAATGTTGGGTCCGAGCGGCGTCATATCAGGCCGGGCGAAACCGACAGCGGGGCCGAGCAGCAGGCTCAGCAGGGTGAACAGCGGAATGATAAGGCGATAAACCATGGCGCTTCCTTACTAGCTGGCGAGTCAATTACTTCCGTGTCACAGCGAAAGCGCCAGACAGATTAGTGATAATGATTATTAATTTCAACAACCATTTTGCACCGTCATGCGCCGTGCGGAAGTGTAAAGATTTCGTCAGGATCGCCGATAACGTAGCGGTATAATACCAGCGAGGATAGTCAGGATGATTAACGGTATCGGACCGGGTAGTTTCTCACAGCTCCATCTCAGCAGCGCCAGCGCACGCGTGACCAGCAGCACGGCAAGCAATGCGACCCGGCAAAATAGTCTGACGGCAGACGCCTCAGCGAAAGTCACCTTTAGCGAAGCCACCGACGCCATCTCTGCGGTGTACCAAATGACGCCGGCGCGCGTCACCGCCAGCACGCCTCTTTCGCCTGATATGCAGACGCAGGCGATGGGTGCGCTGCGCAGCACGGGCGTCAGCATGAACGGCATTGGCAGCGCGTTGCTGAGCGCACTGACGCAGCAGCGTGACGATGTCACCATCAGCGTACCGGCCAGCGGCGGCGCGCAAACTGACACGCAGAGCGCGGTGGCGCTGGAGATTACCACTCAGTCCGGCGTTAGCCTCACCCTGCAGATGACGCGGCAGCAGGATGGCGTAGCGGTGGCGCTGAAAACCACTCACGGTAAGCTGAACGATGACGAAGCTGCGGCAATTGCCAAACTTTCCGGCGCGCTGGAGAAAACCCTGAGCGGGCTGGATAACGGCAACGGTAAACTGGATGTCGGTGACCTGCTCAGTTTTGACAGTAACCAGCTGGCCAGCGTTGATCTGAAAACCGACCTGCGTCGCAGCGGCGAAGTGATGCAGTCGCTGAATCTGCATGCCGACCCGGGTTCACGCTGGCTGGGTTTCCATAATGCTGACGCCAGTTTCAAACTGACGACGGACATGCGCAGCCTGGCGCAGGCCAGCAACGCCGGTCAGCAGCAGAGCGCCCTGGCGCAGTGGAGCGCGAAATTTGATCAGGCCGCTTCGCGCGGTCACGGCGATCGCGCGGCGCTGGCACTGTTTAAGCAGGGTTTCGAGAGCTTAAACAGCACCAGCGCGGCGGCCGGCGTGGCGATGCGCACCCCGCAGGCGATCACCGTAGGCGCGCATGCGGCGCAGGCCGGTGCCATCAGCGGCCTGGCGGATTTCTCGGCCAGCTATCACCAGACGGCGCGCTCCAGCAATCCGCTGAAGCCGGAAGAGGAAGATACTTTCGCTCTGGATGTGGCGCAGCGCAGCAGCCAGCAGAAGAACGGCGATACGCAGCGCATGACGCAGGAAACCCTGTTTAAGCTAAACGCCAGTTTTCATACCGCGCTAAGCGCCAGTTCGCCGCTGGCGCTCAATGAAACCAAAGAGTCACAAAACTATCACTACCACCAGATTCACGATGAAACGCGCAGCACCACTGAGGTGACGCAGGATGCGCAGGGTAACCTCACCGCCCGTTTCGCCCAGCAGCTGACGCAGCAGGAAACGGTGAAGACTTATCAGCTGGCGAAGCTGATCGACAGTACCAGCACACCGCACAGTGAGAAGAGTGAATCGACGCGCCACTATTCCCCGGCGATGTATCTGGCGCAGGCGTAATACCGGGATAACGTAATGCCCACTCTATTGCGCCAGCCCATGGCGCAATAAAACAATAATGTCATTTATCACTATCGATAGCGGAATTAATACTTAAGATAATTCGCCCGTGTCACTCAGCGTAATAACCCTGCATCTCCGCGCCCGCTAACGCCTTCTTATCCCTGATAAATTCTTTATTCTCTTTCTGCATGCCGTTTGCCGGATATAGCATAACCGTGCTCTTTACCGCTGTTATTCCCGCTGATTATCATCGCGCTCAATCTGTTATTAAATTACGGCTCTCTGCCCTGGCAGAATGAGCCTGTGAATCACAGCAAAATAAAAAGTGAATCCAGCGATGACGCAAATCAGGGCTCAACAACTTCAGCGCGCGGCGGTGATTACGTCTGACGCGGCGGCAATCGACGCCGCCCGCCACCTGGCGGAACAGGCGAAAGCCGGGGCAGCCGAACGCGACCAACAGCGTATCTATCCGCGTGAACTGCTCGATCAGTTCACCCAGCTGGGGCTGGGCAGTATCAGCGTGCCGCGCCAGTTTGGCGGCGGCGGTTTGTCGTTTGGTACCGTGGCGGAGGTGTTCCGCCTGATCTCCGCCAGCGATCCGTCGCTTGGCCAGATTCCGCAAAACCACTTCGGGCTGATCCAGTTCATCCTGGGGGAAGGCAGCGCGCAACAGCAGCAGCGCCTGCTCAGCGCGGTGGTACAGGGCCAGCGGCTGGGCAACGGCGGTCCGGAAAAGAACAGCAAACACACGCGTGATATGCAGGCGCAGCTGGTGTCAGGCCCGGAGGGGTTACGGCTCAGCGGTGAAAAGTTCTATTCCACCGGTGCACTGTTTGCCGACATTCTGGTGACCACCGCGCAGCAGGAGGGCCAGCCGGTAATGGCGTTCATTCCGCTGCCGGCAGCGGGCGTTGAGATTATCGATGACTGGTCGGGTATCGGTCAGCGCACCACCGCCAGCGGCACGGTGAAGCTCCAGCAGGTGGCGGTCGATGCCGGTTTGACCATCGCGCTACCGTCGCCCGATAAGCCAACGCTGCGCGGTGCCGTATCGCAGCTGATCCAGGCCGCGATTGACGCCGGGATCGCCCAGGGCGCGCTGGATGAGGCGCTGGCGTTTATTCACAGCAGCTCGCGTCCGTGGGTGGACGCGGGCGTGAGCCGCAACGCAGAAGATCCTTACATTCTCGCCGATGTCGGGCGTATCAGCACCGAACTGAGCGCCGCCAACGCGCTGCTGGTGCGTGCGGCGCGCGTACTGGACAGCATTGACCCGCACGCGCTTACCGCTGCGCACTGCGCGCGCGCCTCCATCGCGGTTGCAGAAGCCAAAGTGCTGACCACCGAAATTGCACTGAAAGCCAGCGAAAAGCTGCTGGAGTGGAGCGGCAGCCGCGGCACATTGCTGAAGCATGGGTTGGATCGCCACTGGCGCAACGCGCGCACCCATACGCTGCATGATCCGGTGCGCTGGAAAACGCACGCCATCGGCAACTATTACCTCAATGATGTTCTGCCCGCGCGTCATGCGTGGATTTAAGGAGCGATGATGACGCAGGTTTTCGCTAAACAGCCGGCAGCACGTATCCGCAGCGCGCAGCAGGCCCTGCAGGTGGCAGAAGAGCTGGCTGAACGCTTTCGCAGCGGCGCAGCGCAGCGCGACCGGCAGCGCGAGCTGCCACATGCTGAACTTCAGCACTATTTCCAGTCCGGCTTAGGCGCCATTACCGTGCCGCGTGCGTGGGGCGGCATTGAGATTTCCAGCGCAGAACTGGCGCAGATTTTTGTCATTCTCAGCGCTGCCGATGCCTCGATCGGTCAGGTGCCACAAAACCACTTCTACGCGCTGGAAGTGCTGCGCGTTAACGGCAGCGATGCCCAGCAGCAGCGGCTGTACAACGAAGTGCTGGCGGGCGTTCACTATGGCAACGCGCTGGCGGAGTTCGGCTCTGCGGCGGCGCATCAGCGCACCACCGCCTTCAGCCAGACCGCCAGCGGGCTGCACCTCAACGGCGACAAATTTTACTGCACCGGGGCGCTGTTTGCCGACCGCATCCCGACGCTGGCCATCGCCGATGACGGCAAAGAACAGCTGGTGTTTGTGCCGCGCCATCAGCCGGGCGTGACGGTGATTGATGACTGGAGCGGTTTCGGCCAGCGCACCACCGGCAGCGGCAGCGTGCAGTTTCGTGATGTGGCGATCGCGCCGGACGATGTGGTGCCGTTTCACAGCGCGTTTGAGCGGCCGACCACCGTCGGACCGTTTGCCCAGATTATGCATGCGGCCATCGACCAGGGCATTGCCCGCGCGGCCTTCAACGACATGCTGGCTTTTGTGCAGCAGCGCGCGCGGCCGTGGCCGGACAGCGGCGTCGAGCGAGCCTGTGACGATCCGCTGACGCTGGATCGCACCGGGCGGCTCGCCGCACGACTCAGCGCCGGTGATGCGTTACTGGATGTCGCCGGGGAGGCGGTCGATATCGCCCAACGCAACCCGAGTGCTGAGCACGTCGCGCTGGCATCGGTTGAAGTGGCGAAAGCGCGTGCCTGGACCACTGAGGTGGCGCTGGAAGCCGGCAATCTGTTGTTTGAGCTGGGCGGATCGCGCGCCAGCCTGCGCGAGCACAACCTCGATCGCCACTGGCGCAACGCGCGTACCCACACGCTGCATGACCCGGTACGCTGGAAATATCCGGTCATCGGCAACTGTCTGCTTAACGGCGTGCTGCCGCCGCGACGGGGAACGCTATGAGCCGCAAACAGATTCTGCTCAATGCTTTTAACATGAACTGCGTGGGGCATATTCACCATGGCATGTGGACCCATCCGCAGGACCGCTCAGTGGAGTTCAATTCGCTGGCGTACTGGCTGGATTTAGCGCGTCTGCTGGAGCGCGGCCTGTTCGACGGACTGTTCATTGCCGATATTCTCGGCGTTTACGATGTGTATCAGCAGGGTATCGGCCTGACGGCACGCGAGTCCATTCAGCTGCCGGTGAACGATCCGCTAATGCTGATCTCCGGCATGGCCAGCGTGACGCAGCACCTGGGCTTTGGCGTGACGGCCAATCTGAGCTACGAAGCCCCTTATCCTTTTGCCCGCCGCCTGTCGACGCTCGACCATCTGACCAATGGCCGCATCGGCTGGAATATCGTGACCGGCTATCTCGACAGCGCGGCGCGCGCCATGGGTCAGCAGCAACTGCTGGCGCACGATCGGCGCTACGACCAGGCCGATGAATTTCTCGATGTCACTTATCAGCTGTGGGAAGGCAGCTGGCAGGACGATGCGTTGCTGGCCGACAAACAGCGGCGGCTGTATGCCGACGCGCAGAAGATTCACGCGATCAATCATCAGGGCGAATTTTATCAGGTGCAGGGCTATCACCTGAGCAGCCCTTCGCCGCAGCGCACGCCGCTGCTGTTCCAGGCAGGCTCATCCGCACGCGGCGTGGCGTTTGCTGCGCGGCACGCCGAGTGCAGTTTCGTGAATGCCAGCTCGCCGGCGGCGCTGCGCGAGCAGGCGCAGCGTCTGCGCCACGCGGCGGTGGCGGCGGGTCGTCAGGCGGACGACTTACGCATCTTTATGGGCGTCAGCGTGATCGTCGCCGCCAGCGAACGCGAAGCGCAGGAGAAGCACCGCAGCTATCTGGAATACGCCAGTGCTGAAGCGGGCATTGCGCACTTTTCCAGCTCAATTGGTGTCGATCTCGCCGCGTTTGGCCTCGATGAACCGATTCACAGCGGCGACACGCGCGCCATTGAATCGGTGAGCAAAGCCTATAACGGCTGGACGCGTCGCCAGCTGCTGGAGCAGCACGCGCTTGGCAGCCGCTACCCGGTGATTGTCGGCAACCCGTCTCAGGTCGCCGACCAGTTGATCCGCTGGATTGATGAAGGCGACATCGACGGCTTCAATCTGACGCGCATCCTGAATCCGCAAAGCTACCGCGATTTTATTGAGCTGGTGGTGCCGGAACTTCAGCAGCGCGACCGCTTCAAAACCGCCTATCAGCCGGGATCGCTCCGGCAAAAAATTTTTCAGCAGCAGGATCGTCTGCCCGCGCGCCACCCGGCCGCGCGCTGGCGGCCTGCGGCTGACGTTCGTTAATTTAACCTCAGGGAGTCAGGATGAAATTTGCCTCATTAGTGGCGCTGAGCGCCGCAATATTAACCGCCAGCGCGTTTGCCGCCGGTGACTACAGCGGCGCCCTCAAAGTCGGTACCACGGCGGCCTTCGCGCCGCCGCTGGAAACCGCCGTGGCTGAAGCGAAAAAGCAGGGACTGCAGGTGGAGCTGGTGGAGTTCACCGACTGGACTGCGCCGAACGTGAGTGTGGAAAATGGCGACATTGACGTCAACCTGTTCCAGCACAAGCCGTTTCTTGACAATGCCAACCGCGAGGGCGGTTTCCATCTGGTGCCGTATGCGCCCGCCATCATCAATAACATCGGGCTCTATTCGAAGAAGCACACGGCAATCGATCAGATTCCGGACGGCGGCACGGTGGCGATTGCCAATGACCCGATTAACGGTGCGCGCGGATTGCTGCTGTTGCAAAAAGCGCAGCTGATTACGTTAAAACCGGGCAGCGGGCTGAAATCCACCGTGGATGATATCGCCAGCAATCCCAAACACCTGAAAATCATCGAAGTGGAGGCAGTGCAGCTGTCGCGCTCGCTGGATGAGGTCGACCTGGCGCAGGGATATCCGCACTATCTGCGTTTGTCTAAGAGCATCGACCCCAATAAGGCCCTGTTATTTGATGGCCTTGAGCATCCGGAATATGTGATTCAGTTCGTGATTCGCGACGGACATCAGGACGATCCGCGTCTCAAAAAGTTTGTTGATATCTATCAGCACTCGCCAGTGGTGCGCGCGAAGCTGGATGAGTTCTACGGCAAGCTGTATCAGCCGGGCTGGAGCCAGTAATCATGGTCAGCCTGACTCTTCCTGGCGAGCAGGCGGCGCTGCACACCACGACGCCGGTGGCGGGCCGTGCGCATGTGCAGATCCGCGGGCTGAGCAAACGCTATGACGGCCAGTCGCAGGATGCGCTGAAGCACATCGACCTGCAGGTTAAACGCGGCGAAATTTTTGGCATCATTGGCCGCAGCGGCGCGGGCAAATCGACGCTGATCCGCTGTCTGAACCGGCTGGAAAATCCGACGCAAGGTGCGGTGGTGATTGATGGTATCGATCTCAGTTCACTGAGCGCCAGCCAGCTGGTGCAGTGGCGGCGCCGCACCGGCATGATTTTCCAGCACTTCAATTTACTGTCCGCTAAAACGGTGCGGCAAAACATTGAGCTGCCGATGAAGGTGGCCGGCATACCGGCGGCGCAACGGCGGCAAAAAGTGGATGAGCTGCTGGCGCTGGTTGGGCTGGAAGCGCGCCAGCATGCCTGGCCGGCGCAACTCTCCGGCGGGCAGAAGCAGCGTGTCGGCATTGCGCGCGCGCTGGTGCACGATCCGGAACTGCTGCTGTGCGATGAGGCAACCTCGGCGCTGGATCCGGAAACCACGCGCGCCATCCTCGCGCTGCTGAAAAAAATCAATCAGCAGCGTCATATCACTATTGTGCTGATCACCCATGAGATGGACGTGGTGCACGACCTGTGTCACCAGGTGGCGGTGATCGATCAGGGTGAAATCATTGAGCGCGGTCCGGTGTGGCAGGTGTACAGCGATCCGCAGCATGAGACGACGCGGCAGTTGCTTAATCCGCAATTCGGCGCGCTGCCGGAGGCTATCCAGCCGCTACTGACGCCGCAACGTCAGGACGTGGACTCGCGTTTGCTGGTCCGGCTGCGCTACAGCGGGCAGGGCGCGCAGCCGGATCTGGCGGCGATCAGCGCACAGGTCAGCGGCGAGCTGACGCTACTGTATAGCGCGGTTGAATGGGTCGATCGCAAACCCACCGGCCAGCTGTTGCTGCTGCTGGATGCCCGGCACGACGCGCCGGCAGCCCTTACCGCGCTTCATCCGCTGGCGGACCAACTGGAGGTTGCAGGTTATGTCACTGGCTATTGATCGTTTATGGCAGGGGTTGCTGGATACGCTGCTGATGGTCGGCGTGTCGTCGCTGCTGGCACTGCTGATCGGTTTACCGATGGCGGTGATTCTGGTGGTAACCGGGCGCGGCGATCTGTTCCCCAATCCGCTGCTCAACCGGCTGCTGGGCTGGCTGGTGAACCTGTTCCGCTCGATTCCGTTTTTGATTCTGATGGTGGCGCTGATCCCGTTTACCCGCTGGATTGTCGGCACTACCTACGGCGTCTGGGCGGCCGTGGTGCCGCTGACGCTGGCGGCGACGCCGTTTTTTGCCCGCATCGCGGAGGTGAGTCTGCGCGAAGTGGATAAAGGGCTGACGGAAGCGGCGCAGGCGATGGGCTTTCAACGCTGGCATATTGTCTGGCACGTGCTGCTGCCGGAAGCGCGGCCTGGCATCGTCAGCGGTTTTACCATTACGCTGGTGACGATGATTAATGCCTCGGCGATGGCCGGTGCGATTGGCGCCGGCGGGCTGGGCGATCTGGCTTATCGTTACGGCTACCAGCGTTTCGATATGCAGGTCATGCTCACGGTGATCGTGGTGCTGGTGGCACTGGTCACGCTGCTGCAGCTGTGTGGCGACCGGCTGTCGCGCCGGCTGAACCATCGCTAAAGGCGTTTCACCTGATCTGCAGGCCGTCAAGCGCCGCCAGCAGCGCGTCGACCTTCGGCAGCAGCTGTTTGCGCCGCGGCCAAATCACCGACAGCGGCAGACCGTCCGGCTGCTGCTGCGGCACAATCACTTCCAGCGCGCCGCTCGCCAGCGCGTCACGCACCAGCCATGACGGCATCTGCGCCACCCCAAGGCCAGCGCACAGCGCCTGCATTTGTGCATCCACGTCGCCCAGCGCCATGCGAGACGGCACCTGACGCCAGTGCGGATGTCCATCCTCCGTGGTGAACAGCCACGGCTTGGTGCTGCCGTCAACGCGCTCGTACAGAATCGCCCGATGCCGCAGCAACTCACTCTCGCTGGTCGGTCTGCCTGCGCGCGCCAGATAGTCCGGCGCGGCGCAAAACACCATACGCTCGCGGCCCATCGCCCGGCAGCCGAGCGAGGCGGGCAGATCCGGCGAACCGCCGATGCGCACCGCGACATCAATGCCCTCATCAAACAGATCAATAAAGCGATCCGAGAAAGTCAGGCTGAGTTCCACATCCGGATGCTGCTGACAGAACGGAATCAGCAGCGGCATCACGCCGAGCCGTCCATAGGTATTCGGCACCGCCAGCCGCAACCGCCCGGAAGGAATGGTGCGCTGCGCCGCCAGTACCGCTTCGGCTTCCGCCAGCTCCTCCATAATGCGCAGGCAGGTCTGGTAATAGGCGCTGCCGGCGTCGGTGAGCGTCAGGCTGCGGGTGGTGCGCTCCAGCAGGCGTGAGCCGAGCCGCGCTTCCAGCCGCGTCACGCTTTTACTGATGGCGGAACCGGTCAGGTGCAGGCGCTCAGCGGCAGCGGCAAAACTGCCGCATTCGACACTGGCGACAAAAGGAACGATGTCTTTCAGACGCTGATCGTGCATGTATTAATGAATCCAGTTCAGGAATGATGTGAATTAATGCCACGGCTAAGAATTTAATTCTCTATTACGCTAAGGATAACTGCAACAGAGGAGATTCGACATGCAAAAACAGGCGTTAATCGTGGGGATCAGCGGGGTTATCGGTCGTGCGCTGGCGGAAAGGCTGCAAAGTGAGGGCTGGCAGGTAACCGGCTTGTCGCGCGGACGCGGTGCTATTCCGGAAGGTTGCCGCAGTCTGACGGCCGATCTGACCGATGCAGAAGCGGTGCGCAATGCGCTGGCGCAGGAAAAACCGGATGCGCTGTTCTTTAGCGTCTGGTCACGCCAGGCGAATGAAAAAGAAAACATCCGCGTTAACGGCGGCATGGTGCATAACGTCATTGCCGCGCTCGGCGAGCGGCTGAACGGCGCACATGTGGCACTGGTGACCGGGCTGAAGCACTACCTCGGTCCGTTCGAAGCATATGGCAAAGGTGCGGTGCCGGTGACGCCGTTCCGCGAAGAGCAGGGACGTCAGCCAGTCGATAACTTTTACTATGCGCAGGAAGACGAAGTGTTTGCCGGCGCAGAGCAATATGGCTACAGCTGGAGCGTGCACCGTCCGCACACCATCATCGGTTATGCATTGGGTAACGCCATGAACATGGGGCAGACGCTGGCCGTTTACGCCACGCTGTGCCGTGAAAAAGGCTGGCCGTTCATCTTTCCCGGCTCGCCGCAGCAGTGGAACGGTCTGGCCGATGTCACCGAAGCCGGTTTACTGGCGGAACAGCTGCTGTGGGCGACCCGTGCTGAAGGGGCTGCCAATCAGGATTTCAACGCGGTGAACGGCGATGTGTTTCGCTGGAACTGGCTGTGGCCGCGTCTGGCAGACTATTTCGGTATTGAAGCTGCAGACTATCCGGCGCAGATGATGCCGCTGGAAGGACGCATGCAGGAAGCCGCAGCGGCCTGGCGTGAGATCGCTGCGCGCTATCAGCTGCGTGAAGCGGACATCGATAAACTGGCGTCGTGGTGGCACACCGATGCGGATTTGGGACGGCCGATGGAGGCGTTTACCGATATGAGCAAGAGCCGTAAAGCCGGCTTTACCGGCTATCGCGCCACGCTGGATTCCTTCACCCAGCTGTTCGACCGGCTGCGGGCGGAGCGCATCATTCCCTGATAGCGTCACTGGCCGGCGTCGTCAGGCGATCTGCACCCAGCGCCGGCCAAGCAATACGGTCAGCACGATGATGCTCACGATGGCCGCCAGGTGCTGCAGCAAATCCAGCGCATGCAGGTGCACCGGATGACAGAACGCCAGCAGGCTTACCGCCATGCAGGCGACGCCCAGGCCCGCCATGGCCAGACTGCGGGACGGATAGAGCGTCCGCGTCCGGCGCAGACTGATGATGGTCAGCAGCAGCATCGGCAGACTCACCACCAGCAGGAAAACAAAGCACGGCAGCGTGTCGTGCTGCTGCAGCGGCGCGGCCGTCTGCAGCAGACTGCTGGCGCTCAATCCCAGCCACAGCAGGCCCGGCGGCAACAGCAGCTTTGCGCTGATGCCGCGCCGGCCGGCAATGCTGAGTTCAAAGGCGCTGCGCATCGCCAGCAGCCCGAGGATAAAAGCCAGCATCAGTTGCAGCGCGGCCTGCATCGCGCCGGCCTGCGACCAGTCGGTCAGGGTGCGCGGCACCAGCAAACTGGCCGCGATGCCGGCCGGTAGCGCCAGCGCCAGCCAGCCCAGCACGCGTTTTCCGGTCGCCGGCGGGCGTTTCACCGGGCGCAGATCGCGCCCCAGTTTTTCAATCAGCAAATGATGGTCAGTCATGGTTTGCTCCAAAGCGGCGCAGATTGATGAGCGCGCGGTGCAACAGCGATTTCACCGCCGATACGCTCAGATTATGGTGTGCCGCCGCCTCGTTCAGGCTCATTTCATGCAAATGAACATGCTCAACGATTTCACGCTGACGCAGCGGCAGCTGGCTGAGATAGCCCGCCAGCTCCTGCCGGGTGTCCAGCTGCTGCTGTTCTGCCGTGCTGGCGGGATCGGCGGCCTGAGCGTCGTCAAGCGTACAGTGCTGCTGGCGGCCGCGGCGGCGCAGGGCATCAATCGCGCGCGCCGAGACTATCGCCGTCAGCCAGGGCAGAAAAGGGTAAGCAGGATCGTAGGTATGGCGCACGCGATGCAGCGTGAGCAGCACATCCTGAATCACATCTTCCGTTAAGGCTTCATCGCTCAGCCTGCGCCGCACCTGTGCGCGTATCACCGGCACCAGCGCCCGCAGCAGCCGGGTATAGGCACACTGATCCCCGGCCTGCGCGCGTTCCATCAGTCCGGGCCAGTTTTCACGTGCGCTATCGCCTGTGTGCATACGCTGCCTTGTTGCCGTTACGTCTTCTTCGCTGCCGCCTGGTTTAACGCATCCACTACGATGCCGGGTGTCAGCACCTGCGGCAGTACTTTCGGTGGTCCGCCATCAGCCGGATACACCAGGTACATTGGTAAACCGCCCTGACCAAACTCACTCATCACGTCATCAACGTCCGGGTTAAATTTAGTCGAGTCTGCCACCATGTACAGCGTACCGGTTTTCGCCAGTGCGGTTTTCACCGCCTGGGTCGACAGCGAGGTCTTCTCGTTCACCTGACAGGTAATGCACCATGATGCGGTAAAATCGACAAAGATCGCTTTGCCATGCCCGCGCTGAGCGGCCACCGCCTGCGGCGTCCACGTCTGTTTGCTGACCTGTGCCTGTATATCGCCTTGCAGCGCCGCGCCTGGCTTGATCAGCCCCGGCAGCGGCGCGATCACCGCAATCAGCAATATCGCCGTGACGCTGAACAGCGCTTTGTGCCCTTTTCCGGCAAAGCGGCGCTGCTGCGCCATGCCATACAGCCAGCCGGCAAACGCCAGCACCACCGAGGCGGCCAGCACAACAGCCAGCGCGCTGCTGCCCGCCTGCTGGGCCAGAATCCACACCAGCCAGGCCCAGGCACCGAGCATGGGAAAGGCCAGCCCGCGCTTAAGGATATCCATCCAGACGCCAGGACGCGGTAAAAATCGTGCCAGCGGCGGGAACAGCGACAGCAGGGTAAAGGGCGCGGCAAAGCCGAGCGCCAGCGCAAAGAAAATGACCAGCGCAACCGCAGGGGGCTGCACCAGCGCGTAGCCGATGGCGCTGGCCATAAAGGGCGCGGCACAGGGTGTGGCTACGATGATTGCCAGTGCTCCGGTCAGCGCGGAACGCAAAAAAGCGCCGCGCTGGATGTCGATGGCCCCGACGCGCTGCACCGTTAGTCCCACCTCAAAGACGCCAAGCAGGTTAAGCGCGGCAGCCAGGATCACCAGCGACAGCAGGGCGATCACCAGCGGTGACTGCAGCTGAAAGCCCCAGCCGACCGCGGCGCCACCCGCGCGTGCGGCCAGCAGAATGCCAGCCAGCGCCATCATGGTCACCAGCACGCCGAGCAGGAATCCCAGGCCTTCACGGCGCGCGCTGGCAGCCTGGCTTTGATGGCGCAGCAGGCCAAGCGCTTTCAGCGAAATCACCGGAAAGACGCACGGCATGAGGTTGAGGATGATGCCGCCCAAAAAGGCGGCCAGCATCGCGGTTAACATGGCTGCCCTCTCACTTACTGCGCTTGCGGATGCGCAGCGTCATACTCTTTCACCGCCGCCAGCGCTTTTTCGATATGGGTATCCGGGTTTCTGTCGGTATAACTCAGCAGAATATTGCCGTTGGGGGCAATCACATAAGAGGTGCGGTCAGACAGCGTTTTGCCTTTTATCTGCATCAGCGTTTTATATTCGGCGGCCACTTTGGCGCCCGGATCGGCAGCCACGGCGAATTTGTCACGGCACTCCAGCTTAGAAAAATCGCTGATCTGCTCGGTGTTACCGGCAGTGACGCCGATCACCGTGGCGCCCATTTTTTTGAAATCATCCGTGGCTTCGGCGAAGTCGTGCGCCTCAATGGTGCAACCCGCGCTGAAGGCCGCCGGGAAGAAGTAGAGCACCACCGGCCCTTTTTGCAGCGCCTGCTGCAGCGAGAAGGTGAGCGGCTTACCGGCCAGCGCGCCCTGAAGTTCAAAGTCAGGTGCTTTGGCCCCGACGGGCAGCGCCGCGCCAGCAGCGAAGGCGGCGAGACTCAGCGTGGTGCCGAGGGTGAGGTTAGCGATGAGATGCCTGATAGTTGTCATGATCTGCTCCTGCGGTGAAAGAGGTCCGGTTAGGGGTGTTCAGTCAGACAGTTCGCCGCAGTCGGTAAAAAGTTGCGCGGAGGGCAAAAAAAAGCAGGGCAGATCCCTTTTTCCCGTCTCGTTTATTTATTCTTTGCGTGAAATCCTTACAATAATCGCCTGATGTTTTTTTAGGTTTTAGATATGTCTTCAACGTCTTGCGATAAACAGCACAGTGAAACCCAGCAGCTGCTGGCCTCCCTTGAACAGCACATTGCCGAGCCGCCACCCCGGGTGCAGCCGGTGCCGGAAGATTTCTGGCAGCAGCTGGAGACGCTGACCCACGGCGACGACGCCTGACTCAGTTGCGCGGCTGTATACCGTGGCACACCATGCTCAGGGTGTGCTGCAGAATCATTTCGGTATCAAAGCCCGGCTCGTGGGCAAAGCGGGTAAAGGGCACCAGTACCATGCTGAGAATTGAGGTCATCAGCACATCGACATTCAGCTGGTTGTTCAGTAATCCCTGCTGCTGCCATTGAATCAGCAACGCGCGAATCCGTTCGCGTCCGGCATGACCGTGACGCTGTTTCAGCGTGCCGCCCAGCCCCTGACCACTGGCGACTTCCTGCAGCCACAGCGGTGCGAACCAGTCATGACTCAGCACGATATCCGCGAACTCTTTAATAAACCCGCTGATCGCAGCGACAGGGTCACTACTCTCTTCGACAAAATGCGCTTCCAGCCGTTGCCGTAACGGCACAAAGCGTTCCGCGACCACGGTATCCAGCAGTGACTCGCGCGACTGAAAATAGTAATTCAGCATGGCCGGGCTGACGCCAGCTTTACGGGCTATGGCGTTGAGCGAGGTTTCCGCGATGCCGTTTTGCGCATACAGCGCGAGCGTGATGTCCAGCAGATGTTCGCGCTGCTGGGCATTGATTGCGCCGCCGCGTGGACGGCCCGGCCGGCGGGGTTTATCAGAAGGCGCTGTCTCGCTCTCCATCACTTTTTGTGCGGTCATCTTTACGTACTCACGGGTTTCGTGTCAGACTTCGGTTAATATTAATTGTGCATTTAATTAATTTCAAACGGTGTCGTTATGAAACCTCAATCTATCACATCGCAGCGCGACAGCGGGGCAACCAGCCCGCCTTCCATTCGCCTGCTGATGGGCGCGCTGATGCTGGTGATGCTGCTGTCCGCGCTTGATCAGACCATTGTCTCGACCGCGCTGCCGACTATCGTCGGCGAACTGGGCGGGCTGGATCGCCTGTCGTGGATCGTCACTGCTTACATGCTGGCCTCAACCCTGGTCGTGCCGCTGTATGGCAAATTTGGCGATCTGTTTGGCCGCCGAACGGTGCTGCAAATCTCGGTGGTGCTGTTTTTGCTGGGCTCGGCGCTGTGCGGGCTGGCGCAAAACATGCCGCAGCTGATTTTTACCCGTGCGCTGCAGGGACTGGGCGGCGGCGGATTAATGGTGGTGAGCATGGCGGCGGTCGCGGATGTCATTCCGCCCGCCGATCGCGGCCGGTACCAGGGCCTGTTTGGCGGCGTGTTTGGTCTGGCGACGGTGATTGGGCCGCTGCTGGGCGGTTTTATCGTGCAGCACATGTCCTGGCGCTGGATTTTCTACATTAATCTGCCGCTCGGCCTGCTGGCTCTGCTGATCATTAATGCGGTGTTTAAAGCGGATAGCCGACGAAAACCCCATGAAATCGATTATCCGGGTGCGGTGTTTCTCAGCCTGGCGCTGGTGGGCGTGACGCTGTTTACCAGTGAAGGCGGCACGCTGCGCGAATGGTCAGATCCCCAGCTATGGTGCATTCTGGCCATGGGGCTGGTTGGCGTGTTGGGGTTTATTTATGAGGAGCGACGCGCGTGGGAACCCATCATTCCACTCGATCTGTTCCGCAATCGCAGTTTTTCCCTCGCCAGTCTGATGGCGTTTATTATCGGCATGGCGCTGTTTGGCAGCGTGACGTTTTTGCCGCTTTATCTGCAGGTGGTAAAAAACGCCACGCCCACCGAGGCCGGACTACAGCTGTTACCGCTGATGGGCGGGCTGCTGGTCACCTCGATCATTAGTGGTCGCATGATTAGCCGCAGCGGGAAATACCGTTTGTTCCCCATCGCCGGGACGCTACTGGCCACAACCGGGATGGCGCTGATGACCACGCTGACGCTGGATGCGCCGCTCTGGCACATTTATCTGTTCTCCAGCGTGCTCGGCATGGGAATGGGCATGACTATGCAGGTGCTGGTGCTGGCGGTGCAAAATGCGGTGACGCCCGATCGCATCGGCGTAGCGACCTCATCGGTTACGCTGTTTCGCTCGGTGGGTGGTTCGATCGGCGTTGCGCTGTTTGGCGCTGTGTTCAGTCACGTGCTGAAATCCGGAGCGACCCGACTGATAGAGCAGGGTAACGTGCTGCCGCCTTCGCTGGATCCGGTCGCCGTGAACCATTTGCCTGCAGCGCTGCGTCAGGCTTATTTGCTGGTGTTCAGTGATGCGGTGCATGCCGCATTTCAGATGGCCGCCGGCGTTATGCTGATGGCGTTTATACTGTCGCTGCTGCTGCCGGAGTCGCCGCTGCGCGATAACGTGCGCAAATAAGCTTTCCGGTTATTTCGCAGCAGGTCCGTCGGTCAGGCTGCGGAATAAAATTTAAACGCAATTTGCCGGATAAATATGCGCTGTCGGCGCAAAGCAGCAAAAGATATAGATTTTTATCCTAAATACATAGCGTTACCTTTCTGTAAACTTAGGTAAAAATAGTGAAGACAGCGAGAATTCGGGTGGAGACGCTTTATTTCTGCAACTTCTTTACGGTATAAATCTGCTATCCCTGTTATCCACTGTGAAACGTCACCCTATGATTGCTACTGCGGCCCGCAACCTGATTGCCTGCCTGATGTTATTAACCCTGGCTGGCTGCTCGTCTCACTCCTCGCCAGCACCGGAGCAGGAAAGTGTTGATACCTCGCAGGACGGTGGTAAACAGCCCGATTTAATTCCGGTAATAGCCGCTTTGCACGATCAAATGCATTCGTGGGAAGGCACCAAATATCAGTGGGGCGGAACGCAATTATCCGGCGTTGACTGTTCCGGATTTGTCTGGCGCACCTTAAAAGATCGTTTCAATATTCCCATGGATCGCGTCACAACGCGTGAATTGATCGCCATGGGTAAGCCGGTCGATCAGGCGCATTTACAGCCTGGCGACTTAGTGTTCTTCCGCATTAAGCATGAGCTGCATGTCGGCTTTTACGATACCGATCGCCAGTTCCTGCATGCCTCAGTCAGCCAGGGCGTGATGCGCTCGTCACTGAATAATCCGTACTGGAAATCGGTATATTTAGAAGCCAGACGACTTCCGCGCGAGCAAAATTCGCAGATCAGTTTCAATTATAAAAATAAAGTTTGAGGTCAGACTTCCTTCCACAAAATCGCGGCGCGACGTTTTCGCGCCCGTGCTCAGACCCATCCTGCCGTCAACCATCCGTCTCCTGTTTCAGTGGCAATTCGCATCCAACATGATGGCTGCTTTAACGCTCTGTGCCGCTTTATGGGTATTGTAATCCAATCAACCTATTGATTATAAGTAAATAATTTAAATATCACGCATTAACAATTAGTGCGATCATAGTATTCGCACTAATTATCAATTTTGTAATAGTAAACATGGTTATTATTATCTCCATCGAAGGCGCAGCGCCTTCTCATCAAACGCTAAGGAATATGACCATGAAAACTATCAAAACACTGACCATTGCCGCCGCCGCCGCGCTTTCCCTGATGTCTGCTGCCAGCTTCGCGCAAACCGTTTCAGCCACCTCCACCACACTGGATGGTGCCGAAGCGAAAATTGCCGCTCAGGCTCAGCAGCAGGGTGCGCAATATAAAATTCTGGAAGCCAGCACCAACAACCTGGTGCATATGACCGCTGAACTCTACAAATAACGGATGGTTGCACAGGGATGTGCCAGAACGGGTCGCCTGACGGGCGGCCTTTTTTGTCGTGCAGTCAGGCTCGCAGCGTATCAAGCATTCTGGCGATATTGCTGAATTTGCAGCGCAGACTGTCTGGCAGGAGAACGCAATATGCTGAACAACGTGGATATCAACCGGCAGGCGCTGGCTTTTGCAGATGCATTACGCACGCAACGCCATGCTCACGTTCCGGTGATTCGTTTTGCCCACTGGCCGCAATTTATCGCGAGGGTGCGCGCTGAGCTGGCGCAACCAGGCAATCAGAAATAATTAGCACGATCACGATAACCGCACTAATTATCAATTGCAGTATAGTAACCTGAGTTATTATTAGTTCCATCGAAGGCACACAGCCTTCAGCCACAACCATTAAGGAATAAGACCATGAAAACCATTAAAGCTATGTCAATCGCCGCTGTTGCCGCTCTTTCACTGATGTCAGCTGCCAGCTTTGCCCAGAGCGTAACCGTGACTTCCTCTACGCTGGACGGTGCAGAAGCTAAAATCGCCGCGCAGGCGCAACAGCAGGGCGCTCAGTATAAAATTACTGAAGCCAACACCAACAACCGCGTGCACATGACGGCTGAACTGTATAACTAAGTTCAGACTGGTTCACTGCGTTAAGGCCGCCTTCGGGCGGCTTTGCTGTTTCCGGCCCGGCTGAAAGCTATCAAAAGCAGCAGGCTGGCGTTCGAAATTTGACCAATCCTGCTCAGCGGGCGCAACAGGCGGAGCCCAGGCGTTTATCCACAGGATAAGCCAGCCTCTTTGCACGTCAGTTGTGGATAACTGCTTTAATATCAAACCGTCAGGCGATAAACGCTGAGTGGATTTCCCGACTTACCCGTCGGTTATTTTGTCAGAAATGAATCCGGTTGCGGCTAAATAAACGCGAAGCGGGTGAGTTTATTTCACCATTTCAAAACACATTACGTTTGCGTAATCTGCACCGTTATTTTTTCTGGTCGTCGTCAAAATGGCGAGAGGGAATCAGATTTTTCTCTTTATTAACCGGCGTTCTTTTCGACCGGCCTTTGTCCAGCAGGCAGTCGCGGCAACAGGCTATTTGCGGATGGTGGATACGCGCTACCGTCAGCGCCTGATGCACGGTATACAAAGAGCCGATAAAGCGCTTTTCTTCTTCAAATTCCAGTACGTAACAGCCTTTTTTATGCAATACCCAGCCGGCGTCCGGATCGTGACATAAATAAAAATAGTGCGGTTCTAACATAACTTACTCTCGGGCGAGTGATAGCCATCGAATAGATAATCGGTGATGTGTCTAAATTAGAGACGCGTTCAGTCTACGCCGATGATGACCTGCGGGGCTAATTGATTTAATGACTTTCGGATTAGACCTGAAATGACCGGACCAGCATGAATAACGTGCCGGTCCGGTTGCTGATTTTATTCGCTGGCGAGCGCGGCGACCGGATCCATTCGTGCGGCTTTGCGCGCGGGCAGATAACCAAATATCATGCCGATAATGGTTGAGCAGGCAAACGCTGCGCCAGCCGATTGCCACGAGTAAATGGCGGTCAGCACGCCGCCAGCCAGTAGTGAAATGACCGGACCTATCACCAGAGACAGCGCCACGCCGAGCGATCCGCCCACCAGGCACACCAGCACGGCCTCAATCATAAATTGCTGCATAATGTCGCCGCGTCGCGCACCCACCGCCATGCGCACACCAATCTCGTGGGTGCGTTCGGTCACCGACACCAGCATGATGTTCATTACGCCAATACTGCCGATCATGAGCGCAATCGAAGCCACCAGTAAAATCAGCAGCGTCAGCGTGGCCGCCGCACCTTCTATCGCTTTACGATACTTGTCCCGGTTGAACATGAGGAAATCTTTGGTGCCGTGGCGCGCCGTCAGCAGCTGGGTGAGCGATTCCACCGCCGCACCGCTCACCACATCATCTTTAAGTTTGATGCTTATGCTGGTGAGCGCGGTCTGACCGCTGATGCGATACATCACCGTGCTCCACGGCAGCCAGACGCTGAGACGGTTGGGCGAAAGCCCATCTTCATTGTTGGCCACGCCAATAACCCGCACCGGCACCGATCCCAGCACAATCATTTTGCCAATCGGGCTCGGGCCCTGTTCGCCAAATAATTTATTGCGTGTGTTGATATCAATAATGACTTCCTGGCGCGCGTGCCGCTCATCGCTGAAGTTGCTGCCTTCCACCAGCTTAATGCCCTGAATGCGAAAATAGTCGACGCCTACGCCGGAAACTGAAGTTTTGGAGGCGTTGGCCAGGTAGCGAATGGGCTGTGTGGCGATGATCTCCGGACTGACGGCGGCGACAAACTGCTGGCGCGCAATCACATCGGCATCGGCCATCACCAGGGTTTGTACCGGATGCGCATCATCCTCGACATAATCGCCCCCGGCATAGATAGAAACCACATTGGTACCCAGTCCGGAAATGCTCTCCAGCGTTTTTTCCCGCGCGCCCTGGCCCAGCGCCACCACGGTGACGACGGCGGCAATGCCAAAGATGATGCCGGTCATAGTCAGTGCGGTGCGCAGGCGGTGGGCGTTCATGGCATTCAGCGCCATGCGTAATGATTCGCGCAGCCGGTCAAGCAGACCGCGGAATCTGCTTTGCCGCTTGCGTGGCGCTGGCGTAAAGCGCGTTTTTGCGGCCGTGGCAGCGCTGCCGCTGTCGGCAAAAATCTCGCCGTCCTGAATTTCAATGATGCGTTCCGCGTGCTGCGCCACTTTCATATCGTGGGTAACGATAATCACCGTGTGACCTTCGCGGTTCAGTTCGCTGAGGATGCGCAGCACTTCTTCACCGGAGTGCGAATCGAGCGCGCCGGTGGGCTCATCGGCGAGGATAATTTCGGCACCGTTGATCAGTGCACGCGCAATACTGACACGCTGCTGCTGGCCGCCTGACAGCTCGCCCGGCTTATGCTGTTCGCGCCCCTGTAATCCGAGCCGTGCCAGCAGCTGTGCGGCGCGCTGACGGCGTGCGGTGCCGGATAAATTGGCGTAAATCGCCGGTATTTCAACGTTGCTCAGCGCGCTGAGATCTGGCATCAGGTGATAGCGCTGAAAGATAAAGCCGATGTGCTCGCGCCGCACTTGCGCCAGCGCATCGGGCGAGAGCGTGGCGGTATTTTTACCGCCAATCAGGTAATTACCGCTGTCCGGCGCATCAAGGCAGCCAAGAATGTTTAGCAGCGTGGATTTGCCTGAGCCCGAGGGCCCGATGATCGCCACCATTTCGCCGCTGGCAATCTGCAGATTAATGTTTTTCAGCACCTGCAGGGATTGGGAACCATTGACGTAGCTGCGCTGAATGTTGTGCAGTTCGATGATATTCACATCACCACCTTGTCCGCGCCCGGCTGCTGCGTGGCAAGGATCACTTTTTCCCCTAAGCGCAGCCCGCTCAGCACCTGAATGTCAACGCTGTCGCTGATGCCGGTGGTGATGTAGCGCTTCTCAGGCTGATTATTTTGATCCGCGATTTCGACGTAAGTACGACCATCGCTGGCCTTTTTCGTGGCCTGTACCGGCACCAGCAGCGCGTTTTTCGCCTGGTCACGCAGCAGATTAACCTGCGCCGTCATGGAGATGCGCAGTGCATTATCCGGGTTCGGCACATCGAGCAGGGCGTTGTAATACACCGCCGCGTTCGTGCTGCTTACGGTATTGCTTTCGCTGTTACCCATCAGTGCATCATCTTTCATCACCGACTCAGGGGCCAGTTCGATGCTGCGCAGCGTGGCGTTGTAGCGTTTATCCGGATTGGCGAAAGTGGTAAACCACGCCTGCTGGCCGGGCTGAATATTGGTAATGTCCGCCTCGGAGATTTGCACTTTGATGGTCATGGTGCCGAGCTGCGCCAGTTTGGCGATGGTCGGGGCGCTCTGCACGGCGTTTACGGTCTGGCCCTGCTTCGTGACGATCGCCACCACCGTGCCGTCAATCGGTGCCATGATGCGCGTGTAGCCGAGATCGAGTTGCTTTTTATCCACTTCGATCTGCGCCTGAATCACCCGCGCCTGCTGCGCCGTCAGCTCTGCCTGGGCGATGCGCCACGCTTCGGCGGCGGTATCAAAATCCTGGCGGGAAACGGCGTTGGTTTTAATCATCTGCTGCAGGCGCTGAAACTGCGCCTGCTGGCGTACCAGCGTAGCCTGACGGGTCTGTAAATCCGCCTGCGCCACGCTCAGCGCCGCCTGCGCATTACGCAGATCGCTGCGCTGCGGCTGATCATCGATCTCCGCGATCAACTGGCCCTTGCGCACGTTGTCGCCGGCTTTGATATACAGCTTTTTCACCTGACCGGAGACCTGCGCACCGACGTTAACGCGCTCAATCGCGTCCATTTTGCCGGTGGCGGCAATCACGTTTTCGATGTCGCCCTGGCGCACCGCGGCGGTCATCAGCGGATTGGGTTTACTGCGTGACGCCGAATACGCCCAGAAAACCAGAATCATCACCAGCGCGGTTAGCGCGGCAAACAGCCATTTTTTCGTCATTGTGTGCATCATCGTCCCTTAAATTTAGCGAGAATAATAATCACTAAGCGGGATAAACTGGAGAAAAATTCTGCGGAATTTTGCCAGCCGCAGGGGAGTGCGCCATCCCTGGCGCAGGTTGTGGGTTAGCGATACCCCGTCCATCAATCCGTTCAGAGCAGATTCAGCTGTTGCTTCAGCTGCGCAATCTCCCTGCGCCACTGCTGCTGCTGCGCCGGTTTCTGATGCTTTGCCTTACGCGCTTCGTCCTGCTGCAGCTTTTCTTCCAGCACCAGCAGCGCCTGCAACAGCGCATCTTCATCGCCCGGGCGGTCATCGACGGCGGCAGCGGCAAGCGGGTGATCGACTGGCACATGGGCGGTGGCCAGCCTGGCGGTTACCTGCGACCAGTCGTGCCACTCGCTCAGCTGCTGCTGTTCAATCAGCCAGAAGCGATTGCAGCTGCTGGCGATCAGGCTGCGGTCGTGAGACACCAGCAGCACCGCGCCGGCGAACTGCTGCAGCGCCTGCGCCAGCTCCTCTTTGCCTGTCATATCCAGATGGTTGGTCGGTTCATCCAGCAGCAGCAGCGAGTAGCGCGCCAGCGTCAGGCCGACAAACAGCAGGCGCGAGCGCTCACCACCGCTGAGTGAGGCAACCTTCTGCTGGTGGCGCAGCCAGGGAAAGCCTGCGCTAATCAGCGCCATTTTGCACTGCTCATCGCTCAGCGCAGCGAAACCGTGCAGCGCCGCGCTTAACGTCTGGTCGTCACGCAACTGTTGCAGGCTCTGGTCGTAATAGCCGACGCGGGCGCGCGGATGAAACAGCGGGCTGTCGCCTTGCTGCCAGCTGTGCCACAGCTGGCGCAGCAGTGAGGATTTGCCGCAGCCGTTGTGGCCGACAATCGCGATGCGATCGCCACTTTTCACCTGCAGCGCCGGCAGGGAAAAAAGGGTCGGCGCCCCGGCAGCAGGCTGAATCGACATCGGCGGCAGCGCCAGCACGCGATCCGCCTGCAGCGCTTCGCCCTGTAACTGCAGCTGCCACGGACTGCCGGCGCTGAGCGTGGTCTGCGCGGCTTTCAGCCAGTCGATGCGCTTCTCCATCTGTTTTGCTTTACGCGCCAGACCTTCGTTGTCATAGGTCCGGCCCCAGATCGCCAGCCGTTTTGCGCTGCTCTCAACCCGGGCGATCTCCTGCTGCTGTGCCTGGTGGCGCTGCGCATCGGCTTCATCCTGCTGCGCCAGCGCCTCGCGGGCGGCCGTGCAGGGCAGACGGAAAACATGCAGCGTGCGATCGCGCAGGATTGCGCTGCAGTTGGTGACGCGGTCCAGCAGCGCGCTGTCGTGGGACACCAGCACAAAGCTGCCCTGCCAGCCGATCAGAAAGTTCTCCAGCCACAGCAGGGTCGGCAGGTCGAGATGGTTACCCGGTTCGTCCAGCAACAGTAAATCGGGCTGTAGAATCAGCGCACGCGCCAGCAACAGCCGCATATGCTGTCCGCCGCTCAGCGTCGCCGCAGTTTGTGACTGCTGCGCTGTGCTGAAACCCAGCGTATGCAGCAGCGCCTCAGCACGCCAGCGCTCGCTATTGCGCTGTGCTGCGGGCAGCCGGGCGATCACGCCATCCAGCAATGAGGCCTCAAGTAACGTTTCCGGCAGGTGTTGTTCAATGCGTGCCAGCAGACAGTGGCTGGCGGGTGTGACGCTACCGTGACTGGCGGCCAGTTCACCGCTGAGAATTTTCAGCAGGGTGCTTTTACCGCTGCCGTTGTCGCCAATCAGGCCGATGCGGTCGCCTTTTTTCAGGCTGAAATCCAGGGAATGGAAAAGCGGGCCAAAGGCATTGTCGAAGCCGACGGCATGTGCGGAAAGGAGTGTGCTCATCTACTTACTCTCAAGTTGCAGGCGCAAAAAAGCCTGACGTCAGAATTTCGCTGACGACAACCCGGTAAGCCGGAGAGAAGGGATTAAATTGTCAGAACTTCGCTCAGGCGGATTATCGCAGCACGAGTGCGGTAAAACCTGAGCGGGTCCAGTCACCATAGAAGTGTGAGTAAACAAACAGTTCACACGACGGCATAAAGATCCTCCTTAGTTATCAGCAGGTGAATAAGTCAGCCGATAATAGTGGCGGTGTGCGGCTTTTTCCAGCGATTTGTATCGGCGTTGGTATAGTATGGCGTCAGAGTCTGATTGATGTCACAGGAGATTGAATATGTTGATTTATGACGTTTTTGGCCGCCATATTGGCGTTATGCGTAAGGATGATAGCTGGCAGGTATTTCGCGCCGACGTGACAGAAAGAAGATTCTCACGAATGTTTGATATCGCTATTCCAGATGATATGCCAGAAGACGAAATTGCAGGCTGGCTGGGTGATATCTTTCATGAAGCTGCAACTGAGCATCATCCTGATGTGAAACGCATCGAATGAAAACCTGATTGTGTTGGGTTGTTTGCCTTTGGCATAAAGCGGACGGTGCACAAGTCCATGTCCGCTTTGAGCAAAAGCGGACATTGACCAGTCAGTTAATTCCCGTCGGGTTTGAAATGCGTATCCGCCAGCCCTTATCCGCCCCTTGTTCCATCACCTGTGTGGCGACGCCGCAATCATCTCTTTGAGTGCCGTCTTCTAATGTCGTAGTCAGCGACCATTTAATGATGGCAAGAATAAGGTCACCTGAAGGGATAAGAGTATGGATCTGGTTTCTGATAATTGGCCTTGATGCTATCAACGTGGTAAAAGCCATACGCAATGCATAAGGATCAGTTTCGATGACAACATTGCTGGGCATTCTCATCGAGGCACGGTTACTGAAAACAGACATCAATGCGTCAATATTTCCGGCATTAAATGCTTCATCAAATGCAGCAATGGTTTCAGCTGGCGATCGATGGACAGTATCGCTCCTCTCAACCGAAGCTGCGAAATTGGAAATGTATCCTGCAATTTCTTGAGGTGATTCCAGCGGCGAAAGATGTCCTGTGCCATGAACAATCATCATTGCTGCGTGAGGAATGCGAGGCAGCAGCTCTCTTTGCAACGTTTCCGGGGTATCGACCCGGTCCAGCTCTCCTGATATGACTCTTACGGGAACATTAATGGAGGCAACTGCACTTGTAATGTCTTCGCGCATGGCGATGTCGGGCCAGGCAGCCTTCGCTTCAGTTCCGGCGCTCAGACTGTCTTCAATGACCTGCTCACGGAGCGCCGGGCTAAGCGGCCTCGACGTCAGAACATTGTCGATAACAAACTCGACTGATTCACGGCTGCTATATGCACTGGTAAGCCTGTCGCGATCTTCTTTAGAAAGCATCATGGGCGAAGGAGGAGAGGGTGCAATCAGCATTAGCCCTTCAAGGCCTTGAAGCCGACGGGATGCCATCAATTGGGCAACTTTTCCTCCCATTGAGTGGCCAATCAGGATATATCGCTTTAGCTTGAGCGCGGCAATGACGCCTTCAGCATCACTTGCAAGGTCCGCAATCCGGTATCCGGACTTCGGCGCATCTGATAATCCCCAGCCACGGTGATCGATAGCTACCGTGCGATAGTGATCAGGTAACTGTGATATCACGCTCTGCCACGTTCGGGATGATCCGCCATAGTAATGCAGGAACACCAGTGCAAGCTCACCGCGACCATGTTGCTGTACATTAATACCTGTATTGTTCACTGTAATTTTCATTATTTCATTCTCCTCATGGTTTAAAACAATGTTAATTACAGTTCTTATAAATGATAATTGGCTGAATAGTGTTTACAGTCGATAACCATATTATCGAATGGTGTGCGTAATGGACAAGTTTACCAGTATGCGAATTTTTATTGCGGCAGTTGAGGAAGGCAGTTTTGCTGCGGCCGCAAGACGTTTTAAACTTTCATCAGCCATGGCAGGAAAACATGTCAGTGCTTTAGAATCCGATTTACACGTGCGGCTTATTCAGCGCTCTACACGCCGACTGAGCCTTACGGATGTTGGTCAGCGATATTATGACCGCTGCAAAGTGATTATCGAGGCTCTGGATGACGCAGACAGGGAAGCCAGTGACATTCAGGCCACTCCCCGGGGATTGTTACGCATCGCCGCCCCTCTTGCCTTCGGCGAAATGCATCTGGGGAAGATTGTGTCACGCTACCTTGAGCAATTTCCGGAAGTCAGTGCAGGTGTTGTCCTTGAGGATAAGTATATTGATTTGCTTGAGGAACGGATAGATGTAGCCATACGCATAGGACATCTGGACGATCCGACGCTTGTCACCCGACGTCTGGCACCCTGTAAAATGGTTTTATGCGCATCAACAGACTTTCTGAAAAAATACGGCATGCCTGAAACGCCAGATGATCTCTCGCGTATGCCGCGCATGGCTTTCAGCCAGGCAATTTCTGCCGGAGACTGGACAATCTATGACACAGATAACAGGCCACACACTATTGAAAGCCGTTGCCGGCTCACATCAAACAATATCCATTTGTTAATGGAAGCGGCCTTGGGCGGTACAGGGATTGTATATGGCCCCTGTTTTGTTTTTCGAGAGCACATAAGGCAGGGCCAACTGATTGAGCTGCTGCCAGATTACCGGACATCAGAGCTTACCATTCAGGCAGTGTACCCGAGTGCGATGCGCATTCCATTTAAGGTTCGCACTTTCGTTGATTTTATTGCTGATGCTTTGAAAGCGAAGCCGCTTTAAGAGTGCGGGTACTTGAACAAACATAGAATGATGCCCGCTTTTAGCACAACGCGAACGTTATTGTTCCAACATTACGTCTTTACCTTGGCTTTACAAAGCTTATTCTACCTTCAAAATAGCAACTGCCATGCGTCTGTTCAGTCAATGGCGCAGGAAAGCTATCAGACCTGAGCTGGTAGCAGTGGACAAAGCCCCCCTGTTAAGTCGGGTGATAAAATGAAGGTGGCTGGCCGGTAATCCGACGGAACATCGTCGCGAAGGATGAACCATTGTCATAGCCGAGCGACAACGCGACTTCGTTTACCGGTGTTCCCGTTAGCAGCATTGCCAGCGCGCTGACCACACAGGCTCGCTGACGCCAGGCTGAAAACGACATGCCGGTTTGCTGCTGAAAATGGCGACGAAATGTGCTGCCGCTCATAAACAGCGCGCTGGCCCAGCGTTCTGCCGGATCGTGAATGGCTGGCGCAAGTAAAAAAGCCTGACATAGCCTCAACAGCGCGGGCTGCTGCGGCAAAGGGATCTCGAGCGCGCACACTGGCATTGCCGCCACTTCAAGCAGCATTAAATCTATCAGCGCCCGATCGCGTACGCTGTCATAGCACGGCGGCAAATCCACCGCCTCCAGTAGTAGCTGCCGCAACAGCGGCGATACGGCAATCACTTCGCAGCGGCTGATGTTACGCAATCTGGACGCGCATGCGGGTTCGATATACAGGCTACGCGTCGTTACGCCTGTAAACTTGACGGCATGCAGGATTTCGGGGGGGATCCATACCGCATGCTGGGGCGGCACCACCCATTCCCCGTCACGGGTTGAAACGTGCATCAGGCCGGTTGCGCCATACAGAAGCTGCGCACGGCGGTGCTGATGTTGCGGCAGGAAAAATCCCTGCGCATAGTCGTTGCCGAGCGCTACAACATCGCGATTCAGCCGATCGAAGCCGTCAATTTTCTCGTTTCGCATATCCGTCCCCATCTGACCAGTTTGCAAGGGTAATTGAGCGCTGCGCAAATGGGAAGCGGGCCGCTGGCGCGATATGCTGCTGCCTCACTTGTAAACGGGACACCTCCTTGAACGAATTGCTGATAATAGTACTTGCCGGCTTTACTACCGGCATAACCACGGTCCTTTTTGGCTTCGGCGGCGGCTTTGTTGTCGTGCCATTTATTTATCAGTTGCTGATGCGGCAGCCGCTGCTGGCAGGAAATGCGATGCATATTGCCGTGGCCACCTCGACAGCGGTGATGATTTTCAACGCAGGCTGGGTTAGTTACCAAAACTGGCAAGCGGGCAGGCTTTCTTCAACCGTCTTGTTTCCGCTGCTGTGGTTTATCGCCACAGGCGCGGTAGTCGGTTCGTGGTTAGCGGGAATGATGAGCGAGGCGCTGATTCGCGCGCTTTTTATCCTTTATATGCTGTCGACGATTGGGGATTGTCTGTTACGCAAAGGCTTCTTCAGCGGCAGCGCGCCGCGTCGTTTATCACTTTTGACGGTTGCCGGTGGCGGTATGCTAATCGGCATGATTGCTGCACTGCTGGGCGTTGGCGGCAGCGTAATGACGGTGCCACTGTTACGACGACACGGCCATGCAATGCGCGCGTGTATTAGTGCGGCCAACCCGCTTTCCCTGCCGGTAGCGCTGTGCGGTGCGATGACATATGCGATAAGCGGCTGGCATAAAATTCAGGCAGGCGGATTTTTGGGATTTATCAGCCTGAAAATATTGGGCTTGCTCCTGGTGACCGGCTGGGCGGGTATTGCTTTCAGCCGCCGGGCTATCCCCGCCGTCCCCGATGTCTGGCACGCGCGAATCTACGTGATGCTGCTGTGCATGGTTCTGGTAGTAATAGTGCTTTAGACAAACCTTGTTTTGCTGATTTGGCTGCTGTTACAGAAGCAATAATTGTATGAACATCCGTCACTGGCACAAAGCGGACGTTCACAGCACTTCCAGCTGTCCAGAGGCATTTGACACTGACAGGCAGTATGCAGCCAGTACATTGTGTGCCATGTATTGGAATGCGTAGGTTGAGCATACTTACCGGCGGCGGCGCATTAGAGAATAGGTTTGCTACTGGCCTTTGGCGGCGCCAGCCTGCTGCTGACGCTTAGAGAGTGACTTAAACCGTACATGACGGGGAAGTAACTGACACGCTGGCCCAAACATGCATTTACCCGGCAACACGCTAGCGAATTAAGCGCCGGTTACCGTCGGCTGATGAATCTTCATCGAATCATGCTTGCCTGGATTGCACTCCTGAGTGGTACCAGGGAGATAAAATTTTCCGTCCGCATCAGGATCGGTGCCGCCGGGACATCCCGGCCTGCCGGCAGAGCCATCAGTATTACCTCCATCTGAACCGTTTCCACCGTCAGCGCCGGATTCTCCCGCATAGCCGCCATTTCCTCCCTGACCTCCGGCTCCTCCCTGTCCAGCGCTGACAGAGCATGCAAACAGTGCCAAAAAGCAGGCCAGAAAATACTTACTCATTGTTAGCCTCTCGATTCGTAACGGGCAGCTCAGGCTGCCGCGGCGGGTAATACTCACGAAGAGATACACTACCATCCGTTTTATCTCTGCTGACTTAACAGATCATCAACACCCGTTTTTCAATAAGAAACTAAGGCCGTCAATTTACGCAGTGCCTGCTGCTGACCTCACTCTGCTTATTGCGAGGGTAATCACTGACGCCCGCGCGGGAGTCACTGGCGCTGCACCTCTTATCGTGACTGGTTCACCCAAATCAGTTGATCGGTTGCGAAGCCCAGTCGCTGGGCATAGGCGAGATAACGTTGTTTGACTTCAGCCGGAATGGTGGGCTGACGCGACAGAATCCACAGATATCCCCGGTTCGGCCCGGCGACCAGTGCATACTGATAATCTTCATCCAGCGCAATCACGTTATAACCGCCATAAAAAGGCCCGAAGAACGAGACCTTCAGCGCGGCGACGTCAGGTTTGCCGGTGAAGTAAGCTTTGCCTTCGCTCTCGCTCCACGCTTTTTTCTCCGGATCGTAACCGCGATTCAGCACGCTGATACCGCCGTCGCTGCGTTTGCTGTAGGTGGCGGTCACATGATCTTTACCGCGTTCGAAACGGTGATCGAGGCGGGCAATTTCATACCAGGTGCCGAGATAGCGATCGGCATTAAAGTGGGTGATGGGCTGCACCCCTTTAGGTGGCGTCGGGGATTTACAGGCGACCAGAGTAACAGACAGCGCCGTGATGGCGACTAACGGCCAGATTTTCATCGCAACTCCTTTATATCTCTCAAAATCCTGTCTGAAGTATAGATAAGGATAGCGAAACCGGCGCGGTTCAAAACCTTACGCCGCGCCGGTCTGTCGATTAACGGCGTTTCTCAACCTCATCTTCTGGCGGAATCACCGGCTCATCGATAGCGATCGATTTGCCGGATTTCAGCAGCTGAATATCCAGAATCACGTAGGTCATGGTGGTGATAAACAGTGAGATCACACTGCCAATCACGCCGCTGGTGGTGAAGGTGAAGTAGTTGTACATCACCACCCAGGTGAGGCAGATAAACATCGCCAGCGCCACGGTAATCGCCGACTGCGAGTAATGCGTGGTGCGCGCCCCCATTTCATTAATCTGCAGACTCAGGTTGCAGCCGCTGTATTTTTCCAGCAGCACGATAGTGTGATCCCAGTTGTGCAGGCGGCGTGCGCTGCCGCGCGCGGCGAACAGAAACAGCAGCGACAGGAACAGACCAGAGAAGGCGATCAGGACCGGTACCGCTTCCAGCGCATAGGCAATGCTTTTATGGCTCGACGCTTGTGCGACCGCGCTCAAATCCAGCGTCAGCGAGCAGCCCAGTGCGCCATACAGGAACACAAACAGCAGCAGATAGAGCGCGTTGCGTTTCCAGTCGAGCTCTGCTTCATGATTTCTCTGTAACCGCGCATCCTGCAACGCCTGTTGCAGGCGCAGTTGTTCGTCAGACGTGGAATCGATACTGGCGATCTCTTCGCCCAGTAAGCGGTGAATAAAAGGCTGATCGGCCTGATCGAGGGTGATGCGCATAAATTTTCCGCTGGCAAAATATTCGTGGCGTCAGTGTAACGTAAAACGAAGCTAACCGGGCGTCCGGTGCAGCGGCTGCGCATTTTGCCGCCGTCAACACGCACCGGGTGAAGGGGGAGAGCAATCCTTCGCATCCACCGATTGGCGATATCTGATTATTCGGGTAACGTGGAATTTCATACTAATACGTCAAAATTATTCCCGTACCCTACGTAACAGGAGAGGTCAGTTATGTCCGTCCATTCGCCGCTCATCGGCATCGTCAGCGATGATGTCAGCCATCCGCACAGTATGCACATGCTCAAAGAAGTCACGCGTCAGCTCAGTGCGCGTGATCGGCTGCCGGTGCTGCTGTGCGCCGCCACGCGCGAGGATTTTCAGTCCGCGCTGCGGAACGCGGCGTCGCTGCCGCTGGATGGACTGCTGTTCCTGAGCTCGCCGTGTCGGGATGCGCAGGAGATCGCCGCGCACCTGCTGCCATCGCTGCGCGCGGTGCATCTGTGCCCGAACGACAGCGCGGGCGCTGATGTGGTGATTGCCGATGCGTATCACGCCGGGCAGCAGCTTGGCGCACTGCTGCTGTCGCAGGGCCATCAGCGTTTGGGCGCCATGCAGGTGCAGGAACGTGACACGCCGCCGCGCCAGGTGCAGGGATTTATTGCCAGCCTGCAGGCGGAGGACAAGGCGCTGCACGCAGCACTGCACGCCGGCGCGCTTCACCGTGAGCAGGCTTATCAGGCGATGATGGCTTATCTGAAGAAAACCCGTGCGGCAGAACGCATCAATGCATTGATGTGCGAATACGACGAGCTGGCCTTTGGCGCACTGCAGGCCGTGCGCGACTTCGGTCAGGGCGCGCATATCGCCGTGGTGGGCTTTGATGATGCTGACGAGGCGCGCGGCTCCACATGGCACCTGAGCAGCTGGGCACCGCGCCGTGATTTACTGGTGACGGAAGCCCTCAACCGGCTGCTGGATCAGCGTCCGGACCACAGCCGCGCCTGGCAGCAGGGTGAGCTGCAGGTGCGCCATTCGCATCACGGCAAATATGTGCCTGGCGAAATGTCGCAGTGCGGCTGCGCCATCCGTCACTGATCGCTGCAAGCCTTTCCCCTTTGGCGCCGGGCTGATTTCCACACACTGGCGCTGATCTTTGCCGGATTTTTATATCCGCGCAGGTTTTCTTTACGCCTTTTTTATATTGCCGGCGGTTAAATCAGCGCAGCAGGCGGCACTGTGGCGCGCCTTAACCTCAAAGGGAAATATCATGCCCGGCACTATTCTGGTCACACATAATCAGCATCCGTCTTCCACGCTGGCAGCCATTTACGATCGCCTGATGGCGCGACGCGGTGGCCTGTGGGTCTGCTGGGATGGACAACGTACCGTCGCTGCGCAGGAAGCGGCGCGCACGCTTAGCTTTCAGCAGGGTAATGAATACGACAGGCTGCAGTTTGCGCTGACGCGCGCAGAATACGAAGATGGCTATCACGGCTACGTCCATCAGGGCTTGTGGCCGGTGTTTCACCAGCGTCCGGACCTGGCACGTTTCACCAGCGCCAGCTTCCTGGCCTATCGCCAGCTGAATGCAGCTTATGCCCACGCCATCGCCGAATATGCCATGCCGGACGATGTGATCTGGCTGCAGGATTATCACTTCATCCCAACGGTGAAAATGCTGCGTGATACCGGCTTAACTAACCGCATCGGTTTGTTTTTACATCAGCCGTTTCCGTCCGGTCAGCTGTTTGAAGCGATCCCTGACTGGCGCAGCCTGGCAGAATCGCTGCTGTGCTGCGACCTGATTGGCTTCCAGACCGGGCAGGATATGAATAACTTTCTGCTGTGGCTGGAGAGCGAGTTTCGCGCTGAACGCTTAGGCAGGAACCGTCTGCGCGTGCACGGTCACATCATCACCACCGGCGTGTTTCCGGTCGGGATCGATCTGGCTGAGGTTCAGGCGTTACTTGAGAGTAACAGCTGCCAGTATATGGAACAGCAGAGCCGCGAACATTTGCCGGCCAACACGGTGCTGAGCGGCGGTCATCTCGACGACAGCGCAGGTCTGCCGTATCGCATCAGCGCGCTGGAAGTGCTGCTGCGCCATCATCCCGACTATGCGGGCAACATGATGTTATTGCAGCTGGCTTCTGCTGCCAGCGGACACCCGCACCGGCAGCAGGCGATCAGCCACAATCTGGAAAATCTGTGCGGTGAGGTTAATGGCGTGCACGGTATGCTCAACTGGTATCCGGTCAGCTATCTAAACCACGATTATCGCCGTGAAGAGCTGGCTGGGCTGTACCGCGCGGCGCGGGTGGCGCTGGTGACGCCACTGATGGCGGGCATGAGCCTGATGGCGAAAATGTATGCTGCGCTGCAGGATCCGGCGAATCCCGGCGTGCTGATTCTGTCTCAGTTCGCGGGTGCGGCCGAACAGATGGATGGCGCGCTGATCGTTAATCCTTACGATCCTGATGCAATGGCGGATGCCATCCATACGGCATTACGGCTGCCGCTCAGCGACCGTCAGAACCGTCATGCGCGCTTGATGAATAACCTGCACCGCTACGATTGTCACTGGTGGGCCGACAGTTTCCTCGCCCTGTTAATGGATGAGCCGCAGCCGGAGAGTGTGCAGCTGTGTAGCCGTCACCTGTCGGGCGCAGGCATAAGCGGGCGGTTACGTTATTGATAAGCAGGCAGGGACAGAGCGGGGCTAATGTCGGGTGTTTTTGCCCGTATTATCACGGTTGCGAAAAATATGGGTCACGTTATCGCTACCTTTTAACGCCACCGCTTCGCCCTGTGGCGCACTTTTGCTGTTCTGCACTTCAGCAATCGCATAGCGAAACGCGCGCTGGCGTGCCGGATCAGTTTCTGAGGCCGCCATCGCGCGCAGTTTTTCCAGCAGCGCGAGAGTGGTTACCGGTCCGGCTTGTTTTAACAATTGCAGCACGGCATCGCCCATGACAATGTCGGCCAGTTTTTCATCTTCACTTCTATACATAAAAGCTCTCAGTATCCGCGTTGCGTTTAGCATTGCCTGGTGCAGGTAAACCAAAGCCTAATCAACGACTGATAGTGTCGCTCTTCCTCTGTCGGAAATGTGTGACCTGCTGAGCGAAATTTTCCCCGACAGCACCCTTAAACTTATACAACAAAAGCGCTTCTGTACAGGCGGGAGTGTCATCCCTTTCACTCTTTAGCGCTTTAATGCGCGCTGGCGTTGCAGGTTGCTATTGTACTTAGTAGCATAGGTGGTTCAGGCAAGGACAAGGACAGTCCTCTTCTTCATAAAGCAGGGAAACAGCATGGCCATTTATGTATTGAAGCCCTTCGACCGAAATTTCAAAGGTGACATGATTGCGGACATCAAGCTCTGTCTGGCTGCCCGCGAATTGATTGCCGGACAGTATGAGGCCAGCCTGGGGGGTGGTGTTTACAAAAAACGCATTCCGCTCGGCGCCGGCAAAAGCGGCGGAGCCAGAGCGATTGTCGCGTTCAAATCACAAAAACACCTGTTTTTTGTTAACGGTTACGCTAAATCGACCACGAAGAGTGGCATACGTGAGATTAAAGAGGATGAGATTAATTTCTACAGGCAGGTAGCCAGTCAACTGTTTGCCATGACGACTGAGCAGGAAAGAGCAGCGATAAAGGCGAGAAAAATGCGAGAGGTAATATGCGATGGTTGATCATCTAAAAGATCTGCAGGAAATCGCGCATGATTTTAACCCGCTGGGGGTGATTAGCGATGAGCTTACCGAAAAAATCGATTCACGTGTCAGATTACGTGAGCTGCGTACCTCTCTGCCGGTTTTACAACTGATGTCAGGCGAGGCTATTCGTGAGTTACGTGAGCGTCATGGTCTGAGTCAGGCCATGTTAGCCGCCTATATTGGCCTGTCTCCGGCCACCGTGGTGAAATGGGAGCGCGAGGAGAAAAAGCCAAATGGCGCTGCGCTGCGCCTGCTTAACCTCATTGATAGAAAGGGTCTTGAGGTATTGCGTTAATCATTTTTTGTGGCCACTGGATAACGTGGCCTGACATTGCGTGACACAACGAATTTGTCGTGACACCGCAGCCAAAATCACGCTGTGACGCCGGGCTGAAGTGATGAATAACAGGCATAGATCTTATGCCTGTTAGTATCTATCCCGCCGTTACCCGCCCCGGCGCTAATCGCTGCTGCCCAGAATATCCATAAACTCCTGCACTGGCCGGTCGTAGACGTTCATACTGCCGGGACGGTCGCTGAGCCAGGCCACAGCCAGTTCCCAGCACACATCAATGTCGCTGATGCGGCAATAATGCAGCGTTGTGCTGCGCGCTTTCACTACCTGTTCGGGCAGCAGGGCAATGCCCATATTGCGCTCAACCAGACTCAGCAGGGTTTCCAGATCGCTCACTTCAAACGTCACTTTGCGGCTCAGCCCCTGCAGGGCAAAACTGTTGTCATTCACCTTGCGCGTTCCCTGGCCGGCTTCGAAATCGATAAACGACTGCTGCGCCAGTTGTGCCATGGTGACGTCCGGCTGCATCGCGGTGAATCCGGCATAATCGGCGGCGAACGCTACCACGATTTCATCGCAGGCGATGATGCGCGACGACAGCCGGTCGGAGACTTCCTCCACCGGCATAATCGCCAGATCGATCTGCTGATCGTGCACTTTTGCGTTGAGCTTCGCCGATGATCCCTGGCACAGCTTGACGTCAAAATCCGGAAAGCGACGAATAAAGGTTTCCAGTAATTGCGGCAGATCGATAAACGGCGGCACGCTTTGCACCGTGCCAATCGACAGGGTTCCGGTCTTAAGCGCCACGATCGCCGCCACTTCCTGCGACGCTTTTTCGACAAAGGCGCCGATGGTTCTGGCGTAATCGAGAAACACTTTCCCGGCCATGGTCAGGCGCACCTGGCGAGTGGAGCGGATAAAAAGCGGCGTGCCCAGTTCCTCCTCCAGCTGTTTGATCGAGGTGGACAAGGCCGATTGCACAATATGCATACTCTGTGCGGCGCGGGTGAAATTTTCATGTTCCGCCACGGCGATAAAGTGCCGCATCTGGCGCAATTCCATCAGTTATCTCCATAAAAGATGAATTTAATCACAATAATGAATTTTACAGATTAACGATACGCGGTAAAAATTTGTCCGGCAATCGCCTGTTAGCCGCGCGGTTTTGCAGGAAGGCAGAACAATGTCTTCTGTGCACCTGTACGGCGGCATTTAATGAGAGGAATCTGTTATGAGTTATGTTGCATCGCCAGCGCGTTATCAGACCAACATGCAGTACCGTAAAACCGGCAAAAGTGGCCTGGTGCTGCCGCTGATCTCGCTGGGGCTATGGCAGAATTTTGGCGGCGTTGACGTGTTTGAGACCGGCAGAGCGATCCTGCGCCACGCGTTTGATAACGGCATTACCCATTTCGACCTGGCGAATAACTACGGTCCGCCAGCGGGATCGGCTGAAGAGAACTTTGGTCGCTGGCTGGCGCAGGATTTTGCCCCATATCGTGATGAACTGATTATCTCCAGCAAAGCGGGCTGGGATATGTGGCCGGGTCCGTATGGTGGCCCGACCGGCACTCGCAAACATCTGATTGCCAGCTGTGATAACAGCCTGCGCCGCATGGGGCTGGATTATGTCGATATCTTCTACAGCCATCGCGTTGATCCGAATACGCCGCTGGAAGAAACCATGGGCGCGCTGGTACAGCTGCATCGTCAGGGCAAGGCGCTGTACGTCGGCATCTCTTCCCATTCGCCAGAGCTGACGCGTCAGGCCGCTGCGATTCTGGCCGATGAGAAAGTGCCGCTGTTTATTCATCAGCCCAATTACTCGATGCTAAACCGCACTATTGAGCACGGGCTGCTCGATACGCTGGCGGAGCTCGGCAGCGGTTGCATTGCCTTTTCACCGCTGGCACAGGGCATGCTGACCAACAAATACCTCAACGGCGTACCGCAGGGCGCGCGCGCCGGCGGCAGCGATCCACGTCTTTCTGCCATGCTCAGCGAAGAGAACCTGGCAAAAATTCGCGCGCTCAACGCGATTGCTGAAGCGCGCGGTCAGACGCTGGCGCAGATGGCGATCGCCTGGGCGCTGCGTGATGAGCGGGTCACTTCTGCGCTGATTGGTGCCCGCACCGTTGATCAGTTAAGCGATTCCCTGCGCGCGCTGGACAACCTGACCTTTACGGCACAGGAACTGGCGGATATTGATCGCTACGCCACCGAAGGCGGGGTGGATATGTGGCGCGTATCTTCTCAACTTAAATAATGCCGGCGCCGCGCAACGCGGCGCGCTTTATCGCTGCGCCTGCTGTAACCGCACGGCGCGGCGAAATGCATTGGGTGACTGACCCGTTTCACGCTTAAAAGCATGGCTGAAGGCGCTCTCTGAGGCGTAACCCAGCGTCTGCGCTACCACGGCCACCGCCTCATTTTCCTCCTGCAACGCACGCTCTGCCAGCCGCATGCGCCACGCCGTCAGATAGGCTATTGGCGTGATGCCAACCACCTGACGAAAATACTGGGCAAAACGGGTGCGCGACATGGCGCAGGCACGCGCCAGTTCGTCCAGATGCCAGTTGCGCGCCGGATCGCCATGCAGCCGCTGTAACGCCGGTGCCAATCGCGCATCGCTCAGCGCCCGCAGCCAGCTGGCGGGCAGTGCGCTGCTGGTTTGCAAATGCGCCCGCAGAATCTGGATGAACAGCAGTTGTGCCAGCTGGGCCGTTGCCAGCTGCGATCCCGGCTGGACATGCTGGCCTTCCTGCACCAGTTGATCCAGCACCCAGCGGAATGATGCCGCATGCGGTGACGCCGCCGGTACCTGAATCCAGGGAGGTAATACGTGGGTCAGTAAACGACCACTGGCAGGATCAAGCAATACATGGCCACCGATATGGACAAAATCTTCGCCGCTGCCAATCGGCGCATGGCCTTTTCCTGCGCCATAAAACACGCTCATGGCGTCAACCGGCGGTTCGTCCGGATGGCTGGCCAGCACGAAGGCGCGTTTAGCGCTCAGCAAGCCGACGTCGCCGGTGGCAAAGTGGAACGGTTCAGATTCGCCCTCCAGTATGACCCAGCAACTGCCTTTGATAATGGCGAAGAATTTAATTTTATCGGGCGCAGGGAAACGCAGCGCCCAGCGTCCGCCCGCGGTAAAACCGCCGGTCAGCAGTGATTCAGCGCGAACGAATCGCAGAATGTCGGAAAAGGGGTCAAGGCTCATTTCTGTACTATCACGCAAGTAAACTGCATTGGCAAGCATTCAAAATCCGCCCTCCGCCGCTTAACGTAGAGCGCGTCGAATGAACGATGATTGTGATGAGGAAGAAAAATGAGTAATGAAAAGGTTCTGGTTACCGGCGGCAGCGGGTTTATCGCGCAGTACTGCATTATTTCCCTGTTGCAGCAGGGCTATCAGGTGCGAACCACCTTACGTGATGCCGAACGTGAAGCTGAAGTCAGGGCGCATCTGTTGCAGGCCGGGGTGGCCGCAGGCGAGGCGCTGCAATTTGTCGTTGCCGATTTAACGGCAGACGCGGGCTGGGAAGACGCGGTGGCGGGCTGTCGCTTCGTGCTGCATGGCGCTTCTCCCACCCCGACCGGCAGCCAGGTAAGCGAAGCTGACTGGGTGAATCCGGCGATTGAAGGAAATCTGCGCGTATTGCGCGCCGCGCGCGATGCAGGCGTTAAACGTGTGGTACTGACCTCGGCGTTCGGCGCGGTCGGTATCGGACATCCAGCGGACTATCCGCGCCCCTTTACCGAGCGCGACTGGAGCGATGTCAGCGGCGATGTGTGGCCGTATCAGAAATCGAAAACCCTGGCGGAACGCGCTGCCTGGCAGTTTATCGCTGAGCAGGGTAACGGTCTGGAACTGGCCACGGTGAACCCGGTGTCGGTGCTGGGACCGGTGCTGGGTGCCGACTATTCACATTCGATTCGCATTGTGAAGGAGCTACTGGAGGGGCAGCCAGGCTGTCCTGACATCAACTCATGTTTTGTTGACGTGCGTGACGTGGCCAGTCTGCACGTGCTGGCGATGACCCACGCCGCCGCGCAGGGGCAGCGCTTCCTCGCCAGTTCGGGGCACAGCCTGCCGCTTATTGAGGTGGCGCGCACGCTCAAAACCCATCTGGCAGCAGAAGCAGAGAAAGTTTCGCTGCAGCCAATGAGTGACGCCATGGTGCGGGCGGCGGCAGCGCAAAATCCGCTGATGACGGGAATGGTAAAACTGCTGGGCGTTGATATGAACGTCAGCGCCGCTAAAGCTGGCTGGCTGCTGAACTGGCACCCGCGCAGTCCGCAGGAGGCCATTCTTGCCACCGCGCGCAGCCTGATTGCGCTGGGGCTGGTAGCAAACCACTAGTCTGACTGCGGCATTTATCATCACCCTGGTGACGCGCAGATGCTATATAAATGATAACAATTATCATATATAGCGATTGATGAGGATATCATGCCGTCTCCACAGGTGATAAACGCCGACTGCTGTATCGTCGGCGGCGGTCCGGCCGGCTTAATGCTGGCCTATTTACTGACGCGCGCTGGCCTGCGCGCGGTCGTGATTGAGAAGCACGCCGATTTTCTGCGCGATTTTCGCGGCGACACCATTCATCCCTCAACCCTGGAGATCATGCACCAGCTGGGTCTGCTCGACGCGCTGCTGGCGCTGCCGCATCAGCGCGCGGAAAAGTTACAGGCGGAAGTGGGCGGGCAGGAGATCACCATGGCCGATTTCTCCCGTCTGCCGTTGCGCTGCCGTTTTATCGCCTTCATGCCGCAGTGGGATTTCCTCACTTTCCTCGCCGCCCAGGCGGCGCACTATCCCGGTTTCACGCTGCTGCAATCCACCGATTTTGACGATTTTCTTTATCAGGATGGCGTAATCGCAGGCGTGAAAACGTTACAAGGTCACGAAATTCATGCGCCGCTGGTGATAGGCGCTGATGGCCGTCGCTCGGCGGTGCGGCAGAAAGCCGGGCTGGTGGGTAAAAGCTTCGGTGCTCCACGCGATGTGGTGTGGTTCCGGCTGGATAAACAGCCGGACGACCCTGAGCTGGGGATGGGCCACAAGGGGCCGAAGCAAAACTTCATCGTCATTGACCGCGGCGAATACTGGCAGTGTGGATTCACCATTCAGAAAGGCGAATTCGAGGCGCTGAAGCAGGCCGGGCTCGACGCGCTGAAAAACCGCATGGCAGAGGTTGCGCCGTTCAGCGTGGCGCGCATGGCGCAGCTGCAGGAGTGGCAGCAGCTGAGTCTGTTATCCATTCGTATCGATCGGCTGGACAAATGGATGAAGCCCGGCGTGCTGTGCATTGGCGATGCCGCACATGCGATGTCACCGATTGGCGGCGTGGGTGTGAACCTGGCGATTCAGGACGCGGTGGCCAGCGCCAATTATCTGACGCGGCCGTTGCAAAACGGCACGCTCACGCTGCGCGATTTGGAGAACGTGCAGCGGCGGCGACAGTTTCCGACGGTGGCGACGCAATTCCTGCAGATCAAAATGAGCAGCGGCAAGCGCCCGCGCACCACGCCCAGTAAGGTTCCGCAGCTCATCAGCCGCTATCCGTTTTTACGTCATCTGTTTGGCCGATTGATCGGCATGGGCTTCCGCCCGGAACGGCCACGTCTCGCCGGAGAAAAAACGTAGCCGGGTAATTATTGCAATTGCGCTGCTTTTGTAACATTAAATTAACTTTTGCGGCGGGCTATCATTAAAAAAATTGCTTAATCGGAGAGGGGATTTAATCACTTTGTGCCTTATTTGTCGGCTGACATAACCTGAACGTCAACGCGATCTCAACGAAGCGTAAATGGCGTGAGGCGGGTGAATAGCGGGATTACGCGATGATAAAGGTTTTCTATTGATTTCAGCGGTGACACAAGGTTGGAGAAAGCCACAGTTTGATTATGGTTAAGGGGCATGACACAAACCATAAGAAACTGAGGAAGACAGCAGGTATGAAACTGGAAAACTTATCTCGCAGAAGCTTTATGGCCTTCGCGGCTGGTGGCACCGTGGCGCTGGCGGCCGGCAAGGTCCATGCCCACGACGGCAAGGTGGCGACTTATCCGGCGAATGATCCCAACCATCCGCGCGACCCTGGCCCGCACGATCCGGTGCGCGAAGCACTGAATCCGGATCTGGTCGATCCGCCAGCAACCGACAGCGGCACATTACCCAACCTGCGCTTTTCGTTTAGCGATGCGCATGTGCGTAAGGGCAGCGGCGGCTGGACGCGCCAGGTGACGCAGCGCGAACTGGGCATTTCCACCACCATCGCTGGCGTCGATATGCGTCTGGATAAGGGGGGCATCCGCGAACTGCACTGGCACAAAGAGGGCGAGTGGGCCTACATGCTGTACGGCAATGCGCGCATTACCGCGCTGGATACCGCAGGTGGCTGGTTTGTCGATGACGTCGGCGTGGGCGATTTATGGTATTTCCCGCCGGGCGTGCCGCACTCAATCCAGGGCCTTGGGCCGGACGGCTGTGAATTCCTGCTGGCCTTCGACAACGGCAATTTCGATGAAGACAGTACCTTTCTGCTCAGCGACTGGTTCAAACATATCCCGCCCGAAGTGCTGGCAAAAAACTTTGGCGTGCCGGCTGAGGTGTTTAACACGCTGCCCTCGCCAGAAGAGGAGTACATCTTTGCCGGGCAGGCACCTGACGGCGCGGCGGCTTCGGCGGTGAGCGGCGGGGTGAAATCGAAGCAGGTCTTCTCGCATAAAATGCTGGCGCAGAAGCCGTTGACGCTGCCGGGCGGCACGGTACGCATTACTGATTCCAGTAATTTTACGGTATCGAAAACCATCGCCGCCGCGCTGGTGGAACTGGCTCCCGGCGCGATGCGCGAACTGCACTGGCATCCCAATAACGACGAATGGCAATACTATCTGGAAGGTCAGGGGCGGATGGGCGTGTTTGCCTCGTCGGGTCAGGCGCGTACGTTTGACTTCCGCGCCGGTGATGTCGGCTATGTGCCCTTTGCCATGGGTCACTATATCGAAAACACGGGTGATAAACCGCTGCGCTTTCTGGAACTGTTTAAAAGCGATTATTACGCGGATATTTCGCTCAACCAGTGGCTGGCCAGCACGCCACCGGCGCTGGTGCGTCAGCATCTGCATCTCAGCGACACCTTCATGAAGGCGCTACAGCAGGAGAAGCATCCGGTAGTGAAATAGCCCGTGACCACGCGCAGCCGGTGCTGCGCGTTCTCTCCTGATACTGTCCACATCTGGCGTGCATATCCCGCCCGGAACCCTGTGGATAAACCTTTCGTTGCCCCGTGCCAGCTGGGCTGACCAGCTGGCGGTTATTTTCTGAACGGCCGCCAGCGCAGCGATTTCAGTTTGTCCCGACGGGCTGCTGCCTGCATCACCAGACTCATCGCTGCGGGTAAAACCGTGAGCGTCACCAGCGTCGCCACTAACAGCCCACCGATAATCGCCAGCGCCATCGGTCCCCAGAAAACCTGACGCGAGATGGGGATCATACCGAGAATCGCTGCGCTGGCGGTGAGCACGATCGGCCGTGCGCGGTGTTCTGCCGCAGCCGCAATGGCAGCGTCCGGCGGCATACCTGCATCAACGTTGTTATCCGCCTCGCTGATCAGGATCACCGCGTTGCGGATGATCATGCCAGCCAGAGCAATAACACCCAGCAGCGCCACAAAGCCCATCGGTGTGCCGGTCGGCAGCATGGCCAGCACAATGCCCGGCAGACCAAAGGGCGCCATCAGCAGGGCCAGCAGCAGGCGGGAAATCCGCCGCAGTTGTAACATCAGCAATACCAGCATGCAGAGCAGCGTGACCGGCAGGATAGCGATCACCGACTGGTTGCCCTTGTCAGACTCTGCTACCGCCCCGTCCTCGCTCAGGCGGTAACCGGCCGGCAAGCTGGCCCTGAAGTTGGCAATCAGCGGCGTGAGGGCGGCGGAGACGGCTTCCGAGCGCAAACCCGGCGCCGTATCGGTCTGGACGGTGATAAACGGCAGGCGCTGGCGTCGCCAGATAACGGGATCCTCCAGCCCCCACTGCGGTGTTGCGACCTGCGTCAGCGGAATTTTTGCGCCCGACGGCGCGGTTAGCAGCAGTCCGGACAGGCTGCTCAGATCATGGCGCGCTGCAGCGTTGCCCTGTAGCACCACATCAATCAGCCGGTTGCGATCGCGTACCGTGGTGATCAGCGTTCCTGACCAGAGCGTATGCAGATACTGAGCAATCAGGTCAGAAGAGAGGCCGGCTGCGCGCGCTGCCGTCTGATTCACCTGCAAGGTGATAACGCGTTCGGGCTCACCGGCGGTTTGATTGACGTCACGCGTCAGCGCTGAGCTGCCGAGCGCGGCGGCCAGCCGCTCTGCCAGCTGCTGCACCTGGCGATAATCCGGCCCGCTGATGCGATAACGAATCGGCCAGCCTACCGGCGGACCGAGCTCGAGCGGCGCGACGCGCGTGGTGATGTCGCTGAAATCCCGGGCAAGCACCGCATCCAGCGAGCGCTGCAGTCGTTCACGGGCGGCCAGGCTTTTGGCCACGACCACCAGCTGAGCGCTGTTTTCATCGTCCAGCAGCACATCCATGGGCAGGTAGAAGCGTATCGCACCGGTGCCGACGTAAGACGAATAGTGGTCAACATCCCGGCTGGCGGAGACAATCCGCTCAAGGCGTTGCACCTGACGCAGGGTGGCCTGCTGCGACGCACTGGCCGGCAGCGCCAGACTCACCAGCAGCTCAGGCCGATCGGAGGCCGGGAAAAACTCGCCCTGCATATACGTGGTGCCGACGCCGGCCAGCAACAGCGCCAGCATCGCCATCGCCAGTGTCAGCATGCGGTGGCGCAGCACGCTGCTCAGCAGGCGGCGATAGCACTGGCTGAGGCGCCCGTTTCCGGCGCGGTGCTGCTTTAGCGTGGCCGGCAACAGCCAGCTGCCGGTCAGCGGTGAAAACAGCACCGCTACCAGCCATGAGCTGATGAGCGCCATCAGCACCACCGCAAACAGGGTATAGCAATATTCGCCCGCGCTGGATGCGGCAAAGCCGACCGGAATAAAACCGGCAATCATCACCAGCGTACCGGTCAGCATCGGGAAGGCGGTGGTACTGAACGCCCAGGTCGCTGCGCCAGTGCGGGAATCGCCGGCCTCCAGCCGCGCCACCATGGTTTCCACCGTGATCATCGCATCGTCTACCAGCAGGCCCAGCGCTACGATCAGTGCGCCGAGCGAGATGCGCTGCAGGCCGATACCGGCCAGATGCATGCCGATAAACGTCATGGCGAGCACCAGCGGGATCGCCGCCGCGACCACCAGGCCGGCGCGCAGTCCGAGCGAGACAAACGAAACTGCCAGCACGATGATCACTGCCTCGCCCAGCACATCGACAAATCCGCTCACCGCCTGTTGCACTACCGCTGACTGATCGGCGATGCGCGTCATCTCAATGCCGTGCGGCAGCTGGCTGGCTTCGCTCTCCATGCGCGTCCGCAGTGCCTGACCAAACTCCAGCATGTTGCCGGTGGCGGCCATCGACACGGCCAGTCCGATGGCCGGCTGGCCGTTAACGCGAAAAAGCGGGGCAGGCGGCTCGGCGGGCCGGCGCGTGATGGTGGCGATCGCCGTCAGCGGAACATAGCGATCGTTAAGGTGCAGCGTAACCGCCCGCAGGCTCGCCTCGCTGTTGAACGCGCCGCTCACGCGCAGGGCGATGTTATCGGTGGCGGTGCGCACGCTGCCTGCCGGCTCGACGACGTTCTGCGCCCGTAGCGCCTCTGCTACCTGCTGCAAATCCAGCCCCATGGCGGACAGCTGGCGCGGGGAAAAGGCCACCACCAGTTGCTCTTCCTGCTCACCCAGTAGCTGGATCTTACCCACATCTCGCAGACTCATCAGATCGCGGCGAATATCGTCCACCCGGTCCCGCAGCTCACGCGGAGAAAAACCGTCGGCGGTGAAGCCGTAAATCGTGCCAAAGGTATCGTCAAACTCATCGTTGACCGCCGGGCCCTGCACGCCCTGCGGCAAAGCCGGGGTCACATCCTGCATTTTTTTACGCACCTGGTACCAGATGCCGGCCACCTGCGCGGGCGGGGTGTCATCACGCAGATTGACGAAAATGACCGTGCGGCCAGCGTGCGTTTCACTCTGCACATAATCCAGCCAGGGAATTTCCTGCAGCTTTTTCTCCAGCGGATCGGTGACCAGTCTGACCGTATCGTTGATGTCGGCACCTGGCCACTGCGCAGACACCACCGCAGTTTTGATGGTGAACGCCGGATCTTCGTTGCGCGAGAGCTTTTCATAGCTGACGATGCCTGCTGCCACGATCAGCAACATAAGAAAGGCCATCAGCTGCTGCTGTTTCAGCGCCCAGGCAGAAAGATTAAACGCCGGTTTCATGCTGATCCTCCTGGCTGCCGGCAACGCGTTCACCGTCACGCAGGCTTCTGACGCCCGCCGTGATCACCCGATCTCCTGGCATTATGCCGGCGCGAATCCATACCGCATCTGCCGTGTAGCCGGCAATCGCAACCGTGCGCCGGATAACGCAGTTTTTCACCGGGTCGAGAATAAACACCGCCGGCTGGCCTGCCTGGCGGGTGAGCGCGGTGGCCGGAATCGCCATCACCGCATCCGCCGTCGTGTCGGCCAGCGGCAGGGTGACGGCGACGCTGGCACCCAGCACCATCTCCGCGGGAAGATTGTCCAGTGTGATGCGCACCCGCCAGCTGCGTGTCTGGGCGTCGGCCTGTGGACTGACGTCACGCAGGTGCGCTTCGGCCATCACGGACGGATTCTGCAATAGCGCAACGCGGAAGCGGGCACTGGCCCGACGATCGAGGGTTTCAGGTGTGGCAACGTCAAACACCACGTCACGGCCTGTGCCGGTCGCAACGGTAAACACCGTCTGACCGGCGCTGACCACCTGACCGGCTGCGGCGCTGACGCCCGTCACCACGCCATCCTCAGGCGCGGTAAGGTGGGTCCAGCGCAGGCTATCCTGCGCATTTTTCAATGCCGCTTCACTGCTCTGCCGCCGCGCCAGCGCAGCCTGCCAGTCGGCGCTGGCGCTATCGAGCTGAGCACGGGCAATTGCCCCGGACGGCATCAGCAGGCGCATGCGGTGCAGATTGAGGGCCGCCACCTTTTCGGCCGCGCGGCTGCTGTTCAGCTCCGCCTGTGCGCTCGCCAGCTGATTCAGCGCGCCGGGACTGTCAAGCACGGCGAGCGTCTCTCCCTGCCTGAAGCGGCTGCCGACATCGGCGCTGCGCGTCAGAATCCGCCCCTCCAGCCTGAAACTGAGCGAGGTTTCATCGTGCGCGCGGATCTCGCCGGTCAGGGTTTGCTGCCCGGCGGGCGCGGGCGGGCCAACCGTAATGAACTTTACCGGACGCGGTGGCGGCGGCGTGGGTGAACGCTTGCGGTCACAGCCGGTCAGCAGCAGGGCCGTCAGCAGCAGACAGGGCAGCAGCGGCAGCAGGGAAACCAGGTGGCGCGGGTTAAGCAGGTGGCGCACACCCTGTTTGATCAGGCAGGGAAGCTCGTCGGTCATGGCGCAATTCCTTTATCGGTATTTGCGCCATTACACCGTGCGATTATCAAGAATCCGGCGATGTTCTATCAAGAGCGTGTCAAGAAGGGCAACAACGTCAGGCGTTGCGCGGCAACAAAATCTGTACCTGCAAACCTCCCGCTGCTGGCAGCGTGGCATTAATCGTGCCGCCGTGCGCCTGGCAAATCGCCCGCGCAATCGACAGGCCCAGCCCGCTGCCGCCCGAGTGGCGGGCGCGTGACGCCTCACCGCGCGCAAAGCGCTCAAACATCAACGCCAGAAACGCCGCAGGAACGCCCGGGCCGCTGTCCTGCACGATGATTTCGTAATAATCAACGGTGTTGCGCGTGCGCAGCTGCAGCTGGCTGCCGCTTCCGGCATAGCGCAGGGCGTTTTCCAGCAGGATGGTGAAAACCTGCCCGAGACGGAACGGATCGACCGGCAGCAATGTCTCTTCAGCCAGCGCTACCCCGGTGCTGATGCACGCTTCATCCAGCTGCGGTTTGATCCACTGCAGGCGCTCGCGCAGGATATCGGCCGGGTTGCAGCGGACTTTCTCCAGCGTGAGCTGGCCGGCATCCGCCAGTGACAGCAGATGCAGCTCATCGATCAGCCGGTGCAGACAACTGAGCTGCGCCATGATCAGGGCGAGCTGACGTGAATCAGCGCTGAACACGCCATCAAGCAGCGCCTGCAGACGCACCATGGCGGCGTTGAGCGGCGACCGCAGCTCATGCGCCATGGCGACATGCGACGTACGCAGCTCTTTGTCGTAACGCGCCAGCTGGCGCGTCATGGCGTTGAAGTTGTGCGCGAACTGCGCCAGTTCGGCGGGCGCTGCCGGTGTTAACGCCGCCTGCGCACCGAAATCGCCTGCGGTCACCTGGTCTGCCGCTCGTCTGAGCTGGCTGAACTGTGCAGAAAGCGGGCGCGCGTGGCGCAGCCCGAAATAGGCAATAAACGGAATGGTCACCAGCACCAGGATGCCGACGGTGATCCAGTCCGAGGAGGCAATGGACGGATCGGAGTAGCGTATGCCCCACCAGCTATCGATGATCTGGTGAAAGCGCGCGGGATCGCGTTCCGGATGCGCACGCAGGGCGAGAAATTCATGCAGAACCGCCGGCGGCATATGGTGCGTGATCCACAGGTACTGCACCGTGAAGCGCAGCCACATGCACAAAGCAATCAGTACCACGGTACCGATAGCCAGCGTCAGAATGCGCAGACAAAGCCAGCGCCAGAGCGTTTGTGGGGATTTTTCTGTCATGGCTGGCGGAACCGGTAGCCTACGCCGCGCACGTTGAGCAGCACGCCCGCCATACCGGCCGCTTCCAGCTTTTTGCGCAGGTTATATACGTGGGTATCAATCACCCGCTCCAGCGCGTCGCTGTCCGGCATACACTGCTCCAGCAAAAACGGGCGGCTCAGCGCGCGCACCGGTGCGCGCATCAGCGTGACCAGCAGCGTGAATTCGGTTGGCGTGGTATCAACGCAAAGCACGTTACCCGAGGCCTGCGTGACGGTAACCGTCATCGCGCCGCTGTTCACCTCCAGCCCCTGCCAGCGCAGGATCTCTTCCTGCGGCGTTTTTACCGCGCTGCGCCGCAGCACTGCCTGCACGCGTGCCACTACTTCGCCGGGATGATAAGGCTTGACCACATAATCATCCGCGCCGTAGCGCAGGGCACCGATGCGATCGGGCGTATCGCCCATGGCCGTGACCATAATCACCGGCACCTCGCTGCTGCGCCGGAGTTTTGCCAGCACCTCGGTGCCGTTCAGGCCGGGCAGCATCACATCAAGCAAAATCAGATCGGGCTGCCAGCGCAGGGCCAGCTCAAGTCCGCTCAGGCCATCCGCGGCAACACGCACCGCATAATTTTCCCGTAGCAGATACGCCTCCAGCACCTCAGCCGCGTCAGCGTCGTCCTCAATAATCAGGATATTTTTGGTCTGCATAACTCACCTTGACAGTTTCTTCATAAATCCCTGGCTGTTTGTTGACACAGCCCCGGGATACTTCGGCTTCGCGCTGCGGCTGCCCGGGCAAGGGGCGGTAAACGGACCGATAAAGAGGTGACACGATGATAACCAGAAAAACGCTGATGTACATGACCCATCTGCTACTCATGATTTCCGCTGCCGCCAGGGCGGATGGTGACGCACAGACCAGCCTGACGCTCGGCGCGGGGGCGCAATTCGCGCCACGCTACAGCGGATCGAATAAAACACGGGTGCAGCCGGTACCGATTTTCCAGGCCAGAGATGGCGCATTTTTTGCTGATGCCCAGAAAGGCATCGGGTACGACCTGCAGAGCGACAGCGGGTTTTATCTGGAACACACGCTGGGTTACGGCCTCGGCCGAAGCGATAAAGATTCAACGTGGCGGGACGGCGCCAGCCGGCTGCAAGGTATGGGAAACATCAATGCGACGGTGAACACTGCACTGGCGCTGGGCTGGCAGCTTACGCCGTGGCTGAGTGCAGAGGGCAAAGCGGTGCTGCCGCTCAGCGATGATCAGGGCGTGAACTATCAGGCATCCGTTACGCTGGTGCCTCTCCAGCGCGACAGCGATACCATTGCACTGCAGACGGCGGCGCTGTTTGGCGATGCGCGTTATATGAATACCTGGTATGGCGTGAGCGATGTCCAGAGCAGCCGCAGCCGGTTTTCACGCTACGATGCCGGCGGCGGCTTTTATGGTGTTGCGACTACGCTCACCTGGAGCCACCAGTTTGATGCCCACTGGGGCACGCTGGTCAGCGCCGGTTACAGCTGGCTGGGCGATCGCGCCGCGGACAGCCCGATCGTGTCCCGGCGCGATCAGGTCACCGGCACGGTCGGCTTTAGCTACACCTTTTGAGAAACGTTTTCGGTGGCTGCACAACGCCCGGCCGGCGCGCTGTGCAGCACGACAACCATTACGCGGACATACCGCCATCAATCACCAGTTCGCTGCCGGTGACATAAACGCTTTCGTCCGATGCGAGGAACAGGGAGGCCGCCGCAACTTCGTCAGGATGGCCGAGGCGTTTGGCCGGTATCTGCGCGCTGAATGTCTGTCGTACCTCGTCGCTGACCTGGTCAAACATCGGCGTGTCCGTCGGGCCAGGACTGAGCGTGTTGACGCGAATGCCGCGCGGTGCCAGTTCGCTGCTCCAGGTGCGGGCATAGGCGCGCACCGCGGCTTTGCTGGCCGAATAAGCGCCATAGCCAGGATTGGCCATGCTGCCCGCAATCGAGCCCACCAGCACGATGGCACCGCCTTCCGTCATGTGCTTCACCGCATGCTGTACGGTGAATACCATGGCACGCACGTTGAGGCCGAACGTGCGGTCAAAGTGCTCTGCGCTGGTCTCTTCGAGGCTGGCGGGTTCAGCCACGCCAGAGGAGTTCACCAGAATATCGAGACGTCCGGCGCGGGCCTGCACGGTGTCAAACAGACGGGCAACATCGTCTGCGCTGGTGAGGTCGCCTGCTATCGCCTCAATGCGGCCGCCAGTCAGCGTGACGGCTTCGGCCAGCAGCGCTTCGCGTCGCCCGGTGATGAAAACGTGGGCACCTTCCTGCACAAAACGGCGCGCGATGGCGAGGCCGATACCACTGCCGCCGCCGGTCACCAGCGCGACTTTTCCTTCGAGTTTCATGATGGCTGCTCCAGAATGAGAGGGGTAGACGGCTGATGATACATTTCGTATATTTAGTGTCAATTACGCACCTTATCTACATTAGATATACATAAGGAAACCCCATGCCGACTGATATCGCGGCGCTGCTGGCAGAGATCAACAGCACCCGTCCAATCCTGGAACAGGTCGCCAATAAGTGGTCGGTATTAATTCTGACCGTGCTGTGCACTGAACCCGCGCGCTTTAACGCGATCAAGCGCCGTCTTGATCCGATTACCCACAAGGCACTGACGGAGGCGTTGCGCCGGCTGGAGCGTAACGGCCTGATCAGCCGCCGCGTGATCGCCTCGTCCCCGGTGGCGGTGGAATATGCCATTACGCCGCTGGGCCAGACGTTGCAGGATCCGTTTGTTGCGCTGGTGAAGTGGGCCAGAGAGCAGGGCGACGCGATTGAAAAGGCACAGGTTGTCTATGATCAACGTCGTGCCAGCGAAGAATAAAGCGTGGCGGCCGCCGGCTATTCAGGCGGTCTGTTAATCGCATGCTCAACATGGTTTGCCGTTCTTCTCCTCGCCGCTAAATTAGTCCACATAAAAATGAACTTATTAAATTCGACTCGCCGGAATTTAATTACGTCATTTCAGTAAATTTCACGCTGCGTTATTATTTGCTTGCGGGAAAAAACGGTTAAAAATTTTGAATGGGTAAAACAAATGATTTCAATAACACCTTAGCAGGTTTGCGCTACAGTATTAGCACTTGATTATTTGAGGATGTTTCCATGAAATTTTTGAAAAAAACGGCGCTGCTTTCTCTGGTGGCATTATATGTTCCCCTGTCACATGCCGCAGCGACGGAATATAACCTTGACCCGCAACATACTTCCGTGGTGATCGCATGGAATCACTTTGGTTTCTCTCATCCGACTGCTGATATTTCTGATGTTTCCGGTCAGCTGGCTTTTGATAAAGAAAACCCGGAAAAGTCACAGGTTAATGTGACCCTGCCGTTAAAAACGATTGACACGCATGTGCCAGCGCTGACCAAAGAGTTTTTGGGTAATGAGTATTTTGACGTTAAAAAATATCCTCAGGCCACCTTCCACAGCACCCATGTGGAAAGTAAAGGCGATAATAAATATGATGTGCAGGGTAATTTAACCATCAAAGGGATCACTAAGCCGGTTGTGCTGCATGCCACGCTGAACAAGCAGGATATGCATCCTATGGTTAAAAAGCAGGCGATCGGTTTTGATGCCACCGGCGTCATCAAACGCTCGGATTTTAAAATCGATAAATATGTTCCGGCCGTGGGCGACGAAGTGACGATTACGCTCTCTACCGAGGCGTACGCCAAATAAGGCATTGCGCGCTTAATCGCGCGCTTTTTCTCTGCATCAACCTGCTGCGCTATGCGCGTGGTCAGCGCGAGCTGGCGCAACAGGTTGTCTGTACTTCTTCCCCGGACGCAGCATCACTGCCTGTCAGCGCATTTCTCGTCAGCACCCTCTGACGCTTTGCCTCATCACCTGCCTGAAATTTCAGACCTTTAGCAATAAAGCCGAAAAAAACCACCAATTCATAACCTTGCGATGATCGCCAGCAGAGCACCCGATGACCTGAAGGGTTTTTCCCCTGCTAACAGCGGCCAGTGAACTATATTTTTACCCACTGAAGTGCGAAATCATGGGTTTAGCAGATAACCGGCACGATAACGGTTACTGATTTTGGTGACTTATCTGACAACCACGGTTGTTAGCTGAACAGAAGGGAATATCATGCCATTACTTCTAGGTGAGTTATCTGGTGCGCCGACATGGGTACCTGCTGTATTGCTCGTCACACTCTCGCTACTGCTGGGTTTTCTGGCCCGCTTTATTCTTCTCAGGTTTATTCGCTACTGGCAAAGCCGCGATCGCAAGCTGTTTAAATCGCTGGAAAAGCATCTGCGGGGATCGTTATTTTTATTCATTCCATTACTGCTGATCAATATGGGGATGAATTATGTGCATCTTGATCCTGGCTCACTGAGCTTTATCGCCACCACGCTTAATATCTTTATCATCTTATCGTTCTGTTCCATTTTGATTCGCCTGATTAACGTAGCGCAGGATATGTTATTTATTCGCTATGATATCAACCTGTCGAACAACCTGCGCGCGCGTAAAATTCGTACGCAATTAATCTATGTTAAAAAAGTGGCTATCGTCATCCTGGTACTGTTTTGCCTGAGTTTAATTCTGCTCAACTTCCCCGGTGTACGTAAATTCGGCACCACCATCCTCGCGGGTGCCGGTGTCGCCGGTATTATTATTGGTTTCGCTTTGCAAAAGTCGCTGGTGAATCTGTTTGCCGGCATTCAGATTGCTTTCACCCAACCGATAAAAATTGACGATGCGGTGGTGGTCGAAAAGGAGTGGGGCTGGATTGAGGAAATCAATCTGACCTATGTTGTGGTGCGCATCTGGGATTTACGCCGTCTGGTGCTGCCCATCACCTATTTTACCGAGAATGCATTTCAGAACTGGACGCGAAATAATGCGCAAATATTGGGGTCTGTGTTTCTCTATGTTGATTACTCGATGCCGCTGGCGCCGTTGCGTGAGCATTTTGAAAAAATCCTCAATGAGACGCGGCTCTGGGATCGCGAAACTCAGGTACTGCAGGTGACCGATACCACGGAAAAAACCATGACCATCCGTTTACTGATGACCGCGCAGAACTCACCGACGGCATGGGATTTACGCTGCTACGTCCGCGAGAAAATGATTGAATTCATTCAGCAGAATTACCCGCAGAGTTTGCCGCAGGTGAGAGCCACCCTGACCGAAGCCGACAAAACATAGTTAAGGCTGGCGATGGGGTATTGCACGGTAATTGCTCAGGTTGCCATTGCTATCCGGCGTCATTATCAGGGCCCTTATCGGGGCCCTGAACAGGGCGTTTTCTCCGTCAGTTTTTACTGACTCTTTTCCTTATCTGCCTCCGCTGCCTTTGGCAGATCTTTACGCAGTTTTGCCACCTGATCCGCGCTTACCGCAGGTGCCTGATTGCCCCAGCCGTTACGAATGAATGTCACCAGATCCGCCACCTGCTGATCGTTGAGCCGCCAGGCAAAATCAGGCATAGCCAGCCCGGTGACCGCCTCCTTCGTGACAGCCATTTTGCCACCGCGCAGTACAATGCTAATCACCGATGAAGGATCATCACTCAGGATCGCTGAGTTACCGGCAAGAGAAGGGAAGGTTTTGGCATAGCCTTTGCCATCCAGGCGGTGGCAACCTGAGCAGTTATCCATATACAGCCGTGAACCAGGTACACTGATGTCTCCCCGAATAAGCGCGGCAGTGGTGGTATCGGCGGGTGGCGCAGACGGCGCATCAGGGGCAGAAGCCGGCAGTGACTTTAAATAGCTCGCCACCGCAGCAAGATCGGCCTGGCTGAGATATTGCGTGCTGTGCTCTACCACATCCATCATAGAGCCGAACGCGGCTGAGGTGTTGGTGCGACCGGTTTTCAGGAATAACGCAATATCTTCATTTGACCAACTGCCGAGTCCCGACTTCGCGTTGCCGGTCAGATCCGGGGCATGCCAGCCCTCCAGTGTTCCGCCGGTCAGGTACGTTTTACCCTGCTGATCTAAAGATTTTTCCTGATAAGCAATGCCACGCGGGGTATGACAGGTGCCGCAGTGACCCAACCCCTGCACCAGATAAGCGCCACGATTCCACTCCGCACTTTTGGTGGTATCCGCTGCGTAAGCGTTATCGTCGTGGAAAGCCAGATTCCACAGGGCCAGTGGCCAGCGCATATTCAGTGGCCATGGAATATCGCTTTTTCTGTTTTCCGCGTAAACCGCCGTTACGCCATGCATCATGTAAGCATACAAAGCATGCATATCTTCATCGTTAACTTTGGCATAAGCCGTATAAGGCATCGCTGGATACAAATGGCGCCCGTCTTTCGCTATTCCCTGACGTAATGCTTTAGCAAAGTCGTCATAGGTGTATTCGCCAATACCGGTGGCTTTATCCGGGGTGATATTGGTCGAATAAATTGCGCCAACCGGCGTCATCATTTTTAATCCGCCGGTAAAGCTCTCTTTCCCGGCAATCGAGTGACAGGCAACGCAATCTCCGGCAGTGGCAATATATTTACCCTTGCTGATGAGTTCCGGAGAGATATCTTCCGCTGCAGAGGATAAAGCACAGAATAGTGTTAATAAGGACAGCCATTTCATACAGGTCATTTTCATCTTCTTATCCTTATCCCCTTAAGCCTGAACCATTGGGCCTGGATTTTTCAGGTAAATCGTTTTGATTGCGTTAGCTGAAAATAGCGTGGTTGCGCCGACGATTCCCGTGGGGTTGTATGCATGGTTTTGTGGGAAGCAACTGGCACCGGCCACGAAAACGTTGGACACGTCCCAACACTGCAGATATTTATTCACCACGCTGGTCGCCGGGCTGTCACCCATTATGGCGCCACCGGTGGTATGGGTAGATTGATAAGGACGAACATCGTAATGCGTAGATAAGTTTTTGAAGCCCATATCGTAAGAATCTGGCCCGATAGCCTTAATGATATTTTCCGTTTTGCCTGCCATGAACTGGGTCATTTTGAGTTCATTCTGCTGCCAGTCAAACGTCATTCTTAATAAAGGCAGCCCATAACCATCGGTATAGGTCGTGTCAAGGTCAAGATAACATTGCTTATAAGGCATGACAGATGAACTGACGCCAATGCTCATATTATGCAGGTAGCTATCCCTGATTGCTTTTTTCCAGCCGCTGCCCCATTTAGGCGCATTTTTAGGCGTGACAGTTTGTTCAATAGGCCGGGCGCCGGTAACATGCGCAGAGACCGTACTGCCACCAATAAAGCCTGCAGCAGAGTGATCGAAGTTTTCACTGTTGTAATTATCAATATAGGCGCCTGACGCACCGGTGGCGGCAAAATGGTTAAAGTAGGTCTCTTTATTGAAGAACAGTTTTGCGCCGCCTAACATTTGATAGGCATAATTCCTGCCAACCACGCCTTCGCCTGTCTCGGGATTATAAGGCTTACCGATTTTAGACAGCAAAAGCAGCCGGACATTATGCAACTGGAAGGCGCTGAGGATAACCATCGCTGCGGGTTGTTCGACTTCACTGCCATTTTCATCGATATAGGTTACGCCAGTGGCCAGTTTACCCGTGTTGTCTTTATTGACGCGAAGCACATGTGATTTACAGCGTAATTCAAAGTTATCGTATTGCTTAAGGGCGGGGATAACGCTGGTTTGTGGCGACGCTTTAGAATAGTTATAGCAACCGAATTTCTCACAAAAACCACAATAGTTACAGACGCCGAGCGCAACGCCGTACGGGTTGGTATATGCCTCAGTGCAGATGGCGGCGGGACCCGGGAAGGGATTGTAGCCCAGTTCTTTCGCGGTTTTTTCAAATAGCATGGCTGAATACTGGTAAAGCAACGGTTTGGTCGGGAAAGGATTCGCGCGTTGCGCTTCAAAGGGGTTGCCACCTTCGATGATATTGCCATTCAGATTCCCGGCCTGGCCTGAAGCACCACAAATTTTCTCAAACTTATCAAAATAGGGTTCTATTTCACTGTAGCTGAAAGGATAGTCCTGCAGCGTCATACCATCAGGAATAAAACTGGCACCATATTTTTCAGTCACCACGGTTTTCAGTCGGAGATCCGCTTCCAGTGGCCGCCACAGTAGACCATTCCAGTGTACGCCAGCGCCGCCCACGCCGTCGCCGGGTAAAAAAGAACCCATGCGGCGATAAGGTAAAGCGGTATCTTTAGTGGTATGCCTTACCGTCACGCTCTCTTTGGATATGTTCTGAAAAAGTTTTAGCCTGACACCATATGTCAGCTCATCAATGATACGGGGATAGGCAAAGTCAGGGTAAGTATCTCGCTGTTCTCCCCGTTCAAGCGCAACAATTTTTAATCCGGTTGAGGCTAATTCTATCGCCATCAACGAACCAGCCCAGCCAAAGCCAACAATAACTACATCTACAGGTTCTTTTTTAATCGTCATTTTTTTGCACCATACTTGCCAGAAATACTCACAGGGCCTAAAGGATAAGGTTTGTCGGGGTTCTCCATAACCTGAATAAAGTCCGCGCGCGCGCCCGGGAAACCAATTAATTTCCAGGATGCCATGGTTTGATTACCGCCATGCACCGGATCGGCTAAATAACCTTCTTTAGTGTTCTGTAGTAACTGAGAGAAAAATAACTTGCCGGAAATAGTATCAAGCACGATTTTTCCCGACTCCAGATCGTGTAAAATCGCTTCCTGTTTTTCTTTGCTTAAATCTGCGAAGTTATTCTGGAACTTTTCACGGCAGTATTTGTTCAGGTTGATAATTCCCCGGCGGTAAATTTCCCGTGGCACCAGATTAGTCTGGTATCCCATCTCAGGAATCGATTCCTGAAATGGCGGGCTCATATACCACAGGTAACCATAGCCATAAGGCAATTCCATTTGCTTATCGATGTAAACGGGCACGCCTTCACTCACCGCACCGGGGCCGAATTCGTCTTCAGGAATCAGCAGGTCCGTTGCGGATAAAATAAATCTCCATTCGTCATTATTAAAAAATACCGGAACGTAGTGATAGGTCTCACTTTTTTCTTTAGCCGGAGCTGCAGAAGCCATCGCGCTCACTGCTGTGGTGCCTGCAATCGCGGTGAAGGGGATGACAGAAAGGGTTTTCTGCAGAAATGACCTTCTGGATGTTTTGATTGGTTGCTCTTTTGATTTCATTCAAATGATTCCTGAGTACAAAGACATGGCGCTTTGCACTACTTGCTTTTGCCCACCCCCTTTCTTTCCCAGGGGAATAATAAATAACCTCAACTAATTGTTTTTCTGTATTCAATCCTCTGGCCATGCGGCAGCCCGATCTCTCAGGGATCGATGCATGCCGTAAGCAGTCTTACTGGATAGTCGTTTAGATTTTACATGGTGAAACAGTGTTGTACCATATGAAACAAGGTCATTTTCTCACCCTATTTGTAACGAAGATATACATGCGTGGTGGGCAAATTGTTATGAATTGGTCGCTTTCATTAACATCCGCTACCGGCAAAACGTCCAGCGGACATCAGGCAGCACGGCAGCGGCAGGGGACGGCAGTCCATTTCTGGCATAAAAAAATGCCCGCAGAGCGGGCATAACAAAAAACTACAGGAAAAATTCTCGTCGCAACGCTTGAGCTGTGTGTTGCGTCACTATAGTAGCAACGAAAATTCGCCCCTGCTGACAATGTTCGATGAGTTAATTTTGTTGCCGGGATTCACAGCGCACGCTTCCGTCGCCATTTCTCCCGTTCGCGATGAGCTATCTCCGCTGTCCATGTTAACCCGTCCAGCGCGACTGGCGGATAATCCGGCAAAAATTCATCGGGCGAAATGCCGGTTGCTTATCAGCAATGACATCAGCTTTCACGTTGCCGAAAGTCGTCGCCGGTTTGTGTTGAATGCCTTCATAAAATGCCTGGATAATTTCTTCTTTAAACTGTGCCGGACGGGGATGCTGCTGCACCACGGCTTCACGTTGCTCATCGCTGAAGTGATCATAGTCAATACCCAGCACATCCATCTCAACGCCGGCCGTCACCAGGGCGATTTCCCCGGCCATAAATTGCGGAATGCCGGGCGTCGTGTGCAGGGCAATCGCCGTCCACACTTTATCAATATCCGCCTGGGCAACCCCATAATGTTGCAGAAAATCGCGCGCCGCATTGGCGCCATCGACTTCAAAGCGCTTATCGCAACTGCAATGCTGTTGCGTCAAACCCACATCATGAAACATGCAGCCAACGTAAAGCAGCTCAGCATCCACTTTGACCCCCAGTCGCTGACCTGCCAAAGCGCCCCAGTAAAAAACGCGGCTGGAGTGATGAAATAACAGATCCGATTCGATGTCACGTACCAGCGCGGTAGCATCGCGCGCCATTTTGCTGTCCGGAATACGAATGCCGTTAATAGTAAAACTCATGGTGATGTCTCCGCTTAGTGAAGTTGCGTTCAGCATAAAGCCGCGCGACAATGTCATGAATCTCTGTTTAACGATGATTTCTGACATTGCGATTTAAGCGGATAGCCAGACAATGACTCACCATCACATTACCCTTTTGGCCGTTCCCGGCGCCCAACTGCTGGATATTTCCGGGCCGCTGGATGTGTTTGCCGAGGCAAATCGGCTGCTGCATCGTCAGGTGTATCAGCTCAGCGTGATGTCGCTGCAGCACACCAGCATCCGCTGCTCGTCTGGTGTCCGGCTGGAAGCCGACGTTGCGCTAACTGCGTCGACACAGCATCGCGCCGATACCTTTCTGGTCGCCGGAGCACCTGACGCCAGCCAGATGCAGCTTTCCGCCAGTGAGCGCCAGCAGATTATCGCGCTCTGTCAGCGCAGCCAGCGTTACGGCTCGGTGTGTACCGGGGCGCTGCTGCTGGCGCAAACGGGTTTGCTGAACGGCAGGAAAGTCACTACTCACTGGGCGTGTGCGGAACGGCTGGCATTACTGTTACCCGATGCGCAGGTCGAAGCCGATGCGCTGTATGTGGCGGATGGTGCATTACGCACGGCAGCGGGCGTGACGTCCGGACTGGATCTGGCGCTGCGGCTGGTGGAAGAGGATCTCGGACGCGAGCTGGCGCAGGAGGTGGCCGCCAGCCTGGTGATGTTCTTCCAGCGCCCGGTGACACAGGGACATTTTGTGCGTAAACAGCAGGTGTCCCTGGCCGGACGCAGCGCCTTTCAGGAGATGCAGCGCTGGGCAATCGCGCATCTGGCACAGATTCGCGGGCTGGAAGACCTGGCGGCGCACATGCACCTCAGTACGCGGCATCTAGCGCGTCTGTTTCAGCAGGAGATGCAGATCCAGCCTGGCGCATGGCTGGAGCAGGCACGCATCAGCCACGCGCGGGCTTTGCTGGATGCCGGTGAGCTGCCGCTCAAAGCGATCCCGGCGGCCTGCGGTTATCACAGTGCCGATGTGATGCGCCGCGCGTTTGTCAAAGTGACCGGCATGACGCCGTCGCTGTATCGCAAAATGTTCCTGCCGCCGCGCTGAGTGTGCACCACTGTCTGCATTCTCGTCCGGCTGCGCCATCCAGCCGGTTATTCCAGCGTGTTGCTTTCCAGCTTATGCGTTGCTGTCCCGCGCGTTGACCACCAGCAGAGCAGCGAACCGAGGCAAACCATCGCCGTGCCCTGCCAGAAGGAGAAGGTCAGGCTGGAGTTAAGGATAAAAGCGGCTGTCAGCGATGAAATGATAGGGATAAAGTAGGAGGCTGCGGCTAACAGCGTGACATTGCCGTGCAGAATGCCGACGTTCCACGCCGCATAGCCGAGCCCCATCGCCATTGCTGCCAGCGCCAGGCTGATGCACGCCTGCAGCGAGAACACCACGGGCGGCTGCGGTGATAGCAGCGATTTCAGCCACAGCGTCAGCGCAGTTAACATGAAAAACAGCGTGATGCCGTTACTGCCTTTAGCGCTATTTTTTGTCACCACACAATAAACCGCCCAAATCATCGCACCGCCCAATGCCAGACCATAACTGAGCGGATTATCCATCACGTTGTCGATCATTTCGCCCAGTGAAAACCCCCGATCGCCGCTCAGTACCCGACAAATACCGGCGACGGCCAGCAGGAGGCCGGGAATAATTAACGGGCTGGTCTTTTGCCGGTTAACCATCACCGTTAAAACGATGGTCATCGCCGGCCACAGGTAATTAACCATGCCGACTTCAATCGCCTGATGGCCGCTATGAGTAAAACCCAGCGACAGCGACAGGCAGAGCTCATAGCAGACAAACAACAGGCTGCCGATCAGCAAATAGCGGCGGGGAAACTGGCGCAGGTCAGGAAAACCCACGGTGAGCAGCAACAGCAGGGCGCTGGCGCTGTAAATCAGCGCGGCACCGGTTACCGGACCAAAACTTTCACTGACGCTTTTTATTAATCCTACAATCGTGCTCCACAGCAGAATGGCCAGCAGACCAGTCAGGGTAGCTTTACTCTGCGGCATTACCCGTTACCTCAATGTGTGAAAAATCGCGGCGTACTCGCCAGTGTGGCGGCTGGCGGGGACGCAGACAAGATGAATCTGCAGGTTGCCGATGTGACTGGCCGGAAAGGGCACCCGTCTGCAGACAAAAAGTTGAAATAATATTCTGATTAAAATCAGTGTAATAGAGCAGTGATGTAAATCTTCGCTAAAAAATAACTTGCTATTAAATAGTGCACTATATAAATTCAGTCTCAGTTCAGAACACGACCATCAAGTTATTATCATTTAAATAGCGTGCGATATAATCGCAAAAAACATTAAAGGAGTAACACCATGAAATTACAACACTCTCTGCTTGCCATGGCGATGGCTACTGCATCTGTTAATAGCTTTGCTGACGCACCACAACCTGAACGTCACGTGCAGCAGTTTTTACAGGCGCTGAACAGCAGCGGCGGCAAACCGATTGAGCAACTGTCACCGCAGGCGGCGCGCCAGGTGCTGATTGATGCGCAGAAGGGCGTAACACTGCCGCCGGCCGACGTCACTGAAAAAACCATTCAGGTAAACGGCCAGCCCATTAAGCTGAATATCGTAAAACCGCAGGGCGCACAGAGTACGCTGCCGGTATTTATGTTCTTCCACGGCGGCGGCTGGATCCTCGGTGATTTCCCGACCCACGAACGTCTGGTGCGCGATCTGGTGGTGGAATCTGGCGCTGCGGCCGTGTTTGTGAACTATACGCCGTCACCCGAAGCGCATTATCCGCTGGCCATCAATCAGGCTTATGCGGCGACACGCTGGGTGGCGGAACACGGTAGCGAGATTGGTGTCGATGGCAAGCGCCTGGCGCTGGTTGGTAACAGCGTCGGCGGTAACATGGTAGCGGCGGTCGCGCTGCAGGCTAAACAGCAGCAAACGCCAGCAATTCGTTATGACATCATGCTGTGGCCGGTAACCGATGCGCGCTTTGATACCGCTTCGTATCACCAGTTTGCCAACGGATATTTCCTGTCGCGTAACATGATGAAATGGTTCTGGGACGCCTACACCACCAAACAGAGCGAGCGCGACAATATTCTCGCTTCGCCGCTGCGCGCCACGAAAGAGCAGCTGCAGGGCTTACCGCCAACGCTGATTCAGACGGCAGAACTGGATGTGCTGCGTGATGAGGGTGAAGCCTTTGGTCGTAAACTGGATGCTGCCGGTGTGGATGTCACCGTGACGCGCTATAACGGTCTGATTCATGACTACGGCCTGCTCAATCCGCTGAGCGAGGTGCCGGCAGTCCGCACTGCGATTCGCCAGGCGGCGGAAGAGCTGAAAACCCATCTGCAGTAAGCTTCAGGCCAGGCGCGGCGGCGTCTGGCCCGTTCATTTATCCTCGCGTCACTTCCACTTCATCTCACCGGTATTCACCTTCGCGCTCAGCTCCAGCGAGCTGACATCTGCTAAGGTTGGCCACGCCTGTTTCATCGCCTGAATCACCGCCGCGGAGCCTTTGTGCTGTTGCAGCGCCCGCTCAAAACTTTGCAGATAATCCAGCGTAAAGGTGACCGCCTTATCGCCTGCCGGACGCGCACCCAGATAGTGGCCGGGGATCACCACCTGCGGCTTCAACTGCTGCATTTCTCGCAATACCTGACGCCACTCTGCACGGCTGGCTGCGGTCTGGGTGTCCGCGGTCCAGACATGAATGCCTGAGTCCACTACGGTGCCACCGAGTATTGCCTTACTGGAGGGAATCCACACGTAGGCTGATTTTTCTGCCGCGTGGCGCAGCTCGATGCGCTCACCATCGACGCTAAACCGCGTCTGGTGGGTAATCTGCGGCACATACAGCTGGTGCGGCGCAGCGCCGTTCATCTGCGGTCCCCAGTACTGCAGCTTGGCATCTTTGGTCGCTTCGATATGTTCCACTACCAGCGGCGAGGCGACAATTTTGGCCTGCGGGAACGCCTGCACCAACGGCTCAAGACCGAAGTAGAAATCCGGATCGCCCGAGGTGATCACGATGTGGGTCAGCTGCTTGCCGCGCGCTTTAATCAGTTCCACCAGCTTCTCGCCATCCTTGGGGCTGAACTGCGCATCAAACAGAATCGCTTCATGCGGACCGGAGACCAGCGTCGACGAGACCGGAAAAATTCCCTGTTCCTGTGGGTTATACACGTCTAACTGTAACGGAGCGGCAAAAGCCGGCGCGGCGGCTAGGGTGACCAGCAGCGCGAGTGATTTCATCTTCATGGCATCTTCCTTTTTACGGCAACGTGCCGTCACTGAAAGACGCTATTGTAAGCAAATCGCCAGCTGGCAGAATTCCCGCAATCAGATATGATCAGTTGCATAAAACGATCAGATGGAGCCTGCATGGACAGAGTGACGGCAGCGCGGGTGTTTAACCGGATTTGTGAACTGGGAAGCCTGAGCGCGGCGGCGCGCGCGCTGGATATTTCGCGCCCGATGGTCAGTCGCTATCTTGATGAAATGGAGAAGTGGGCGGGCGCACGCCTGCTGCACCGTTCTTCACGACGGCTGACCATTACCCCGGCGGGTGAGCAGATTTTGCATAAGACACGCGCGCTGGCCCGGCTGGCCGACGAGATTGAACAGCAGGGCGATGAGGGCAAACCGCAGGGCACGTTGCGCGTGGCCTGTGCACATTCAACCGCCACCCACATTCTTGGACCGATGATTCCGGCGTTCCTCGCGCGTTACCCGGCGGTACGTATTGAGCTGGAGATCAATAATCAGCCGGTCAGCCTGGTGGGTGAGCGCATCGATGTGGCTATTCGTATTACCGACGATCCGGAGCCCGGCGCGATTGCCCGCAGGCTGGGTGAATGTGCCTCGGTAGTCTGCGCTGCGCCGGCCTATTTAACGCAGCAGGGCGAACCGCAGACGCCAGCGGATCTGGCACAACATAATTGCCTGCACTACAGCCGCTTTGCCGGGCAGCGCTGGCAGTTTCACGATGCGCAAGGCGAGGCGGTTTCCGTGGTGGTGAGCGGCAATTTCAGCGCCGGTATTTCATCCGTGTTATGTGATGCCGCTATCGCCGGCTGTGGGGTTGCCATGGTGCCGGCAATGGAGGCACAGGCTGCGCTGACCAGCGGTCAGTTACGTTGCGTACTGCCCGGTTTTCAACCGCGCACCTTAGGCATTTATGGCCTGTATATGTCGCGCGAACGACAGCCTGCGGTATTACGGGTATTTCTGGATGCGGTGATGCAGCAGTTGCAAAACCTCTGAATCATCACTGTGACAACGTCACTGGTGCCTGTCACGCGCTGTATGCGTTACGTAACACCGTTTCGACATACTGAACCGTGGCGTTAAGCGACAAATCCACCGCACAACTGCTACTATGCGCCGCGCCGCGGCAGTTGAGCAGCGCGCCGGGTTCCACTTTCACTCATTTTTACCTGCTTAACGGCATGGGGTAGCACCGTAATGTTTCACGATTTAGGCATCATCAATCTCTGGACTTTCCTGGCGGGCGCGCTGGTGATCATTCTATTACCCGGACCCAACAGCCTGTATGTGCTGCGCACCGGGATGAGTCGTGGGGCAAAGCCGGCCTGTCAGGCGATAGCCGGGGTGATGGCGGGCGATTTAATTTTGATTTTCCTCGCCTGGGCGGGCGTCGCGACGCTGATCCGTACCAGTCCGCATATTTTTATGGTGGTGCGTTATCTTGGTGCCATGTTCCTGCTGTATCTCGGCGTAAAGATTATCATCGGCGCGCTGCGCAAACGCAGCGGCGATCAACCGGCTGAAGCGGTAAAACAGGAAAACTATTTCCTGCGTGCGCTGCTGCTTGGCGTAACCAATCCCAAGGCGATTCTGTTTTACGTTTCGTTCTTCATTCAGTTTATCGATCCGCGCGTAACCCATACCGCGCCGGCGTTTGCCACCCTGGGTGCGCTGATTCAGGTGATCAGTTTCAGCTACTATTCACTGTTGCTGGTGGCTGGCGCGGTGATGGTGCGCTATCTGCGCAGCCGCACCCGCCTGGTCAAGCTGGCGAACATGCTGACCGGCATGCTGTTTTTTGGCTTCGCCGTGCGGTTAGTCAGCGCGCAAAGCTAACCCTTCTGACGCACGCCACGGCAGCAACGCCGCCTCCGCCGGCTGCACCCTAAAATGGCAACACCATGATGCAGCGGTGCGCACAGTTTGTGCGTATTGCCTGCATCCGTATGACTGCCGCATCCATAAGTATTCCATCTTGTATCCCAGACCGTATCCCATCTGGTCCGGCGCATAACGGCCGCGCACACCACACTATTCTGGCACGCAAACTGCACTCATCCCGGTAGCCAATTAACCCGGGAGAACGATCATGTTTGATGCACTGCTGGATGAAGATGCCACCCAGCTGGCGGCGCGGGTGCGCGACGGCGAGGTTTCCGCGCGCGAGTTAACCCAGGCGACGCTGGATCGCCTGGAACAGCGGGAGCCGCTGATTCAGGCGTTTTGTACGCTAACGCCGGAGCGGGCGCTGGCACAGGCAGAGCAGATCGACCGCCGTCGTGCGCGCGGCGAGCCGCTGGGCGCACTGGCGGGTGTGCCGCTGGCGGTAAAAGATTTGATCTGTACCGCCGGTGTGCGAACCACATCAGGATCGGCCGCCTACGCCGATTTTATTCCCGAAGAAGATGACATCACCGTTGAGCGCCTGCTGGCGGCGGATGCCATCCTGCTGGGCAAGACCACCGCGCCGGAATTTGGCTACAGCGGTGTCGGCCATAATCCCCTGTTTCCCTCACCGCGCAATCCCTGGGATGTGAGCAAAACGCCGGGCGGATCGAGCGCGGGTTCCGGCGCGGCGCTGGCGGCGCGGCTGTGTCCGATTGCGCTCGGCAGTGATGGCGGGGGCTCGGTACGTATCCCGGCGGCCCACTGCGGTGTCTATGGACTCAAGGCCTCGATGGGGCGGGTACCGCTCTGGCCGGGCTGCCGCGATGAGCGTTATCCTGGCGTTTCCAGCTGGGAATCGCTTGAACATATCGGTCCGATGACGCGTAGCGTGCGCGACAGCGCGCTGATGATGTCGGTGATGGCCGGTCCGGACATGCGCGACCGGCACTCCATTCCATGCAGCGATGTTGACTGGCTGGCCAGTCTGGATCGGCCACTGCAGGGGTTGCGCATCGCGTTCAGCGCCGACTTTGGCTATATCGCCGTCGATGCGGAAGTGCGCGCCGTGGTCACCGCGGCCGCGCGTCGTTTCGCTGCAGCGCTGGGCGCAGAGCTGGAGGAGGTGGATCCCGGCATCGCTGATGAAAGCGCCAGCTTTGCTGCACTGGTGGCGTTCGAAAGCGATCTGAGCGGCATGCGCCAGATGCAGAGCGAGCTGGGTGCTGCGATGTCACCGCACCTGAGTGCCATGCTGCAGCGCGACTGGCGCGCGGAGCATTTCACCGACGCCAACACCACGCGCAAAAAGCTCTGCAACCAGCTGTGGCGCTTTATGCAGCGCTACGATCTGCTGCTGTCGCCGACGCTGGCGGTGCCGCCGTTTGCGCTGCACATGCAGGGCCCGGAAGTCATTGATGGCCGCATGGTGCGCAGCGATCACTGGCTGTCGTTCTGCTTCCCGTTCAATTTTACCGGTCAGCCTGCCGCCTCGGTGCCTGCCGGCTTCACGGCCGGTGGTCTGCCGATCGGTATGCAAATTGTGGGTCGTCATCTGGACGATGGCCTGGTGCTGGCGGCCAGTGCCGCTTTTGAGCGCATCCAACCATGGAATCATCACTATCCTGCTGCTATTGGAGTTCTCCATGAGTAACAAATCTTCCCCTGCGCTGGAGCAGGAGTTCGAGCATGAGCCGGTGCCGCTTAGTCATCGCCACTCGACGGGTTCGGTGTCGGCGGTGTGGTTTGGCTTTCCGATGATCCTCACCAATGCGCTGTTCGGCGGCATTATCACCTGGCATCTTGGCTTCTGGCCGGCACTGCTGGCGATTTTGCTGGGTAACCTGGTGCTGTTTGCCTATGTCGGCGCACTTAGCTGGTTCGCCGGGCATACCGGTATGAACTTTGCGCTGCAGGCGAAGCGGACCTTTGGCACCAAAGGCTATATTCTGGTGTCCGGCTTTCTTTCTACCGTGGTGATAGGCTGGTACGCCTTCCAGACCGGCCTGACCGGGACGGTGATCAACCAGACCTTTGGCTGGAATGCGCTGGCGGTCACCGCGTTTGCCATGGTGCTGTATACCGGCGTCACCTTTCTTGGGGTGCGGGCGCTGTCGGTGCTGGGGATGATTGCCGCTCCGCTGTTTGTGGTGCTGGGGCTGGTGGCGCTGTGGCTGGTGAGCAAGGATCATGATTTCACCACGCTGACCCAGTGGCAGGGCAGTCCGGCAGCCGCTGGTGCCATGAGCATGGGCACGGCGGTCACCATGGTGATTGCCGGCTTTGCGGATTCCGGCACCATGACAGCGGATTTCACCCGCTGGTCGAAGGACGGCAAATCAGCGGTGATCGCCGCGTTTTCCGCGTTCCCGCTGGCGAATGTGATTTCCTATCTGTTTGGCGTGGTGATTGTGGCCGTCGGCGCGGCGGTCGATCCGCTCAGCAACGGCGGTAACTTCCTGCCGCTGCTGATGGGGCACGGCATGCTGCTCTCCGTTATTGCCTTTCTGTTTGTGTTTATCAACCTCGGTTCGGTGTGCACGCACTGCCTGTATAACGGCGCGGTCGGTTTCAGCCATCTGTTCAGCAGCAAAATGCGCCTGTGGACGCTGATCCTCGGGGCCATCGGTGGCGTGCTGGCGCTGGCCGGCGTGTGGTCCTGGTTCCTCGAATGGCTCAGCCTGCTCGGCATGGTGGTGCCGCCGTTTGGCGCAGTGATGATTGTTGATCTGCTCTTTATGGCAAAAATCAGCGAACAGCGTCAAACCCGGCGCCTGCGCGGCAGCGCGTTCGCCGCCTGGGCCATCGGCAGTCTGTGTGCGGTGATGGCCCACCTCGAATTCCCGCAGTTTGGTGAAGCGGTTATCGGGCTGGTCACCGCGGCACTGAGCTATACGCTGATCGTGAAATGGAAACCGGAAAGCAGCACGGCGGTAATGGAGAAAAGCAATGCCTGATTATATCGTTGATTCAACCCCCTATCCGTGGCCGTTTGACGGCAACTGCACGGTGCAAAACACCGCGCTGCTGGTGATTGATATGCAAACCGACTTTTGCGGCAAGGGCGGTTATGTTGACACTATGGGTTACGACATCTCCCTGACACGCGCCCCCATCAAACCGCTGCAGCAGGTGTTAGCGCGCATGCGCGAATCCGGCTTCCCGATCATCCATACCCGTGAAGGCCATCGTCCGGACCTGAGCGATCTGCCGGCTAACAAGCGCTGGCGATCGCGGCGGATGCAGGCGGAGATTGGTGCACCAGGGCCCTGTGGTCGCATTCTGGTGCGCGGTGAGCCAGGCTGGGAAATCATTCCCGAGCTGGCGCCGCTACCGGATGAAGTGATTATTGATAAACCCGGCAAGGGCTCTTTTTACGCCACCGACCTTGAGCTGATTCTGCACAGTCGCGGTATCCGCAACTTAATCATCAGCGGCATCACCACCGACGTTTGCGTGCATACCACACTGCGCGAAGCCAACGATCGCGGCTTTGAATGTCTGGTGCTGAGCGACTGCTGCGCGGCGACGGAGTTGAAGCATCATGAGGCGGCGCTCAGCATGATTCATATGCAGGGCGGTATATTCGGCGCAGTGGCGGACTCGGCAACGCTGCTGGCCGCGCTGAACAGCCCGGCAGCGGCGCGGATGAGCTAATCCGGCAACGGACGCGAACGGCGGGCTGGCCAGGCGTTGAGGTGCCGGGCCAGCCAAAACCGCACACCAACCCTGCGCGGGCGTGATAGTGCAGTCTGACCGGCCTCCGCCGGTCATGGCCAACCTCAGCCAGCGTTGCCGGCAATCGTCAGATAGTCGGTATACATTTGCGGTGCGTCGGAGAACGAGGCCATGGTGCGCCATTCATCATACATACGCTCGCTCTCCTGATGGTTTTTCACAAACGTCAGCGATTTTTCGGTTGAGACGTCCATCGCCGGATGGAAGCTGTTGAGCGAGTCGAGACTTTCGATCACCAGCATCACTGCATATTGCTCACTTCGATTGCCGCCGGTGCCCTTCAGCATGTGAAACTTCCAGCCGGGATAGTCATCAATGCGCGCGACGTTCTCAATCATAAAGCGATCAAAGTCGGCAGCCGTCACGCCAGCGCGTAGTGCCAGATGATGAAAACCGACCACGCGTGCCACCGCAGGTTGAGCATCGGGCTGAAAGTTCGGGCCGGGCGGCAGTGAACTGTGGCGGTTTTCTGCCAGCAGCGAGAAGGTGGAGAACAGCGTTGGTAACTCCCCATAGGTGGCAAAGTTTTTCCACTCCTCAAGCAGCGCGCACGCCTCGGGCCGTTGTTGCCAGAAGGCGATGGCCTCGGCCGTGAGTTCGCCAGCCGGTGTGATATAGCGGTCATAGTCTGCCTGGCTGGCAGCCTGATACAGCATCAGGTATTGTTCCTGGCGTTCGCCGCGCAGGCCTTTTAACAGCGACCATTTCCAGCCCGGATAAGCAGGAATCTGCGTGCCGCGCGCCTTGAGAAAGGCTTCGAAGGTCGCGGCATTAACGCCTTTCTTCAGATTGAGCCCGACGTAGTGCAGGCTGAACACCGGTTGCGTTGAGGTTGTCATAGAAACTCCTTGTGAATATGACAGGGCAGAGGCGCTATTTCGCTGCCAGAGCGAAACGCGCCGCGAAAGTCACCAGCAGCAACATCACGATGCCGGCGCTGAGCGTGGTGGTCAGGGACGTGAGCTGGGCGCTAAAGCCAATCAGCGCCGGGCCCAGCAGTAGCCCGGAATAACCGCACAGCGTGACGGCCGGTATGGCGTAATGCGCGGCGACAGTGCGCTGGTTACCCGCCGCGTTGAATAAAATCGGCACGATATTGGCCAGACCGATACCCACCAGCACAAAGCCGAGCAGGGCGCTCCACAGCCAGACGGAGAAAATCGCTAATGCCAGCCCCCCGCTGGCGACGAGACCGCCCCAGGTGAGCACGCGGCGACTGCCATAGTGATTAATCAGCCGATCGCCAAACAGGCGCAGAGTGGCGACAGCCGTGGCGTACAGCGTGAAGCTGAAACCGGCCAGCTGCATCGACATGGCGCGCTCACTGTTCATAAACACCGCTGACCAGTCGAGCATGGCGCCTTCGGTGAGGAACAGCAGGAAACACAGCAGGGCAATCAGCACCACGTTACGGTGCGTCAGGGCGCGCAGCGTACCGCGCGTTGGTTTTGCATCCGTGCGACGACGGGGCAACAGGGCGGTATGGCTCATCAGCAGCAGCAATAAAATCAACACACACAGCGGCAGCAGCGCCAGCAGAGGCGCAACCTGCAGCCACAGCAGCAGACTCACCGCGCCGGCGCCAGCAATGCTGCCAAGACTGTAAAAGCCGTGAAAGCCCGACATCTTGCTGACCCCGGCCTCGCGCTCCACTATCACCGCCTGATAATTCATGCTGACATCCATCAGTCCGTTGATCGCACCGAAGAGCAACAGCGCGCCCGCCATCGGCAATGGTGAGGACAGCAGCATCAGCAGCGGCAGATCCAGGGCCAGTCCGGCACCGCACAGCAGCAGCAGCGTGCGACAGCCAAAATGGGCAATCAGCGCGCCGGTAAAGGGCATAACTGACATGGATCCTGCGGCGATACAGAACAGCAGCAGCCCCAGCATGCCGTCATTGATCGCCAGTTGCGCTTTGGCGAAGGGAATAAGCGGCGCCCAGGCGGCCATGCCCAGTCCGGCGATAAAAAATAGCGTGCGCGTCGCGCGCTGCTGGCGCAGGTTAAGCAGATTACTGTTCATCATCACATCCCGGTGTAGTACGGCGTTTCATTGCCTGGCCTTATCCATGGTCGGGCTACAGGTACGCTGCAGCCCGTGCAGAGGCCCATAAAAACGTAATTGATATTTAACAGTAACAAGACTTGTCCTGGAAATGACGTAGCGTGTTCAGGTGGCTGTATTCAGTAGGGTTTATTTATTGCATACACGGAAGGCATTTTAAAAAAGGGCGATGTGGGAGGGGAACGGTAATGACGGATAAAGTCAATGATGGAAATATTATTTTAATACAATGAAATATATAGATATTGATGTGAGTTATTACAAACATCTCGCGCACTGTGCAGCGGTGCAATTTATAGCACGATAAATCGCACCGCTATCTACCAGGATGGATTACCTGCACGTTGCTTAACTGAACAGCAGCGTAGATGTCATTAACCGGCAATTAAGAATATAAATATAGTTAATGATTGCTCAGCACATTTAACAACCTGCAACCGTCAGCGCCAGGTCTCTTCACTTACTCATCCAGCTGTAAATAGCAGACACGCAGGCGGTGCCCGTCCGGGTCCAGCGCGGTAAAGGTGTAGCCAAAGTCCATGCGCACCGGCGACTGAATAATGGTGATTTCACGCAGCACGCCCCATTCGTGATAAAGAAAATCGACATCGTCTTTGCGCGCGGTTTTAAACACAATTTCGCTACGCGCTTCACTGGCAGGCAGGGAGAGTGCGGGTTCAACGATATACTGCGACCAGATACCCAGTTTAAAGCCGCTCTCAAACACAAACATGGCAAAGGTCGGGCTGAGTTCTGCGGGTTTGATGTCGAACAGCGCGGCATAAAAGTCAGCACTTTTCACGACGTTGGGCACATAAATAATGGTCATGTTAGCGGTAAGCATGGTGATCTCCTTGTGTGTTTACCGCTGCATAGTAGGGGGAGGCTGTGACAGATTTTGTCAGGAGTCGATGGGTTAACTGATAATTTTCAGATCGGCTTTACGGTGCTTTTTCTGTTCCTGATAGAAATTTTCATGGGGTCCGATATCCAGCAGATACAGTTCCAGTTTATTTTCCACCCAGCTATAGCCCAACAGCGTCAGGCGGTTATTCAGCTGAAATTTGTGCACGCGTAAAAAGTTTAAGTCACCTTTTTTAAGCTCACCGATCTCAGGCGCGTCAACAATCCTGTCGATCTCATCCTCGACGATGGCACGCTGTGTATCGGGCAATTTATCGAGCGTTTTTTCAAAGCGGCGTGTTTGATAAACCTCGATGCTATTTTGTGGTTTTGGATCGGGGTGTTCGGCGGACATACGGCGAAACCTTCTGATTATCGACTTCAGCCTGGGCGATCAATACTTCAGCGATGAAGCTATACGGTAAGTCCGGATTATCCTCAGCAATCCGGCCGATCTTCGCCCAATGCTCAATCTGCTTTGGGATGCTGCGGCTGGCGGCTTCAGCGTGAATTTTTACGTCGCTCACGAAGTCATCGTCTAAACGAATACTTGTGGCCATGAATATTACCTCGCGGATGAAAGCGGTGATGGACTGACTGTTGTAATGTTGAGTTGCGATTACTGCTGCACGCGGCTAAGTATGCGACATTTTGTCGCTTATGGCAACTTTATGTCGCTAGCGTGTCGCGCTGTCCACCGGGTGACGCAAATGGTGATAATCCCGCCAGCGCTTCAGCAACTGATGACGGGTGCCGGGATAGAGTTCGCTGGTGACGCTGATCGCTTCAATGCGGTCGACGCGGAAATTGCGGAACTCCTGGCGCAGTTCGCACCAGCCGCACAGCAGGCGCACGCGTTCAAAGTAGCCAATCACCACCGGCCAGATGGTGCGGGTAGAGAGGTTATCCTGCAGATCTTTGTAGCGCAGGCTGATCTTGCTGCGCTGATGGATCGCCTGGCGAATCTGCGGCAGATGGGTTTCGAACAAGGCTTCGCCCTGGGAGGCGATCAGCAGCGACTGGTGATCGATACTCTGCGTAAGATGCGGCGGAACCACAGCCTGGACTTTGGCCAGCGCATGGCGCGCGGCGGACTTAAGCTCTTCGTCGGTGTGTCGGGTGACCCAGTTGAGCCCGAGCACCAGCGCATCAATCTCCTGACGGGAAAACATCAGCGGCGGCAAATGGCCGTCGGATTTCAGTAAATAACCAACGCCCGCGCTGCCCTCAATCTCCACGCCCTGCTGCTGCAAACTAAGAATGTCACGATAGACGGTGCGCACGCTGATGTGCAGCTGTTCGGCGATACGCTGCGCGGTCAGCGGATAGCGATGACAGCGCAGCAATTGCAGCAGTTCGGGAAGCCGCTGAGTTTTAGACATGATACGCCAGCCTTAAGCGAAGAACGCGCGCCGGCAGGAATCAGGCGCGCAACAGTTGGCTTAATGTAGCCAAATCCGCCGTGCTTTGCAGCTCGCTGATAGCCAGTAACTGCTGCTGGCGCGCCGGCACTTCATGGCGCAGCGCCTGACGCAGTTTGGCCGCCACATCTACGCCATCCGCCAGCGACTGCTGCCGCGTGCGGCGCTGCTGCAGCTGACGACCCTCTTTCAGCGTCAGCGTGACGAGATGAAAACGCCGCGCCGGGTTGAGCGCATCGGGCGGCGCGGACGCATCCGGCGTGCGACGCACTTTGGCCGCCAGCGGCATCACCGCCGGATTGAGTGCACCTTCGGCAAAATCTTCCAGCCGTAAATCGTCATACATCAGCATGGCGGCGATCACGTACTCCAGGCTAAAGCGTGCTTCGATACCGTTAGCCGGCACGCGAACTGCCGCCGCGATGTCACCACCCGGCGGGAAGGCGACCGTGATGTCATCAATATTTTCCAGCAGCGAGTCCAGCGAGTGACCTTCCGCCAGCCAGGCGCGCCGCAGCAGACGTACCGCTTCGGCAGCGCTGTGAGTTCCGGCGCAGGTGGGGAAGGGTTTGAACTCCAGACCGGGGGTACTGATGCGCCACGGCGCGCCCCAGTTTTCCACCAGCCGTTGCGGCTGCGCCTCGCCGTTACTGCTGGCGGCGAGAAACGCGTCGAGCACGCCTTCATGCCGGCCATCGAATTTCGCCAGCGTCAGCTGCGCCGCCATCACCGCACGCTCTGCCGCCAGTCCGGCGTGCAGCGGCTTCACCGCCGAACCAAACTGAGCGCGCAGTCCGCTGGCCTGGGTCGCCGCGATGCCGATCAGCGTGGCGCAGTCGGTTGCATTAAGCTGCAGCAGACGTGCCAGCGCGGCCGCCGCCGCCAGCGTGCCCAGCGTGGCCGTGTTGTGATAACCCAGCGCATAGTGCTGCTGGCTGGCGGCCAGTCCCAGCCGACCAGCCACTTCCACGCCGATGACATAGGCATCAAGGAACGCTTCGGCAGTGGCGGGCTGCTGCTGCCAGGCAAACAGCGCAGGCAGGATCGCCACGCTGGGATGGCCGCGAAAATCGGCATGGAAATCATCGTAATCCAGCGCATGGCCGGCATAGCCCAGCAGCAACGCCTGTGAGCGTACGCTGCCGTCGCCATAAACCTGTCGCAGCGCCGGTAAGCCGCTGTCCGGGACCTGCTGCTGTAACACCGGCCAGCTCACGGCGAGAAAATCCTGTATGCCAGTACGTGCGGCATCACGTGCCGCCGCATCCGGCTGGCTTTGCAGGATGCGCTCAGCCAGCGCGTGGCTCAGGTTCATGCCCGCTCCAGACTGCGCAGCGCCGCCACGGCGAGCTGTGCGAGGTAGCGTGAGGTGGGCAGCAACACCGCATCATTGATGCGAAAAGCCGGATGGTGCAACGCATAAGGTTCGCCAGTGCCGATCATCACAAAGGCGCCGGGCAGCTGTTGCTGATAAAAAGCAAAATCTTCGCCGATCGGGCTGGCTTCCACCACGCGCGCCTCAAGTCCGCTGGCGGTGGCCTGTTGCAGGGTAAAATCCGCCCAGTGCGCATCATTCACCACCGCAGGCGGACCGGCGTGCCAGTTAAACTCAACCTCTGCGGCAAAAGCCGCACCGAGGCCGAGCACGATTTCGCGGAAGCGCTGCTCCAGTCGCTCACGCGTGGACTGAGAGAAGGTGCGCACCGTGCCTTCCAGCCAGGCGCTGTCCGGAATGACGTTCCAGGTGCTGCCGCTGTGCAGCTGGGTGATCGACACCACCGCGTTGTCAGCGGAGGGGGCGTTACGGCTAATCAGCGTTTGCGCCGCGGAGACAATCTGTGCCGCGATAACGATCGGATCGTTGCCCTGATGCGGTTTGGCAGCATGGCTGCCGGTGCCGGTGATGCGGATATCGAAGCGATCCACCGCCGCGGTCAGCGCACCGGCTTTGCTGCCCACCACGCCAGGCGGCAGCGACGGATCGTTATGAATGCCGAAAATCGCCACCGCCTCCTGCAGAGCGCCGGTGGCGATGACATCCGGCGCGCCCTGGCCGGTCTCTTCGGCGGCCTGGAACAGAATCCGCACGCGGCCGGGCAGCGTTGCCTCCTGCTGCTTAAGCAGAATCGCCGCGCCAAGTGCAGCGGAAGCGTGAAAATCGTGGCCGCAGGCGTGCATCACGCCGGGACGCTCCGAGCGAAAAGCAACGTCCGACTGCTCTTCAATCGGCAGCGCATCAATATCCGAACGCAGCACAATCAACGGTCCCTGTGCCGGGCCGACCTCCGCCACCAGACCGGTTTTCAGTGGCAAATCAACGATGCGAATCTGGTGTTGTTCCAGCTGCTGGCGCAGGCGGGCGGTGGTTTCAAACTCCTGATTAGAGAGTTCCGGAAAACGGTGCAGTTCGTGGCGAAAGGCGATCAGCTGCTCGCCCAGCGCTGTTTCATTCAGTTGGCTCATGCCTGGCTTCCTTGTGATGCTGCCTGGCGCGTCAGCCAGGCATCGTGCGCGGTTTCATCCAGCACTTTTTTCATATATTGCGTGATGTGGCCTTTGCCGAGATCGGTGGTGTGCATGAGCACAAATCCGCGCTTGCGATACATATCAATCAGCCACGGATGGCTGATGGCGGTACCGAGCGATACCGCCGGTGCGCGTAACTGGCCGCGTAAAATTTCCTGCTCCAGGCGATCCTGAACCTGGCGGCCAAACTGCTGCCCCGCATAGTCCGGGTGGGCGCCAAACCAGCCGATGTGCGGCAGGCCGAACGGACCCGGCAACGGGCCCCATGGATAACGCACGGTGACCGAGGAGACCATCACGCCCTGGGCATACAGCGCATACACGCCGTGGCTTTGCAGATGCCGCAGCGTCTTTTCGCGGTCGGCGGTGGCCGCATCAAATTTGATCCCCAGCGCCAGCGTGGGCGCATAGGCGGCATGCATCAGCGCCTGATAAGTGTCCACTTCGTCTTCTGTGACCTGACGAAACTCAAGTGTCATAGCTATCCCCGGAAAACCGCCCGGCGGGCGATAAATAAAGAAGGCTCAGAGTAGCAGTAAAGCGCTGACGGGCTATATGTGAAATCCGGATAAGCTAATGCAAATTTGTGAAAATGAAATGGCGGCTTTTTCATTGCACAAATCGCCATTTACCGTAGTATGCATAAAATACATAGCGCTATAACTATTTCGCATTAATCCTCTGAAATATAACAATTTTGTTATGGCGTTTTTCCTAATCAGGGTGACAACGTGTTAGCGATTAAATCTCCGCGTGCCTACGCACACGAACCGGGACTGCGTGCGCGCACCGGCGAATTCATTAAATCTTATGCTACGCATATCCGTATTTTCACCTCTCCGCGCGCCTGGCAGGCGGTTAATCCGCAATTAACGCAAAGTCTGGAAACCTGTGGTATTCGCTGGGAAATCGAGTATTTGCACGGCGAATGCACCGACGCGGCCATTGATACGCTGAAAAGCAATCTGCAACAGCAGCAGGCTGAACTGCTGCTGGCAATTGGCGGCGGGCGCGTACTGGATGCGGCTAAAGCGGTCGGCAGCCAGTTACCGGAAATCACCGTCGTCAATTTCGCCACCGTCGCGGCGACCTGTGCCGCCTGGTCGCCTGTGGCGATTATTTATGACGCGCAGGGCGGTCACGTGCGCAGCCAGCCGCTGGGCAAAATGCCTGAACTGGTGCTGGTAGACAGCGAAGTGATCGCGCAAAGTGATGTGCGTTACCTCAAAGCGGGCATTGTCGACGCGCTGGCTAAATACTACGAGTTCTATCCTTATCTGCGGCACAACCCCCACGATCTCGCCCTCGATCTTAAAGTGATGACCGCGCAGCGCGCGCTGGATGTCTATCGCCAGCACGGTGCCGCCGCCGTGCTGGCCAACCAGCAACAGCAAGTGACGCCGGAACTGGAGAAGGTGATCGATGCCAGCATTGTGCTGGCCGGCCTGGCCAACAGCGTGCGTGATGTGCTGCCGACGCCAGGCTTTGCCCATGCCATTCATAACCGTCTGACCCATCAGCCGGAGCTGCACCACTGGCTGCACGGTGAAAAAGTCGGTTACAGCCTGCTGGTGCAGTCGTTGATTGAGCACGACGGTGAGCCGGACGCCGCGCTGCTGGCGCTGCTGCGGCAATATGATATGCCGCTGACCTTAGCGCCGCTGCAGGGCGATCGTCGCGCAGCCATCAGAAGCATTGCTGAACAGATCAAATTCCCGGCGGCCAGCGCCGAACGTCTGCCGTTCCGCATCAGCGCGGATGCCTTAGAGCAGGCGCTGCTGGCGACTGAGAACGCCTTTTAATTGTTATTGACCCTTTTATTGACCAGGAAAAAATATGGCTACTTCATCTTCACGCCGCATCCGTTTAGGGCTGTTTGTACAACCGGTTGGACAGCACGTGAGCGGCTGGCGGCTGACGGAAAATCTGGGCGATCCGACGGATATTGACTGGTTGATCACCATCGCGAAAAAAGCCGAAGCCGGTAAGTTTGATCTGTTCTTCGTGGGTGATGCACTGGCGACCAGCATGTATCGTCTGCCTTCCACCATGGCGCGTCTGGAGCCGTTAACGCTGCTGTCGGCGCTGGCGGTCAACACCAAGCGTATTGGCCTGGCGGCGACCGCCTCGACCACCTTCAGCGACCCGTTCACCATGGCACGCAGCTTCTCGTCGCTGGACCACATTAGCCGCGGCCGCGCCGCCTGGAACGTGGTGACGTCGTTCTCTACCGATGTGGCGCGTAACTTCAGCCGCAGCGATATGCCTAATCATGCGGAGCGCTACGCGCGCGCGCGTGAATTCCTTGATGTCACCTATAAGCTGTGGGACGGCTGGCAGGCGGGGGCGGTGCAGCCCAACAAAGAGACCGGTCAGTACTTCATTGATGACAAAATTCAGCCGATTAACCACGTCGGCGAGCACTTCCAGGTGCAGGGCCCGCTGAACATTACCCGCTCACCGCAGGGGCGTCCGGTGATTATCGAAGCCGGTTCTTCCAGCGATGGGCAGAAGCTGGCGGCAGAGACTGCCGAGGTGATTTTCACCGCCTCGGCCAGCCTGGCAGAAGCACAGAGCTTCTACCGTTCGCAGAAAGATCAGGTGATTGCCGCCGGACGCAATCCGGATCACGTGGTGATCATGCCTGGCGTGATGCCGATTGTTGGCCGCACGCGCGAAGAGGCCAAAGCGCTATGGAAAGAGCTCAACACGCTGGTTGATATCGACAACGGTCTGCGTCAGCTCTCGCTGCGTTTCAATATGGATCTGAGCCAGTATCCGCTCGACGGTCCGGTGCCGGAAGTGCCGCTGGGTGAAGGCAACCAGAGCCGCGTGAAACTGATGACCGACATGGCGAAACGTGAAAATCTGACGCTGCGCGAACTGGCTGCGGTAGCCGCCGGATCGCGCGGTCACCTGGTAATCGTCGGTACCGCGCAGGATATTGCCGATGACTTTGAGCTCTGGCTCAACGAGGGCGGCGCCGATGGTTTCAACATCATGCCGGCGATCATGTCCGAGCAGCTGGATTTGTTTGTGGAGCTGGTGATTCCGGAACTGCGCCGTCGCGGTCTGTTCCGCGAAGAGTACGAGTTCGCCACGCTGCGTGAAAACCTCGGCCTGCCGGTGGTGTGAGAGACAGGAGCGAAACATGATCACCCTATCGAAGCGCGTACAGTCTGTGTCGCTCTCGGCTAACGCGGCGGCACGCCAGCTGACCCGCCAGCTAAAAGAGCAGGGCGTGGATATTCTTGACCTCACCACCGGTGAGCCGGATTTTGATACGCCCGCGCACATCCGTGCCGCCGCCAGCGCCGCGATGGATGGCGGTGAAACCCGTTATACGCCGACCAATGGCACCACCGCGCTGCGTAAAGCGGTGCAGGCCAAACTGGCGCGGGAGAACCAGCTGCAGTACGCGCTGGGTCAAATCTGTATCGCCAACGGCGCAAAGCAAATCATCTTCAACGCGTTTGCCGCGACGCTAAACGACGGCGATGAGGTGATTGTGCCCACGCCATACTGGCCAACTTTCCCGGACAGCGTGCGCTTTAACGGTGGCGAGGCGGTGCTGCTGCCTTGTCCGCTTGAGCAGCAGTACAAGCTGCAGCCGGCGCAACTGGCGCAGGCGATCACTGAGAAAACCCGCTGGCTGGTGCTGAACAATCCCGGCAATCCCTCTGGCATGGTGTACAGCGCACAGGAGTTGCAGGCTCTGGCGACGGTGCTGCGCGATCATCCCAATGTGCTGATTATGCTGGATGAGCTGTACGAACATATCCTGTTTGACGATCGTCAGCACGTTAGTCTGCTGCAGGTGGCGCCAGATCTGGCTGAACGCGTTTTGCTGGTGGGAGGCGTGTCGAAAACCTATGCCATGACCGGCTGGCGCATTGGCTTTGCTGCCGGGCCGCAGCCGCTGATTGATGCCATGGTGGTGGTGCAGTCGCAGAACAGTTCTGGCGCCAGCGCCATCAGCCAGGCGGCGGCGGTTGCGGCCTTTAACGGTGGGCTCGATTTCCTGCCACCGCAGCGCGCCGCGTATCAGGCGCGACGCGATGTCATTGTGCAGCAGTTGCAGCAGGTGGCCGGCATTGAAGTGCTGCAACCTCAGGGCGCATTTTTTGTCTTTTGCCGCTGTGCCGGCCTGCTGGGCAAAACCCGGCCTGACGGCGCCGTACTGCATGACGAACAGGATGTGCTGAATTATCTGCTGGAGAGCGGTGTGTCCGGCGTGGCGGGCAGTGCTTACGGCCTGTCGCCGTATTTCCGTTTGTCGATCGCCACGGATATCGATAGCGTGCAGGAGGCGGGTAAACGTATTGCGCGCGCCTGTGCAACGTTAATCTGACGGGCGGGTGTGGGAAGGCGTAATGGCCTAATCACCTCGCGGCACACTTCATGAAAGGAATGCATGAAAGGATTGCATGAAAGCATTTAGGGTGCCGCGATACAGGGGCGGTGATGCGGCAATTAGCCGGTTCCGCCCCGATTTCCTGCGACTGGATTAAATCAGAAAATCATCCAGCGAACCGCCAGCGTCAATCGCTGACTTTATCGGCGAGGGAGTACGACCCTGACCGGTCCAGAATTTCTCATTACCCTGTTCGTCGGTAAATTTATACTTCGCCGGACGCGGTGCACGTTTTGCTTTGCTCTTCGTTTCACCCTGGTTTAATTGCGCCAGTTCATTAATTGTAATGCCGTCTTTGCGCAGCATCTCTTTATATAACGCCAGCTTCTCTTCTTTTTCGCGCTGTGCAGCACTCTCTGCAGCCGTCTCTTCGCGGCGTTCGGCGACCACCACGGCAAACTTCTCCAGCATTTCGTTTAATACCGCAACCTCAATATTACGTGCTTCAGCACGCAGCGTACGAAGATTGTTCAATGCCTTGAGTGCATCGCTCATGTATAAACCCTTATTACTGATACCACTGATTTGAAAGCGTGCATTCTACGGCAATTTTATTCAAATGGAAATATTCACCCGCCGACAGATTTGTCCGGAAATATGCCCCGACCTGTACAGTTTTTGATTGGGCGTAAAGATTTTTGTCTCTTCATTGATTACGCATAAACATGTTAGCGGCGGATTTAATATTACTCGCCACCTACGTCAAGCCGTTCATTTAACATCGCAGCATCTCACACAATATACGTCACGGCGATTTACAGCTTAATAAATGGCGTCATGTAAACAACGCAGCGATTGCTGCAGGGATTAAAAGCGTAACTGGTCCACCTTAGCGCAGAAAAGGAAACTTTATAAACACCTTTCCTATTGGCAGCGTAATTATAAATCAATGGCGGTGACCGGGTACGAAGCTGGTACATGCGTGGTGTTCAGATGCCATAGCAGGATGCAGGCACAACCGTTCACGCACCGGTTGACTGAGATTAAGGATGATTTCAGGCGTGATAGTTTCCTGTAAAGCAGTATCAGTGCCGTTACTCCCTGAAGCATAAGATTTTTTCTCAGTGTAAAGGCGTCAGAAAGGCCGTAACAATTTCTTGCAATGTTAATCTTAATGCGTATATTTCTCATTTGCTTTCTTAACCACATGCTCACCACAAAATAACGATAAGCCGATTGAGGAATATTATGTCTTGCAAAGAGATGCGCGTCAGGGACGCAGGTCTTGCGCCGCAGCGCGCGCTGCGCCTGTCACTGCTGGCAGTGCTGGTTGCCTCGGGTGTCGCTCAGGCGGCCGATACGCAAAACAGTGAGGCCACCCTGACCGTTGATGCCAGCGCCAGCGCGGAAGCGCAGCAGACGCAGGCCGCAGCGGATTACAGCGTACCGGTGACGCGGGCCGGCACCAAAATGGCGCTGACCGCACGTGATATTCCCCAGTCGGTCACCATCATCAGCAAGCAGCGCATGCAGGATCAACAGCTGCAGTCGCTGAACGACGTACTGAGCAACACCACCGGCATCCATGGTGTGGCCGCCGATATGGACCGCATCAATTACTATTCGCGCGGTTTCCTGATCGATAATTACATGACCGACGGCATTCCGACCGCGTTTGCCCAGCGCTGGAACCTCGGTGATGCGCAGACCGATACCGCGCTGTACGAGCGCGTTGAAGTGGTGCGCGGCGCAACGGGCCTGCTGACCGGACCGGGCAATCCTTCCGCTGCCATCAACATGGTACGTAAACATGCCGACAGCAAAGAGTTTACCGGTAGCCTTGAAGCTGGCTATGGCAGCTGGAATAAGCAGCGTTACGTCGCCGATCTTTCTGCACCGCTGTCACCGGAAGGCAACGTGCGCGGTCGCCTGGTGGCCGGCTATGAAGACAAAAACAGTTTTATTGAACGCTACGGCGCCGATAAGAAGTTTATCTACGGCGTGGTCGACGCTGACGTGACGGACGCCACCAGACTGTCTGTTGGTTATGAATTCAGCCAGGTGAACACGGATTCACCGATGTGGGGCGGTGCGCCGCGCTGGTACACCGACGGCACGCAGATCCACTCCCGTCGCGGCTATAACACCGCACCTGAATGGGCTTACAACAACAAAGAAAATAAAAAGGTCTTTGTTAACCTGCAGCAGAATTTCGATAACGGCTGGAACATCACCCTTAACGGCACGCATAACGAGATGTTCCTCGACAGCAAGCAGCTGTATCTCGACGGTTACTTCGATAAAACCACTGGCGCAGGCGTCTCTGGCTATGCCGGCTATCCGGTGGTGGGCGGAACCGGCTACAACACCGGCAAACGTAAAGTGGATGCGGTAGATGCCTTCGCCAGCGGTCCTTATGAACTGCTGGGCCGCCAGCATGAGCTGATGGTCGGGGTGAACTACAGCCGTCAGGACAACAAATATTACAGCGCCTGGGCCAACATTTCGTCAGCCGAGCTGGGCAACTTCAACCAGTTTAACGGCGATTTCCCGGAAACCGACTGGAATCCGCGTGAACCCGCGGCCGATACCCAACTGGTACGGCAGAAGTCAGCGTATCTCGCGACGCGCATCAATCTGGCCGATCCGCTGCACCTGATTGTCGGGGCGCGCTACACCAACTGGAACCGCCAGACGCTGACGGCAGAGATGGAGAAAAACAACATCACGCCGTACGGTGGGGTGATTTGGGACTTCTACGATAACTGGTCTGCCTACGCCAGCTACACTTCGGTGTTCCAGCCGCAGGATTATCAGGATGCGTCAGGCGCGTATCTCTCGCCGGTGATTGGCAAAAACTACGAAGCCGGCGTGAAGTCTGACTGGTTCAACAGCCGTCTGACCACCTCGGTATCGATCTTCCGCACCGAACTGGATAACGTCGGTCAGAGCACCGGACAGACCAATGCGCAGACCGGTAACACCATTTACGTGGCGAAAAAGGGCGTGGTAAGTCGTGGCGTCGAGTTTGAGGTGAATGGGGCGCTGACCGACAACTGGCAGATGACCTTTGGCGGGACTTCGTATGTGGCGGAAGACGCCAACGGCGATCGCTACAATTCACAGCTGCCGCGCACGTCGTTCAACCTGTTCACCAGCTATCGCCTGCCGATGCTGGACCAGCTGACGCTGGGCGGCGGGGTGAACTGGCAGGCGAGAACTTACGCGGATATCAGTGGCCCGGATGGCAATGGCACCTGGCGCACCCGTCAGGGCAGCTATGCGCTGGTGGATCTGTTCGCGCGCTACGACGTGACCAAAAACCTCAGCCTGCAGGCCAACCTGAATAACCTGTTCGACAAAGAGTACGACGAAAACGTCGACAGCACCGGCATCGTCTACGGCGAACCGCGTAATTTTATGCTGTCCGCGAAATACCGTTTCTGATCATTAAGCCCGTGCCCAAAGCGGCACTTAACGTTCCCTCTCCCGGGGAACAGGCCGCACCTGACATTCCCTCTCCCGCGTGCGGGAGAGGGTTAGGGTGAGGGGAAAACCGCACCCTCCCCAAACCATGCACCTCAACATCCCGCCGCAATATAATCCCCGTTGGCACTCACCGGCACCACGGTAAAAAACAGCACCAGCGCAAACATCACCAGCAATATCCCACCGGCGATCCGTACCGCTCTCAGCAGCGATGCCGCCTGCGGCGAGCGCTCTGCCAGCCATAGCTGCCCGGCGCGCTGACGATAATGCTGCACAAACAGTGCCAGCGCCACCAGCGCCATGCCGGTACCGAGCGCCATACTCATCACCGCCAGCATGCCCCAGCGCGTAATGCCGATGACGCTGGCGAACAGCAGCACCGTCAGCGCACCGCTGCACGGCCGCACGCCGGTGGCAATGATAATACCCGCCCAGCTTTTCCAGTCGCTGCCGTGCCCAGCCGCGACGCCATGCGCGTGGCCGCAATGATCATGATGATGATGCTCCGCTGGCGGCCTGCGCCAGGCTTGCAGCAGCAGCATCACGCCCAGCCCGGCAATGAACACAGCACTGGCTTTCTCCAGATACCAGCGGCTCAGGCTGAGATCGCCGGTGGTCAGGTTAAAACCAACCGCCAGAATAAAGACAAAGGCAATCGCGCTCAGGCCCTGCACCAGGCTGCCCAGCAGCGGCACGCTCAGCGCCACGCCGCGCGGGGGCTGATGGGTGGTCAGCCAGGTGGTAACGATAAATTTACCGTGCCCGGGACCCACCGCGTGCAGAATGCCGTAAATAAAGGTCACAGCCAGCAGCCACAGTCCGGCACTGTACTGGCCGCTATTGATTTGCAGTAAATGGGTAACCAGCAGCCGGTGCAGCTGAATCTGACTTTGCAGCGCCCATGCCTGAAACGCGCTCCAGTGCAACGACAGCAGCGTCAGCGCGCTCAGCAGCAGCACGCTCGCGCAGAGAAATCCGGTTTTGGTGGCGGTCATAGTAATGAAGAAAGTGGTCCTGAATGTCACCAGCATGCGGATTTCTGCCGCGTTGTAAAGCCACGGCGGTTAAACGGCAGCCGCTCTCCGCATCGTGACGCATTCCCCTGCCTTGTGCAGCTGTCTATAATCTGCCGACAATTTCTCACGGATGCCTTTTATGTCTGCTGATTCTCCTTTGCTGGCGGTACAAGACGTCACGCTGGCCGTGCAGGGGCGCACCTTGCTGGCGCCGGTATCACTGCAGCTGTACGCCGGTGAAACGCTGTTGCTCACCGGCCCGTCCGGCAGCGGCAAAAGCACGTTGCTGAAAATTATTGCCTCACTGCTGGAGCCCGATAGCGGCGAGATCCTGTTTCAGCAGCGGGATATTCACTCGCTGAAAGTCGAACACTATCGCCAGCAGGTCTCCTACTGTTTCCAGACACCGCAACTGTTTGGTGACACGGTCTACGATAACCTGGCGCTGCCGTGGCAACTGCGTCAGCAACAACCGTCACGCGAGCAGCTGGTGGCGGCGTTGCGCAGTCTGCATTTATCCGGCGACCTGCTGGACAAAAACATTGCCGGACTCTCTGGTGGTGAAAAGCAGCGGGTGGCTTTGCTGCGCAATCTGCAGTTTCTGCCACAGATATTGCTGCTGGACGAAGTGACCAGCGCACTGGACGAGCCCAATAAACAACGCGTTAACCAGCTGATTGCCGCGCTGGTGGCGGAAAAAGGGCTGGCGGTGATCCGTATCAGCCATGACGTACAGGAGATTGATGCCGCTGAGCGCATTCTGCGACTGACTCCACCCGCAGCGGGAGAACAGCATGAATCAGCATAATATCAGCGACAGCTCGCTACTGCTTTCACTCATGCTGGTGCTGGTGGCGCTGCTGATTAGCCAGAAAGAGAAGCTGGGGATGAGCAAAGACATTCTGTGGAGTGTCACGCGCGCTATTATCCAGCTGGTGATCGTCGGCTACGTGCTGAAGTCAATTTTCGATGTCAATAATGACTGGCTGACGCTGCTGATGGTGCTGTTTATCTGCGTCAATGCAGCGCTGAATGCGCGCAAACGCAGCCAGCAGATCGATCATGGTTTTATCATCGCGCTGGTGGCGATTACCAGCGGTACGGCACTGACACTAACGGTGCTGTTGCTGAGCGGCGCCATTGCCTTTGTTCCCATGCAGGTGATCCCCATTTCCGGCATGATTGCCGGTAACGCCATGGTGGCGGTCGGGCTGTGTTTCACTAACCTCAATCAGCGCTTTAGCGACAACCAGCAGAAAATCATGGAGATGCTCAGCCTGGGCGCGCCGATCAAACGCGCATCCGCCGGGCTGATGCGTGACAGTATTCGTGCCGCGATGATCCCCACCGTTGACGGCGCGAAAACGGTGGGGCTGGTAAGTCTGCCAGGCATGATGTCCGGGTTGATTTTCGCCGGGATCGATCCGGTTAAGGCCATCAAGTACCAGATCATGGTGACGTTTATGCTGATTGCCACCGCCAGCCTGTCGACCATCATCGCGGCGTATCTGTCCTACCGTCGTTTTTACACCGCGCGGGCGCAGCTCAAACCGTAGGTCACGCCTGAAACCGCAGCGCCACGCCGCTGGCCTGTTCCGCGCTGACCACGATGGCATCCGGTTCTTCGCGAAAAGGCACATCGCCCAGCAGCAGGCTGGCTTTCACCCTGCGTAAGTCGCTGCTGCGTAGCGTCAGCGCGGCCATACGCGCACTGCCGTCATAATCGGGCGGCAGGCCGGTAAAGCGCTGCGTCACATAGTGCGCAGCGGCAAAGCGCACGGTGGCAACGCCCGCTTTCAGCACAAACGCGCCCTGCTGGCAGGCGGTGAGCTTATCGGCACCAAATAAACGACTGTAGGGCAGCGCGGCGGCTGCCGGATCCTGGGCCACCACCACAAACTCAATAATATCGGTCACCGCGTTGGGATGCTGCTGCCACACTGTCTGCCAGACCGCCTGCGGTGTCTCATGCTGGCAGAAAAAACTGCGTCCGTTTGGCACCAGTGCGGGGCGCAGGCGAACGGTGCGAAAACGCGCCTGCTGTGCGCTGCCATCCGGCAACTGCACCGGCCGGTAAAAACTGGCGGCGGGATCGCCATCAATATCCTGACTTTCCAGATAGCGCCACACTGCATCGGCATCGTCGGTTTTCCATACCAGACCGCTCAGGCCCGCCGGTGCCTGCCAGATATCCTGACGCCGGTGCGCACGCCCGGCTTCATAGCCCAGCAGTTCCAGATAATTATCACCAAACACCGCCAGATGATTACTGGAGCCCAGCGAATGATGGCCGCGTGGCGTGAGCTGGAAACCGAGCCGGCGATACAACGCGCTGGCGTCATCCAGCCGATCGGCAACATTGATCACTGCATGATCGAGCTGTGGAATGGGTACCGGTATCGCCATTATCTGCCTCCTGGTTCGCATCATTACGATGACCGCGGTGTCGCGCTGCGTTCGGCTTCGCGTTGCGGTTGCCAGGCGAGCTGCGCTTCGGCGCCGAACGCCCGGGCAATATGGCTGACCAGCGTCGCGGCCTGCGCCGATGATCGCTGGCGCGCGCTGGCATCCTCGCTGTGCAGCACGCCTTCCACGACGACCTCTGGCGGCAGCACGTTCCAGCTGTTGCCACCCTGAAAGCGGGTGACATCCAGGCCGGCGGCCGCCAGCGCGCTGACGATATGGCTGCCGGTAACGATACTATCGATGCCCTCATGCGGACGTGCAGCGTGAGCGCCTTTGCCTTGAATGGTGATATGAAAATGGTCAGTAAACGCTGCCGGTGTGGCAGATAACGTGTGTGTCATGGTCATCCCTGCGGCTGTTCGGGTAAGAAAGGTTCGCCCAGCGTTAGCATCAGGCGGTTGGCCCAGGCAAAAAACGCGGCGGACTGGATCAGGTCCAGCAGCTGCAGCGTATCCAGTCCGTGCTCGCGCAGCGCCTGCAGCTGGGTCTGGCTGCTGGCGACCGGGGTTAGCGATAAGGTGGCGACAAAATCGATAATCGCCGCCCAGCGCGCGGACTGGCCGTGTGCCAGCTCGGCACCTGGCGCGACATTCAGGAGTTTCTGCACCGCAGTCTCATCTTTTGACAGCTGACTGGCTTTGCGGGCATGCACGGATGCGCAGTAAATGCAGCCATTGACTTTACTCACTACCGTGGCCGCCAGTTCGCGCTCGGCGCGAGGTAAACCGCCTGGCGTATAAAAGATGCCTTTATCCGTCAGCGTGCGTTGTCACAGCAGCGGCAGATTGCGCGCCAGCAGACGGAAATAGTCGGACTCGCTATGACCGTTTTTTGCCAGCGTCGCCTGTTCTTCCGCCGTAAACTCGCTGAGCGGTTTGGCTGCCAGCCACGGCTCCCAGCCCAGCTCCTGCTGGGTAAACGCGGTGAGCGCAGTCTGTCCGCTGGCCGTGAGCGGGGCGCTATGCCATTTGCCGGCCACCGCATGGGGCTGCGCGCGCGATGCTTCACCGCTCAGCAGGCGCAGGCCGGTCAGCAGGCGACTCTGAAAGCTGACAAATCCCACCAGCTGCGCCAGCGTGACGATGCCGCGCGGCGTCCAGCCGGCATGGCGCAGCGTGGTCAGTTGTTGCGGTGTGGCGTCGACCGGATGCAGGCTCAGCAGTTCAGCAAAGGCGCGACCGGCGGCAAAGCGCGTATCTGTCGGGGTTTCGCTGGATTGCTGCTGATAGTGTGCCTGCAATGATGTGACGCCGTGCCAGCCCGCGACCTGCCCGGCGAGCGCGTAACGCTGCGCCAGCGGGAAATCGTCGTCATCCTGGCCAAACAGCACCTCATAGCTGCCCTGGGCGTGTCGGGTCGCGGCCTGACGCACGCTGCGCGCCTCTGCCAGTTGCGCCGCCGGGTCGATATCGGCCAGCGCCGCCAGTAAATCTGTAGCCTGAGACATGATTTTCTCCTGTTAAGCGGTCCCCAGCGTACGCAGCGTGGGGGCAATATGTTCAGCAATTAACGCCACCGAACGCAGCGTATCGGCGTGCGGCGGATCGATAGAGTGCACCTGGAAGGTGATGTCGGTGGCGCGCGTCAGCGTGCTGTCGGCCAGCAGCGAAGCCAGCACCGCGTCCGCATCGCCGATATGTGCATCGAGCTGGCGCGCGTGGCTCTCCAGCGTGCTGCCGGTGATGTCGTGGCCCGCCTTGCGAAACTGCTCTGCCTGGCGCTGCAGACCGGGCGCGGCAAGGCGGCGCGCGTAGTCGTTCGAGTCGGCAACAAACGCGGTGCGTGAAGCCAGGATGCGGGGCGCCACGCCCGACGGCAGCGCCGCGAGATAAGCATCGATCATCGGGTTTTGCAGCTGCTGCAGCGACAGGTCCGGCTGACCCGCCGGCCGCGGCTGGGTGCGCGATAACATCAGCCCGTGACCGGCCTGGCCGGCACGCGTCGCGCCTGCAACGGAAAAGGTGGCGATCCACACGCGCTGCGCCAGCTCCGGAGCCGGCGGATAGAGATGATTGTCCGGATGGGCCAGCGTGTCGCCGCGCCACGCGCTGAGCAGCGTATGCAACTGGTCGGCAAACACGCCGGCGCGCTGTTCGCTGGTCAGGCCAAACGGCAAAAATGAGGTTGGCGTGCCGCCGGAGCCGAGCCCCACCTCCAGTCGTCCGTCGCTCAGCAGGTCCAGCACCGCCGCGTCTTCGGCCACGCGCAGGGCATTTTCCAGCGGCAGGGTGATGATGCCGGTGCCGAGGCGGATATGACGGGTGTGCGCGGCCACGTGAGCAAGAAATACCAGCGGTGAGGGCAGCCCGCCTTCCTTTTCATGAAAGTGGTGCTGCGCGATCCAGGCACTGTCAAATCCGCAGCGTTCAGCGTGCTGAATCTGTTCCGTCGCCAGCCGGTAGCGCTGTTGCGCCGTGGTGTCGTCGAGCAGGCGGGTAAAAAAACCGATGCGTTTGCGCGTCATGCAGACTCCTTAATCAGCGGACGGAAAACCGGAATGGCGTCAATCAACGCGCGGGTGTAAGGGTGCTGCGGCGCATTGAACAGTGTGACGGTGTCACCTTTTTCAACCACTTCGCCTGCGCGTAGCACGGTAACGCTGTGTGCCAGTCGTCGTACGGTGGCCAAATCGTGGGTGATAAACAGATAGGTGAGGCCCAGCTCGCGCTGTAACTGTTGCAGCAATTGCAGAATCTGTGCCTGCACCGTGACGTCCAGCGCTGACGTTGCCTCATCCAGCACCAGGATCGCCGGTTGCGGGATCAACGCCCGTGCGATGGCGACGCGCTGACGCTGGCCGCCGGACAGCTCGCGCGGCTTGCGCGTCAGCAGATCCAGCGGCAGTGCCACCCGCTGCGCCACCTCGTGCACCCGCTGCTGGCGAGCGGCGGCGCTGAGCGAGCCAAAGTTGCGCAGCGGTTCTTCAATGATGTTAAACAGCGTCTGGCGCGGATCGAGCGAGGCGAACGGATTCTGGTAAACAAACTGGATTTTGCGCCGCAGCTGACGCAGCGCTTCGCCGCGCAGGCTGCTGGCATCAATGCCGTCGATCACCACTTTGCCGCGATCGGCGCGTTCAAAGCCAAGCAAAATGCGCGCCAGCGTGGTTTTGCCGGAGCCGGATTCACCCACCAGCGCGTGCGTCGTGCCGCGTGGCACCGTCAGGCTGACCGCTTTCGCCACCGTCAGCGTCTGCTGCCTGCCAAGCGCAAACTGTTTATCGATGGCGTTGAGCTGAATCGCCGGAGTGGAAAAACGGGCTGCGGACGGATAAGGCAGAGCGGTAACGTCGGGCACCGCGTCCTGTAACAGCTGGCGGGTATAAGGATGCTGTGGCGCGCTAACCAGTGTCGCTGCGCTTCCCTGTTCCTGGATCTCGCCGTGACGAAACACCAGCAGACGATCAGCGCGTTCCGCGGCCAGCGCCAGGTCGTGGGTGACAAACAGCACGGCGGTGGCGAACTCACGGCGCAGCTGGTCGAGCAGATCGAGAATGCGCTTTTGCACCGTGACATCGAGCGCACTGGTCGGCTCATCGGCGATGATCAACTGTGGTTGCAGGGCGAGCGCGATGGCAATCAGCACGCGCTGCTTCATCCCGCCAGAGAGCTGATGCGGATATTGATGCAGGCGCTGCTCAGGATGGCTCAGTCCAACTTTTTGCAGCAGTTCCAGCACGCGCTGCTGGCGCGCGGTCCGGCTAAGCTTCTGATGCAGCTGCAGGATCTCGCCAACCTGATCGCCAATGGTCTTCACCGGATTAAGCGAATTACCGGGATCCTGCGGCACCAGGCTGATATGCACGCCGCGCACGCTGTCCATGCGCCGGGATGACCAGCCAGCGATATCGGTGCCGTTCAGCAGGATTTTACCGCTATCGCGCCGGGCATTGTCCGCCAGCAGACCGATAATCGCCTGGGCCGTGGTGGTTTTACCTGAGCCGGATTCACCGACCAGCGCCACCATTTCGCCCGGCTGCAGGGAAAAGCTCACGTTATGCACCACTTCACGCCACACGCCGCGCTGGCGATAGCTGAGGCTGAGGTTTTCCACGCTTAATAGCGCTGTCATGCGTCACCTCCTGCCAGCTGACGGCTAACGCGGTTCGCCGCCAGCACCACGGCGACCACCACCACGCCGGGAAAGGTAGTCAGCCACCACGCGGTAGCCAGATAGTTGCGGCCTTCGGCGATCAGCAAACCCCATTCGGGGGTCGGTGGCGGCGTGCCATAGCCGAGAAAGCTGAGAGTTGAGAGCGCCAGAATGGCCTGACCAAACTGCAGTGCGGCGAAGGCAATCACCGCGGTCAGCGAGTTGGGGACAATGTGGCGCCACAGTACCTGCCAGAAACGGCCGCCACTGCCATAAGCCGCTTCCACATATTCACTGCGGCGTACCCGCACCACTTCGCCGCGCGCCAGCCGGGCAAAACTGGCAATCGAGGCGATGCCCACCGCCAGCGCAGCGTGCACGGTGCCAAAACCCAGCAGGATCAGCAGGCTTAATGACAGCAGCAGCGCCGGGATTGAAAGCAGCACATCAACCAGTCGCATCAGTGCCTGTTCACCGCGGCCGCCCACGGCCCCAGCCAGGACGCCCAGCGCGGTTCCGCCAGTGAGCCCCATCGCCACCGCTGCGACCGCCGCAGAGAGCGACTGCGAGGCGCCATAGACGATGCGCGCCAGCAGGTCGCGTCCGAGTTGATCGGTGCCGAGCCAGTGCGCACTGTGCGGCGCTAAGCGCTGCGCGCCGGCAATGCCTTCGGTCGGGCTATAGTGGGTGAACAGTTGCGGTGCCACGGCCGCCACGAATGCCAGCGCCAGCACCGTCCATGCCAGCCACAAGCCAGGCTGCAGGCGACGGGCACGATCGCGCCGCAAGGCCGGCTGTCCCTGACGCGCGGTAGAGTAATCGACCAGACTCATGAATTTCCTCCGGCTACGGTTTGCAGACGTGGGTCGAACAGCGGCATCAGCAGATCGACCAGCAGGTTGATCAGCACAAACGCCAGTGCGGAGATCATCACCACCGCCTGTAACACCGCCACATCCTGATTGTTGACCGCCTGCTGGGTCAGCTGGCCGATGCCGCTTAAGCCGAACACGGTTTCGGTAATCAGCGCGCCCGCGATCAATTCCCCCAGCAGCAAACCGGCCACATTGAGCACCGGCAGCAGCGCGTTGCGCATGATATGCCGCCACAGCACGTGTTGTGCGCTGGCACCTTTGGCGCGGGCCACGGCGACAAACGGCTGAGTAGCAACCTGATCGATGCTGCGCAGCAGAATCTGGGCCAGTGGGGCGGAGATGGGCACGGCGACGGTCAGCACCGGCAGAATCAGCCCCTGCAGGGGCGATGGGTTGATCACCGGGATCCAGCGCAGTTGAAAGGAGAACAGCTGAATCAGCGCGATGCCAAGCCAGAACGTCGGCAGCGAAATAAACAGTGCCGGCAGCGACTGCAATAGCGTACGCAGCAGGCACAGCGCCGGCAGTCGCGCCAGCGCCGCCAGTGCGAAGGCGACCACGCAGGCAACGGCAAATCCGGCCAGCGCCAGCTGCAGCGTGGCGGGCAGATTGCTGCCCAGCAGATCGCTGACCGGCACACCTGCCTGCACCGAGTAGCCAAAGTCACCGCGCAGCATCGCCAGCAGCGTATGCAGATACTGCTGCCAGATCGGGCTATCGGCACCGTAGGCCTGCCGCATCTCTGCAATTTGCTGCGGGCTGAGACCCAGATCCGGATTCTGGAACTTGATCAGCACCGCATCGCCCGGCAGCACCTGCAGCAGCAGAAACGACAGGGTAAACGCCGCCCATAACACCAGCAGGCTTTGTCCCGCTCTATGCAGCAGTGCGTGTCGCATCATTATCCTCTCAATGTTTTTCCAGCCATGCGCCGTAGAACGACGGCCGGCCTACGGCTTCAAAACTCACGCCCTTCAGCCACGGCGCGCCGGCAAACACCTGCGGCTCTTCAAAGATCGGGATCACATAAGCCTGATCCAGCAGATAACGCTGGGCGTCTCCGGTGAGCGCCAGACGTTTCGCCGGATCGACTTCGGCCGAGATTGCCACCAAAAGCTTGTTGAGTTGGTCGTCACGGAAATGCCGGACTTTGTCGCTGGAGCCGCCTTTTTGCAGCAGCGCATCGCGGTTGGCGGGATAAAACATGCTCTTCACCACGTCCGGGTCGGCGCGGCCCACTTCCGAGACCGTGAGCGGGGTTTTTAGCGGATCGAGGTTGTCCAGCGTGCGGCTGCCAGCGTCACCGGCTTTCACCGTGAGCTGGACGCCAACCTGACGCCACTGCTGGGCCACCAGCTGCAGCACTTCTTTGTTCTGCGGCTGCGGCAGCGATTCATACACGGTCAGAGCCAGCTTTTGCCCCGCCTTAGCGCGGATGCCGTCGCTGCCGGGCTGCCAGCCAGCCTCATCAAGCAGTTGCCTGGCGCGGGCGGGATCGTATTTCAGTTTGTCCGCGAGGTTGACATACCCGGCGGCCGAGGCGGCGAGTACCGAGGTGGCCTGCGGATAGTTAGGTGAAAACAGGGTTTGCACCACCTGCTGCGCGTTGGTCGCGTGCAACAGCGCCTGACGTACACGCAGATCGCTGACCAGCGGGTTGTCCGGGCGGAAGCTGATGCTGTCGTTGACGCCACGCGTCGGCGCTGCGTAAACCGGGAACGCCTGCTGCTGCGCCTGTTTTTCGTCATACGCCTGCACCTGGCGAATAAAATCGGCCTGACCGGCCAGCAGCGCGCCGATGCGCACGCTATCTTCCGGTGTGACGATAAATTTGATGCCAGCCAGATTCGCCGGTCCCTGCTGGGTGCTGTTTTTCGGTCCCCACTGGTAATCTTTGCGCGCGGTTAAATCCACTTCCCGCCCAAGCTTTTCATCGCTGACCACAAATGGCCCGGAGCCAATAATATGGCGCGCATCGCCGAGCTGGTCGAAGCTGCGTTGCAGCGTGCTGAGCGAAACCAGCCCGGAGCCAATGGTGGCCGTGCCCTGTAAAAATCCAGGTGAGGGCTGTTTGAAATAAAACTTCACCGTCTGGGGATCAATCACTTCGCTGCGTTCGTAATTATTAATCACTTCAGATACCGGCAGGCGCTGGGCTTTATTACCGAGTCCGTAAGTATCAAAGTTTTTCGCTACGGCATTCGCATCCAGCGGCGTGCCATCGGAAAAGGTGACGCCAGGACGAATTTTAAAGGTGTATTCCGTTTTATCCGCGTTGCTGCTCCAGCTTTCGGCAATCCACGGTTCCACCTGCAGCGTTTTCGGATTTTGCCACGTCAGTTTGTCGGTGATCTGATTAAGAATGCCGCCGTTGGGATAAAAACCCCCGGCCGGCGGATAAAGATTGGTATGTGCCTGCTGTTCCAGATAAATCAGCGTGCCGCCTTTGACCGGCGTCTCCGCCGCGTGGGCGCTAAATATCCCTGTCAGCAGGGCTAAGCTCAGCGCCCGCAAGTGAAAATGCGTCTTCATGATGATTTCCTTTGTTATCAAGTGCCCGGTGGGCTGAAATCATCATCAAATGTGCAACCCGTGAGTTGAACCAATGAATTGCACTAAGCTTTTGCGAAAATAACAAAAGCGGAGAATTAATTGTATGCCGCAATTACCGGGTTGTTTTCCTGGCCCGATAAAATTGTTTTTTCTCAACCTGAAAACCTGCGCTGATGTTATTGCTGCTGCAGATCATTACTTCCTCGCGTAATGTTACCCCGACAGAAAGCGAAATCCGCTTTACCAAAAATCAGGCTTTCACCAGCAAGTATTATGACTATTTCTCATTTCCTGAATCGCTTTGCCGATTTAGTTGTTTTACGAAATATAAATCTCCCCGCCACACTAAGCGCCATATTCATCGCAACCCTATTCATCGAAATAAGGAACAGGCGCATGTCATACCGACTGAGTTTGCTCGACAAATCACCGATTGCAGCAGGTGAGAGCGCCACGCAGGCCCTGCATCGCACACTGCAGCTGGCTCAGCGCGCGGAAGCCTGGGGTTATCACCGCTTCTGGCTGGCGGAGCACCACAACAGCGACCAGCTGGCGAGTCCTTCGCCGGAATTGTTGATTGCCTGGATCATTGGCCAGACCCGACATATCCGCGTGGGTTCCGGCGGCGTGATGTTGCAGCACTACAGCCCTTATAAAGTGGCGGAAAACTTCAACCTGCTGGCTGCGCTGGCACCAGGACGTATCGACCTGGGCGTGGGTAAAGCGCCCGGCGGACTGCCGCTTTCCACCCGCGCGCTGCAATTGGGGGTGCACCAGCAGGAGAAAGGCAGCTTTGCCGAACAGCTGGCGCTGCTGGATAGCTGGCTCAGTGTGCCGCCGGTGGGGGATGAGGAGATCCTGCGCGCCACGCCGCAGCCGCCGCGTCCGGCCAATCGCTTTCTGCTCGGAGCCAGCGAAGCGAGCGCCCGACTGGCGGCAGAGCTCGGCTGGCAACTAGTGTTCGCCGCACACCACAACGGCGATCCGCAATTGATGGCGCAGGTGCTGAACAGCTATCGCCAGCACAGTCAGGGTCAGCGTGCGCTGGTGGCGGTACAGGTGGTGGTGGCGGATTCGCCGGCAGAAGCTGACCTGCTGGTCGACACACTGCGCATTTATCACGTCAGCGTGACGGGCGGACAGAGCGTTAATGTCGGCAGCATTGAACAGGCTGAGCGCTATGTGCGTCAGGGCGGTTTCAGTGACTACGTGATTGAGCCACGCACGCCGTCGCTGCTGAAAGGGACCGCGGCACAGGTGCACGCGCAGCTTGATGCGCTGCACCAGCGCTACGGCATTGAAGAGTTTGTTATTGATACGCCGGTGGCGGAGGAGCAGGCGCGGGTGAAATCCCTCGAACTGCTGGCGACGCATCGTCTGGTTAGCGCCTGACCGGGAGGTCCTGTGACGATAGTAAGCGAACAGCAGCTGATTGACTGGCGGCGCGAGCTGCACAGCTGGCCGGAACTCTCCGGTCATGAAGTGGAAACCAGCGCGCGGCTGCGCCGCTGGCTGCAGCAGGCTGACGTGCGCCTGCTGGATTATCCGCTGCACACCGGCGTGGTGGCGGAAGTGGGTCAGGGCGCGCCCCTGATCGCCCTGCGTGCCGATATCGATGCATTACCGATCCATGAAGCCACCGGGCTGCCTTTTCGTTCACGGCAAGCCGGCGTCATGCACGCCTGCGGTCACGATGTGCACAGTGCGGTGATACTGGGTGCCACGCTGCAGCTGAAAGCACGGGAAGCTCAGCTACCGGGACGGGTGCGCATCCTGTTCCAGCCGGCGGAAGAGATTGCCCAGGGCGCGCGGCAGTTCATCGACGCGGGTGTGCTGGATCAGGTACAGGCGATTTTTGGCATGCACAACGAACCGGGTTTGCCCACGGGCACCTTTGCCACGCGCAGCGGTGCGTTTTATGCCAACGCCGATAAATTTGTGGTGCGTGTGCACAGCACCCGCGCGGACGTGAACAGCATCCTGGTCGCCAGCCAGATTATTCAGGCGCTGCAATCCCTCACCAGCCGCAGCTTTAATACGCTGGACAGTCTGGTGCTGAGCGTCACGCGGATTGATGCACACAGGCACGACGGTCAGCAGACGGCTGAAGCGGAATTTGGCGGCACGGTGCGCACGCACGATAAACAGGTGCGCGCGCAGCTGGAGCAGCGTGCACGCGAGGTGGTGGTCAATATCGCCGCCGCCAGCGGTGCCACGGCCACCTTTAGCTGGCATCCGGGGCCGCCGGTGCTGGAGAACGACGCCCACTGGGCACAGTTTGCCAGTCAGGTGGCGCAGCAGGTGGGTTATCAGGTGCAACAGGCTGAGCTGCACCTTGGCGGCGAAGATTTCGCTTATTACCTGCAGCAGCTCCCGGGCGCGTTTGTCAGCATTGGCAGCGCCAGTGAATTTGGCCTGCATCACGGTGGCTTCAACCCCGATGAAGCGCTGATCGCCCCGGCGGCACACTATTTTAGTCAGCTGGCGCAACAGGCATTGCAGCAGCTAAACGCGCGATGTCGCGACGCCATCCTTAACTGATTTCCTTCCATTTCTGGCAGCGCTGTACGGCGATAAGGCTATCGCCGGCAGGCTGCGCCATGAGCAAAGAGAGACGATTATGACTGCAAGACAACTGCGCCTCGGCACCATTCTGCACGGCGCATCCGGCAACATGTCCGCCTGGCGTCATCCGGCGGCGCAGGCGGATGCCAGCATCAGTTTTGATTACGCCCGCCGTATCGCCCGTAAAGCCGAGGCTGGCAAACTGGATTTCCTGTTTGTCGCCGATGGCCTGTTCATCAATGAGAAATCGATCCCGCACTTTCTTAACCGCTTTGAACCGCTGACGCTGCTGTCGGCGCTGGCCGGCGTCACCGAGCATCTCGGTCTGGTCGGTACGGTGTCCACTTCCTACAGTGAGCCGTTCACCGTCGCCCGCCAGTTCGCCAGTCTCGACCATCTCAGCGGCGGGCGCGCGGGCTGGAATGTGGTGACATCGCCGCTGGAGGGCTCGGCAAAAAACTTTTCGCGTCAGCAGCATCCCGAGCATGCGCTGCGCTACCGCATCGCCGACGAATACCTGCAGGTGGTGAAAGGGTTGTGGGATTCCTGGGAAGAGGGCGCGTTTGTGCGCAATAAAGCCAGCGGTCAGTTCTATGCGCCTGACAAACTGCACACGCTGAATCATCACGGTGATTTTTTCCAGGTACAGGGGCCACTGAACATTGAGCGCACGCCGCAGGGCCGGCCGATTATCTTTCAGGCGGGCGCCTCGGAAGATGGCCGCAAGCTGGCGGCGCGTCATGCTGACGCCATCTTCACCCATCAGCCAACGCGCGAAGAAGCGCAGGCGTTCTACCGGGATGTGAAGCAGCAGCTGGTGGCGAACGGGCGTGAACCGGGTGATCTGCACATTTTCCAGGGCGTCAGTGTGATCGTGGGGGAGGATGACGCAGACGTCGAGCGTCAGTACCAGACCACCGCGGCGCTGGTCTCGATTGAGGATGCACTCAACTATCTCGGTCGCTTCTTTGACCATCACGACTTCTCGCAGTATCCGCTCGACCAGCCGTTCCCGGACATTGGCGATATTGGCCAGAACAGCTTCCGTAGCACCACCGACGAAATCAAACGCAAAGCGCGCGAACTCGGCCATACGCTGCGCCAGGCCGCGCTGGAAGCCGCGACGCCGCGTCCGCTGTTTCACGGTACGCCACAGCAGGTGGCGGATGGTCTGCAGCTGTGGTTCGAAACCGAAGCCACTGACGGTTTCATTATTCAGGGCGGCACGCCGGACACCTTCGAGCGTTTTGTTGATCAGGTGATTCCGGTTCTCCAGGCGCGCGGCCTGACGCGTCGCGAATACCCGGGCAGCACGCTGCGCGCCAGCTTTGGTCTGAAACAGCCGCTCAACCAGTTCACACCACAATAACGATGAGAAAACACGCTATGCAGAAAAAATCCCTGATTGCGCTGCTGTTACTGAGCCTGAGCAGTGCGGCACTGGCCGAGGACGTGGCCGTCAATGGTCAGCAGGTGAGCCTTGCCGCCAATAAAACGCCCATCAACACGCCAGAGAATCCTGCCGCCGTGGCGCAAATTCCGGCGGGCCACAAATTTGCCGTGCCGGGATCGTTCACCGTGGCGGTGGCGGCACTCAACTCGCCGCCGCTCACGGTATTCAGCGACGACAATAAAACGCTGCTGGGCAGTGAGGTGGATATCGCGCGTCTGGTGGCCGACAGCCTCGGGCTGAAGCTCAACATCGTGCCCACCTCGTGGGAAGACTGGCCGCTGGGCGTGGCATCGGGCAAATATGACGCGGCGATCACCAACGTGACGGTGACCAAAGATCGTAAACAGCGTTTTGATTTTGCCACCTACCGCAAAGATTCGCTGGGCTTCTATGTGAAAACCAGCAGCCCGATTACCTCGCTGAGCAAGGCAGAAGATATCGCCGGCCTGCGCATCATCGTCGGCTCCGGCACCAATCAGGAGGCCATCCTGCTGGCCTGGGATAAAGAGAATCAGGCTAAGGGACTGAAGCCTTTCACACCGGTTTATACCAAAGATGACGCTGCGCAGACGCTGGCGTTACAGGCCGGGCGCGCCGACGCTTACTTCGGCCCTAACGTGATTGGCGCATGGAAAGCAGCGCTGACCAAAAAGACCCGGCTGGTGGGTAGCGTGGACGGCGGCTGGCCGAAGGCGGCGCACATCGCGGTGACGGTGAAAAAAGACAACGGGCTGGTGCAGCCAATCAACACCGCGCTCAACGGCGTGATCAAAAACGGTGACTACGACAAGGTGCTGAACCGCTGGGGTGAAGGCGTGGAGCGTCTGGATCGTTCCGAGATCAATCCGCCCGGACTGGGCGATTAAGGAGGCGGCATGAGCCAGCAATTTTTCCGCGAAGTGTCACCGGAAGCGCCGGAGCTGCAGCCGATTCTTGACGGTCTGTTTGGTGAATATGCAGCACGCTACGGCGATTTCTTCAGGAAGCACAATGAAGTTGAGCTGACAGAGTGGTATCTGCCGCCGCGCGGGCTGTTCATCGTGCTGGAGCGCGACGGTGAGATCATCGCGATGGGCGCCTACAAACCGTGGGATGCTACCACCGCCGAACTGAAGCGTATCTGGACGCGGCGTGACCTGCGCCGTCAGGGACTGGCACTGCTGATCCTGCAGGAGCTGGAGCGCCGGGCGCTGCGCGCAGGCTATCAGCGCGTGTTTCTCACCACCGGTTTCCGTCAGCCGGAAGCGGTGCAGCTGTATATCGGCCACGGCTATCAGCCGCAGTTTGAGCTGCGCGAAGATATGGAGATTTACGGCCAGCCGCCGCACGATGGCCGGCTGCGTTTTCTCAAAATCATTGATGTGCACAACGTGGCGCAGGCCAGCTAAGGAGAGCCACCATGAGTAAGCAACAACCTTTGACCGTGGTGCCGGCACGCTATCCGGCGCGTACCGTCGGTGCCATCATCGCGCTGTTTATCCTTGCGGCGGTGATCGATTCCGTGGCCTTTAATCCGCGCTGGGAGTGGAGCGTGTTTGCCCGCTGGTTTTTTGATCCTGTCATCCTAAATGGCCTGGGACAAACGCTGCTGCTGACGCTGTGCGGTACGCTGCTGAGCCTGATATTCGGCGGCCTGCTGGCCCTGGCGCGGCTCTCGTCATCGTGGCTGCTGAGCGCGCTGGCGTTTGGCTATATCTGGCTGTTTCGCTCGCTGCCGCTGATTGTGGTGCTGATCATTCTGTATAACTTCTCGTACCTGTACGACACGCTGTCGTTCGGTATTCCGTTCACCGCCCTGTCGTGGGGGCACTTCCAGACCATTAACGTGCTCGGCCAGTTCCCGGCGGCGGTGATTGGCCTGACGCTGGTACAGAGCGCGTATAGCGCGGAGATTATTCGCGGCGGGTTTCTCGGCGTCGATCACGGTCAGTTTGAAGCCGCTTCGGCGCTGGGATTATCGTCGTCGCGCCGCACGTTTCGCATCATTCTGCCGCAGGCGCTGCGCGCGATTATTCCCACCACCTTTAATGAGATCATCAGCCTCGCCAAGGGCACCTCAATGGTGTATGTGCTGGCGATGCCCGAGCTGTTTTACACCATCCAGATGATCTACAACCGCACCCAGCAGGTGATCCCGCTGCTGATGGTCGGGGCCGCCTGGTATCTGATCATCACCACCGTGCTGTCGCTGCTGCAGCACAGCGTCGAGCGCTGGCTGGCACGCAGCGTCACGCGTGAACCGCAACCTTCGCGCTGGCGCCAGTGGCGCAACCGCAGCGTGAACCCCGCCGTCAACGAGGAGCTGTCTCATGTCCGAAGCCATTGATTACCGCTATCTGCATACCACCGGCGCCATCAGTATTACCGGCGTCAGCAAGACGTTTGGCCGGCATAAAGCGCTGGATGAGGTGTCGCTTGAGCTGGCTCCCGGTTCGGTAACGGTGATCCTCGGCCCGTCCGGTTCTGGCAAATCGACGCTGCTGCGCACCATCAATCATCTGGAGCGCGTGGATGAAGGCTTTATTCAGATCGATGGCGATTACATCGGCTATCAGCGGCGCGGCGATAAACTCTATGAGCTGAAAGAGAAGGCGATTTTGCGGCAGCGCATCAACGTCGGCTATGTGTTCCAGAACTTCAATCTGTTTCCGCACCTGACGGTGCTGGAAAATCTGATTGAAGCGCCGATTGCCCATCGTCAGCTGTCGCGCCGGGCAGCGATCGATCGCGCCGGTGAGCTGCTGGATGTGGTCGGCCTGCGGCACAAAGCCGATGCCTGGCCGCGGCATCTCTCTGGCGGTCAGCAGCAGCGCATTGCGATTGCGCGTGCGCTGATGCTCAACCCGCGTGTGATGCTGTTTGATGAGCCGACTTCGGCGCTCGACCCGGAACTGGTGGGCGAAGTGCTGGATGTGATTAAAAAACTGGCGCGATCCGGCACCACGCTGGTGATTGTCACGCACGAGATCGGCTTTGCGCGCGAAGTGGCGGATAACGTGGTGTTTATGGTTGACGGGCGCGTGGTTGAGCAGGGCAGCAGCCAGCAGGTGCTAAATCAGCCGCGTCATGAGCGCACCAAACGTTTCCTCGCCAGGGTGCTGTAATGAAGCCGGTGATTATACTCGCGCTGACGGGTGCGGTGCTGGCGGCACCCGCGACAGGTGCGCAACAGCTGGACGCCAGTCACAACGAAACGCCGATCACCATGGCGGCCAATCCGCAGGCGATCGCGAAGATCCCCGCCGGATTTCATTTTGTTCACCCCGGCTATTTAACCGTCGCCACTTCAGCCAATAATTCACCGCCGATTGGTCTCTGGGCGTCCGATAATAAAACGCTGATCGGCAGCGACCCGGACATTGCGCGCCTGCTGGCCGACAGCCTCGGTCTGAAACTCAGGCTGGTGCCGGCGGCCTGGGAGGACTGGCCGCTGGGCATCACGGCAGGGCGCTATGATGTGGCGATGTTTAATATCGCGGTGACCGAGGAGCGCAAGCAGAAGTTTGATTTCGCCACCTATCGCGCGGATAACCACGCCTTCGCGGTTAAAGCGGACAGTAAAATCAGCGCGATTCGTCGCCGGGAAGACGTGGCCGGCAAACGGATTATTGTGGGCTCCGGTACCAATCAGGAGCGAATCTTACTGAGCTGGGATGCGAAGAATCGGGCGCAGGGCCTGGCCCCGGTGCAGCCGATTTATCTCAACGATGATGCCTCCGCCACGCTGGCGCTGCTCTCTGGCCGGGCCGATGCGTCATTCGGCCCGCAGGCCATGGCGGCGTGGAAAGTGGCTTCGCGCGGGCAAACCAAAATTGTCGGGCACGGACCGTTTCGCGCCTGGGTGGCGGTCACCACGAAGAAGGGCAATGGCCTGGACGTCGCGCTGCAGCAGGCGATCAACGGCGCTATCGCTGGTGGCCAGTATCACCAGGTGCTGGCAAGATGGGGTGAAGAGGGCGAAGCAGTGGAGATTTCGCAGGTTAATCCGCCCGGGATTGTTTATCAGGAGAATTAGGGCGGGGTGGTCAGGCGCACGGTGTGGTCACCATAAATGGCGACCCTACAGCTCGCACGGGCTTTCGTAGGGTGCGCATTGCTGCGCACCGGCTTAAAAAATGAAGGCTCGCCCGGTTTACCCTGCTTTTTTTATCCACTGCAATGCTTCGGCGGCGGGCAGCGGGCGGGCAAAATGGTAACCCTGGAATAAATGGCAGCCCTTATTGCGCAGGTGCTCGAAATACTCCTCGCTCTCAATCCCTTCCGCCAGCACGTTCAGCCCCATGGCGCGCGACAGCTCAATGGTCTTTTGCACCACAATCGCCGCCGATTCGTTTTCAAAAATGTGCATGATCAGGGATTTATCAATCTTAATATCATCAATAGCGAAATCACTCAGCGACTTAAGCGAAGAGTAGCCGACGCCGAAATCGTCGATCGCCCATTTGATCCCTAACTGGCTGAAGTGGTTGATGACATCCCCAATGCGCTGCTGATCGTAAATAAAGGTGGTCTCGGTAATTTCAAACTTCAGCCGCTCGGGACGGATTTTGTAATGCGACAGCGTCAGCAGCGTGTCATGGGTGAAGTCGCGGTGCATCAACTGCAGCGGGCTGATATTGATGGAAAACACCAGCGGAGGCAGCCGCAGCACACGATCCCACTCGACGATTTGCTGCAGCATGCGCTCCAGCACCCACTTGCCAATATCAATGATCAGCCCGCTTTTTTCGGCTACCGGGATAAACACCTCCGGCGAGATAAAGCCTTTCTTCGGGTGCTTCCAGCGCAGCAGCGCTTCAAAACCGATGAGATTTTTGTCGCCATCGACCTGCGGCTGATAATAGAGCTCCAGCTGCTGGCGCTCGATGGCGGACGCGAGCTCGCGCTTGATAAGATCGGTGGCGGAATAATTGCCGCCATAGGTAAACACGGTCGACAGCAGTGCCGTCACCGGCACTGCACAATTGAAAACGGTAAAAACGGCTTCCTGCGGAATATTCAGATGAAAACGATTATTTTCCCAGATCAGACCGGTGGTGACAAAAAACAGATAACACAGCAGGCACAGCAGCGGAAATATTTTACTCAGATAAAAGGATTGCTGGCGCAACACCAGTGCCGAACCGACGATCAGGGCCACCAGATAGTTATATTCTGAACGCTTGCCGGCAGCGTGGTGATTATCCACCAGCAACAGCACGATGATGGTAAATAATAACGCATGGGTAATGATCGCCAGATGCCGCTCCAGCCGGTCGCTGAAGGCGCCGATGATGATGTAGCCCCCCAGCGCTATACTGGCGATATACAGACAGCCAATGTCATGATGACCGCGACTGAAATTCAGTGTTGCCATAAAGATACCGGCCACGATACTGGCGACGCCGGCAATCAGCAGCGTCAGGCGGAGCTTTTTTTCCGGGCTATCACCCTGCAGAATGAAGGGCAGATTACGGATGCGCGACCAGGCTGAACTCAACAAAGGGTTCATAAACGGTTCCGGGTTTTATTGTCATGACGCGTGAAGGTGTAAACGCCACATAATATATTTAAGCGAGACGACTGTCATAATTGTTTTCAGATTATTTGCGCGTTAAGCGCGGATTTTTATATTTGACATAAGCGGCGTCAAATAGCGCTATTAACGCATTCAGGTGCAATATTTAACGCCGCCAGCGATAAGCGATGCGATATACCGGCGAAGGCGCGCGCAGCGCGACCCGATTGTTCCTCGCCAGTGACGTCGCCGCAGAGTAGAATGACCACGCGGCGCGGCGACAGCGTGCCGGACAATAACAGCCGGAACCGCAGCCGGATACGCGTCACCAGGTTGGACTAACCCACTTTCAACATACTGATTGCAATGAAAATTCGTTTCTTATCTGCTAATGAACTCAAGCTGGCCGAGGTGCGTACCATCCTTGAGCCGGTGGGTGTCGAAGTGGTGCCCATTGCGCGCCGTATTGAAGAGATTCAGACCGAAAATGAGGTTGAGCTGGTTCGTGACAAACTGACTAAAGCCTTTTCAATCATTGGCCGCCCGCTGTTTGTCGAGCATACCGGTCTGTATCTGGATGGGCTCAATGGCCTGCCCGCCGGTCTGACGCGCATCTTCTGGAGCCGGCTGAACGCAGAACGCTTTACCAAACTGGTGAACGGGCTGGACAGCCCGGGCGTGACCGCCAAAACCGTCCTCGGCTACTGTGACGGGCGCAAAATGTACCAGTTTGAAGGCCAGCTGCGCGGCACCATTGCCCGGGAGCCGGCGGGGCCACGCGAATTTCAGTGGGACTGCGTGTTTATCCCGGAAGGGCACACCCAGACATTCGCTGAAATGGGCGAACTGAAAAACGAAATCTCGATGCGCCGCCTGGCGCTGGATCGCTTTGCCACCTTTCTGAAAACTTCGCGGGGACTGGCATGAAACCGGAACTCAAACGCGCTTACGATGCCGGCAAACTGATTCTGTTCGCCGGTGCGGGCATCTCACGCAATCTCGGACTGCCGGAGTGGCACGAGCTGATTGCACATCTGGCTAATGAGCTGGGCTACGATCCGAAAATCTTCAATACCTACGGCACGCATTTGTCGCTGGCGGAATATTACAAACAGCGCAAAGGCTCGCTTGGCCCGCTGCGCAGCTGGATGGATCGCGAATGGCACCGTCCGGACATCGACGTACGCAGCTCTGAAATCCACACCATGATCACCCAGGGCAATTTCTCGCGCATCTATACCACCAATTACGACCGCTGGCTGGAGATGGCGCATGAAGCGCACAACGTGCCGTACAGCAAGGTCGCTAATGCCGCCGATCTGGTGTCGCTGACCGAAGATAAGCGCCATATTATTAAACTCCATGGCGACTTTGACGATGATACCTCCATTGTGCTGGATGAGAGCAGCTACTTCGAGCGGCTCTATTTTGACTCGCCGCTGGATATCAAACTGACCCATGATGTTATGGGTAACTCCGTGCTGTTTGTCGGCTACAGCATCAGCGATTTCAATATCCGCCTGCTGTTTTATCGCCTGACCAAGATGTGGGGCCGCACCGGGCTGGCGACCGCACGGCCTAAATCCTACCTGTTCACCAACCGTAATAATCCGGTGGCGAAAGAGGTACTGGGGCAGTGGGGCATTGAAATGATCGTGTCTGAAGAGGACGATCCGCGCAAAGCGCTGGCAACCTTCCTCGAAGAGCTGCTGGCTTAAACGGCAAGCAGAAAATCGTTGGCTAAAAAAGCTGAATGAAATATACTGTATATAAACACAGTAAATGAGGTGCATCATGGCAGTCGAAACCAAATATGTTGTGGTCAGAAAGGGTGAAGAGAAGATGACGTTTGCCAATAAAAAAGACGCAGATGCATGGGACAAAATGCTCGATATGGCCGACGCGTTCACCGACTGGCTGCAGCAACATCAGCCAGCGATGGATGTGGCCCAGGCCGAAGCACTGGGTATGCTGCTGGCCGAACAGAAAGACGCGGTGCAACACATTCTGCGCACCAGCAAACTGCCGGACGCGGTGAAAGACAGCGGCGAAACCGCTGCTGACGACAGCGATACGGCTGCGCCGGAAAAAGAGAAGAAGGTGCGAGCGGTCAAAGCCGCCTGAGGAACCGCGCGTTCGCTTTGTACTGCTGCTGAATCCGGGCCAGCCTCTGTGCTGGCCTGGGAACCGTGCTAAGGATCAGTGCAAAGGATCAGTGCGTGAAAAGAGAGAAGGTGCCTGAGTAGTAACTGACCATCCACGCCACATACACCAGCCAGACCACCATTAACCCTGCCAGACTCAATTTACCTGCCATGTTGCATTCCTCTTGTTATGCGGCGCGTTGCGCCCGTACGCAATAACCTGACAGCACAGCGAAGTGGCGATCTTGCGCCAGATCAAATTCTCTCTTTTTTACTGCATGGTCTTAGCGTTTTTAATGGCGACTCAACGCCGCAACAGCGGTTGATGGTTTTCTGATCGGACCTGCCAGGCCATCAAGTTCCCGGATTGTGCGCCGATAGAGTGATTACAGGGATGCAGGTGCACAGGGCGTGATTCTTTTTCAGTAATAAAGTGTCAACACCAGGAGCGCCGACATGGCCACAACCGTATCTAATAAGAAAAAAATGAGCACCCGCACCCAAATGCTGCTGACGGGCGCCTTAACCATCACCCTGGGCTTCGCCGTGACTATCGGCGTGCTCAGCTGGCAGTCCAGCAATGAGCAAAAATCGCTGGCGGAAAGTTACTTACAGCAGATTGCGCAGAGTCAGGCGCTGCAAATACAGCAGGAGCTGAGTTACGCACGCGATGTCGCACACAACCTCGGCCACAGTCTGATTGCCCTGCCGGCTGCCGGCGTGCAGGACCGTAAAGTGGCCGATAAGCTGCTGGTCTCTGCACTGCGTGATAATCCGGACTATCTCTCTATTTCGGTCATCTTCGAAGAAAACGCGTTTGACGGACGCGATGCTGAGTTTGCCTCTCAGGCTGGCGCGGCACCTAAAGGACGTTACGCCTATTTCGTCGATCGCGACCAGGGCGGCAATTTTGCCCTGCATCCGCTGACCTCAATCTTTACGCCAGGCCAGGGCGATTACTATCTGCTGCCGCAGAAAAGCCAGAAAGATACGCTGATCGAACCTTATAGCTATGCCTATAACGGTGTGCCAACGCTGCTGACCTCGGTGGCCGCGCCAATTATCAGCCAGGGCAAACTGTGGGGCGTGGTGACGTCCGATATCTCACTGGCGTCACTGCAGGAAAAAGTGAACAGCATCAAACCGTGGGAAGGCAGCGGTTACGCCATGTTGCTCTCCAGCGCGGGTAATGTGGTGTCTTATCCGGACAAAAGCCAGACCAGCAAAGCCTGGAAGGGCGACACACATAATTTCAGCAGCACGGTCACCGAACAGCATGACGCTATTCTGGGCGAGGATGCGCTGGTAGCCTGGCGGCCTGTGGTGATCGGTAACAGCGATCAGAAATGGTATCTCGGCGTGGTGGCTCCGGTGAGCAAAGTCATGGAAGCGGCGCACCGTCAGCTGATTAACGCGGTGATTTTAATGGTGATCAGCATCCTGGTGGTGTGCGCACTGCTTGGGCTGGTATTTAGTCGCAAAGTGCTGAAGCCGATTGGCGGTGAGCCACTGACCGCAGCCACCATTGCGCTGGCGGTGGCCGATGGCAAACTGGATAACGCTATCCCGCTGAAAGCGCGCGACAGCAGCAGTCTGTTCTTCGCCTTGCACACCATGCAAAACCAGCTGCGCGAGATTGTCGGGCAGATTCAGGATGCCAGCGCGTCGGTGCGCCAGGGCGCAGGTGAAATCGCCAGCGGCAACCTCAACCTCGCGTCACGTACCGAAGAGCAGGCGGCCGCGCTGGAACAAACTGCCGCCAGCATGGAGCAGATTACCGCGACGGTGAAACACAACGCTGCTAACGCGCATCAGGCGACGACGCTGACCGATAACGCCACGCACATCGCCAGTCGCGGTGAGTCACTGGTGGGCCAGGTGGTGCAGACCATGGCGCAAATCGACGACAGCGCGAAGAAAATCGGCGACATCACCGCCATTATCAACAGCATCGCCTTCCAGACCAACATTCTGGCGCTCAACGCCGCGGTTGAAGCGGCGCGCGCCGGCGAACAGGGACGCGGTTTTGCCGTGGTGGCGTCGGAAGTGCGTAATCTGGCACAGCGCAGCGCCAATGCGGTGAAGGATATCGCTGCGCTGATTGAAGAGTCCGGGCAGCGCGTCGGCAGCGGTGTGCAGCTGGTGCAGGATGCCGGTAAAACCATGCAGGAGATGACGCAGGCGGTGAACTCGGTGCGCACCATTATCGGCGAGATTGTTACCGCGTCAGACGAGCAGGCGCGCGGCATCAGCCAGGTAACGATCGCGGTGAACGAGATGGATGGCACCACCCAGCAGAACGCCGCGCTGGTCCAGCAGATGTCAGCCGCCGCCAGTTCGCTGGAAGACCAGGCGGCACAGCTGGCGCATACCGTGGGACGTTTTCACCTCAGCTGAGGTCGGTGACCGGTCGCCGGCTCGCTGCGTAAATCAGGACGGTCGCCACGTCAGGCGACCGTCTTATTCCTTTCATCCGTTTCGCCGTGACGGCATCATGCGCAGCAACGTATTGTCTTTAATCAGATAATGATGCACCAGCGCCGCGGTCGCGTGCAGGCCAATCAGCCAGTAACCGTAAGGCGCAAGCGTTTCATGCCAGTCGCTTAGCATGTCGGCAAAGTCCGGATCCGGACTGGCGCTGACCGGCATCGGAATCGCGAAAATCCACCAGCTGCGGCCCATGTAAAAGCGCGAAAGGATGCCGAGAATCGGCAGCACGATAAAAAACAGATAAATCGCCAGATGCATCAGATGCGCCAGTCCGGTTTGCCAGTGCGGCGGCTGAGGTTCGATTTTCGGGCTGCGATGGCGAAAACGCAGCACAATGCGTGACAGCATCAGCAACAGCACACAACTGCCGGCGCTGAAATGTCCGACGATCATGGTATAGCCTTGCCAGGATCCGCGCGTAAATAAGCTGCGAAACTCCATGGTGCAGTAAGCGGTGGCCACCAGTACCAGCGTCAGCCAGTGAATAAAGATTTGCGCAGGGGCATATTTGTTACGCATAGCCAGTCCGAAAATAAGCGGTGTGGGATGCTTAACATAGCGAAAAACGCGCTGAATTAATTCATTTTTTGCCACATCCCGTTCGGCTTACTGTTCGGCTGCCTGCAACAGCTGACGCAGCAGGGCGGCAAGCTGCTGCTGCTGCCGATCGTCCAGCGTGGCCAGCAGCGCGTTCTGCGTTTGCGTATGCATCTGCAGCGCCTGCTCAATCTTTGCCAGGCCGGCCGGCGTCAGCATCACCAGCGTGCTGCGCTTATCATCGGCATCGGCAACACGCGCAATCAATCCCTCTTCTTCCAGCCGGTTAAGCCGGTTGGTCATGGCACCGGAGGTGACCAGCAGCGATTTGTAGAGCTGCGTGGGCGACAGCCGGTAAGGTGCGCCAGCACGCCGCAGCGTCGCCAGTACATCAAATTCACCGTCGCGAAAACCAAAGGGCGCCAGCGCCTCAGCGCGCTTTTTCGCCAGATGCTTCATCAGGCGCAGCATGCGGCCAAAAATCGCCATGGAAGAGGCGTCCAGCTCCGGCATGGCGCTGGCCCATTGCGCAACGACAAAATCTACGTGGTCAGTCATGTTAATTCTCATCAGTTCACGGCGGGCAATGTGTCGCTTTGTGCGCACCCGCTATCGTTCTTCCGCAAACTATCTTAACGTTAAGATAATTTGGTGTATGGAGATAGAATGTGAATCGTACCTTACCTGCTATTGGCATGTTTGCTTTACTGGTTTTTGTGGTGGCGCTGAATTTGCGTCCGGTGATGGCGGCCATCGGACCGCTGTTCCTGCAACTGCAGCACGATGCAGGTCTCAGTGCCACGCAGCTGAGCCTGCTGACGACGCTGCCGGTCATTATGATGGGGCTGGCGGCGCTGGCCGGACCGCTGCTGCTGCGCAGGCTGGGTGAAGCGCGCGGCATTACCGCTGGCCTGATAGTACTGGTGTTCGCGGGTGGCGCGCGTGGCGTCGATCACAGCGCCGCCATGCTGACCGCCAGCGCGCTGCTGGCCGGCTGCGGCATCGGGCTGATCCAGGCGCTGATGCCCGCGCTCATTAAACGTCACTTCGCCTCGCGTGCCGGTACGCTAATGGCACTGTTCACCACCGGTATTATGGCCGGAGCCGCAGTGGCCGCTGCCAGCGCCGCGCCGCTCGCCAGCCATGCCGGACTGACGATCGCCCTGATGCTGCCGTCGCTACCGGCGCTGATCGCATTGATTCTGTGGCTGCGCCTGCAGCCTGTGACCACGAGAGTAAACACGCCACCGGCCGGCGGCGTACACCGCACGCCGCGCGCCTGGCTGTTGATGCTGTTTTTTGGCATCGGCACCGGTGCTTACACGCTGGTGCTGGCGTGGCTGCCGCCATTTTACATGCAACACGGCTGGCTGCCGGCGCAGAGCGGCTACGTGCTGGGCGCATTAACCCTGACCGAAGTCGCCGCCGGATTTATGCTCTCCGCGCTGATTCATCGCTGCCGCGATCGCCGCTGGCCGCTGCTGGTGGTGCTGGCTTCTATCCTGCTGGGGCTGATCGCACTGCTGTGGCTGGGCGGCGAACACGCCTGGTTGCCGACGCTGCTGCTGGGATTGGGGATCGGTGCGCTGTTTCCGCTATCGCTGATTGTCACGCTTGACCATGCCCGTACGCCGGAAGAAGCCACTGCGCTGCTGTCTTTCGTGCAGGGCGGCGGCTATATGCTGGCCGCACTGATGCCGCTGATGGCCGGCATCGTGCGCGACCGCGCGGCATCACTCGACAGCGCGTGGCAAATCATGGCGGCGGGCGTGCTGCTACTGATGCTGATGGCGCTGCGACTCAAACCCCAGCGATAACGGCAGGAAACCATTGTCAGGCGGGGTGCGCTGTTTTATAAACCGTGCAGAGTGAGAGGATCGATAAATCAGGAGCAATGATGTCCCCGCAGGTCGGTGTTGGCGTATTAATTTTCCGCGATGGCAAGCTGTTGCTCGGCCAGCGTAAAGGCAGCCACGGTGCCGGTGACTGGTCGGCACCGGGCGGCCATCTGGAGTTTGGTGAATCACCGGAAGCCTGTGCGCGGCGGGAAGTGCTGGAGGAGACCGGTTTACAGCTGCACAGCGTACACAACGGCGCCTTCGTCAGCGATGTGTTTCCGGCGGTCAACCGCCACTATATTACGCTGCTGATGGTGGCGCCGGACGCCAGCGGCGAGCCGCAGCTGCGGGAACCGGATAAGTGCGCAGGCTGGCACTGGTTCGCGCCTGAGGCGCTGCCTGAACCGTTGTTTGCCCCGCTGCAAAGCTGGCTGGCGCGCGACGGTCTGGCGGCACTGCAGGCGCTGGCCCAGCGTAAAGATCGCTAACCGTATTGCTTCATCGAGGCTTCGGCATCTTCTCCGGCCGGGATGCGCATCGGTGCGGCGGGATCGGTCGCGGCACGCCACACGGCAGCGGCAACGTCCTGTGCTTTAGTGGTTGGCTGGGGCTGCTGCATGCCGGCGATGATGCCATCAAACATCGGCTGGTAAGGCTCGAGCAAGGTGTTTTCCATGCGCGGCCGGGCATTTTTGCCAAAGTCGGTGGTGGGTGCCAGCCCGGGTAATACCAGTCTCACCTGAACATTAAAGGGCTGCAGTTCCAGCGCCAGCGACTCGGTAAAGGCGTTGACTGCCGCTTTGCTGCCGGTATAAACCGCCAGCAGCGGCAGGGATTTCAGCGTCACCGTCGAGGTCACATTGATCACCATGCCACTGTTTTTCGCACGGAACTGCGGGATGACCGCCTGCGTCATGGCGATGGTGCCCAGCGTGTTGGTTTCGAACACTTCCCGCACCGAGGACATCGGCGCGCCTTCCAGCGAAGTTAATAAACCGATGCCGGCATTGTTGACCAGCACATCAATCTCTCCTGCTTCAGCCAGCGTTTGCCTGATGCTGGCGGCATCGGTGACATCCAGTGGCAGCAGGCGCAGATGGGCGGATTCGGGAAACAGTTCGGCGCGCGGGGTGCGCATGGTGGCGATGACTTTCCAGCCGCGCTCCAGAAACCAGAGCGCGGTAGCATGACCAAAACCAGAAGAGCAGCCGGTGATTAAAATGGTTTTCATGGTTCACTCCTGCATTGCGTTGGGTAAGAGCTCACTATAGAGTGCCACTACCGGACTCACTACAACGTACAGTCCTGGTTTCATTTGCAGGAGTCCATTATGATCGATCCGCTCGCCGAAATGGTGTCACTGTTACAGCCCGGGGCGGCTTATTCCAAACGCGCGCGTGCCAATGGGTTATGGCGTGTGCAGCGCAGTGAGACCGGCCAGCCGTTTTACTGCGTGGTGCTGGAGGGGCGCACCCGACTGGAAATGAAAGGTCATCCTCCGGTTGCGCTTGAGCCGGGGGATTTTGTCCTGATTCCGGCTGCGTGGGAATTTTGCATGACCAGCGAGCAGCCACCGGCCGCAGATGCGCCTGATTCTGTGCCGGAGATGCTTGCGCCCGGCGAAGTGTGGCTTGGCGATCGGCAGCAGCCAGCCGAGGTTCAGACGCTGATTGGTTACTGCCAGTTTGCCGCACCTGACGCGGGATTGATTGTCTCGTTACTGCCACAGTTTATTCATGTGCGTGGCGCATCGCGCCTGACCACGCTGGTGCAGCTGGTCAGGGATGAGTGCCGTGCACAACGTCCGGCACGGCAGATCGTGCTGGAACGTTTGCTGGAATTACTGCTGATCGAAGCGCTGCGCGCAATGCCAGCGGCGAATGCATCGCCTGGCGTGATGCGTGGACTGGCCGATGAGCGGCTGGCCGGGGCGATTCGCGCCATCCACGCCAGGCCAGCCCATGGCTGGACGGTACCCCAGCTGGCGAAACATGCGGCGCTATCGCGCTCGGCGTTTTTCGTGCGTTTTCGCGATGCAGTGGGCATGGCGCCGATGGCGTATGTGCTGACGTGGCGCATGGCGCTGGCGAAAAATCTGCTGCGAAGCAGCCGCCTGTCAGTGGCCGACGTGGCTGAACGGGTGGGTTACCGCTCTGCCAGCGCCTTCAGCATCGCTTTCACCCGCTTCACTGGCCAGACGCCGACCGGCTTCGCTGGCGCGGAACGGCGCAGCGGCACCGCAGAAGCTGAGCCAGCAATCGCCCAGGTAAGTTAATCACGCCCGCAGTGGCGGCCAGCGTAAGACGGGCCGCCATAAAGCGTGCAATGCCGTTCAGTAAAAAAAACTGATAATGCCGGTGCGCATCAATGCGCACCCTACAAAACCGTGCTGTACCCTGTAGGGTCGCCATTTATGGCGACCAGGGAATACTTGTGTAGGCAACAGGTGACCATACAAGAATCGTTTTAAATCAAAGCATCGTTAAAACAAACAATTACAACTTCATCACAGAGCAATAATTGCTTCAATTTCGATTTTCAGATCGGGGCAAAACAGCTGGCTAACCTGCACCAGTGAACTGGCGGGCAGGTGTTCGCCATAATGCCGGTAAAGCACGTCGCGCAATGCATTTATATCGGTGAAGGAGGTGACAAAGATTGTCACTTTTATCAGGTTTTTCAGTGATGTGTTTTCCTGCGCAGCCAGTGTATGTAGCTGCTGAAAAATCACTTCTGCCTGCGCAGCAATATCCGCCTGCTGCGCCGTTGTTGCGAAGGCAGTCAGACCCGAAACGTAAAGCGTGTCGCCATGCTTCACGGCGTGCACGTAAGGCGCTTTTACTTCGCCCAGTTCTGGATAGTTTTTACGTACCAACATCTTCTTTTCCTTAAAAGATTTCCCTTCGCATCACGCTAACCTGTTCTGACGACACGATGCGCTGCTCGATTTCCTGCCAGCCATAGCGACGGTAAAACGCCTGCTGATCCGGCGTATAAAGCCACAACTCTGCCATATCGCGCTGGCGAGCTTCTTCAATTAAACGCAATACCAGAGCAGAGGCCACGCCTTTACCGCGGTGTGCCGCGACAGTCAGTACTTCGCCAATCCAGAACTGGCGTTCATGGATGTCATCAAGCTCGTGAAGAATCGTGCTGGCGGTGGCAAGCACTTCATTTTCTGCGTTCAACGCGACCAGCGTAAACGTTTTTGCCGGATGCGCGTTGCGCATCAGCAGGCGCTGACGAATGGCGCTCCGGTCGCGCCAGTGAGAAAACCCGGACCACTCCTGATGAGGCATAGTTGCCACCGTATCCAGCAACCGCGGACACTGGCTCAGTAAACTGATATTCATTGTTACCCCTCCGCGACAACCCGAGGGATAACACAGCGTGGTGGTAAAGACTACCGTTAATATGTCGCTACACTATCGCGTTAAGCCGTTTTCATTGGTCAGCCAATCACCGGCTTAGCGTTTCGCCACCTGCTCGCCATCCGGGTTTTTGCCATGCCCGGCAGCAGCCAGCTCGGTATTAAAGTGGGAGACCAGCACCGAAAAAGTTTCCTCTGCTTTCATGCGGTACAGCTGTTCGGACGGGTGAATACAATCGGGTGACATCAGTGACTGCCAGTCTTTCATCTGCAGGATGCGCTGATACTGACGCGCCAGCGGCACCGACTCCGCTTTAGCCAGCGCGTCCAGTTTGGTGACGTAAGGTGCAACGTGCCATTTCTCCGCGCGGCCACAAATCGGGTGCGGCTCCTGTAATATCACCTGCTTACCCTCTTCACGGGCAATAGTGATCAGCTGTGTCATTACCTGGGTATATTTATCCGGGCTAACCTGGTAATCCTTTTCTATATCGCGGAAATGGAAATGGCGTGCATCGTTGGTGGCAAAATTCAGCAAAATGATTTTTGCCGGCGATTTCTTCATCTCTTCGCGCCAGCTTTTATTATTCTTGTAGAAATATTTGCCATTTAACAGGTCCATGGCCTGCGATGAGGACGCGCCTTTATTCACTACGCGAATGCCATCGCCATACTTCTCCTGTAACCACTGGTTAATCAGAGCAATCTCATTGTCTTTAATATAGATTGCGCGCAATTTGCCATTTTCCTTTATCGCCATGGCACCGCGCGTGCTTGAACCGCCATAGGCTTCAATAATAAAGTTATTATCGGGCTTGCCGCTTTCGGCGAATGCGGTATTGCACAGACAGGCTGTGGTAATCAGCAAAGTGACGATGCCAGATAGCGCTCGTTGCATAACAAATTTCCGCCTTTTGATACTCAAGGTTACATGGAGAATCGGTTGTTAACCGTAAGCGAATTACCTTAACAGGGGAGATTGCGGGTCAACAATCCGAAAGCACGGTTGCGGGGTGAAAATTAGGTCAACTCTGAGAAAAAAGCCGCTTGCTGAATAAAAGTTATTTAAATTCAATCAGGTAAAAACCAGCCCTGCCTAATAGCCTCCCTTCAGCCAGAAAATCCCGCATTGACGCCTGCTTAAAACATCACGGTTGCTTCAGGACATAACGCGGTTTGATTAGCGAATTTTCGCACTGCGAGTCGAACCGTTAATCCACAACCTGTTGTAAAAGAGTGGGTTTTCGCTGTTTTTCCGGCAGTTAGCTGCGAATAGGCACTGCCTGACGATAACTTTTACCATCAGAACATTCTGGCTTAAGCTTTATGGCCATTGCACAGTGACATTCTTTACACTATGGCGAAATTCCGAAACGTTTCTAAACATAATGTATACAGATTAATCCGGTGTTAGCATTCTGACTGAATCATTATGATTGCGTTACAACTCATTTCAGGATGTGCAATGTGAAAACAGAATCCTTTTTATCCAGCCGTAATATTGGCCTGGATCTGCTGCGTGCCGGCCTAATTCTGGAAGGGGTGTTATTACACGCCTCACGGAGTTTGCCGGGAGAGAATGGCTGGTATTATGTCGCGCAGCGCGATCCCTCGGAAATATTCACGGCACTGCTGAGCATGGTGCACACCTTCAGGATGGAAGTGTTCTTCTTTCTTTCGGGCATGTTCTCCGCACTGATTATTTTGCGCAAAGGGCAGAAATTCTTTACGGATAATCGCCGTAAGCGCGTCCTGATTCCGCTGATATCAGCCTATCTGTTTATTCCGCCGCTGATGTATTTTATCGCGGGACAGATGAATAACACCCCGCTGAGCCTCGAAGGCTGGCTAAACAGCTATACCATGATGCACCACCTGTGGTTCCTCGTGTCGCTGTCGGTGATGTCGCTGCTGGTACCCGGCGCGTTTTATCAGTGGAGCGCCCGTCAGTTGGGCAAAATGTCGTTGCCACTGCTGATCGCCACACTGGTGATTCTGGGTAACGCCTGCTTCGTGCTGAAGTTCCTGGTGAAAGGCCGCGGTGAATTTGTCGAGCTCATCCCGGTGACCGCACGCTTCCTCGTCTACTACACCGCTGGTTTTGCGTTATACGTCAACCGCGAGAAAATTGCCCGGTACGCCAGCAGTAAACTGATGAATGGCTGGCTGGTGGCAGCGCTGGTGCTGGCGGTGTGGGCCGCCTGCTATGTTGTCGCGCACAACCACATCACCGGTGTGATGAAATATGTGCCGGTGATGCTGGGCAGCGTGCTGTCGGTGATGCTGTCCTACTGGCTGGTATTTAGCTTCGAACGCATCAACGTGAAAGAGAGTCGCATTCTGACGGCAATTGTGGACTCCGCGCTGATTATCTATTTGCTGCACTATCCGGTGGTGATCATTTTCTCATGGCTGCTGGATGTCTGGTTACCGGATAACCTGTCAGTCCTGTATGTCCTGATCGATTTTGCCCTCGGCATTGCGCTGAGCGCGGTGTGTTACGCCATCGTCAAACGTTCACGCTTCGCCTCGTTCATGTTTGGCCTCAAGCCGAAAGATAAAAAGGTGGCGGTGCCGGTCGAAGCGCGACTGTAATTGTCATCATGCCCGGCCGCCACTGGCGTGCCGGGTATTATTTTCCGCCATCTGATTTTTGCCATTTTCCGCATTTTTAGTTCCAGATAATTATCTCAGGCCGTTAGCGCAATTCCTAAAGCTTATCGCCGTCATCACAATTCCTTAAGTCAAACTGGACGTTTTAAGCTGATCGCGGTAATACTCATTTCAACGGATTTCCAGCCGTAACCTATTACGACAATATATTTCGCTTCGCTATTTCCCCGCACTGCGCATTCGCTGTGCGGCATTTGTCTTTTCTCTGGTGAGGACAATAGTGTGTTTAAATTAAATCCCTTGTTACTAAGCCTGCTTGCTGCGCAGGGCTTAATGCTGCCTGCCACACCGGTATCGGCGGTGGTATTAAAACCTTTCACTCCCGAGCGCAACGACAATAAAGTTGGCGCTTATTGCTTATGTAATGGTTCCACCCAGACGCTGAGCGGCGTGCCGCGCTTTACCGCTGGAGAAAGTGGCATGAGCAGCGTCACGCTGGGTGAACTACAAAAGGTTGGGCGTATTATTAATGACAATTTAATCGGCGAGCCCCGCCTGCAACTCGGTGCACAAAATTATGCTATTGGTATTCCGGATGAAGAAACAGGCAGTTATCGTGTCTATCAGGTTTATAACAGTGCGGACATGATTGCGCCGGCGGAAATTAATGGCGCTACGGTAGTGCCAGATTATTATGATGTGAACGATAAACAATATATTGATGCGCGCGTGGCGACAGTCACTAATGGCCGGTTAAATATCAATATTGGTCAGCAAGGCGCAGCCGCTAACGCCAGCACCAATCGCTGGTCAATGGCGGCCAAACAGAGTCAGTTATTTGCCAGCAGTAATAACGGCCAGATTAACTGGGACAGTAATAACCGCATCCGCTTTACCGCCGCCACGCCGCCGTACGGTGGCGATCGGCTGGCATTTGATGCCGGAGGCGTGGTGACCTACGCCGGTCTGTTTGATGTCACGCTTAAGGATGGCAGCAGCAACGCCTATTACGTCAGTAACCTCAATGAATTGCGTAACTATAACGACTGGCTGATTGACCAGATTAGCGGCGGCAACCTGAGCCCGGAAAGTTATAACGCCGCGCTGAACCAGGCGTTCAGCCTGCGCGACGGTCGTGTGGTTTACCGCATGAGCACCGGTAATTACGATGATGAAGTGGCTGCCGCACTCGGCGATCAGGTGGTGCTGAGCGCCGATGGCGCGAAAGCCAGTGTGAAAATCAATCGCGGCAAAACGCTGGAAGTGGCCAACAGCGCCAGCGCCGTGATGCGCGCCAGCAACGGTGCAACGGCGATTATCGCCGGAAAACTGGCGACCAGTAACGCGCTCTCATCCGAAGCGGGCGCGCTGGAGCTGATCAGCGGCGCGCGCGGTATCAATAATGGTGTCATCAACAGCGGTTTTTTCAACGCCGCCAATGGACGCGGCGTGGCGGAGGATTCTCTCGGCTATGCGGGCACAGCGGTGTCCGCGATTTATGACAGTGAGTTCCGCAATAATGGCGTGCTCAATGTGCATATCGGTGATGCGCCGTGGGGCACCGCCGGCTTATTCCTCGGCAGCAGCAGCGCGGTCAACCACGGCAATATTAACATCGGCATTCACAATGTAGCGAACGGCTCCTCAGCAGCGGCGGTGAGTTTCAGCGGCGAGGGCAGCTTCGTCAACGCGCGCGATGGCACGATTTACCTCGGCCGCACGCCGCAAAATCACAAGGGCGACGTCACGCAGGATGTCGCGGTCAGCCTCGGCGGTGGCATCAGCGCCATTTCCGGTCTGCTGGATTCCCGCGCCATCAATAATGGTCGCATTGTTATTGGCTCAAAAGTCGAAAACGCCGTTGGCATGCGCATCGAGGCCGGGCCCAACGCGGTATCCCTGAATAACGGTGTTATCGACGTCAACGGTATGGCGCAGGCGCTGCCGCGTGAAAATATCGCCATGCTGGCGATGGATTCCGGCAGCGGCGGCCAGGTGGGCAACCGCGGTACCCTCAATCTGAATGGCTATAACAGCACCGGCCTGAAAGTGATCGCCACGGCGGGCAATCAGGCGCACGCCTTCTCCAGCGGCGCGATCAACGTGGCGGGTGACGCCGACCGCTTTGGCGGCACCAACAATACGGCGGTGTGGGTAACTGGCGAACCGGGCGGTCACGCCAGTGCCGATATCACCGGCCCAATCCGGCTCAGCGGCAAAGCGGGCATCGGGATTCGTGCTGAAGGCCAGGCAACGGTCAACGTTAGCGCCCGCGCCATTCCCACCTCCAGCGGCAGCGACAGCATGCTGGATAGCGGACAGATCAGTTTCTACCGTATCGGTCCGGATGCGCGCATTAATTTGCCGGCCAACGGCCGCTACAGCGCTTCCGTGTGGAACGGCACGATTTTTCGCGTCGAGCAGGGCGCGGATTTTGACGGGCGCGGCCTGACTCTGTCGATGAACAGCCCGTTTGCAACTGGCGTGTACGGCAGCGGCGCGGGCACCGACATTAATACCCACGGCGCGACGCTGAACATCGCCAGTTTTGCCAGCGGGCTGACCATCACAGATGGCGCCCGCGCCACCATTGATGCCGCAACGCGTATTCACCTCAACGGGTCTGATGCCCGCGTCGCCATTGCTGACGGTAATCGCTATACGCTGCAGGGTAACGTTGTTAACCCCAATACGCAGTTCGATCCCAACACGTTACTGATCAATCAGGCGGCGATAGACGGCCGCGCCAATAACCAGCAGCCGTTTACCGTGATGAATCATGCGCGGCTGGTGAATCGCGGCGCTATCTCCCTGCGGGGTGAAGGCGTAACGGGTATCTACGCGCAGTATGGCGCCACGGTTAATAACAGCGGCGACATCAATATTTTGCGCAATGGCCGGGCGCTGTTTGCTGATGGCTATCCGGGGGCCGGCGACGGCAAAACCCTGACGGAAATTACCAACAGCGGCACGCTCAATCTTTACAGCGGCCAGAGCGCCCGGCAAACCACCACCTTTGGTGCGGTTTCCTATCACCAACTGGGGCGAATTAACCAGAACGGTACGATTAATCTGTACGGCGATAACGTGGTCGGAGCGAAAGCCTTTGCCGGCGGCCGTATTACGCTGGGCGCCAATAGCCGCGTGGTGTTCCACGATGCGCAGCAGATTGGCTATCAGGCTTTCGATCCCGGCTCACGTCTGATCGTCAACGGCAGCCCGGTTGATGTCAGCAGCCGTAATTCGACGTTGTATGACATCCGCAACGGCGCGTGGCTGTACAACCAGGGCTTTGGCAACGTCACGCTGAGCGGCAGAGACAGCACCGGCATCGTGGTCAGCGGGACGGATGCGCTGGTATCCAGCACCGATGTTTATCAGGTCACCGGTAAGGGTGCCACCGTGCTGCGCGCCAGCGATCGCGCGCAGGGGATTATTACCAGCCTAATCGCGCTGAACGGCAAAAACACCCTCGGCGCGCAGGCGACAGGCGATGGCACCGAGGTCTACGCCGCCTCGCTCATCACCGGCACCGGGCGCAACGCCACGGCGTTTGATGTCAGCGGCGACGCGCGCCTGTTTAATCAGCAGCAGAGCGTAGTGGATTTGCGTGGCCGCAACAGTACCGGGGCCCGGGTGCACGATGGCGGTAACTTTATCAACCGCGGCACGGTTAGCGTTGCCAGCGGCACCGGCGTGGATGTCAGCAGCGGTTATGGCCAGTATGTCCCGCTCGACAGCAGCTTACGGGTGAATGATGGCATCGCCGCGCTGCGCGTGGGCTCCGGCGGCGCGATGAAAATTTACGGCGACGGGCAGGGGGCCAGCACGCTGGCGGCTTACGGCAAAGCCGATGGTTTGCTGCTCGACAGCGGTGCGCAGCGCTTTGAAGCCAACGACATCATCATCGGCGCTTACGGCAGCGGCACTGCGCTGAACAATCGCGCCGGCATCAGTGATATTTCGCTGAGTAATGTGCGCTTCGAGGCTAACGGTGGCACCGGCATCCGCTCGGCCACCTCGTTCGATCCGGCGGGTAGCGCGCAGATTCACGTCGGCGCAGGCGGTACCGGCTATCGTTTTGAAAACGCAGATGGATCGACCACGGGCAACGATTTAGTGATTGGGCGCGACTACCGCATTGAAGTCAACGGCAGCGGCACCGGCGTGCGTGCCAACACCCGTGGACGGGTGATCGCTCAGGGCCTGATTGATATCCGCGATGCCGATGGCGGTTCGGCGATTGTCACCCGCAGCGCCAGCCAGGTGATCAACCAGGGCACCATCCGTTCACAAAGCCGCGTCGCACCGCTCATCGATCTGCGCGGCGGCGAGACGGTGTTTATCAACCAGGGCACGCTGGATGCGCCGTACGCCGATCAGGTGGTAGTGGCGGGCGGCGCGACCCGTGATGTGGTGGCACTGCTGGCGGGCAAAGTCACGGGCGAAGTGAACACCGGCAACGGCAGCGATACGCTGCTGGTTGCGGGCGGCACGCTGGATGGCGGCCTGAGTATGGGTGACGGCAGTGCGAATCAGGCGACGGTGCAGGCTATCAGCCTGAACCAGACCCGCCATATCACCAGCGGCGGCGCGGATAGCACGCTGAACCTCAGCCAGCTCAATGCGCGCGGCGGTTCGTTCCGGCAGGACGATCTCACCAAAGGCACCAACCTCGGCGCGGGCTGGAGCACGCTGAACTTCATCGATACGCAGTGGACGCTGAGCGACAACATTAAACTGGCGCACAGCACCATCAATATCGATGCCGGATCCACGCTGTTCGCCGGCGATGGCGTCAACGCGCGGCTGCAGGGGGCCAGCAATGATTCGCTGGTAGTGAATAATGCCGGCACGCTCGACCTGACCAACGGTGGCAATGTGGCGGCAAATACCCTGACCATCGAAGGTAGTCTGGCCTCCGCGCAGGGCCGCCTGAAGCTCAATTCGACAGCCACCCACAGCGACGTGCTGCGTGTTAACGGTAACGCCAGCGGCACCACCTGGGTGGATGACCGCCTGCAGGGCGGCGGACTGCTGGACACTAATCGTGACAACGTAATTGCCGTCAGCGAAGGCGTTTCGCTGGTGCAGGTGACCGGCAGCGCCAGCGCCGACAGCTTCAGGCTGAGCAATGGCTATGTGGCAGCCGGGCCGTGGCAGTATGGTCTGTACAGCTTTGCACCGGGCAGCAGCGCAGGCGGCAACGCATGGGACTATCGTCTGGCAAACAACTTCATCTGCAGCGATGGCTCGCTGTGCCAGCCGCAGGCGGGCAGTGCGGTTAAGGCGGTGCGTCCGGCGGTCACGCCGCAGGTGCCGTCCTGGATCTCCGCACCGGTCGGGCTGGCGTACTACTCGCTGGCAGTCACTGACGATCTGCATAAGCGACTCGGCGAACTGCGCCAGCAGCCGGCAGACAACGCAGAGATGTTTATCCGCTATCTCGGTTCGGATTTGCAGTATCGAAGCAATCGCGGCCTGGATGCCTGGGGTTATGATTTCGACCTCAACTACAGCGCCGTACAGCTCGGCGGCAATTTGCTGCGCGCCGATGGCGCTGAAGATAGCGTGCGCGGCGGCGTCGCCTATACGCGCGGCAACACGCGCATTCGCCCGCATGCCGCTGACGGGTACAGCTCCACCAGCTTTGATAGCGATACGTTGTCACTTTATGGCACCTGGCTGCGCAGCAGTGGCTGGTATGTAGATGGTTCGCTGAGCTGGAGCGGCTACCGTGGCGAAACCGACATTGCGCGGCAGAAAGCGGTCGCTAAACCCAAAGGGCACGGCTGGACGGCGTCAGTCGAGTCTGGCTATCCGCTGATGCTGGCGGGTGATGTGCGCCTGGAACCGCAGGCACAGGTTAGCTGGCTGCGTATGAACATGGACAGTTTCACCGATGCTGACGGCGCGCGCGTCTCTTATAACGATTACGATCAAACCATAGGCCGGCTCGGCGCGCGTGTGGCGCGCAGCTGGCAGGACAGCAGTCAGAACCAGTACACGCCGTATCTGCGCGCTAACTACTATCGCGGCTGGGGCGGAACGGCGCAGGTCAGGGTCGGCGCCAGCGACAGCGACCTGAGCCAGAGCTTCAGCAGCGGCAAATTTGGCCAGATGTGGGACGTCGGCCTCGGCGGCACGGCGACGCTGATCAACAACGTGGCGCTGTATGCCGAGGCGGATTACCGCAAAGAGATTGCCGGCAACGGCGTCAAAGGCTGGCGCTACAATGCCGGGGTGCGCTGGTCGTTTTGATCGCTTAAACGTGCAATTACAGGCGGCGCTGTGATGCGGCGTCGAACAGCATCGCACGTTCGCTGTCCAGCGTGACCGGTAAAATATCACCGGCACGCGCGCCGGAACGCTGGGTGGAAAACAGCATCAGCGGGTGGCCAAACAGCGAACCGTGAATCAGTTCGGACAGGCCGGTCGGCTCCACCAGCGACACTTCAAGGGGCAGCGCATGCTGCTCACCCGGCTGCGCCAGGCTGATGTTTTCCGGCCGGATGCCGTAAATAACGTCGCGGCCAGCGGCCTGTGCCGCCCAGTGCGTATTCAGGGGCAACTGAGCGCTGTCGCTGATACGCACGCCGCTGGGGGTCATCACGCCGTTGATAAAATTCATCGACGGTGAACCGATAAAACTGGCGACGAACTTATTGGCCGGTGTGTCGTACAGCTCCAGCGGTGTGCCCACCTGCTGAATGACGCCGTGGTTGAGCACCACGATGCGGTCAGCCAGCGTCATGGCCTCAACCTGATCGTGGGTAACATAAACGATGGTGTTGTTCATTTGCTGATGCAGTTTTTTGATCTCCACGCGCATCTGGCCGCGCAGTTGCGCATCGAGGTTGGAAAGCGGCTCATCAAACAGAAACACCTGCGGCTGACGCACAATGGCGCGGCCCATCGCCACGCGCTGCCGTTGTCCACCCGACAGCTCTTTTGGCCGGCGATCAAGCAGGTGTGTCAGGCTGAGAATCTCCGCCGCTCGCCGGACTTTCTCCTCAATCTCAGCACGCGGTCGTTTCTGAATTTCAAGGCTGAAGCCCATGTTGCGCGCGACCGTCAGATGCGGATAGAGCGCATAGCTCTGGAACACCATCGAAATATCGCGGTCTTTCGGCGCCACCTCGTTCATCAGCTGACTGCCGATATGAATATTGCCGCCCGTTGCCAACTCCAGACCGGCAATGGTGCGCAGCAGGGTGGATTTACCACAGCCGGACGGGCCGACCAGCACCACGAACTCACCATCTTTAATAGTCAGATTGATGTCGCGCAGAACCTCAACGTTGCCATAGCGCTTTTCAATTTGCGCCAGCGTAATTTCAGCCATTATTTACCCCTTAACCGCACCGGCGGTGAGTCCCTGAACCAGGTAGCGTTGAATGAAAGCGAAGAACAGACAGGCTGGAATTAACGCCAGCACGGCGGCAGCCATCATTTCGCCCCACGAAACGGCGAATTTGGAGACGAAACTGAGCAGCCCGACCGGAAAGGTCATGACTTCGTTTTTGTTGATCAGCATCAGTGAGAACAGCAACTCACTCCACGCGGCGGTGAAAACAAAGCCGAGCGTCGCTGCCATGCCGGGCAGCGTCAGCGGCATCAGCACGCGGTACAGCGCCTGAAAGCGGGTGCAGCCTTCCAGCATGGCGGACTCTTCGAGATCTTTCGGGATGGCATCAAAAAATGACTGCATCAGGAAGGTGGCGAACGGGACATTGAAGGCGCTGTAAATCAGAATCAGCCCCAGCAGACTATTCGTCAGTCCCAGCGGGGCCATCACCCGGTAAATCGGCGCAATGATCATCACCAGCGGAAACATCTGCGTAAACAGCAGCAGGGCCGCCATCACCATCTTGCCGCGAAACTGAAAGCGGGAAAAGGCATAGCCGGCACCCGCAGCAATCAAGGTGGTCAGCGCGGCAGTGCTGCAGGAGACAATGAGACTGTTAATAAAAAACGTGGGGAAATCACTGTCGGTCAATACCTTCGCAAAGTGGCTCAGGGTGAAACCGCCAGGTAACAGCGTCACGCCCTGACTGAACAGTAACCTGTCCGGCGTGACGGCAATTTTAATGATCCAGTACAACGGAAACAGCGCAAACAGCAAATAGGCGGCGATGCTGAGACGATGACCGATCAACGGTAACAGGCGCATGCGGACTCCTTACTTAAGTAACTGATGGCGGATGCGCAGCAATACCAGCGCATAGCAGGTCATCAGCAGTAACAGACACACCGCCATCGCCGAGGCATAACCAAAATCCAGTTTGCGATAAGCGGTGGTGAAGATGTAACTGGAAAGAATCGAGGTTGAACCGGCCGGACCGCCGTCGGTCATCACCACGATCAAATCGGCAAAGTTAGCGATCCAGATAGTACGCAGCATCACGGTAATGGCGATCATCGGGGCGAGAAACGGCAGGGTGACACGGCGAAACTGCTGCCAGCCGCTGGCACCATCGATGGCTGCTGCTTCATACAAATCTTTGGGAATCGACTGCAGTGCCGCCAGTAAAGTGATGGCAAAAAACGGGATGCCAAACCAGACGTTAGCAATCACCGGCCCCCACATCGCCAGTTGCGGATCGGAAAGAATATTGTAAGGTTCGCTGAGAATGCCCACGTCGCTGAGCCACTGTGGCAGCGGACCCACGACCGGGTTGAGCAGCCAGGACCAGGTCAGGCCGGAAAGAAACGCCGGCACCGCCCACGGTAAAAACACCAGCGCCTGCACCCAGCGGCGAAAGCGAAACTCGCGGTTAAGCAGCAGCGCCAGCGCGAGGCCGAAAAAGAACTGCAGCAGCAGTGAGCTCAGCGTCCAGTTAAGGGTATGGCCGAGCGCGCGAAAGAAGCGGCGATCGTCGAGCATCTGCGCAAAGTTCGCCCAGCCAACCCAGCCGCTCTCCAGCGGATTGAGCAGGTTCATGCTCTGAAACGCGTAAGAAATGCCGATTGCCATCGGCACGAAGATGAACAGGGCGATCAGCAACAGGCCCGGTGACAGATACCACCATGGCTCAGCCAGCCGGGTCCAGCGCCAGCGGCGGCGCGCCGGGCTGACAGGAAGAGAGATCTCAGGCATCATTTCAGGGCTCCGGTTTCCGCGGGATTACTGGCTGGCGAGCCAGGCTTTTTGCTCTTTACTCAGATAGCTGGCCCAGTCCTGCACCATATCTTTGGTGTCGTTTTCACCCAGTAACGTCTCCTGGCTGCTCTCTTTCACGATCACCGAATTGAAGTAGCCCCAGCCTTTAAGATGGGTCGGCATAGTGAGTGGCACATAATTTGGATCGTTCAGCTCCTTAAACCAGCCGGCAAACTGCGGCGTCTGATAGAACGGGTCCTGTTCCGCACCTTTATAGATGGGCAGCGTGCCGACAAATTTCGCCCAGGCCAGGTTGTTGGTTTTATTACTGAGGAAGGTAATCAGCGGCCAGGCGACATCGTTTTGTTTACCCTGTTTGAACATCGCCCAGCCGGTATAGCCGATGGTCGGGAAGGCTTTACCGGATGGTCCGACCGGCATGGGTGCCACGGCAAAATCCTCAGCCGCCATGCTATTTTTAATCGCGATCAGCGCGTCCGGATCCTGATCGAGCATGGCGCATTTGCCGGAATAGAAGCCCGAGACAATCTCGTTAAAGCCCCAGTTCACGCTGTCTTTAGGCGCGCCGCCTTGCTGATACAAATCGACCAGCAGTTGTGCTCCCTTTATCGCCCCCGGCTGGGTTAAAGTACTGTTGCCGTCTTTATCAAAGAAGGCAGGCGAACCGTTCATCGCCGCCATAAACATCATCCACGCATTGGTTCCCCCGACACCGCCACGCATGCAGTAGCCGCTGATACCGTTACCTGACTGACTAATACGCTTCGCGTCGCTGGCAAACTCTTCCATTGTTTTTGGCGGTTCACTCAGTCCTGCCTGCTTAAACAGCTTCTTATTCCAGAACAGCGCCCGCAGGTAAAAACCGTACGGCACCATGGTGGCTTTACCGTTTGCGGCCCGCGCCATTGCCAGCGTTTTGGCCGTCAGCTGGGCGCTTTCAGGCCAGCTTTTCAGGCGGGGTTCAAGATCCTCCAGCATATTGTTGCTGGCGTATAAGCCTTGCCAGGTATCGGGCATCTCCACCACATCCGGTACCTGTCCGCTCTGTAACATGGTGCCCAGTTTTTCAAATGCCTGACCCCATGGCAGCGATATCAGCTCAATCTCGGTACCAGGATGCTGCGTCTTGTATTCGTCGAGCATTTTTTGCAGAAGCGCGGTACGTGGCGGGCTGGTGATGACTTCCACCACGGTGAGTTTGGCGGCGAGGCTGCAAAAGGCGTTGCCTAAACCCACGGCGAGTATCAGGGCTTTCAGGGCGAAACGTGTTGTCATGGCTGGTTCTCCGGAGCGTGATTAACGGTGAGTGGCGGCAGCAAGTGCCTGAGTCAGATCGGTCCAAAGATCGTCGGTCTCTTCGAGGCCAACAGAGATACGGATCAGGCGCGGCGAGACACCAAAATCCTGGGCTGAATTAAATTCACTGGCCTGATTAATGACCGAAATCGCCGGCATCACCAGGCTCTCGAAACCTCCCCAGCTGACGCCCATGTGGAACAGTTGCAGGGCGTTGCAGAATTGCGGTATGTCGACCTGTTCGGTCACGGTAAAGGAAAACAGCCCGCTGTAACCGCGCAGCGTGGACCATGCAGGGGGATTGAGCCCGGGGTGGCAAACCGCGCTGACCTGCGGATGATCACACAGCTTTTCCGCCAGCTGCAGGGCGCTGTGCTGATGCTGCTTCATACGCAGCGGCAGCGTACGCAGGCCACGGATCAGCAAAGAGGCTTCGTTCGCAGAGAGTTTGCCGCCAAGGAACGGACTAATGTGACGGGCAATGTTGTTGATGTGCTGGTGGCTGGCAATCACCAGGCCGGCCACCACATCGCTGTGGCCGCTGATGTACTTCGAGGCGGAGTGCACCACGATGTCGATACCATACAGCAGCGGCTGCTGGAAAATGGGCGAAGCCCAGCTGTTATCAATCAACGTGACGACGCCCGCATCGCGCGCCAGCGTGGCCAGCTGCCGCAGGTTCTGTTCACTCATCACCCAGCTGGAGGGACTTTCCAGATAGAGCAGGCTGGCGCCGGGCAGCGCGGCGGCTATCGCCGCTTCATCGTCGCCATCAACAAACTGCGTCGTGATACCGAAACGCTGACAAAAGCCGCGCAAAAAGCGGTAAGTATCGGGATAGACATGATTAACGCAGACCACTTTCGCGCCTGGCTGAACCACACTCAGAATCGCGTTGCTGATGGCGGCCATGCCGCTGGCAAAGGCGAGGCAGGCATCACCGCCTTCCAGCGCGGCAACTTTATCCTGTAGCGCTTTAACCGTCGGATTATCAACGCGGGAATAGAGCGGCTGGTCGCTCTCACCGCGAAAGCGGGCGATCATGCTGTCGTAATCGCTGAAGGTAAACAGCGAAGACTGATAAATCGGTGGCGTTACGGCGCCCTGTTCGTGGCGCTGGTCGTGGGTCAGCAGTGTTTGTTGCGCAATAGGTTTAGCGTTTGGCATGGATCACGTCCTTCATGTCGCGTTCGGTGATATCAAGAATCTGGTGGCAAAGGGCGCGCGCGGCCTGGCTGTCGCGGGCGCGGATGGCGTTAAACAGTTCACGGTGCAGGGGAAACGAGTCTGAAAACAGCGCCTGCTCCGGCGGGGACTCGAAAAAGGCGTGCAGCGTGTCGTAGACGCCGTTAAGCATCTGCAACAGCAGCGGATTACCGGCGGCGCGGTAAATGCTGGTGTGGAAAGCCCAATCCTCCGGCCCGGCGGAACCGATAGCCAGGTGCACACGCTCCATCTCTTCCAGCCGCCGTTCGATTTCCAGCAGGTCGTCGGCGCTGGCGCGCTGCGCGGCCAGCACGCAGGATTCGGACTCAATGATGCGGCGCACTTCCAGCGCATGAAGCATGTTGGCGGAGTCGTTTTTAAAGCGCAGAGAGAGAAAGCTGTCATGCAGACCGACTTCCGCCTGCAGAAAGGTGCCGCTGCCTTTTTTGCGCACAATGATGCCGAGAGCTTCCCAGCGCTTGAGCGCCTCGCGCACCGTATTACGGCTGACGCCCAGTTTCTCCGCCAGCTCGCGCTCCGGCGGCAGGCGACTGCCCGGCTGCGCGCCGGCATGCGCCATGTAGCGCGTGAGCGCATCAAGAATCAGCGTATCGCTGCGCGTGGGAATGATGGGATGGAGTTCAGCCGGGTCATGCATCGCTATGCCTTAATTGGTCCAACATCTCTACCAAAGGCTTAGCAACCCGCATGCCAGAATCATTAAGCTTTGATTCAGCAGGAGATTTGATGCCGTAATAAGTGCAGATTATGAGATCTGCTGGTGCAAAAACCGCCAGGGTGCACCGTGGTGTGGCGGTGCGGTGGTCGTTTTTTGATTAACCGGGGTGTGAATTCAGCAGATGCAGTGGCACAGCGGCAACGCTCAGCCAGCAAAACCGTTAGCGATGACGTTAAGGTAAAAGAAGAGCATTGTGACCGGTTAAATGGGCAGCAGTCATTGCATGCCCATCTCTTAAAACCGCGATCAGCGGCTAAACGGCATCGATCAGGCCGCCGTCGACGCGGATCACGCTGCCGGTAATGTAGCTGGCAGGGTCACTGGCGAGAAAAGCGGCGGTGGCGCCATATTCATGTGGCGCGCCGTAGCGGCCCATCGGTATGCTGCGCCGGCTTTGGGCTGCGACGGCAGCCGCGGTACTGTTTTCGCGCTGCGCCTTCAGCGCATCAAGCTGACTGACGCGCTCAGTATCAATGCGTCCCGGCACCAGGACGTTAACCGTTACGCCATCCGCGGCTACCTCGCTTGCCAGCGTTTTCGACCAGCCCAGCAGGCTCATGCGCAGCGCATTGGACAGCGCCAGATTGGGGATAGGCGTGACCACGCCCGACGAGGTGGACGTGATAATGCGTCCCCAGCCGCGCTGGCGCATGGCCGGCAGCACCTTGTCGCTCAGTTGAATCAGCGCGTCCACCATCACCGCAAACTGCTGTCGCCAGAGTTCACTGCCGGTACCCGCGGCTTTCGCGGGTGGCGGCCCACCTGAATTATTCACCAGAATATCCACCGCGCCCCAGCGCTGGCGAATCGCCTCCAGCACGCTGTCAAAGGTGTCGGGTGCCGCCAGATCCAGCTGGAACGCCTGCGCCTCACCGCCGTCAGCGGTAATGCGCTCCACTGTTGCCTGCAACTTACTGCTGTTGCGCCCGGTCACCGCCACGCGCACGCCCTCCTGCGCCAGCGCCAGCGCTATCGCCTGACCCAGACCGCTGCCTGCACCACATACCAGCGCCACGCGCCCTTGTATTTGCAAATCCATCACTGCCTCCTGATTGTATTTTCAGGATCGTAATGTGCAAAAACAGTGCCGGTTATGCGCCTGGTTTACGCATCTGTACCTGATCGAAGGCGAATTGCAGATGCGTTTTCATCAGTTCGGCTGCCTGTTGCGGCCGGTTTTCACGCAGCGCGTCGATAATGGCCACGTGCTCTTCGCACCACTCTTTCACCCGCCGTTTGTTTTGGTAGCTGCCAAATTCCAGCAGGCGGCGCAGGCGGTTTTGCTGTTGAATCGCCTGCAGCACAAACAGATTGCCGCTGGCTTCGGCCAGCGATTCATGAAAAGCGGCATCCGTCTCAAAAATTTCGCGCGCCGGTACTTGCGTGAGGTCCGGATGGGTAATCAATCGCAGATGCTGTGCCCGCAGGCGCTTCAGCATGGCACGGTCCGCGCGTAATTGCGGGCTGAGCAGGGCGGCTGGCTCGATCATCAGACGAAATCCATAACTGTTGCGCAGCGCGACTTCCGAGTTAAGCGTTTGCTGAAAACGCCAGCCGTGTCCCGCATTGCGCGCGATTAACCCGTCCTCCGACAGCTTGACCAGCGTGCGTGTCAGAATGCCGCGATCAACGTCATAGCGCTGGCTGATTTCCGTCTGGGTGAACGATTCGGGCAGGGCACCGGCAATACGATCGCGTACCAGTAACTCGTACAACGTCTGGTCGCTGCTCTGCGGGGGTTCAATGTCCAGCTGCTGTAACTCATCTGCCCCTTTTAGCAGAAAAAATCCCTGATTGGGCCGCGCTTCCACCGCGCCCAGTCGGGTCAGTTCTTTAAGTCCTGCCCGCACCGGCGTGCGGGAAACGCCCAGCGCGTCTGCCAGAGGTTGTTCACGTAAGTGCTGACCTGGATCGAATCTTGCTTCATAGATCAGGTCAAGTAGCTGGCGTGCAATACGACGGCTGCTGGCGGAGGAGTCAGGCTGCATAGAACGGGATTTCCTGAAATGTATTATTGTCAACTAAAGGTACAATAACATGTTGAGGTAAATGCTGCGATATAAAGCAATACATGCACGATAAGCGTGCAGAGTGCACCAGGAGAAGACGTTTTTTTATCACCATGATTGTATTTTATGAATCATAAAAACCAATTTAAACGTTTACCAGGAGACACAGATGATCAGCAATTCATTTCGCTCTACCGGTCGGTTGCTGGCGCTTGCCACGCTGGCCCTGATGCCCATCATCAGCCAGGCGGCAAGCGACCGCGTTGCCCCAGGCAAACTGACCTACGGCACCGCAGCCACCTTTATGCCGTTCGAGTTTGTGAAAGACGGCAAGCTCACCGGTTTTGATATCGAGCTGATAACCGCGCTGAGTAAGACGCTCAATCTGCAACCCGCAGCCATGCCGATGGAGTTTAAAGGGCTGATCCCGGCACTGCAGGGCAAACGTCTCGACATCATTAACTCAGCGATGTACGTCAACCCGGCGCGTGCGGCGCAGGTGGATTTTGTTCCTTACCTCAAAATCGGCAGTCGCGTCGTGGTGCGTAAAGGCAATCCGGCCGGCATCACCGGGCGCGATCTGTCTTTGTGCGGCAAAAACGTGGCGGTCACGCTTGGCGGGATCGAAGAGAGCCAGGCGCGCGTGGATAACCAGAACTGCCTCGCCGCCAAAAAAGCCGCGATCAACGTTATGACGTTCCCGGCGGCAACGGACTCGGCAGTGGCTGTTGCGCAGGGGCGCGCCGATGCGGAATTTCTTTCTACGTCCGGTACCGTTGCGTTGTTTAGCGAGAAGCCCGGCGTGTTTGAAGCGGCAGGCGCTGAGTTTGAAGCCGATACCCACATCGCTTTTGCGGTCCGTAAAGGCGACAGCGCCACCAAAGCGCAACTGGAACAGGGACTGCAAAACCTGGTGAAAGACGGCACTTACAAGCAACTGATTGAGAAATGGAACTTCCCGGACTCCGTTGCCATTTTTTAATCCGCTGACCGGAGAAAGCTATGTCGATCGATTTAATGTGGCAGTACTTCCTCTCCCGCGAATTTCTGCAGGGCGCGTGGATGACGCTGCTGATTACTCTGTGCTCGCTGTTGTGCGGCGTAGTGCTGGGACTGGTGCTGGCGCTGCTACAGGAAGCGCCATTTCGTGCCGCGAAAGGGCTGGCGTTTTTTTATCTCTGGCTGTTTCGCGGTACGCCGGTGCTGTTCCAGATCATCTTTGTCTACAACGTGTTGCCTGGTTTCGGTCTGCGCTTCTCCGCGTTTACCTGTGCCGTGCTGGCGCTGTCGCTGAATGAGGGCGCCTACATGGCGGAGATATTACGTTCCGGCTTACAGGCGGTAAAAAGCGGCCAGCGCACCGCCGGTATGGCGCTGGGAATGACCCACGCCCAGATCATGCGCAAGATTGTCTTGCCGCAGGCCGCGCGCATCGTGCTGCCACCGATGGGTAATCAGATGATCAGCATGCTGAAGTCCAGCGCACTGGTCTCCGTGATTGCGGTGCAGGAGTTGTTGCTGGTGGCGAACCAGACCGCCAGCGCCAGCTTCCGCTATTTCGAGGCGCTTTGCGCGGCGGGGCTCTATTACCTGCTGCTGACCTCGCTGTTCATGCTGTTTCAGTCGTGGCTGGAGCGCACGCTCGACCCGAAACTGCGGCGTGGAAAATGGCAAAAGGCCCGGGCGCGCCACCGTCGGTTAACCAAAGCGGCGGATACCGCAGGAGATCTGTCATGAACGAGACAAAACCACCGCTGCTGGAGTTGATTGGCATCGACAAGAGCTTTGGCCGTCAGCCGGTATTGAAGAACTGTTCGCTTAGCGTTCAGCGTGGGGAAACGGTGGTGCTGATTGGGCCTTCCGGTTCCGGCAAATCTACGCTGCTGCGCTGCGTCAATCTGTTGTCACCTGCCGATAGCGGTGATGTGTTCTTCACCCGCCAGAATATCAGCCGGGGAGAAGTGCCGCCGCACCAGTTGCGCCAGCGTATTGGCATGGTGTTTCAGAACTACGAGCTGTTTTCCCATCTGACGGCGGCGGAAAACATCATGCTGGCACCGATGACGGTACTCGGCGTCAACCGCATCACGGCACGCAAACAGGCAGAAGCGCTGCTGGCGAAGGTGCGTATTCACGACCGGGCCGATCATTTCCCCGACGAATTATCTGGCGGTCAGCAGCAGCGCGTGGCCATTGCCCGGGCGCTGGCGATGAAGCCGGAACTGATGCTGTACGACGAACCCACATCAGCGCTCGATCCGGAGATGATCCGCGAAGTGCTTGATGTGATGGCGGAACTGAGCGCCGAAGGCATGACCAGCATGGTCGTCACCCATGAAATGGGATTCGCGCGCCGTGCCGCCAGTCAGATTCTGTTCATGGAAGAAGGCGAAATTCTGGAGCGCGCCAGCGCCAGCGACTTCTTCAACCGCCAGGTTAGCGAACGTGCCCAGCGTTTTCTCGATCAAATCCTACATTAACAGCGGAGCCATAATGACTATTCACCCGGTCGACAGCGTGCGCATGAAGCGCGACCTCGCCACGCTGGTTGCCATCAATACAGAAAATCCTCCCGGTCAGGAGCGCGAAGCGGCAGAGTGCGTGGCAGGCTGGCTGCGCGAGGCCGGTTTTGACCTGTCGTTCAGTGAATATGCGGCAGGGCGCACCAACGTCATCGCGGTTCTGCACAACGGTGCCGGACCCTGCTTCGCCTTCAATACCCATCTGGACACAGTGCCTGCCGGCAGCGGCTGGCGTAGCGATCCCTTTACCCTTACCGAGCGCGAGGGACGCCTGTACGGTCGTGGTGCCTGCGATGCCAAAGGACCGCTAGTGGCGATGGTTGAAGCGCTGCGCCTGCTGGCCGCCAGTCGCCACCGCTGGTCCGGTACGCTGATGGGGGTATTCACTGCCGATGAGGAGGTCGCCAGTGAAGGCGCGAAGTTTTATGTCCGGCAGGCACCGCCGGCCATCGATTTTGCGGTGATTGGCGAACCCACCGGCAACGCCACGTTTTCTGCCCATAAAGGCAGCCTGCGACCGCGCGTCAGGGTGAAGGGCGTAACGGCGCACTCGGGCACGCCTGAGCTGGGGATAAACGCCATCTATCAGTCCGCCAGGTTACTGGGCCTGATTGAGCAGTCGCATCAGCAGCAGGTGCGCTGTCGCTGCCACGCGCTGGTGGGCAATGCCAGCCTGACGGTGACGCGCATCCACGGGGGGCACGCTGATAACGTGGTGCCGGACAGCTGCGAGCTGCTCCTCGACCGCCGCATGGTGCCCGGTGAGGACGAGCAGGCGGTGAAGGCCGAACTGCAGCAGCTGCTTGACCACGCGAAAGCCACTGCTGGCGTGGAGGCGGACATCATCGCCTGGCAGGCCACCACGGGCGGGGCCACCGAGACCGACAGTAACGAAGCGATTGTGCAGCACAGCCTCGCCGCCTGTCGTCGTCACGGGCAGGCGGAACCGGGCCCGTTTGGTTTTCAGGGGGGATGCGATTTAGTGCATTTTCGCTCACTCGGGGCGAAAGGCGTGGTGATCGGACCCGGCAGCCTGGCGGTGGCTCACAAGCCAGATGAATTCGTGCCTGTCGAAGAATTTATTGCTGCCGCAGCCATCTACCTCGACGTGGCACTGGCGATGCTGCCGCAGGAGTCCGCAACGTGAAAGCAACGCTTTGGCGCGGTCAGCTGCGCTATGACGCAGTCACGCTGCACACCGCGTCCTCGGGCGCAATCAGCGCGCTGGATACGCTGTGGCTGCGGCTGGACGATGGCACGCGCTGCGGCACTGGCGAGGTGCGGCTCAACATTCAGTATCTGCACGGCTATAGCGCCGATCGGGTGCTGGAAAACATCACCCGCGCCCTGGCGGGCTGGAACTGGGCACTGGCGCCGCAGGCGATGCTGGAGCGTGTGCATGCGGATGGGGCGGGACTGCTGGCGCCGGCGCGCATGCTGTTCGACATGGCGCTGCATGATTTACTGGCGCAGCAGACCGGCGTGAGCCTTGCGCACTGGCTCGGTGCCGCTGCGGCCAGCCCCGGCTACCCCACCAACCAGACGCTGTTCTGGGGCAGTGAAGCGCAAATGCTGACGCAGGCTGAACAGTACGTTGCACGTGGCTTTACCCAGCTCAAACTGCGTACCGGCGTGGCGGATGTGGCGACCGATCTGGCGCGGTTGCACGCCCTGCGCGCCCGCTTTGGTGAGGCCATCACGCTGGCGATTGATGTCAACGGTCAGTGGTCACTGGCGCAGGCGCACGCCGCTTTTCCGGCGCTGCAGGCGCTGAATCTCAGCTATGTCGAACAGCCGCTGGCACCGGCTAACGATGCCGCACTGGCGCAACTGAGCGGTTATGGCGTGCCGATCATGCTGGACGAGAGCCTCAATAGCCCGGCAGCCATCGATCAACTGATGGCGGCGAACGGCGCGCTGTGGGGCCATCTCAAGCTGGTGAAGCTGGGCGGCATTGCGCCGACGCTCGCGGCGGCACGGCGCCTTCAGGCGGCCAGCATCCCTTTCATGATAGGTCAGATGAACGAAGGCCATGCGGCAACAGCGGCGGCGCTGCAGGTGTGTCGCGCCGTGCAACCGCGTTTCGCAGAACTGTACGGTGCCGATGGCCTGATAAACGATGCGGTGAGCGGCCTGCATTATCAGCAGGGCACTGTCGTCATCAATGATTTACCCGGCCTGGGCGTGCATTTTGATGCCGCGCGCGCCACTTTTCTCCAGGAGTCTGGTTATGCAACAGCTGAATAATGTTATCCAGGGCAGTGAATCCGCCTTTAGCGCACAGGAGTACGCACAACGCATCCAGCGCACCCGCGAACGTCTCAATGCGGCCGGCGTTGATGTGATGATTGTGACCGGACCAGAAAATATCTTCTGGTTAACCGGTCAGCAAACACCGGGCTATTACACCTTTCAGGCGCTGGTGCTGCCAACAGAAGGGGATCCGGTGTTTGTTATCCGCCAGCTCGAATACTTTAACTTTATCGCCAACACCTTTATCTCAGATGCCGCCATCTATCAGGATGGCGATAACCCGGTTGATTTTCTCGTTGCCCTGCTGCAGCAGCGCGGCTGGCTTAGTAAGCGTGTCGGGCTGGACAAACGCGGCTGGTTTTTGCCGGTAGCCGTGTATGAGGCGTTACAAAGTCGCATCGGCAGCCTCGCCGATACCGCCGGGGTGATTGAGCCGCTGCGCGCAGTGAAGTCAACGGCGGAAGTGGAAAAGATCGCCCAGGCGGCGCGCTATGTTGACGCCGGCATGCAGGCCGGTATGGCCGCAGTGCGTGCCGGGGCGGATGAAAATGCGCTGGTCGCGGCCATGATGGGAGCCGCCATTGCGGCCGGATCCGAATATGTCGGGATGGAGCCGCTGGTTTCCAGTGGCCCACGCAGCGGTGTGCCTCACGGAACCTGGCGTCGTCGCGTGTTGCAGGATAATGAGCCGGTCTTTCTGGAGATGGCCGCCGCGCACGATCGCTATCATGCCGCGCTGATGCGCTCGGCATGGCTGGGGCGGCCCCCTGCTATTGCTATGGAAATGGAGAAAGTGTGTCAGGAGGCGCTCCAGGCGGCACTGGATGCCATTCGGCCGGGCGCAACCTGTGCCGCACCGCACATAGCCTGCCAGCAGGTGATCGACCGCGCGGGCTTCACCGACAACTTTAAAAAACGCACCGGCTACTCCATCGGTGTCTCGTTCGCGCCGGACTGGGGCGAGGGCGGCATTCTCAGCCTGTACAGTGGCGTCAACACCGAACTGCAGCCAGGCATGACCTTCCATATCCCCCCGGCGCTGCGCATTTACGGCGAGTTTACGGTTGGCGTTAGCGAAACCGTGGTGGTAACGGAAACCGGCTATCGCCAGCTCGGTTCGCTGGCTCGCCCATTAACCTGCTTATAAGGAAACCCAATGAAAGACATCAGCGAATGCCGTGAACGCCTGCGCGGTATCTTTAACATTACCGTGACGCCTTTCAGCGCCAGCGGCGACATTGACTTCGGCGCCCTGCGCGAAAATATCGAACGCGTCATCGGTCTTGGCTACGACGGCCTGTTAATTGGCGGCACTTATGGCGAGTTTCCGGTGATGTCAGTGCCAGAACGCCGTGCGCTGTTTCACGCCGTGATGGACTGCGTGCAGGATCGCGTGGCGGTGATGCTGTGCAGCGCCAGCGCAGACCCGCGTGATGCCCGCGAGCTGACGCAGCTGGCTGGGGATCTGGGCGGTTTGCCGATGGTCACCGCGCCTTTTGTCAGCGAAATTACCGATGCGCAAATTCTTGCCTATTTTGCTGAGATGGCACCGCTGTCGAAAACCGGCATTCTGGTTTACAACGCGCCGGGCATTGGTATCACCCTGTCACCGGCACTACTGGAGCAACTGGCGGCGATACCGGGCGTGGTGGGCATCAAACAGGGCGATCTGAATCCAACCGCCATCGATCAGATTGCCAACCGGCTGCGCGGCAAACTACGTCTATTTTGTGCCTCCGATCTGGCCTTTGCCGGCCCGATGATGGCCGGATTCGATGGCATCAGTACCACCAACAGCGGCGCGCTGCCGGAGCTCATCCTTGCCTGCTATCGTGCGCTGGAACAGGGCGATGCCGCCACCGCGCGCGATCTGCATCAGCTGTGGTTTGACTATCGTACGCTGGCACGCCAGCACGGCCAGCCGCAGTTGGTGAAAGCGGCAATGGCGCTGCGCGGTTTCAATGGCGGCACGGTGCGCGCACCGCTGCAGCCGATCTCGCCAGACGCGCTGGTTGCGCTGACCAGCGTGATGCAACGGCTGGCCAGCGACGGACGCAGCGGGGTTACGCTGGCGTCACCAGCGCCTGCAGAAAGGCCGTAAACAGCGGGTGCGGTGCATCCGGGCGCGACTGTAGCTCCGGATGTCCCTGTACCCCCTGCCAGAAACGGTGATCGGCCAGCGCAATGCCTTCGATGATGTCACCAGTCTGGGCGGTGACCTGCACGCCGCTTGCCAGCAGCGGCGGCAGCAGTTGCGGATTAAAGCGATAGCGATGGTTGTAATGCATCAGGTTAAACGGCTCTGCGGCCGGGTATGGCAGCAGGCCACAGCGATGGCGACCATCGGCAAAAGCAATAAAGCTGTGCACCGCGGCCTGCGGTGCCACTTCTGCCAGCATGGCCTGACTGAGCTCTGGGTGACGTTGTAACGCAGCCGTGCACATGCTCTGCATGCCGAGGCACAGGCCCAGTGTGGGAATGTTGCGCTGCCGGCTGGCGTGCGCCACGGCGATTTGACCGCGCACCGCTGCCATCGAGGCACCTCCCGGTAGCAGAATGCCATGCACGTCGTCGAGTTCGGACACCTCGTTTGTCAGTGCGGCGGGAGCGAAAAAGTGAATTTCCACATCGAGCGCCAGCGCCCGGGCTGCGGCATAAAGCGCATCGAGAGTGGCCGGATAGCTGTCACGCTGATCGTGCTCGCGCGCTATCAGGGCAATACGCAGCGCGTGGCGGCCGGGGGGCGGTGAAGTCAGGGTATGTTGCAGCAGGGTGTCGCTGCCATCCTGCAGCCGCATAGTCCTCTCACAGGAAAGCGCCTTGAGGCGCTGGCCTGGCAAATGCGCAATGCGCGCTACATCCGCCTGCGCCACGACGATTACGGCTTCGTTCGCAGGCAGCAGGGCGACATCGCTGACTTCGTGCTGCAGTGTATCGCTCCGATACAGTCCGCTGGTGACGCAGTAACCTGCCGCCGCGACATGCTGATGGCTATCGGGGAAATCGCCGGTGAAATCCGGGCGCAGGCTCCATAACGGTAACGCCAGCTGATTAGCATACAGGCTGGCAAGCAGCCCAAAGCGCGCCGGAACGCGGGCATCATCAACAATGAAAATAGGTAACACGGCACTCTTCCTGCTGGGATGGGGTGATTAATTGTATTAGTTGATTCAGGATATACAAAAGAGGATTTATGAATAGTCAGCTACTGGCCCGTCGCATGCAGCGCGTCCGTCCATCTCCTACCGCCGCGATTTCCGATCGGGTGCGTGCGCTGGAAGCCGCCGGCAAGGCGATAATCAACCTCGGCGAGGGAGAACTCGATTTTGCCACGCCGGACAGCATCAGCTATGCCGGTATTGCCGCCATTGTGCAGCAGCAAACCAAATACACCGCCGTCTCCGGTACGCGCGAACTCAAAACAGCGATTGCCGCCAAGTTTGCCCGTGATAACCAACTGCATTTTACCGCTGAGCAGATCATTGCCGGCAGCGGCGCCAAGCAGCTGATTTTCAACGCACTGCTGGCTACGCTGGATGCTGGCCAGCAGGTGATCATTCCTGCCCCTTATTGGGTTTCCTATCCGGATATGGTGACGCTGGCGGAAGGCGAACCGGTGATCGTGGCCTGTCACGAACAGCACGACTGGAAGCTGCAGCCGCAACAACTGGCTGCCGCGCTGACGCCGGCAACGCGTTGGGTGATTCTGAACTCACCGGGTAACCCGACCGGTGCGGTTTACAGTACGCAGGAGTTACAGGCGCTGGCTGAGGTGCTGACTGATCACCCCCAGGTGTTAATCATGGCGGATGATATTTACGAGCCGTTACGCTACGACGCCACGCCATTCAGCACTTTTGCCGCGGCGGCCCCGCAGCTGGCTGACCGCACGCTGACAGTCAACGGTGTCTCAAAAAGCCATGCCATGACCGGCTGGCGGCTCGGCTATGCTGCCGGTCCGGCATGGTTGATTAACGCGATGCAGATTCTGCAGTCGCAGAGTACCTCTAATCCCAGCAGCATCTCGCAGGCAGCAGCGGTTGTCGCGTTGCAGCAACCGGCCGAATTTCTGGCAGGCTGGCTCGCTACGCTTGATCGGCGACGTCAGCAGGTGCTGACAATGATCGCCACCAGCAACGGCCTCAGCGCCCGGGCGCCGCAGGGAGCATTCTATATTTTTGCCAACTGCCAAAAGTTACTGGGATGCGTGACGCCACAGGGAGAACGACTGGAGGACGATAGCGCGCTAGCCAGCTGGCTGTTGCAGGACGCACAGGTTGCGGTGTTGCATGGATCGGCGTTTGGCATGCCGGGTTATTTACGCATTGCCTACGCGGTGGACGATGCATTGCTGGAACAGGCCTGCGCACGGCTGAAATCTTCGGTGGCAAAACTGCGCTGATGTCCGCCATGAGAGATTGATACGCGAGTGGATGCGGGCATGCATCCTCCCGATCGCCAGCAATGGCGATCGGGTGAGCCAGGTGCGTGGTTTCAGCAACAGTAAAAGTCCGCATGGCGCAACACTGCGGCGTCAGCGCAGATTGCCGTGGCGCTTATCAATATGGCACCGTTTCCTTACCGGGCAGGCCTCATCTCATTCAGCCCGCTTAATCTGGCGTCATGCCGCCATCGCGCGATATTAATGATTTAATGGCCGTTGCTGATTTTTCTGTTGCTTATTTGCGTTAGGTAAAGTTGTTTTTATCACTTAATTAAAACTGCGTCATGTTTATTGTTTTTTCTTATTAAGCGGAACTGTCTGATTGTTTAGGTGATATTCTGCGCACAGAAGCTTACAAAACCTTTACAATTAATTTTACTTAAGTCTTTGATGATGGCAAAAATAAGGATATTGCTGGCGCTGTCTATTATTATAGCGTCAGGCCAGATTATCGCTGCCCCTTTGACACCCGGCGACCGCGATTATCTGCAAAACCAACAACAGCAGCGACTGGAGCAGGATCAGCAGCAGCGCGATGCACTGTGGCATGCTGTGGCACCGCTGAATGCGCCGGACGCCTCCCCGGCGGGCCCCGGCCCCTGTTTTCCGATCCAGCATATCCGTCTGCAGCACGTCACGCTGATATCCGATCGTCAGCAACAGGCGCTGACGGCACCTTATATCAATCGCTGTCTGAATTTGAGTGAAATTAATGCGCTGGTACATGCGGTCTCTGACTGGTATATGCAACGTGGTTACATTACCAGCCGGGCGTTTTTAGCCGAACAGGATCTGTCGCATGGGCAGTTAATTATTCCGGTGCTGGAAGGAAAACTATTCGCTATTCGCCTCGACGGGGCGCAGCCGGCGATGTTAAAGATGGTTTTTCCTCATATTGAAGGAAAAATACTTAACCTGCGCGATATTGAGCAGGGTATGGAGCAAATTAATCGCCTGCGCCGCACCCCGGTACAGATTGAAATTCAGCCTGCGCCGCAGCCCGGTTATTCAGTGGTGAACCTGACGACAGCGGCAGAATTTCCGCTCAGCGCCGCGCTGGGATTTGATAATAGCGGACAAAAAAACACCGGTGTCGGTCAGTTAACCGCATCGCTGACCGGCAACAACCTGTTAGGGCTGGCGGATCGCTGGTTTATCAGCGGCGGTCGCAGCAGCGCATTCAGCGAGTGGCGTGACGCGCAGAATGTGCAGGCGGGTGTCAGCGTGCCGTATGGCTACGGCCTGCTCGACTACAGCTATAGCTGGAGCAGTTATCACAGTCACTTTGATAACAATGGTTTCACCTGGCTGAGTAACGGCGACAATATTGCGCATCGCCTGAATGGTTCATGGGTGCTGTTTCGCAACGGTGAAATCAAAACCAGTTTGCAGCTCGGCCTGAATCACTACACCAGTCACAACTATCTCAACAATACCCTGTTGCAGAGTAGCAGTCGCAAAATCACCAGTACCCAGATCGGATTCAACCATACGCAAAAGGTGTTCGGTGGCGTGGCAACGCTCAACCCAACCTTTAGCCGCGGTATGCCGTGGTTTGATGCGGAAAGTGATGCCGACAAAAGCGGGGACTTACCGCGGGCGCAGTTTCGCAAGTGGAGCCTGAGCGGCAGCTTTCAGCGACCGGTTTCGGACAAGTTATGGTGGCTCAGCAGCGTATATGGCCAGTGGTCACCGGATCGGTTATACGGCAGCGAACGCCTGACGCTCGGCGGCGAAAGCTCAGTCAGGGGTTTCAAAGAACAATACCTGTCAGGCGACGCGGGTGGCTATTTGCGTAATGAACTGGATTACACCCTGTTCACCTTGCCGTTGGTCGGTGACGTCAGTGCCCTGGCGGCGGTGGACGGCGGCTGGCTGAAGAGCGATGCGCAGAACCGCGAGTCTGTGGGCACGATATGGGGCAGCGCCGTGGGGATCAGCACCCGCAGCCGTTTCTTTTATACCCAATACACGGTCGGTTTTCCGCTCAGTTATCCCGGCTATCTGCAACCGGATCACGTTAGCATTTATGCCCGGGTCGGGCTGGTTTTTTAAGAGGCAATGATTATGGATGATCGTCAACCGGTTTCCCCGTTTCGTCGCGCGCTGAGCTACTTCATTTGTTATCTGGTGGCGGTACAGCCACTGCTGCCGGTTGTGGCCGCGGAAATTACCCCGGTTACGCCGGGCACGCGCATGGATGCCGCGGGTAACGGCGTGCCGGTGGTCAATATCGCCACGCCGAATCAGGCAGGTGTTTCCCATAACCAGTACCAGCAGTACAACGTCGGGCAGCAGGGGCTGATTCTCAATAATGCCAGCGGGCAACTTACCCAGACCCAACTGGGCGGACTGATCCAGAATAACCCTAACCTGCAAGCCGGGCACGAAGCCCGGGCGATTATCAATGAAGTAGTGGGAGCTAATCGTTCGCAGTTGCAGGGCTATACCGAAGTCGCGGGTAAAGCCGCGAATGTGATCGTGGCCAACCCTTACGGCATAACCTGTAACGGCTGTGGCTTTATTAATACGCCCAACGTGACGCTCACCACCGGAAAACCGCAGCTGGATGCCAGCGGCAATCTCGCCGCGCTGGAAGTCACCAAAGGCGACGTGACGGTTGAGGGCAAAGGGCTGGATGGCAGCCGCGCTGATGCGGTATCGCTCATTGCGCGCGCCACCAAAATTAATGCGGATATTCATGCCAGCGATCTCGCTATCACGGCGGGTGCCAACCGCGTTGCGCAGGACGGCTCGGTTACGCCAATCGCCGGAGAAGGGCCAGTGCCGACAGTGGCGGTCGATACCGGTGCGCTTGGCGGCATGTACGCTAACCGGATTCATCTGGTGTCGAGCGACAAAGGCGTCGGGGTCAACATCGGTAACCTGCTGGCCAATCAGGGTGATATCACGTTAAACGCGAATGGTACCCTGACTCTGGGGAATGCCAGTACCAGCGGCAAGCTGCTCGCGAATGCCCGCGATATGCAGCTGCAGGGGACGCAACAGGCGACCGGTGACGTAGCGCTGAACAGCCAGGGCAATGTGCAGCTCCGTAACAATAAACTGACCAGCGGCGGCAATCTGCGCCTGGCGGCAAGCGACGTCACGGCAGATCAAAACAGTACCGTTGCAGCTAACGGTGACATCAGTGTGACGGCGCAGACGCTGATGAATAACGGCCTGATTCAGGCGCAGAAAAACCAGACTATTACGGCAAATACCTTACGCAACCAGGGACGGTTACAGTCGGCAGGCGGGCAAACGCTTAACACCACATCGCTGGACAATCAGGGATTGATCGGGTCTTCGCGTGCGCTGCATATCAGTGCCTCGCAGCAGGCGCTGAATGGCGCAGCGGGGACGTTACTCGCCGGTGACGATCTGGATTTAGCGGGTGGCGATTTCACCCTGGGCGGTTCTGTAAGCGGTAAAAACGGCCTGACGCTGAGCAGCACCTCGTTGCAAACCGCTGCAGACGCCCGGCTTAGCAGCCAGCGCAACATCAATCTCAGCGCCCGTCAGCAAATGCTGCAAGGCGAGATTGCCAGCGGCGGTAGCCTGATGTTAAACGGCGATATCCTCACGCTTGGCAGCTCGGGCAGGCTGCACGGTGACGGCGACGTCTCACTGACGGCCAGCCAGCAGGCTGCGATCGGTGGTCAGCTGGACGGAGATAATGTTCAGCTGAGCGGCGGTGCCTTGCACCTGAGCAAAACCGGAATGCTCACGGCTCAGCAGGACCTTAGCCTGACCAGCGCACAGCAGCAGCTGGATGGACAAAGCCGTGCGGGTGGTAATGTCACTTTACGTGCAGACCGCCTCAACGCTCTCAGTGAGGGCAAGCTATCCGCCGGTAATGACATTGCATTACAGGTTAATAATCAAAGTCAGTGGGCTGGCACGCTGATTGCCGGACGCGAGCTGGCTTTCAGTGCAACTGACTTCGTCAATAGTGGTACGCTGGCGGCGAATGGTAATACGCACTTCAGTTTTGATCACCTGACCAACGCGGGTCTGCTGCAATCGCTCGGCCAGCAAACGCTGTCTGGCCGCGTATTAACAAATAACGGTACGGCACAATCTGGCTCCGGGCAGTTGCTGGATGTCGGCCAGCTGGATAACAACGGTCTGCTGGGCGCGCAGGGCGACTTAATGCTTAATGCGGATCAGTTTACCGCTGGCGATGGCAGTAACATCCTGACAGACGGCGCTCTGCGGGTGCACTCCAGCCAGGCTGACCTCGGTGGAACGCTGAGCGCGAAGCACAACCTCGATTTCCAGACTGAAAAACTGACGACCCGCGCGGGTTCGCTACAGACCAGTGCGCAAAACATTCAGCTCAATGGGCAAAATATTGAGCTGAACGGCACGCTTTCCGCCGACCAGGCGCTGACACTGAATTCGCAACAGTTAAGCAGTGGTGACAACGCGCGCACGCAGGGCAAAAGCGCCATCGCGCTCAACGTTGCCGCTCAGGCCGATCTGGCTGGCCAGTGGTTTACACCTGGCCAGCTGACTTTGCAGGCGGGTACGCTCAACAACCGGGCGCAGACCGGCGCGCAGGATCTGACCATTGCCGCAGACATTATCAATAACGCGGGCGCGCTGAGCGCGAATAATCGCCTGAATCTGACCGCTGACTCATTACAGCAGCAGGGCACTCTTAACGCGCTGGGCGCGATGGCGATCCGCAGCGATGCGTGGCGCAACCAGGGGCAAACCTCTGCGCGAACGCTGGATATCAGCGTGAAAAACACGCTCGATAACGCGCCTGCGGGCTCACTGCTGGCCTCAGATGCGTTGACGCTGAACACTTCCGCGCTGAGCAATGCAGGGAACCTCAGTGGACAAACCCTCGAACTTGATACCGAACAACTGACTAACAGTGGGCTGATGCAGGGCAATCAATCGGTCACGCTGCGCAGCGATGCGCTCAATAACCTGCAATCCGGGCAAATTCTGTCAGGCGGTGCGCTGAAAGTGGACGCTGAAAGCACACAAAATGCCGGACGTTTGCAGGGCAGCTCGCTGCAACTGCGCGGCAATACGCTGAATAACAGCGGTATCGCCCTCGCCAGCAAAGGGCTTGATGTTGCGTTGCAGCAGACGCTGGACAACGCAGGTAGCCTGCTGTCGGACAGCGCCGCTACGCTGCAAAGCCGCGAGCTTAATAACAGTGGCAAGCTGTTGAGTGGTGAACAACTTTCGCTGACAGGCTCGCAGTTGCGTAATCAGGGTCAGATGCAGGGCGATACGCTGGCGATTCAGGCGGACAGTGTAAGCAACAGCGGCAATCTGATCGGCTTGAAATCCTTGGTGTTGCAATTACAGCAGGATCTGACCGATGCCCAGTCGGGCCGGTTACTGACTCAGGGCGCGTTGAACGTGAATGCGCAACGTATTAACCAGCAGGGCAGCTGGCAGGCGAACAGCATTGATGCCCGTGCCAGCCAGATTGATGTCAACGGCAGCATCCAGTCCGCAGCGCGCACCAGCCTTACGGCGACCGGCAATCTGAACACGCTGGCGCAGGGTAATATCGTTTCCAGTGGTCTGGCGGCCATTCAGGCGGCGAGCCTGAACAATGAAGGCAAATGGTCGGCAAAAAATCTGCAGCTGCAGGGCAATTCGCTGCTTAATCAGGGAAGTGCTACAGCAACAGACGAGCTGACAGCCAACCTCAGCGGACAGTTGCAGCAGCTAAAAGGCGCTGCTTTGCTGAGCGCGGGAACCAGCACTCTGAAAGCGGGCTCGATTGATAGTGCCGGTGATATCGAAGCCAAAAATCTGGTGATAAACAGCGGCAACCTGACTAACCGTGGTCAGCTGTATGCCCAGCAGAACCTGAATGGCGACGTTGAACAGGCGATTGCGAATCAGGGCGGGGTTCTGCGCAGCCAGGGTGCTCTGCAACTCAACGCGCAATCTTTACTGAACCAGGGACAGATTCAGGGCGATGGCATTACGACGATAACGCTAAGCGACAGCCTGAATAACCCGGGAAGATTGCTTACCGGTGGTCCATTAACGCTGTCGGCACCGACGGTACTGAATAGCGGCCTGGTGCAGGCGCAGGGGCTGGCTTACAGTGGTAACAACCTGGTGAACAGCGGGACTTTTACCGGTCTGGGTGATAGCCAGGTGAATGCCAGCCAGATGACCAATCAGGGACAGCTGCAGGGCGATAATTTACAGGTGCGCGGCGGTGTGTTGCACAACAGCGGTAGCGTATTCGCCAGCCGTGCGCTGGCCCTGACCTTACAGAATGCTGATAACCAGGCAACCGGCAAACTCTATAGCGCAGGCGATCTGACCCTCAATACGCCGGTGCTGAATGCGGCTGGCAGCCTGCTGGCGCTGGGCAACATGACCCTGCAACTGGGATCGGGGTTCACGCAGAGCGGCACGCTGGCAGCGGGTAAAACGCTGAATCTCAGTACGCAAGGCGATCTCATCGTTCTGGGGACGCTGCAGGGCAACAGCCTGCAACTCAGCAGCAATAATTTCATCAATAATGGTCAGCTACGCAGCGGCAGCGGCGCGTTGAACGTCGATGCCAGCAACATGACGCTTAATGATAGCGGAAGCGTCCAGGCTGGCGGGGATATGCGTCTCACCAGTCGCGGCCAGTTAGTGAATTATGGCTTCGTCGGGACAGCAGGGAATTTGCTGATGACGGCAGGCAGCCGGATAGAAAACCGTGCGCTGCTGTATGCCGGAAATAATATGCAACTGCTGGCCAGCAGCATTCAAAATAATCGTGGCGATATCCTGGCGAATAATAACCTGTGGCTGCAGCGTGATGCGGCGGGTAACGCCAGCGATGAAGTGATCAATACCTCAGGCAACATTGAAACCTCGCTCGGAGATATCACCATCCGTACCGGGCATCTGCTGAATCAGCGTGAGGGGATGAATACCTCTGTAACTTCAGCGTCCGCTACGAATGCCCCCGCCGGATTGGGACAAGCCACCATGAAAGTGAAGCTTGGTCAGCTTGATGACGATGAGATCGGCGTTTATCACGGCATGCATGGTTATCAGACGGGGGGAAGTAATGGTAAAGGAAACGGCCACACCGAATACCGGCCTTACACCACGCTGGCACCGAAACTTAGTACGGCGGTTCGCAAGTTTCTCGTAAGTTCTACCACCGTCACGGCCAGCGCGACTGGCGGTGCAGGGCGAATCGCTGCTAACCGGAATCTGGTAGTGACAGCCGATGCCCTCGACAATCAAGCCAGTAATTTACTCGCCGGTCAGGATATCGTGCTCACCGGCAACAATCTGAATAATCAGTCCTGGGAAAACAGCATTCAAAGCCAGTATCTGGTCTACAAATATGGCAATCCTAATACGGGACGGATTGATACTAACCTCTACGGCGAAGAAGATACTGCACCTTCGATCATTGCTGATTTACGTAACGGGAATTCACATGGTGTGAAATACGAGAGTGGCCTGGGCTCCGAGGTGGTTTATACCCTGCAGGGCGCACCCGTTTATGAAACCAGCCAGACGGGGGAAGGTCTGCGTGCCGTGATTCAGGCTGGCGGCAACGTCAGCGCGCGTTTTACGAATAACCTGAGCAATACGGATACCGTGGCTAACGCTGGCAGCATGGTGCATGCTATTAGCAAACCGGGTATCGCAGGAACTGCGCCACTGCAATCCGTGGGTGGCGTGCAGAACCAGCAGCTTGCCGCCGTGCAAACTCTCGCCGTCGGGTCTCCGCAGTGGAAGGATGCGCTGACAGGCGCGCTACAGCAAATAGGTAATCAGGGCGCGGCGTTAACTGATTATCCACTGCCTGCCGGTAACAACGGCCTGTTTGTCGCCAGTAAAGATCCTGCCAGTCCCTACCTGATTACCACTAACCCACAGCTGGCAGAGGTCGGTAAAACCGACGGCAGCCTGTTTGATGGCCTCAATGCGTTTCTCAGGAACCCGACTTCCGGGGCAGTTCAACAATCGGCTCAGGCGGTAACGCAACCGGCGCTGAGCAGCAGCCCTCGAGTCGAAACGGCGGCAATCTATACCGACAAAGATAAATTCCTCGGTTCTGCCTATCTGCTGAATCGTCTGCAGCTTACACCCGATAAGGATTATAAATTCCTCGGTGATGCCGCGTTCGATACCCGCTACGTAAGTAACGCCATATTGAGCCAGACCGGGCATCGCTATGTGGGGGGTACCGGCTCCGATCTGCAGCAGATGCAATACCTGATGGACAGCGCGGCCCGGCAACAGGCGGGCCTGGGCCTGCAACTGGGGGTTAGCCTTTCGCCGGAACAGGTTGCGGCCCTGACCACGAGTATTGTGTGGTGGGAAAAAACCACGGTTAATGGTCAAACCGTGCTGGCTCCGAAACTCTATCTGGCGCCAGGCGACAGTGAGATCGCGGCAGGTAGCGTGATTGCTGGTCAGGCGGTGAAACTGGATGCCGGGCAGATCAATAACGACGGTAGTACTATCAAAGCCGAGACGCTGCTGTCAGCCAACAGCAATAGCACACTGAATAACCTGCACGCCGGTTTACTGGCTTCGGGCGGCGATCTGCAACTGAACGCGATTGGCGATATTAATAATATCGGTGCATCGATTTCGGCCGAAACCGTTTCGCTCGCATCGGCGGCGGGAAATATCAATAACGTTACGCAGGCTCAGCAGTGGAGCAGCCTGGCGCTTAACGGCATCAAAAATGCGCCCGCGTTAAGCTTCAGTGATACCCAGTTAGGGGATGTGGCCAGTATCTCAGCCAGCAAAAATGCCAGCCTCAGCGCGGGTGGCAACATCAATAACACGGGCGCGACGCTCGCTGCTGGCGGTGATTTACAGTTGGGTACGCGGGGCGATATCAATATCGCCGCCAATGCGCTCCATACCGATCGCCTTAATAAAAATGGCAGCGCTGTGGTGACCAGCAGCCAGGACGGTAGCGTAAGTGCGGGTGGCGATCTCACCGCGCGTGCCGGTCACGACCTGAATCTGAGCGGCAGCACACTGGTGTCAAAAGGCGATACGACGCTGGCCGCCGCAAATGATATCAATCTGAATACGCTGGATAACAGTAGCCATCAGACGCAGGGCAATAGCAAAAGCGACAGCATTAACGCTACGCGCAGTACCATCCAGAGCAGCGGAAATTTAGCGTTGAGCGCCGGTCGCGATATTAACTCGCAGGCAGCGCAGCTGATGGCCGATCTAAACGCTTCCCTGAGCGCAGGGCGCAATCTGAACCTGAATGCCCAGCAGAGTCGCGTATACAGCGAGAGCCGGGGCGGCAAAAAAGTGACGATCAACGAGCAGGTTCGTCAAACCGGCAGCGAAATCAGCAGTGGCGCTAATATCGCGCTGGCAGCAGGGAATGATATCAACAGCGCAGCCAGTGAGATTACGGCAAAACAGGATATCGCCGCGCGAGCCGGGCATGATATTAACCTCACTACGGCCACCGAAAGCGATTATAACCATCGCGAAGAGACGAAAACCAAAAAAGGTCTGTTCAGCAAGAAGACCACCCACACCATTCAGGAAGACAGCGCTACGCACGAAAAAGGCACGTTGCTCAGTGGCAACAATATCTCCGTGAGCGCGGGTCACGATCTGCTGGTAAAAGGATCGCAGGTCGCGGGTGATGATAACGTGGCGCTCAGCGCCGGTAACAATGTCGGGATCTCGGCCGCCACCAACACGGAGTCGAGCTGGCGTTTCTCCGAGACGAAAAAAAGCGGCCTGATGGGAACCGGTGGGCTGGGTATCAGTATCGGCAGCAGTAAGTCGCTGCACGATCTGAAGGAAAAAGGCACGACGCAAAGCCAGAGTGTCAGTACCGTTGGCAGCACCGGCGGGAACGTTTCAATCACCGCAGGCCAGCAGTTGCAGGTGCAGGGGGCGGATTTGATTGCTGGCGGCAACATGGCCCTGAAAGGTGACAGCGTAGCAATCACGCCCGGCCACGATGTACGTACGCGCGACGAACGTTTTGAGCAGCGCACCAGTGGACTGACGCTGGCGCTTTCAGGCGCAGTAGCCGAGGCGGTGAACAGTGCTGTCTCTGTCGCACAGTCCGCCAAAAAAGAGAGCAATGGCCGTCTGGCCGCATTACAGGCAACCAAAGCGGTGCTTTCCGGTGTTCAGGCGAACCAGGCCAGCCAGCTTGCGCAGGCCAATGGCGATCCTAACAATGGCGTTGGCATCAGTATTTCGCTGACCACTCAAAAATCAAAATCTCAGCAGCATCAGGAGTCCGACGCCGTCAGCGGTTCTACGCTGAATGCCGGTAAAAACCTCAGTATTGATGCCACCGGTAAAGGCAATAGTACCAGCAGCGGTGATTTGCTGATTGCCGGTAGCCAGCTCAAGGCTGGTGGTGATACGTCACTGCACGCAGCGAACGACATCAACCTGACGGGCGCGGCAAGTACGCAACAAACCAGCGGTAAAAACAGCAGCAGCGGTGGCGGTATCGGGCTAAGTTTCGGCGTGGGCAGTGGCAGCGCAGGACTGAGTATTTTCGCCAGCGTTAACGGGGCGAAAGGCCATGAAAAGGGAAATGGCACCGTCTGGAGCGAAACCACCCTCGACAGCGGCGGTGCTGTCGACATCCGTAGCGGTCGTGACACCACTTTGACTGGCGCGCTGGTTAACGGTAACAGCGTGACTGCTGACATTGGTCGCAACCTGTCTATTACCAGCCTGCAGGATAGTGATAACTATGATTCGAAGCAGATCAGTTTTGGTGCCGGCGGCAGTTTCACTTTTGGCTCGATGACCGGTTCCGGTTATATCAACGCCAGCCAGGATAAAATGCACAGCAATTACGACAGTGTGCTGGAGCAAAGCGGCATTTATGCCGGTCAGGGCGGGTTTGATATTACCGTTGGCAGTCACACCCAGCTCAATGGTGCGGTGATAGCCAGCCAGGCTGACGCGGATAAAAACCGTCTTGATACCGGCACGCTTGGCTTCACGGACCTGCATAATCAGGCAGATTATAAAACCCAGCACCAGGGGATTGGCCTCAGTTCGGCGGGCGACTTCAGCGGCCAGTTCAAAGGGAACATGGCCACCAGTATGCTGGCGGGCGCAGGCAGCAGTGGCCACGCAGAGGGAACCACGCAGTCAGCCGTTGCCCAGGGAACGATAGTGGTGCGCGACCAGGCAAATCAGCAGCAGGATGTTGCTGCACTTAGCCGCGACACCGAGCACGCTAATGACAGCATCAGCCCGATTTTCGACAAAGAGAAGGAGCAGAAACGCCTGCAGACGGCTCAGCTGATCGGTGAAATAGGCAGCCAGGTTGCTGATATCGCCCGGACGCAGGGGCAGATTGAGGCGACGGAAGCAGGTAAGAAGGAACTGGCAAAAATCAACATAAACCAGCCGGATGCCGACGCTCCTGCGGCTGAAAAGAAAGCGTATCAGGAAGCGCTGGAAAACAGCAGTGATTATAAGAAGGCCATGGCACTCTGGGGCACCGGCAGCGATATCCAGAAAGGGATTCAGGCGGCGACTGCGGCAATTCAGGGTTTGGCGGGTGGCAATCTGGCGCAGGCAGCCAGCGGCGCAGCGGCACCGTATCTGGCCGAGCAGATACACAAATATACCGCCGACAATCAGGCCGCAAAAGCGATGGCTCATGCAGTGGTAGGTGCGGTAACATCGTGGGCTGCAGGCAACAGCGCGGCAGCAGGCGCGACCGGTGCGGTCAGCGGAGAGCTGATGGGTCAGTTGATCATGCATTCGATGTATCCGGGTAAACAGGTCAGTGACCTGCAGGAGTCGGATAAGCAGATCATCAGTGCACTGAGTACACTGGCTGCAGGTCTGGCAGGCGGCGTGACCGGCGGCAGTAGCGCCAGTGCGCTGGCCGGCGCTCAGGCAGGGAAGAATGCGGTTGAGAATAACTCGCTGGGTGATATAGCGCAGGCGCAGTCTGAAGGTAAAACGCTTGAGCAGAAGGCCGGTGAGTATGTTGAGGCGGAAAACGAGCGCTATAAGAAGGAGAACTGTGCCGGATTAAGCGCGGAAGCCTGCTCGGTGAAGATGTACGACGAGCGGCGTGAATCGCTGAAAGAAACCTTTACCGCCGGTGCAGATTTTGTGCCGGTGGTGGGTGATATCAAGAGCTTTGCGGAAGCGCAGAGTGCGCTGGAATATCTTGCCGCAGCGGTAGGGTTGATGCCGGGCGCAGGGGATGTGGCAGGCAAGGCCATTAAAGCGGCTGAGACAGCGCTGAAGAAAGGGGAACTTGCTGAAGCCTCGAAGCTGATCAATAAGGCCAGTGATGAGATTCAGACAGTTAAGCCGTTAGATGTTGGTTCATATAAAGAGCTTAAAGATCGTGCTGTAGTGGGTGATGGTTTAGAGCATGATCATATTCCCTCTTTTGCTGCTCTGAGAACAGCAAAGGAAAATGAGTTAGGCAGGAAATTGACTCCAGCGGAAGAAAAGACTTTATATCAAAATGCTACTGCTGTAGAAGTCCCTAAAGATGTTCACCGGGCTGGGCCTACTTATGGTGGGAAAAACACGGCAGCTCAAGTTCAGCAAGATGCGTTAGATTTGTGCGGTGCCGTGTGTCGTGATACTGATGCCTTGAGAACCAATATGATAGAGCGCGGGTATGAGCCGGCTCTAGTTGATGATGCTGTAAAGAAAATTATTGACAGAAATCGGCAAACAGGGGTCATTAAATAATGTTGGCATGGAATAATCTTGTTGAAATGCTAGGGTGCTCGAAGGCGAGTAATGAGTTTATTTATCTTCCTCAAAAACTTAATGAATTACCTGTTTTTGGAGAAGGCGTATTAGGTGACCGAAGTTATTACTCATTTTTTAATTCGGGTGTTTTATTTTTATTAGAAGATGACGTGGTAAATCAAATTATTTTTTATATACAAGCCGATGAAGGATTCTCTGCCTATACAGGTGAACTGCCTTTACCTGTTAATAGTCGTGAGTCAGAGATTATTCAGATGTTGGGGACTCCTTCGGGATCTGGAGGTGGAAAAATGGATATGTTGTTGGGATATGTCAATCGTTGGATAAAATACAAAACAGAAAGTCATACATTGCATATTCAGTTTAATCAGAATGATCAACTATGTAGAGTGACACTAATGCAGTAAAGAAGATCCCGGCCCTTGCGCCGGGATCTTCTTTTTTTACCGGTTAGATCCTAATCTCCGCCTCAATCACCAGCCGCCTACGCTCGACGGTGACGATAACGGGCTGGCCGGTGTTAAAGCCGAGATCTTCCAGCCAGCGGCCCTTCACCGTGAGTTGCGGCGGCGGGTTGCCCTTCATGCCATTGGGGGTGTAGCTGACGGTGTAATGCCGTTGGGGTTCTTTTACTTCAGTTGCGCGGGGTTCTGACTTACAATCGCGTTTAGCCATAGTAACTACTCATAACTAGTTGTTGTGGTGAGCAGAGTTATCGGGTGCCAGCCCGGCAGCCCTGCGCTGATAAAAATCGTCTATTCTGTAGTAAATCCCTTCTACGACGTCAATAACTGCGTCATCTTCAAACGCTTAAGCAGGCTGTCCATCAGGACGATCAGCGCCTGCTGATCTTCATCCGATAACGAATCCATCTGTGTCACCAGCGCCTGTAAACGCGGGTTATGTATCTGCGGCGGCGTCATGGGTTCCAGTCCAAGCAGCGAATCAAGGCTGGTCTGTAATACCTGCGCAATCCTGACCACGGCGTCAAGCTGGGGAACCGATGCCCCCCGTTCCCAGCGGTTGTAAACCCGGCGGTCAACCTCCAGTAACTCGGCCAGCCGGGCCTGAGTCATTCGCCATCTCCGCCCCGTGCGGCCCCCGCCGGGGGCCTCCCTGCTTAACCCTCTGCATGCGACCCCTGCCGGTTCGCGCTCCGTCCAACCCGCGCCCGCCGCACAAGCAAGTTGTGCAGCGTTCACGGGTTATTGGTAAACCCCGGTTGGGAAATGAAAGGTGGTTAATAAAAACGGTAATGGCAGGGTTGCAGGTACAAACAATCCCTAATAGCATCGATAAGTCAGGCGGCCATGACTTGAAGGTGAAATGATGAAACTTATTGATTATAAAAATCAATCAAGAGGGGAACGGTCTTTAGGCTGCCTGCTGTTTGGCCATATGAAGAATGGGTTGATTTTATGGTCATAGATTTATTTTAAACTCACGGCTTAGTTGTATCTTCTGGTCACAAAGCTGGATTGATTTTAATATCTTTACCAGTCGAAAGTGCGTCAATCGAAGGTAGAGCATTAAGTACAGAATGGGTTATTACCAATTGGGCTAAATGGATATATCCAGAATGTAATATTGAAGATGTTTATATCCTTGGTGAATATGTAGCAACTCCTATTAAATAAACAACGAACCCGCCTTAACAGGCGGGATTTTTTTGCCTGTCACTCAGCCAGCGACCGTATTATCAGCTGCCCGTTCTCCACGGCGACCGTCACCGGCGCACCGGTCGTAAACCCCGCCTCTTCAATCCAATTACCCTTCAGGTTAAGGCTGGGCAGCAGGTCACTGCCGGTACGGCGGCACTCATGGCGGATACTGGTATATCCGACCTTAAGCTGCCGTAAAGCTCTGGAAATGCTTACTTCTGACTTAGTATCGTGCTCAGCCATGATTAACTACCTCGTATAGTTGGTTGTGGTTAGCGGGTTGGGGGGTTGGCGCTCCTCAGCTCCGCGCCTAATATCTACTCTTTTTAACCAATCCCATCGTCCAGCATCTCAGCCACAAACTACTGCTTCGTCATTAGCAGTTGCCTGATCGCATCGATCTGCCTTTCCAGCCGTGGCACCGTGCAGTGGTTAGAGTGATAAGCTCGCGGGTAGCAGGCAACAGCGCGGCAGCAGGCGCACCGGTGCGGTCAGCGGAGAGCTGATGGGCAGTTGATCATGCATTCGAAGTATCCGGGTAAACAGGTCAGTGACCTGCAGGGGTCGGATACGCAGATCATCAGTGCACTGAGTACCCTTGCTGCAGGTCTGGCAGGCGGCGTGACCGGCGGCAGTAGCGCCAGTGCGCTGGCCGGCGCTCAGGCAGGGAGGAATGCGGTTGAGAATAACTCGCTGAGTCTACCTAAGGGGCTGAATGATATTGGCTTATCTCAACAGTCACTTGCGGCCAATATGATCCAGAATGGCGCTTCGCCGGATGAACTTACGGCGGCGCTGGTTAAAAACTCACTGGGTCAAATACCTGAAGGGCAGGATGCCGTTAAAGGATTGCTGACAGGATGGGCAGAGTTCTTTGGGGTCCCGGTCAGTGCATTGGCGTCTGACGGAGAAATGACGCCACAACGGGCAGCAGAAATCTTGGCAAGTGGAGTACCTAAGAGTGAAGCCAAGCTGGTGCAGTATGTAGCTGCTAAAGCCTTTTTGTCTATTGCGAAAAGTTCAGATCTTGGACTAGCACCTTCAAACCAGAAATACGTTGATATCCTTTCACCAGAAGCCAAACAACATATTTTATATGGGATAGCCCTACGCAAGGGTGACATCTATATCCTGGAAATCCAGTAAAAACAGTCTTTCCTCAAAGTTGGTCAGCAGATAAGGTTGTCCATACTGTGGGAGACATTGCTACCTCCCGCGATACTTAATGGTTTGCTCAGACCGGAACTGGTGGGGCGTATACAAACGCAGAAAGACCGGCAAGGTGGGTTGCCTGGGAAGAACGAGATGGTGTCAGAGTTCGTGTGGTATACGAGCCCGCTAGTGGGAAAATTGTAATAGCGTTCCCGGATAATAATCTGACTCCTCCAACTTTAAAGCCTATTAAAAAATAGTGGGGGGAAATGGATATTAATGACAAAATTAGAGAATTTGGTGAAGGATTAAAAGATCGTCTGGAACCTTCGTTAGTTGACTTTGCCCTTGGTTATCTTGGGTTTTCAGAGAATGTAGTAGCATTCGAAACGCTATGTGATCATATTGCTGATCATGATGTTGTGATCAGTAAAGGTGAGTACACGCAAGTGCTTAAAATAATTAATGATCTTGGTCTGGAAATTGATAGTAGGTATACATATATAAATCCAGAAAAATAACCGCTAAAACGTACAAATGCTCCCAACCCAACGTCTGGAGCATTTTTAAAAATCCTTACAATGCGCCAGGTGCTCTTGGCCAGCGGTAGCATGTGAAGAAGAAAAAGGCGCGTCGGAGCTACAAGTTGTCGCGCCGGAAGTACGCCGGTAAAAACGATTCTAACTAACAGAAAGTAAAGGGAAAAATCGCCTTCGTCACCATACTCCACGCCAGAGAGTGTTGTTGTTGAGAATAATGCGCTGACTATCCCTGCGCCTCCAGTTCCTGTTCCGGGTGTGCCTGCTGATCCCGGCGACCAGGTTAAACAGGATGTAGATAAGAAAAAAGCTTCAGGTCTTGAAGGTACAATTAAAGATCTGGGTGATGCGCTGGACAAGGCAACGCAATGCTCCTTCGGACGAGCTTGTTCTTCGGAAAATGGCCAAGAGCAGAATCAAGCAAATATTGGCAAAGATTTGTCGGATGCTGATAAGCCGAATTGGGTGGAACGGGGTCCGGAACGCCTGGCGATTGGGAGCCACAGGATGAGGAAAATGCACGGAATAATGAGGCTCATAGTGCTGTAAATAGTAAAAATCTTAATGCCGAGTTAACGGGAAAAGAAATTGCCGATGGACATGCTTTCGAAAAACATGTTATTCAGTAAATTGAATTCGCTAATCTGGGAATAAAGACAAAAGAACAGTTTTCTCAACTCATTGAGAACGTTGTAAAATCCAACTTCTGTCAAAGAGCTAAGTGGCGGAGGGTCAGCTTATTGGGATCAATCGACAAACACCGTTGTTATACGAAACCCCAAACCTGGCGATGGTGGTACTGCATTCAGACCAGTGAACGGGAGAGCCTACTTTGATAGCTTGAGGTAAATATGGAACTATTATCTGTCACAATGAAAACTGCAGAAATTAATATAACAGAAGAAGAGTTGCTGATATTAAATTCAGCGTTGAATGAAATCTGTAATGGTATTGATATTGCTGAGTTTGAAACAAGAATAGGCTCTGATAGAAATGAGGTTGTAGCCTTGTTAAGTAAGATTGGAAACATATTAGATCAAATGGTCTCTTAATGACCAAATCCCGGCCATTAGGCCGGGATTTTTACATTATCACTCAGCTGCTGCCAGCCGGATAATCATCAGTCCCGGTTCAGTGATCACCTCGATCTTCTGCCCGGTCGTAAATCCCAGCTCAGCCATCCAGTGGCCGCGCAGGGTGATCGACGGTGAAGGCCGCTGCTTCAGGTGATCGCGGATATATCCCACGGTATAACGTCTTGATTTAGTCCTGGACGTGTTGGCCTCTGACTTATGATGCGTGCCAGCCATAACCAGCTCCTCGTTAATTGCTTGCGGTCAGCGGTCAGCGGTCAGCGGGCTGGGGGTTCGAGCACCACGGTTCCGCGCCTGTTAGCGGCTCCGTTTACCCATCACGTTATCCAGCATCTCAGAAATAAACTTCTGCTTCGCCATTAGCGTCTGTCGGATCGCATCGATCTGCCTTTCCGGCCGAGACACCCGTTCATTGGTTAGTGTGATAAGCTCGCGGGCGGCAGGGACCAGTGCGGCAGCAGGCGCGACCTGTGCGGTCAGCGGAGAGCTGATGGGCAGCTGATCATGCATTCGATGTATTCGGGTAAACAGGTTAGCGACCAGCAGGAGTCGGATAAGCAGATCATCAGTGCACTTAGTTCCCTGGCTGCAGGTCTGGCAGGCGGCGTGACCGGCGGCAGTAGCACCAGTGCGCTGGCCGGCGCTCAGGCAGGGAAGAATGCGGTTGAGAATAACTGGCTGAGGGTGCAGGAAGCCGACAGAAAGAAACAGCTGGAGACGAAGCGCGACTATCTAAAACAGGAACTGACACCGGCTGAAGCGAAAGAGCTGGCGACGATTAATCAGACAGATAAAGCGCGTGATGAAGCGATAAAAGCGGTCTGTACGGATGGTAATAAAGGTGGTTCAGCCTGTGGTGCGCTGATTGGCCCGGCTCAGGAAGCATTTAATAAATATGGTGAAAATGCGACCTACTCATTGTTGTACAGGGATTTATATCCACAGGATGTGAAAAACCTGGAAAGTGTTTTGCAGGGACTGGATGCAGGCAGTATCAGCCGCGACCAAGCCATAACAGCAATAGCACAGGCGTCCGGTATGAGCTGGGAAACAGCAGCAGGCCGTTATGATATAGCAATGCAGACTCAGGAACTGGCTGCCGCTCTGGCGGGTGCTTACGGGCTGAAGAGTGTAATTAAGGATCCGACAAAAAGAGTTCAGCAAAAAAACTATCTCAACCTTCAGCCGGAAGAACGGCAGAGCCAAATAGAGTTGCTGCTGATGAGGAAGCTTCAGGGTGGTCACAGTACGATAAATACCGTAATGAAAGCGGAGACTGGAACTGGCCTGCAAAATTAGGTTTTGCCGAAGAACCAGTTAAAACAACGCTTCCTGTAGGCACTCATTTAGATAGGTATGGCAAGACAAATGGTTCTTTCCTGGCACCACAAGGTACGCCCCAGGAACAGCGCGCTTTAGCCCCTGGCTCCTCAGCGGATAAGTACCATGAATACGTTGTCATAAAACCGTTGCCTGTTATGCAAGGGAAAATAGCCCCTGCTTTTGGTGAACATGGCGGAGGTATTCAGATTCCGCCTAATATGCAGGAACGAGTAAATGTACAATGGTTGTTAGACAACAAATATATTGATAGGGTTAATTGAAATGCTGTTGAGTATTAATGATCTTCAAAAAAAAATAGATACGCTGGTTTTGATATTAGGTTTTCCAGTTCACTCTGTTAACCTTTGCTCAGCACCTATTGATGATGGAACGCCTTATATTTCATTTGAAAATGGAAAGTATAATTATATCTGTACCGAGAGAGGATATGAGTTTTCTAGAAAGGTTACAGATTCAACAGATGAGTTACTTTATTGGATTGTGTATGATTTTATATATGATGTAGCAGTCGAGTACGAATTAAATAATCGGATTCCCGGTAAAGATAGTCGGCGTATTTATTTTCCAAAGATTATTGAGCTTATGAACAAAATCAACATCGACTGGGGAATAAAATCTCGAAAACATTTTGAAGAAATTCTTGCTGCCAGTCCTTACGATGATAGCCTCTACTTATAATCTTAACTCAATAAATCCCGGCCTTAGTGCCGGGATTTTAATCTACAGAACAGTTAATTACCCTTCATTCGCCAGCCGGATGAGCAGTTGCCCCGGCCCGGTGATCACCTCGATCTTCTGCCCGGTCGTGAAGCCCAGCTGCTCCAGCCAGCGGCCTTTAATGGTGAGCTGCGGCAGCGGGTTCGGCTGGCTCCGGTTAGGCCGGTAGCTGACCCTGTAATAATGCGCCTGTAGTCCGCAGGCAGCGGTTGTGGGTGTGCGGGTCTCTGACTCATGATGCGTGTCAGCCATGATCAACTACTTCTTAGTTGCTCATGGTCAGCGGGCTGGGGTGCTCCAACACCTCAGTGCCGCGTCTGTTAATTACTCCGTTTTACCAATCGCTGCCGTAACGCTCTGGAAATGCTCACTTCTGAATTAGTATCGTGCTCTGCCATGATTAACCCTCTCGTATAATTGGTTGTGGTTAGCGGGTTAGCGGGTTAGCGGGTTAGCGGGTTAGCGGGTTAGCAGGTTAGCGGGTTGGGGTGTTGGCGCACCTCAGCTCCGCGCCGGATATCTACTCTGTTTAACCAATCACATCGTCCAGCATCTCAGCCACAAACTTCTGCCTCGTCATTAGCAGTTGCCTGATCGCATCGATCTGCCTTTCCAGCTGCGGCACCGTGCAGTTGTTAGAATGATAAGATCGCGGGCGGCAGGCAACAGCGCGGCAGCAGGCGCGACCGGTGCGGTCAGCGGAGAGCTGATGGGTCAGTTGATCGTGCATTCGATGTATCCGGGTAAACAGGTCAGTGACCTGCAGGAGTCGGATAAACAGATCATCAGTGCACTGAGTACCCTGGCTGCAGGTCTGGCAGGCGGCGTGACCGGCGGCAGCAGCGCCAGTGCGCTGGCCGGCGCTCAGGCAGGGAAGAATGCGGTGGAGAATAATGCGCTGACTATCCCTGCGCCTCCAGTTCCTGTTCCGGGTGTGCCTGTTGGTCCCGGCGACCAGGTTAAACAGGATGCAGATAAGAAAATAGCTTCAGGTCTTGAAGGTACAATTAAAGATCTGGGTGATGCGCTGGACAAGGCAACGCAGTGCTCCTTCGGACGAGCTTGTTCTTCGGAAAATGGCGAAGAACAGAACCAACCAAATATTGGCAAAGATTTTTCGGATGCTGATAAAGCCGAATTGGGTGGAACGGGGTCCGGAACGCCTGGCGGTTGGGAGCCACAGGATGAGGAAAATGCGCGAGATAAGGAAAACGGTTCAAATAATAATTTTGACCGTTTCAAGAAAGATGATCTTATTTCGTCTGCGAACGAGCCAATTAACGAACAAGGTTTATCCGCTGCGGCCAGAGCATGGGAAAAATACGCAGGTAGACCTGGTGGTGTTTTTGAACCTTTAAAAGGCAATCCAACACAGAAAAGTGAAGCAGCGAATCAGTTTGTAAATGAAGTGCTGAATAATAAAAGTACTATAAAAACAGAACTTTCCAGAGGTGGCGTGGAATATAGGTTGCCTGATGGCAGAGGTGTGCGTTATAACTCAGATGGCTCATTTTCTGGTTTCTTAGATCCTAAAAAGCCGAGATAAATATATGAACAATTATTTTGAATTAACTTTATTCAGTGATTCTAAATATGAAGAAATTACAGCGGAGATCTCTTACAAAGATCAGATTCTTTGCCAACTAAACAAAGATAAAGGCCCTGACAATATAGAAATAGAGTTTTTCTCAGATGCCAGGATACTTGCTGAACAGAATGCAATGAAATTTAGTCTAAGCAGTTTTTTGCAAATCCTGGCGGAAGCAACGGAAGAACTGAAAATATCTTAATCAGATAAAATCCCGGCCACCGAGCCGGGATTTTTACATTATTAGTCAACCGCCGGGCGGATGATGATCTGTTTCGGCGTGGTTATCACCTCGATCTTCTGCCCGGTTTCAAATCCCAGCTCAGCCATCCAGTGGCATCGTGCGTGATCGACGGTGAAGGCCGGTGCTTCAGGTGATAGTGGATATATCCCACGGTATAACGTCTTGATTTAGTTGAGGGCGTGTCGGTTTCTGACTTATGATGGGTACCAGCCATAAGCAGCTCCTCGTTAATTGCTTGCGCTCAGCGGGCTGGGATATTCGAGCACCTCAGTTCCGCGCCTGTTAGCTAATCCGTTTACCCATCACGTTATCCAGCATCTAAGAAATAAACTTCTGCTTCGCCATTAGCGTCTGTCGGATCGCATCGATCTGCCTTTCCAGCCCTGGCATCCGTTCAATGGTTAGTGTGATACGATCGCGGGCGGCAGGAACCAGTGCGGCAGCAGGCGCGACCGGTACGGTCAGCGGAGAGCTGATGGGCAGCTGATCATGTATTCGATGTATTCGGGTAAACAGGTTAGCGACCTGCAGGAGTCGGATAAACAGGTCATCAGTGCACTGATTACCCTGGCTGCAGGTCTGGCAGGCGGCGTGACCGGCGGCAGTAGCGCCAGTGCGCTGCCGGCGCTCAGGCAGGGATGAATGCGGTTGAGAATAACTCGCTGAACGGGGATAAAGCACGTTAATCCGACTGACAAAGTGCGGAATACCTTAAAGACCAGGTCAGAAACAAGCTCGGTAACGGGACAACCTCTGCTATCGCCAACGCGATTATCAACGGCCTGGCCGATGCAGGCGACTCGGCACTGGGGGGCGTGGACTATGTTGCCGATGCGGCCATGGCGCTGGCAACCTGTGTAGCGGAAGACCGTTACTGTAACCAGGGCTGAATGATCTGTCCGGGAAAAATCAGGCAGTCGCGGACAACGTTAAAGCGCTGATGAAAAGCGATACCTGGTATGCGGTGAAAGATACTGTAGTTCAGGCATCAAAAGGGAATCAGCTTGCGCTGGAAGCGACGGATGGGATGCTGGCTGGGATAATACTGCCAGGTAAAAAGGTTCCGGGAATCACTGCGGCCAGACAATCGCCAATTCGGTAGTTGATGCGAAAATTTTGATTATCTTTTTGGTAGAGAAACCGGTAATAGTCATACATTGGATCGTACAAATCAACTTGCTCTGGAAATGAAACGATTAGGTATTACTGATGATATTAATGGCCATACAGTGCTGGCTGAACATTTTACTCAGGCGACAAAAGTCCCAAATAATGTTGTAAAAAAATATACGGATCAATAGGGTAGCTCTGAGATTAGAGAGTCTTTCTTCATTGGCCCTTCAGGAAAGGCTACTATGTTTAAAAGTACTTTCAAAGTTACGGGCGATGGTGTTCGTCAGTACATTACGACCATACCGAAAAATGGGGTAACTAAGTAATGTTTATAGAAAATAAGCCTGATGAAATTGAATTGCTCTCTTTCTTTGAAAGTGAACCAGTCTCGTTTGAGAGAGAGAATGTCAGCTTTTTATATACAGCAAAAGATCAATGCGGTCTTAGTATTGATTTTTCGTTTAGCGTTATTGAAGGTTGGGTTCAGTACGTAATAAAACTACATGATAAAGAAATTTCACATAGCGCTATTGATGGTGTGAGTTCATTTAGTATCAAAAGGGATAATTTAGGTGATTATATTTATATTGAAGTTGTTGCAGAGGGGACGATAAATGAAGTTGAGGTGCGTATAAGGCCAGATATAAAAATTAGCTCTGTTCTTAGATAACGAAAATCCCAGCCCCTGCGGCTGGGATTTTTATTGTGGAGAATAACTTCCTGAAGCTTTTTGCGGAAGGCTGTGCCATCGCTGCCCCGTGTCATAGCAAGGTTGCAGAGCAGTTACTGGGGATGCCAGGGGTCTGTTTATGATATCGGCTGCAGTTAACGCCGCCGCTTTGTCACTCTAAGCACCGTTCCTCACGCTGCGGTTACCAGCCCGCAATCCCTGACGTGCCGATCCACCCCGCAAATTTCCGCTCTCCACCTGGTAAAGGCGCGCCTGCCTGACTACACCTTAAGCATCCTTGTTATCACTGTCCTTTCCGCTGTTTAAGCGGTTTTCAGCCTGCGCGACGGCATCCTGCGGCGCCGGCACCTTTAGCGGTCAGACATGACCTCTGGCCTGATTCGGAGTGAATGATGAAGAGTCGCAACCTGGCGCGATCGGCGGTCGCGTTTGCCACAGTGAGTTGCCTGTGTGTGCCGTTTAACGCTCTGGCGTGGGATAACCTGACGGTTTTCGGCGATAGCCTGAGCGACGGCGGTAATGTCGGGCGTTTTACTTATGATGGCGCGCAACATCCACTGTATGACGAGATCCTTGCTGCACAGTTCGGGCAAACGCTGCAGCCGTCGTCGCGCGGTGGCAGCAACTATGCACAGGGCGGCGGCGTTACCGTTCCGGCGCTGGATGCCAGCCTCAATACGCAAGACCAGCTGGCTACTTATCTGCAATCCACCGGCGGCCGCGCGGATAGCAACGGACTGTACATTCACTGGGTGGGCGCTAACGATATCGCGGCGGCGGTGACCAATCCGCTCACCGCGCGCGAGACTATCAGCAACAGCGCCAGCGCGGCGGTGTCGCAAATCAAAACGCTGTTGGATGCCGGCGCGGGGGCGGTAATCGTGCCAAACGTGCCGCAGCTTGGCTCCACGCCTTTCATGATGCAGGCGGTGCTGAGTGTGCTGGGCCCGGCGGCGCAGTCGGCGATGGTCGCGGCGTTTGCCTCGCTGGACAGCCATGCCACGCCCGACGTGGCTGCGCGCCAGCAGGCGGTGCGCGACGCATTCGATCAGGCCGCCGCACAGGTATCGACCATCCCGGCGCTGCGTGCCGCGCTGGCGCAGCAGCTGTTTTCGGCCTGGCAGGTGCTCAGCGAGCAGGTGACGGCCCTCTCCGATGGCTATAACCAGCAGGAAGAGGCCGGGCTGGTGGCGCTGAATGGCAACATTGTGCGTGCCGACATCGCCGGCCTGTTCAACGAGGTAATTGCCGATCCGCAACGCTATGGCCTGAGCAATACGCTGGGGATGGCCTGTCCGGTCGGCACCTCCGCCGCCGAATGCACCTCGTCAACGCCCGGTTTCAGTAACGCGCAGGCCTATCTGTTTGCCGACCGGCTGCATCCCAGCCCGGCGGTACATGCCATGATTGCCGACTACATTCAATCGATCCTTGACGCACCCGCGCAGGTGGCGGCACTGGCACGGGCGCCGCTGATGCTGTCGCGGGATATGCAGAACACCCTCGACGGCCATTTACAGCAGCAGCGTCAGCAGCCGGCCAGCGCCGGTCAGGTCAGCGTGTTCGGCGGCTATGCCGGTCAGCATATTGATTATCGCGGCGATAGCCTGCTCAACGGTGACGCCAATACCGGCAGCCTGACGCTGGGATTAGGCTATCAGTTCACGGATAACTGGCAGGCAGGTCTGCTGTTGTCGAGCACCGCGCAGCACCAGCATCCTTCGGCGCACTATGATTACAAGCTGCGCGGCAATTTGCTGGCGCTGTATAGCCAGCTGACGCTGCTGGAGCAGGGCTGGATCAATGCGGATGTGCACTATGCCGATCTCGATTTTGACAGCATCGAACGTCGCATCAATATCGGCCCGGCAACGCGCACCGAACAGGGCAGCAGCAGCGGCAAAATGCTCGGGCTACGGGTGCAAACCGGCTGGGATCTGCCGTTGGGCGAACACCTTTCCACCGGCCCGGTTGCCAGCTACGCACTGGATTATGTGCGGGCAGGGGGCTACAGCGAAAACGGCGACAGCAGCACCGCCATGCGCTTTTCCGATCAAACCCTGCATTCGCAAATCGGCGCGCTTGGCTGGCGTATCGACAGCAAACAGTGGCCGGTGAATCCGTGGGCGCAGCTCAGTTATAACCACCAGTTTGGTGATACGCAGAACGCGGTGCGCGCCGGGCTGAAGTCAACGCAGACCGGCTTTGTACGCAGCGTCAGCGCCGGTGATAAAAACTGGCTGGATATGTCGCTGGGGGCCAGCGTGCCGCTGGGTGAAACGGTCAACGCCTTTGCCGGGGTTTCTGCGGTCGGTGGCAACAGCGCCTATCATCAGCTGAGCTGGAATATTGGTCTGAACGCGACATTTTGACGGCGACGCGCCAGTCGGAAAGTTTCACTGGCGCGTTATCTCGCGTAAAAAATTAAACTGATGATCGCGGGAAATATTTCGATAATTCAAGCCATTCTTCTTCGTAAGTCAAATTAATCAGAACGTTCGTACCGGCGATTACCACAATTATTCTGCGATAAATCTGTAAAAGGTAATTTTGTCGCTTCGCTTTCCTTCCGGAATCATATCGTTATTCTGTTCCGGCAAATCACCCCGCTGAAAAGCTCCCGTATAAACTGGCACAGGTCAATATATTAATTTTCAATCACTTATACTGCTGATGCTCTGTCGTATTACGTTAATAATTTATGGGGAACACCATGGCGAATACATCTGGCACCACCAGCACTATCACACCATCTGCCACCGGGACGGTGATTCAATTACATACCATTGACGATTTACGTAAACAGGAACCTGTTTCGATTGGCGAAATTGCGTCGGTGCTGGAATACAGCCGTGGCAGTCGGATGGGCGGCGGCGTGTTTGTCTACGATGCCACCGACAACAGTACGCCCGATGACGGCGGGCTGAATTTCGTGACGTCCGGTAAAAAGCGCTGGAAAAGAGTAGTCCTCGATTATAGCGCGGTCACGGTGGTGGATTTTGGCGCGATAGCCGATGGCACCACCGATTGTATTGATGCGGTGATCCGCATGTTTAAATGGTCGCAGCGTGTTTTACCCTCCGCGGGCATTCGCTTTACCGCCGGTGAGTTCAGCCTGTCCGGCTTTGATTTAGCGGAAGTGCTGGGCAGCGACAGAGAGATTAACCGCTTTAAAATTTCCGGCGCGCCGGTCAACTTCGGTTATTTCCCCACCACCACGCTGAAATTTAACTGGGGACCGAAACCGCGCAAAACTCATTTCTTTAGCGTGCGCGCACGCTATGTGGAGATCTCCGGCTTTGTGGTGAAAGGCATGAGTTCTGACAGCGGCGAAGACGGCGGCACGGCGTTTAATAATGTCGGCTTCTTTACCAACAGTATTATCGGTGGCCAGTTTCTGCGCGTCAGCAGTATGGAGTTTCGCTACCTCGGCGGGCGGGCACTGGAACTGATTGATACGCTGGACTGTAAAATCGATCAGTTTTATTCACGTGGCTGTCAGGGCAGTATTGTCTATGCGCGCTGGTCCGATCGGGAAAAAGGCGCCTGGGATCATTCGACCGCGATTGAACTCTCCAACTTTAATTTGCAGCGCAGCACCAAACAGCCGGTGTTCGATCTGCCGCGCTGCACGCAATCGTTTATTCGTAATGGCTGGATCGAGCACTCCGAATTTGCCGGCGATCTCACCAATGGTCAGTGGACCATTGAAGGGCTGGTGATTGAATCGACGCAAAATCCCATGAAGATGGGTTATTGCCGCGCGATGATTATCCAGAAAAGCGTGCACCGCGATAGCGCGGGCTTTGACTTCAGCAAAGAGGGTATTGAGCCATGGACGCTGCTGGCCGAGGGCGATCGTGGCGTGATGGAGATTTCCGATCTCGGCGCGATCATTCAGGGATCGCTGAGTTATGACTTCACCACCTCGCAGCATCACATGGATAACCGTGGCAAAGACGCAAAATGGTTTTACGTCGGCGAATTTAATTTTTCCGACGCCACCTCACAAATTCACGTGCGCATTGTCGGCAGCGCGCAGTATGTTTCCCAGTCGGAAACGCAAACCGATTACAGCTACCGGACACCGGAAGGCGTGGCGCATATTTATCTGCAGGCGCGCAACGACGATAACACCATTGGCAGCTGGTACAGCGAAGGTTCCTCGCCCGTAATTAAAGTGCATATCGAGGGCAAAGGCGCACACACCAAACTGTACGTTAAAATTCCGGCCTATACCGGCTTCTCAATTGCGCTGGTGGAAACCAACGGGCGCGATCGCTATCAGTCCGGTCAGTGTTTTATTTTCCGCAAAAGTTTTACCGCCTGCAGTGCGGAAGAAGCCACGGCGCTGGACAACCAGCCGGTCGTCGCCTTTGAACAGCACTGGGTGGGCAATAAAGATGTCGGCTTTGGCTACAACAATAATAAAGAACTGCTGCTGCGTGGGCCGTTTTTTGAACGGCAGGAGCAGGATGCCGCGGGGAAGTGGATCACCCGCCGTTTTCTGAAAGTCCGCGTGAACGGCGTGCCGCGCAGTATTGAATTACTCGATCCGGATAATCCGCGCTAACGCTTCAGGCCAGCAGTATTCCTCTGCTGGCCTGAATAATTCATTTTCCCCAGCGCTGACGTAAATAATCGACCGCCTGCTGCGTCTGCGGCTGATTAAGATAATCTTCGCGAAACAGAATGGTGCCGTCGATGTGCGGCAGCGATTCATTCAGATCGAGCTGTTTTTTCAGCTCGGGAACGCCGCCCTGAACCGTCCAGTCCGGCTCATTTTTTGAAGCTTCACCCACCTTATACAGCGCCACGCCGATGTACAGCCGGGTGCGCGTTGGCTGTACCACATTGGCCCACCAGCGCGCCAGGACGTCATAGCGCGCAGCCTGGCGGGCAAACGGCCAGTACAGCTGCGGCGCGATGTAATCCAGCAGGCCAAGCTGCACCCAGCGGCGCGTGTCGGCATAGGCTTCATCATAAGCCGCCGCACCGCGCGTATCGGAGCCGGCCGCATCGTGCGACAGATTGCGCCAGACACCCGCCGGGCTGACGCCGAACTCAACGCCCGGCTTAAGCTGTTTAATCGTGCGGGAAACCTGTTCGATCAGTAGCTGGGTATTGTGCCGCCGCCAGTCGGCTTTGCTGGCAAAGCCCGCGCCGTACTGGCGGAAGGTGGCGCTGTCATTGAGCGGCGACGCCGCGGTTTCGGTGTAGAAATAGTCATCGAACTGAACGCCATCAATGGCGTAGTTTGACACCACTTCCGCCACGATGCTGGTGATCCAGTCGCGCGCCGCCGGAATGCCCGGATCGAGCACGAAGCGGTCGCTGGCGGTGCGGATCCAGTCGCGATGCAGCACAAACACGCTGGCCGGCTGCAGCTGGAGCGTGTTGTTTAACGCCGTCACAGTCGCAGTTTTGGTATTGGTCGACACGCGATAAGGATTAAACCACGCATGCACCTTCATGCCGCGTTTGTGCGCCTCGTCGAGGATAAATTGCAGCGGATCGTAACCCGGATCCTGCCCGATATTGCCGGTCAGGGTATCGGACCATGGCAGGATACGCGAATGCCACAGCGCGGTGCCATCGGGCTTCACCTGGAAAAATACCGTGTTGATCCCCAGGCTATGCAGCTTATCCAGTTTGGCCGTCAGCGCCTGCTGCTGCTGGCGAATACGCAGCGCCGGGCTGGCTGTGACGGAGGATATCGGCGGCCAGTCGAGGCGCGACACCGTAGTGAGCCAGACGCCGCGCACTGGTTCAGTCTGCGCTGCGGGTTTAGCCGGAACAGGAGGTTTAGTCGGCGACGGAAACGGGGTGACCAGCGATTTTGGCGGCTCCGAGGCGCAGCTGGCCAGCAACAGCACGGCAGACAGCAGACGGGCGACGCGTTTAATGTGGGTAACAGAGAGGTAACGCGCTGAACAGGCTATGATAAACTCCGTTTCTTGTAGTCCGTTATTCGCAAGCGTTCATTCTCTGATCCTCAGACATAATGTCAAGACATTGGCTAAGATGAATGCCGCCGCGGCGCTGTCGCGCGTCCCGCATCTTACAGGAGTTCTCACTATGCAATACGAAGACCTTTATCGCCGCATTGGCCAGATCATTTTTAGCTGTGGCCCCGACGGCGCGCAGGTGCTGGTGGTGCAGGCGGAGCTGTTTGCCGATGAGGAGGGCGGGCAGTTTCAGTTTAACTACCTTGATGAAAACGGCGAACCGGACTGGTTCGAGCCGGACGCGCGCGCGATTGGCGATCTCAGTGCCGCGCTGAAAGACTTTCAGCAATACTTTATCGAACATGAGATGACTGAAGGGCAGCCGGTGTGGACGCACTGCACCGTGACGATTAACGTGGCGGATGAGTCGATCAGTATTGATGTGCAGTAACGGCGGGCTTCCGTGCCCGTCATGGCGAGCGTTACGAACGCAGCGCTACCATCTCCTCGCTGTTTTTACGCGCCGCGCGCTTGCGGTGCACAATCTGGCTGGCGACCAGCACCAGCAGCGTTAACAGGCCGGTGGCGATAATTTCGGAACGATGCTGCGCATTGAACAGCATTGACGTCAGTACGCCAACAATGAACACCATGGTGGCCCACGTCAGACCCGGGAACAGCCACATGCGATAGCTGAGCTGCTCGCCGCGCGCCTCGCGCTTTTTCCGCAGCACCAGATGCGAAGCGGCAATGACCAGATAAACCAGCAGCGCAATGGCGCCGGAGCTGGCCAGCAGGAACTCAAACACCGCGCTCGGCGCCAGATAGTTGGCGATCACCGCCAGAAATGCTGCGGCGGTAGACATCAGCACTGCGACCCATGGCGTGCCGCTGCGCGTGGTGCGCGAGGCCGCCGCTGGCGCATCCTGACGACGCGACAGGGAATAGAGCATGCGCGACGCGGTGTAAAGCGCAGAATTGAGACAGCTGCATACCGCGATCAGCACCACCACATCGACAATCTGCCGGGCATACGGCACGTTCATCATCTCCATCGCCGTCTGGTAAGACCCGGCTTTCATCAGCGACGGCGTATTCCACGGCACCAGCGCCATCACCAGAAAGATCGACAGCAGATAAAACAGCGCGATACGCCAGATCACCGAGTTGGTGGCGTGGGTGATTTGCTTGCGCGGTTCGTTAGATTCGGCGGCGGCAATGGTGACGATTTCCGTGCCCATGAAAGAGAACATGGTGGTAAGAATGGCGGCGAGCACGGCACTGATACCGTTAGGCATGAAGCCGTGAGTGTCGTACAGATGTGAAATACCCTGCGTGCTGCTGCCGGGCAACAGGCCAAACAGCGCCAGGCTGCCGGCACAAAGAAAGGCGACGATAGCCACCACTTTCAGCAGCGCGAACCAGAACTCAAACTCACCGTAGTTTTTCACGCTGAACAGGTTGCTGATGGTCAGAAAACTGGTGATCGCCAGCGTGTATTCCCACACCGCCACCTGCGGGAACCAGCCGTGCAGAATGGTGCCGGCGGCGTTGGCCTCCAGCGGGATCACCAGTACCCAGAACCACCAGTAAAGCCAGCCGATGGTAAACCCAGCCCAGCGGCCAAGAGACTTGTCGGCGTAAGTGGAGAAGGAACCGGAGTCCGGTGAGGCGACCGCCATCTCCGCCAGCATGCGCATAATCAGCACCACCAGCGCGCCGGCGGCGATATAGGCCAGCAGCACCGCCGGTCCGGCTTCGGCAATCGCATGGCCGGAACCGACGAACAGCCCGGCACCAATCACACCGGCAATCGACAGCATGCGCACGTGGCGGGGTTTCAGGCTTTGTGCCAGTACATCGGCATTCTGAGCAGTCATCAATATCTCTCCAGATCGTCTCTCAGGCGGGGCAGACCCCGCCTGTTATGCAGGTGAAACTTGCCTGCGCGCGGCAGGCAAGCGATCGGACAATGGGTGGAACGCTAAGGCTGGCTGAGCAGGCTGTCGAGAATATCCAGCGCCTGACGGAACTGGGCATCCGGAATGGTGAGCGGATAGAGGAAGCGGATCACGTTGCCCTGCGGGCCACAGGTCAGCAGCAGCAGACCGCGCGCCATCGCCTGTTGCTGCAGTGCCTGCGCCTGCTGCGCGCTGGCAAACTCCACGGCTACCATTGAGCCCAGCGCACGCACGTCGGTAATCGACGCGTTAGCGCGGCGCGCGCGGTGCAGCAGTTCGCTCAGCGTAGCGCCCAGGTCGCTGGCGCGCTGGCACAGCTGCTCTTCGTCGATGACATCCAGCACCGCATGCGCGGCGGCAATCGACAGCGGATTGCCGGCGTAAGTACCGCCCAGCCCGCCCGGACCGGGCGCATCCATGATGTCAGCGCGACCGCTCACCGCCGACAGCGGCATACCGCCCGCCAGGCTTTTCGCCATGGTGATGAGATCGGGCTGTACGCTGTAGTGTTCCATGGCGAACAGCTTGCCGGTGCGGCCAAATCCGCTCTGTACCTCATCGGCAATCAGCAGAATGCCGTGCTCATCGGCCAGCGCGCGCAGCTGCGTAAGAAACTCTGCCGGCGCGATGTGGAAACCGCCTTCGCCCTGCACCGGTTCCAGTACGATGGCGGCCACATCCTGCGGCGCGATGTCGTGGCTGAACAGATCGTGCAGGCTGGCGATAGCGTCCTCAACGCTGATGCCGGTCACTGCGTTAGGGTAGCGGGCGTGAAACACCGAGGCCGGCATCGGGCCAAAATCGCGCTTATAGGGGGCCACTTTGCCGGTCATCGCCATGGTCATGAAAGTGCGGCCGTGAAAGGCGTTACCGAAGGTGATGATGCCGTGACGACGGGTAGCGGCGCGCGCCACTTTAACCGCATTCTCTACCGCTTCAGCGCCGGTGGTGAAAAAAGCGGTTTTGGCTTTACCGGCAATTGGCACCCGCTGATTGATGCGTTCCGCCAGCGCCACATAGCTCTCATACGGTGTGACCTGGAATGCGGTATGGGTGAATTTTGCTAACTGATCGGCAATGGCCTGCACGATACGCGGATGACGGTGGCCGGTGTTAAGCACCGCGATGCCGCCGGCGAAATCAATCCAGCTATTGCCCTCAACATCACGCAGCGTGGCGTTTTCGGCCTGATCGACATACCACTGACAAAGATTACCGGTGCCGCGCGGCAGCGCGTCATCTTTGCGTTGTTGCAACTGGCTGTTTTTACCTTCCATAACCTTTCCTTAGCGATAAGCGTCTTTACAAATCACGACAAACACGCTTATTTATGCCTGCACTGAGCGCGGTTGCCAGAGCCAATTTCACTGAGAAGGATGGAGCCAATTGCGGAGTTTATACGCCGATCATGTATTGGAACGACTACAGTTTGTCGCGGAAGGCACGCTGCAGCAGCGCCTGCTGCACTGCATGCAGGCGGCGATTGTTGAAGGCATTTTCCCGCGCGGCTCACGTCTGCCAGCGACGCGTGATTTAGCGCGCGAGCTGGCGGTGTCGCGTAATACGGTGCTCAACGTCTATGAAAATCTGGTCGCGCAGGGATATGTCAGCGCGCGCACCGGCAGCGGCACCTGGATTGCAGAAAACCTGCCGGAAGGGTGCCTTAACAGCGCGCCGGCGCTGCCGCTCAGTGAACCCCTGATGAGTAAACCGGCGGCGATATCAAAACGCGGCGCCACGCTGCTCGGTCACGCCAATGCCTCGCCTTATCAGTGGGGCGCATTTGTGCCCGGCGCGCCGGATGTGCGTGAGTTTCCACATAAGTTGTTTAGCCAGATTCAGTCGCGCCTGAATCGCGAACCCGACATCGAGCGGCTGATTTACAGCAGTAACGGCGGCTGTCCGCAGCTGCGCCAGGCGCTGGCTGAGTATCTCAGCGTGGCGCGCTCGGTGCGTGCCGACGCCGATCAAATCATCATTACTGAAGGCATTCATCAGGCGGTGGATCTGGTGACGCGCGTGCTGTGCGACGCGGGCGATCCGGTGTGGATCGAGGAGCCAGGCTACTGGGGCACGCGCAACCTGTTACGCATTAACGGGCTAAAAATTCAGGCCAAAGCGGTGGATGAACAGGGCATTATCCCGGAGCTGGCACCGCGCAGCAAAGCGCCGAAGATGATTTTTGTGACACCGTCACACCAGTATCCGCTGGGTGTGCATCTCAGTCTGGAGCGGCGCAGACAGCTGCTCGACCTGGCGCGCAAACATAAAAGCTGGCTGGTGGAAGATGACTATGACAGCGAATTTCGCTTCGCCGGCCAGCCATTTCCCTCGCTGCAGGGCTTTGAGCCAGATGCGCCAGTGATCTACATGGGCACCTTCAGTAAAACGCTCTATCCCGCACTGCGTCTCGGCTATCTGGTGGTGCCGAAAGCGCTGGCGCAGCCGCTGCGCGTGGCGGCGGCCGAACTCTATCGCGGCGGCCATCTGCTGGTGCAGCGCGCGCTGGCGGAATTCATCCAGAAAGGCCACTACATGACGCACATCCGCCGCATGCGCAAACTCTACAGTCAGCGCCGGCGCTTTATGATGACGCTGATTGAACGCTACCTGGGCGCGGCATTCATGCCGGTGGTCAATCATGAAGCCGGGCTGCATCTGGTGCTGAATCTGCCCCCGGGCTGTGATGATGTGGCGATTGCCGCGCTGGCGCTGCGACGCGGCGTGAAGGTGCGGCCGCTGTCGCAATACTATATGCATCCGCAGGAGCGACGCGGTCTGCTGCTCGGTTACGCCTGCGTGGATGAGCGCCAGTGCCAGGATGCGTTTGGTGTGCTCAAAGCCTGCCTGATAGAAGCGGGCATCGCCGGGCGGGGATAGCCCCGGCGTGTGCCTTACGCCCGGCCAATGCTGTCCAGTTGTGCAATCACCTCCGGGCTAAGCGTCAGCGCCGCGCTGGCCAGATTTTGCTGCAGATGCTGCGGCGAGGAGGTGCCGGGAATCAGCAGAATATTATCTGAGCGCTGCAACAGCCAGGCGAGCGCCACCTGCAGCGTACTGGCGTTGAGCGTGCTGGCCACCGCGCTGAGCTGTTCCGACTGCAGCGGCGAAAAACCGCCGAGCGGAAAGAACGGCACGTAGGGAATGCCCTGCGCCGCCAGCTGATCGATCAGCGCCTCATCCTGACGATTGGCGAGATTATACAGATTCTGTACGCAGGCAATCGGCGTCATCTGCTGTGCCTGCACCACCTGACTGGCGGTCACGTTACTCAGGCCAATGTGCCGAATCAGGCCACGTTGTTGCAACTTAATCATCGCCTCGATTTGCGGCTCCAGCGATCCTTCTGCTGGCCCATGAACGCTCAGCATCGAGCGTAAATTGACTACCTCCAGCACGTCGAGCCCCAGATTACGCAGGTTATCTTCAACCGCCTGCGTCAGTTCCTCCGGCGTGCTGGCGGGCAGCCAGCCGCCTTTGGCATCACGACGGGCACCCACTTTGGTCACCAGCACCAGATCGTCGGGGTAAGGATAGAGCGCTTTTTTGATCAGCTGATTGGTGATGTGCGGGCCGTAAAAATCACTGGTGTCGATGTGATTGACACCGGCAGCCACGGCATCGCGCAGCACCTGTAGCGCGCGGGCTTCATCTTTCGGCGGGCCAAATACGCCGGGACCGGCCAGCTGCATGGCACCGTAGCCGAGACGGGCAACCTGACGGTCGCCCAGCGTATAAGTAGTTGTAGCCTGTGACATGTAAACCTCCTTCATCGGATAGTGTTTAAATTGTAATCACAACGGTGCTGTGCGACTATCCGTGTAAATCAGGACAGACTGTACGGAGTGACGCACAATGGCGCTGGATATGGCGTTGCTGCATGCGGTAGTGGCGGTGGCAAAAGCTGGCGGGTTTCGCGAGGCGGCACGCATGAGCGGCAGCAATCCGTCGCGTTTGAGTGATGCGGTGCGGCGCGCCGAACAGCAACTGGGCGTTCGGCTGTTTAATCGCACCACGCGAACGGTGGTGCTTACCGAAGCGGGCCGGGCTTTGATGTCACGGCTGCTGCCCGCCATGAACGAAGTGGATGCGGCGCTGGATGCCCTGAACACGTTCCGTGACACGCCGGGCGGCACGCTGCGGCTGAACGTGCCGGTCAGCGCGGCGCGGCTGGTATTACCGGCGATTGTGCCGGGATTTCTGCAGCGCTATCCGGACATCCGGCTGGAGATTGTGGCGGAGAGTAATGTGCAGGACATTTTTCGCGACAGCTGCGATGCCGGTATCCGTTACGACGATCATCTGGAACAGGATATGGTGGCGCTGCCGATTGGTCCGCGCGTGCAGCGCTTTGCCGCGGCCGCGGCGCCGGCCTATCTGGCGGCTTACGGTACGCCGCAGCATCCGCGCGACCTGATGCAGCATCGCTGTCTGTATGGTCGTTATGCCACCGGGGTGACGGCCGAATGGGAGTTCAGCCGCGGCGCGGAACGCATCACACTACAGCCGCAGGGGCCGCTGATTTGCAGCATCGGTGCGGCGATGGAGCTGACGGTGTCGACAGCCATCGCCGGTGCCGGCGTGGTCTACCTGTTTGAGGACTGGCTGAAGCCGGCGCTGGCCAACGGTAGTCTGCAACCGATTCTTGCCGACTGGTGGCTCAGCTTTCCCGGCCTGTGGCTGTATTACAACGATCGCCGGCTGATCCCGGCACCGCTGCAGGCGTTTCTCAGCTGGATACGCGAACTCAATGCGACGCCGGGTTGACCAGCAGCCCGGAAACCAGCAGCCGGAAGGCCTGCACCGCACGCGGTAGCGCCGCGACCGGCTCATCGGCAGTGGCAATCCACAGCGCGGCATTGAGCGCGGCGCCGTTGACCAGTTGCGCCGCCGCTTCGGTATCGACCGGTTTCACCGTACCTTCCTCAATCAGCTCCGCCAGCATGGCGGCGGTGGTGCGCAGACAGGCGGTCTGATTAGGCCAGCGCGACGGATCGCCCAGCACCGCCGGGCCATCCAGCAGCATGATGCGCTGGACTTCCGGCTCCAGCGACATCTCGATATAGGTAATGGCTTCCGCCAGAAACGCGTGCCAGCGAGTGTGATACTGCTGCCCGGCTGCGCGCATCTGCTCAAGAATCTCACCATCAATCTGGTCAATAACCGCCTGCAATAACCCTTTCTTGTCGCCGAAATTATGATACAGCGCACCGCGCGTCAGCCCGGCGGCTGCCGTGAGGTCATCCATTGACGCTTCGCTGTAACCTTTCTGCGCAAACGCGCGTCGTGCAGCGGCAATCAGTTTGCCGCGCGTCTCTTCCACCTGGTCTGCCCGTCGTCTGGCTGCCATCGCTGTTCCTTAAATTTTGCATTGACATACGCCGCGTATGTAAAACATAGTAATACATACGCGGCGTATGTTAAAGCGAAAGCGGGCATAGCTAACCCGCTTTCTTCTCTCATCTTCAGGAGTACGATTATGAACAAACGCGATGCTGTTTTTCCAGCGGGCCGTCAGGCGTTGTACAACATCAATAAATACTCTGCGGCGATTCGCTCCGGCGACCTGCTGTTTGTTTCCGGCCAGGTAGGCAGCCGGGATGATGGCACCGCCGAGCCGGATTTCACGCGTCAGGTTAATCAGGCATTTACCAATCTCGCGGCGGTGCTGAAGGCCGCCGGTTGCAGTTTCGATGACGTGGTTGATGTCACTACGTTTCATACCGATCCGGAAGCGCAGTTCACCACGGTGAACGAAGTCCGGCTGCGCTTTTTCGGCGATGAGCCTTATCCCAACTGGACGGCGGTGGGCGTCAACTGGCTGGCGGGCTATGATTTTGAAATCAAGGTGATTGCGCGCATTCCGCAGTGAGCCAGCGTGCGGCGATCAGTCTGTAACCCATAAAAAAAGCCGCTAACCGTTGCCGGTTAGCGGCTTTTTTACTTCACGCCTAATCAGGCGCTCAGCAGTTGATCAGCAGTTTTTTCTACCAGCGCCAGCAGCAGCTTGATGTCTTCCAGCGTGACGGTCGGGTTCAGCAGAGTCAGCTTCAGACAGGTCACGCCTGCATGCTCGGTCACACCGACGTTAGCGCGGCCAGACTCCAGCAGCGCATCGCCGATACGCTGGTTGAACAGGGCGATCTGCGCGCTGTCGCTCAGCTGTTCTGGACGATAGCGGAACAGTACGCTGGCCAGCTGTGGCTGCATTACCAGCTCCAGACGTGGCTCAGATTCAACGAACTGCGCAACGTCCTGTGCCAGGCTCACGCCGTGGTCGATAATCGCGGCGTACTGTTTCTGACCCAGCGCTTCCAGACCCATCCACAGTTTCAGCGCATCGAAACGACGCGTGGTCTGCAGGGATTTGGACACCAGGTTCGGCACGCCGGCTTCTTCATCGAACTCGGAGTTCAGGTAAGCTGCCTGATAACGCATCAGCTCATAGTGACGCGCGTCTTTCAGCAGGAACGCGCCGCAGCTGATGGTCTGGAAGTATTGTTTGTGGAAGTCGAGGGTGACGGAATCCACCAGCTCCAGACCATCCAGGTAATGACGATACTTTTCAGACAGCAGCAGCGCACCGCCCCAGGCCGCATCCACGTGCACCCAGATGTTGTGCTCAGCGGCGATGGCTGCGATTTCACGCAGCGGATCGATGGCGCCGGCATCGGTGGTGCCTGCTGTCGCGACGATCGCCAGGATCTGTTCGCCGTTGGCTTCAGCCTGAGCCAGTTTGGCTTTCAGGTCATTCACGTCCATACGGGCGAACTGATCCGATTTCACCTGCACCACAGACTGGTAGCCGTGGCCCAGCAGCGCCATGTTCTTCTGCACGGAGAAGTGGGCGTTTTCTGAGCACAGCACTTTAATCTTGCGCAGATCGCCAGTGATGCCGTGCTGCTGCACGGAATGGCCCTGACGCGCATAGAAAGCGTCACGTGCCAGCATCAGGCCCATCAGGTTGCTCTGCGTACCGCCGCTGGTGAACACGCCCGCATCACCGGCCGGATAGCCAACCTGCGCACGCAGCCACTCAATCAGTTTGATTTCAATAATGGTGGCAGAAGGGCTCTGATCCCACGAATCCATGCTCTGGTTAGTGGCGTTGATCAGCACTTCAGCCGCCTGGCTTACCACCAGGCTCGGACAGTGCAGGTGCGCAACGCACTGCGGATGGTGCACCGCCAGACTGTCTTTGAGGAAATATTCAATCGCACGTTCAATCGCGGCCTGGTTGCCCAGGCCGCTTGGATTGAAGTCGAGCGTGATACGCTCGCGCAGTTCGGCAACCGTTTTGCCCTGGTACATCTCAGGCTGTTGCAGCCACTGCACAACCGCGGCGCTGCTCTGGGCAATCGCCTGCTGGTACGCCTCAATGCTCGGGGCCGAGGCGGCCAGAATCGGGTTTACTTCAGACATTTACTCTTCCAGTCAAACAGGTTTGACGCCAGCGCCAAGCAGCGCCTGCTCAAATTTATCCAGGAACACGGCCAGCTCTTCGTTGCTGATCAGCAGTGATGGCAGCAGGCGCAGTACCGCACCGTGACGACCGCCACGCTCCAGAATCAGACCGGCTTCGAAGCATTTTTTCTGCAGCAGTGCAGAGAGTTCGCCGTCGGCCGGGAAACTGCCCATGTGGTCAGCTGGCTCGTGTGGCTTAACGATTTCGATACCGATCATCATCCCGAGGCCGCGTACATGACCAATAACCGGGAAGCGTTTCGCCATCGCGTTCAGCTGGGCTTTCAGCCATTCACCCTGTTCTGCCACTTTGCCGGCGATGTTCTGCTCGGTCAGGATCTTCAGCGTCGCCAGACCGGTTGCCATCGCCAGCTGGTTGCCGCGGAAGGTACCGGTGTGGTGGCCAGGTGACCAGGCGTCAAACTGCTTTTTGATACCCAGCACGGCCAGAGGCAGACCGCCGCCCACCGCTTTAGACATCACGATGATGTCTGGCTCAATGCCCGCGTGTTCGAAGGCAAAGAACTTACCGGTACGGGCAAAGCCAGCCTGGACTTCGTCGAGGATCAGCAGAATGCCGTGTTCCTGAGTCACTTTGCGGATGCGCTGCAGCCACTCAGCTGGCGCCGGGTTCACGCCGCCTTCACCCTGAACCGCTTCGAGGATCACGGCCGCAGGCTTACGCACGCCGCTTTCAACGTCGTTGATCAGGTTTTCGAAGTAGTAGGTCAGGGCTTTCACGCCAGCTTCGCCGCCGAGGCCCAGCGGGCAACGGTACAGGTGCGGGTAAGGCATGAACTGCACTTCTGGCATCATGCCGTCAACCGCTTCTTTCGGCGACAGGTTGCCGGTCACGGACAGCGCGCCGTGGGTCATCCCGTGGTAACCGCCAGAGAAGCTGATTACGCCGCTGCGGCCGGTAACTTTTTTCGCCAGCTTCAGCGCCGCTTCAACGGCATCAGCACCGGATGGACCGGTGAACTGCAGGCAGTACTCTTTACCCTGACCTGGCAGCAGCGAGAGCAGAGATTCGGAGAACTGATCTTTCAGAGGCGTCGTCAGATCAAGAGTATGTAACGGCAAGCCGCTGGTAATGACATTTTGGATGCTCTGCAGAACATCAGGATGGTTATGACCAAGTGCCAGCGTCCCTGCGCCAGCCAGACAGTCAAGATATTGTTTGTTTTCAACATCCGTAATCCACACGCCATTGGCTTTGGCAATCGCTAAAGGCAACTTGCGCGGGTAACTCCTGACGTTTGATTCAAACTCAGCCTGACGGGCTAAGAATGCGTCGTTGTTTCCGTTGAATGAGTTGGCACCAAAAGTATCAATACGGACTTTATCCGTCATCATATCTCTCCTTCAACCGGGGCTCGAACAGGCTGGCCGATTGACTAGTTGAACAAAAAAGTATCAGTGGCTCAAAAAACGCGGCCAATATAGAGCCTTTTGACGCACATCACAATGATTAATTTTGTTTAGAATTGTTTATTCTTTTCATATAGGAATCAGGACGTTGGACAGAAACTGGCCACTTATTTTAGCGCCGCGATATGAACAGGCGATTAAATAATCGTGTGAATAAAAAGACTTATGCCCGCCAGTGCCAGCCACGGACCAAAGGGCAGCACGTGATACAGCTCGCGTTGCCAGCCTAATCGGGCCAGCAGAACAAACAAAATTGCGCCTGTGCAAGCCAGTAACAGCACAAAGGGTAAAAGCGCCCAGCCGAGCCAGGCACCCAGCGCAGCCAGCAGTTTTGCGTCGCCGCCACCGAGGCCGGGGCGCTTTTTGATCAGCTGATAGAGTTCACCGATTAGCCACAGCCCGCTGTATCCCGCTACTGCGCCGAACACCGCGTCATGCAGCGTTCCGGGCAGCCAGTGCAGCGCTTTAAGCAACAGACCCAGCCACAGCAGCGAGAGGGTGAGGGCGTCCGGCAACAGCAGATGCTCAATGTCGATGAGTGTCAGCGCCAGCAGAATCCAGGCGAGCAGCAGGGCGGCAGGCAGGCGGCTATCGGGCGGCAGCAGCCAGGCCAGCGCCAGGCTGATCGCGGCGGTGAGCAGTTCCGTCAGCGGGTAGCGCAGGCTCACCGGGTGGTGGCAGTAGCGACAGCGTCCGCCTAATAGCAGCCAGCTGAGCAGCGGCAGCATGTCGCTCGCGCGCAGCGTGGTCTGGCAGTGTGGACAGTGCGAGCGCGGCAGCAGCAGGGGAATGGCGGGTTGCGGGTTCATTACCTGCTGCGGCAGGCGATAAATGACTACATTGAGAAAGCTACCGACGCACAGCGCCAGCAGTGTACCGATCAACCAGTAGGCGATTTCCATGAGGTTTTCTCCTGCTGTCCATGCAGCGTTGGGTTTTTCTGACGCCATTAATGGCGACCGTGCAGGTCATGGCACGGTTGCCGTGGGGGCGTATTTGTGCGTACCGGTGTGAACGGGGCGATTTTTTGCCCGGTTGCACGGCAGATTGCCATAAAGGTGCCGCATAACCTGTTTGCGCGATAAATCGCGCCGCTACCAGTTCTGTGCGGTTTGACGGCAGGTCACCTTAAATGGCGACCCTACAGGTTTCGCAGGGCGCGCATTGATGCGCACCGCTACCAGTTCTGTGCTCTTTGACGACAGGTCGCCATAAATGGCGACCCTACAGGTTTGGCAGGGTGCACATTGATGCGCACCGCGAAATCGCGCCGCTACCAGTTCTGTGCGGTTTGGCGACAGGTCACCATAAATGGCGACCCTACAGGTTTCGCAGGGTGCACATTGATGCGCACCGCGATCTGTCGCCAACCATGGCCGGTTTGCGAGAGGCACAATACGCCGGTGGAGACGGCGTGGCGAGCAGCAAAGCGGCGTTGCAGCGATTTGCAGCAGGATTTACGAGCGGGTTCCAGAGAACAGAAGAGATATAAGCAGGGATGCGTGAATTTCACGGGCAGGCAATGCCCTAATCGATGCTAAGACAGGCAAAAATCCTATTGATGCGCCAGCTGAGGCTGGCAACATTCTAACCAATACGCCAGTGGAGACAGATAATAATCCAATCAATGCGTCAGCGAGTTTACTGGCTCTGTTTGAACTGCTGCATGGCTTCCAGCACATTGCTGGTGGCGAGCGACATCACCCATTCGCTGTTGCGAAAGACGTCGTAATGGCCGGCGTTATAACGAAACACATACAGCTCACCGCGGAAACGCAATCCTTTTGTTTTCACGCCAATGTGATGCCGGCGTAGTGCTGCCTGTGAAAGTCTGTCAGTCGCGGTTCTCATCATCATTCTCCTGTCCAGCCTCTGGCGTCACTATCCCAGGGAAGAATAAGCAGCCAACCTTAGGATAACCTTAAGAACAGTATATCTCTTCGTTAATCCATTGAAAAATGGCGATTTTAATTGTCGTGGGTCGACAAGCCGACCCATGATGTCTGATCCGATGCTGATTTCCGGCCCCGGCGCGCAATCTTCTACCAATCTTCAACATCACGTAAAAAAGTCAGCGTGCCGCTTTGCCATTTAATGTTCAGTTAAGTTTTCCCCCGTATTTTGGTTTCTTATAGCGATAAAACAGACCTGCTTAAGTTTTATTGCGCGCAGATGACAGCAGCCCTGCGAACGCACTCGTTTAAGTAACGTTTAAACAATAGGTTACAGGGTGTTTCATCAGGTTGTCATGCGCAGCAATAACGCTTGTTTTATTTTTCAGCATGTTTTCAGGCACAACAGTAAGGTTATCTTATGAGTTTCCTTCCGTTTTCGCGCCCGGCATTGGGTGAGGAAGAACTGGCCGCGGTGCAGGCGGTATTTGCATCGGGCTGGATTACCACCGGACCGCAGAATGCTGCGCTGGAGCAGGCGTTTTGTCAGCTCACCGGCAACCAGCACGCTATTGCTGTCAGCTCCGCCACAGCAGGCATGCACGTCACGTTGATGGCGCTGGATATCCAGCCCGGTGACGAGGTGATCACCCCGTCGCTGACCTGGGTTTCCACGCTCAATATCATTACGCTGTTGGGCGCCACGCCGGTGATGATAGATGTGGACCGCGATAACCTGATGGTGAGCGCAGAACAGATCGAAGCGGCCATTACGCCGCGCACCCGCGCCATCGTGCCGGTTCACTATGCCGGTGCGCCGGCGGATATCGACGCCCTTCGCGCCGTCAGCGCGCGCCACAATATCCCGCTCATTGAAGATGCGGCCCACGCGGTAGGTTGCTATTACAAAGGCCGGCACGTCGGGCAGCAGGGCACCGCAATCTTCTCGCTGCACGCCATCAAAAACATCACCTGCGCCGAAGGCGGCATTGTGGTGACCGATGACGCGCAGCTGGCCGACCGCCTGCGCAGCCTGAAATTCCACGGCCTCGGCGTCGATGCCTACGATCGTCATACCCATGGCCGCAAACCGCAGGCCGAAGTGATCATGCCCGGTTTTAAATACAACCTGCCAGACATCAACGCCGCGATTGCGCTGGTGCAGCTGCAAAAGTTGCCGGCCATCAATGCACGTCGCCAGGCCATCTCCGCGCGCTATTTGCGTGAGCTGGCAGATACGCCGTTGCTGCCGCTGGTGCAGCCGGCGTGGCCGCATCAGCATGCGTGGCATCTGTTTATCATTCGCGTGGACGAAGCGCGCTGCGGTATCAGCCGCGATGCGCTGATGGAGCAGTTGAAAATCCATGACATCGGCACCGGCCTGCATTTCCGCGCCGCGCATACGCACAAGTATTACCGTGAACGCTATCCGCAGCTCTCGCTGCCGGCCACCGAATGGAACAGTGATCGTATCTGCTCGCTGCCCCTGTTCCCCGACATGCACGATGACGATGTAACGCGTGTGATTGCTGCCTTACGCCACCTTGCGGGAGCCTGAGATGCTGGAAGAAAAACCGATTCGCAAAGTCTCCGTGGTGATCCCGGTGTACAACGAAGAACAGAGCCTGCCGGAGCTGGTGCGCCGTACCGACGCTGCCTGCCGCACGCTCGGACTTGACTATGAAATCTTACTGGTGGATGACGGCAGCGCCGACCGCTCCGCGCAGATGATCGCCGATGCGGCGGATATGCCGGGCAGTCACGTGGTCGGCGTGCTGCTGAATCGCAACTACGGGCAACACTCGGCGATTATGGCCGGTTTCAGCCATGTTTCCGGTGATGTGATCATTACGCTGGATGCCGATCTGCAAAACCCGCCGGAGGAGATCCCCAACCTGGTCAAAGCCGCGCAGCAGGGCTACGACGTGGTCGGCACCGTGCGTCAGAACCGTCAGGACAGCTGGTTACGTCGCCGCGCTTCACGCACCATCAACCACCTGATTCAGCGTGTGACCGGCAAAGCGATGGGCGATTATGGCTGCATGCTGCGCGCCTATCGCCGTCACATTGTCGATGCGATGCTCAACTGCCACGAACGCAGCACCTTTATCCCGATTCTGGCGAACACTTTCGCGCGCCGCACCATTGAACTGCCGGTTACGCATGCCGAGCGTGAGTTTGGCGACTCCAAATACAGCTTCATGAAGCTGATCAACCTGATGTATGACCTGGTGACCTGCCTGACCACCACGCCGCTGCGTCTGCTGAGTATCGTCGGCAGCTTAATCGCGCTGGCCGGTTTCGCCTTTTCTCTGATCCTGATTGTGCTGCGCCTGTTCCTCGGTGCCAGCTGGGCCGGTGACGGTGTGTTCATGCTGTTTGCCGTGCTGTTTATTTTTGTCGGCGCGCAGTTTGTCGGCATGGGCCTGCTGGGCGAATACATCGGTCGTATTTATAACGACGTACGCGCCCGTCCGCGCTACTTCATTCAACGTGTTATCCATCCGCAACAAGATGCCCCGTCTGTACAGGAAATTAAGCAATGAAAACTATCGTCTTCGCCTATGCCGAAATGGGCTGTGCAGGCATCACTGCGCTGCTGAACGCAGGCTATGAAATCAGTGCCATCTTTACCCATGCGGACACCTCGCCGGAGAGCCATGCGTTTCCTTCGGTGGCACGCCTCGCGGCTGAGCAGGGCATTCCGGTTTATGCGCCGGAAGATGCTAATCATCCGCTGTGGGTGGATCGCATCCGCACCATGCAGCCGGACTTTATCTTCTCGTTTTACTATCGCGCACTGCTGAGCGACACGATCCTGAACTGCGCGCGGGTCGGCGCGTTTAACCTGCACGGTTCGCTGCTGCCTAAATACCGTGGTCGTGCGCCGCTTAACTGGGTGCTGGTCAACGGCGAGACGGAGACTGGCGTAACGCTGCACCGCATGGTGAAACGTGCCGATGCCGGCGACATTGTGGCGCAGCAGCGCGTGGCGATTGACCCGCAGGATAATGCGCTGACGCTGCACCGTAAGCTGGTGGCCTGCGCCGGCCAACTGCTGGAAGGCGCGCTGCCGCCGATGAAGCGCGGTGAGATTGCCGCCACGCCGCAGAACGACGCGGAAGCGACCGTGGTTGGTCGCCGCACGCCGGAGGATGGCCGCATCAACTGGGAGCTGCCGGCGGCTAAAGTGAATAACCTGGTGCGTGCAGTCACCGATCCCTGGCCTGGTGCGTTTGCGTATGCCGGCACGGTGAAATTCGTGGTGTGGAAAGGGCGGGTTCACCAGGATGCGCCCAGCGCCAAACCGGGCACGGTGCTGTCAGTTGAGCCGTTCCTGATTGCCTGCGGCGAGGGCGCGCTCGAAGTGGTCACCGGGCAGAGCGACAACGGTGTTTACATGAACGGCAGCCAGCTGGCGCAGAGTCTGGGCATGGTGCCGGGTGCGCTGCTTTATTCGCAGCCGGTTGCTGCGGTGAAACGCCGCACGCGGGTGCTGATCCTCGGCGTAAACGGCTTTATCGGCAACCATCTCACCGAACGCCTGCTGCAGGATGATAACTTTGAGGTTTATGGCCTGGACATCGGTTCCGATGCCATCAGCCGCTTCCTGGATGAACCGCGCTTCCACTTCGTTGAAGGGGATATCAGCATCCACTCTGAATGGATTGAGTATCACATCAAGAAATGTGACGTGGTGCTGCCGCTGGTGGCGATCGCCACGCCGATCGAATATACCCGTAATCCGCTGCGCGTATTCGAGCTGGATTTCGAAGAGAACCTGAAGATTATTCGTGACTGCGTGAAGTATAAAAAGCGCATCATTTTCCCGTCTACCTCCGAAGTGTACGGTATGTGCACCGATCAGCATTTCGACGAGGATCACTCCAACCTGGTGGTCGGACCGATCAATAAACAGCGCTGGATCTATTCGGTGTCGAAACAGCTGCTGGACCGGGTGCTGTGGGCCTATGGCGAAAAAGAGGGGCTGCGCTTTACGCTGTTCCGTCCGTTTAACTGGATGGGCCCGCGGCTGGATAACCTCAACGCCGCGCGTATCGGCAGTTCTCGCGCCATCACCCAGTTGATCCTTAATCTGGTGGAAGGCTCGCCGATCAAGCTGATCGACGGTGGCGCGCAGAAGCGCTGTTTCACCGATATTCGCGACGGCATCGAAGCGCTGTTCCGCATTATCGAGAACAAGCACAACAACTGCGATGGCCAGATCGTTAACATTGGTAACCCGGAGAACGAAGCCAGTATTAAAGAGCTGGCGGAACACCTGCTGGCCAGCTTTGAGCGCCACCCGCTGCGCGATCGCTTCCCGCCGTTTGCCGGTTTCCGTGAGGTAGAGAGCAGTAGCTATTACGGCAAAGGCTATCAGGACGTGGAGCACCGCAAGCCGTCGATTAAAAACGCCCGCCGGCTGCTCGACTGGACGCCAACCGTGGCGATGGATACCACCATCGACAATACGCTGGACTTCTTCCTGCGCACCGTTGAGCTACAGGAAAAGCCATGAAGCGAGTGGGTTTGCGTGTTGATGTCGATACCTGGCGCGGCACGCAACTGGGCGTACCGGCGCTGCTGCAGCAGTTCAGCCTGCATCAGCTGCAGGCCAGCTTCTTCTTCAGCGTTGGGCCGGACAACATGGGGCGCCACCTGTGGCGCCTGATGAAGCCGCGCTTTCTGTGGAAAATGCTGCGTTCGCGCGCGGCCTCGCTGTACGGCTGGGATATTTTACTGGCCGGTACCGCCTGGCCGGGCCGCGAAATAGGCAAAGGGCTGGCGTCGATTATTCGCGCCACGGCAGATCACCATGAAGTGGGCTTACACGCCTGGGATCACTTTGCCTGGCAGACCTGGGCTGGCGTCTGGTCGCCACAGCAGCTGAATGCGCAGATTGCGCGCGGTAAAGCGACGCTGGAAGCCATTTTAGGTGACAGTGTCACCTGCTCTGCGGTGGCAGGCTGGCGCGCCGACAGCCGGGTACTGGATGCTAAGCAGCCGTTTGGCTTTCGCTATAACAGCGACTGTCGCGGCAGCGGGCCGTTCATTCCGCGCCTCAACGATGGCAGCTTCGGCACGGTACAAATTCCGGTAACCCTGCCGACGTGGGATGAAGTGGTGGGTCAGCAGGTCAGCGCGGAGGGTTTTAACGACTTTATTCTCGCGCAGATGCATGCCGCCAGTGGTACGCCGGTCTATACCATTCACGCAGAGGTCGAAGGCATCGTCGGTTTGCCCGCCTTTGCCGATCTGCTGACGCGCGCGCAGCAGCAGGGCATCCGGTTTTGTCCGCTGAGCGAGCTGCTGCCGGACGATCTCAATACGCTGCCGCAGGGCCATGTGGTGCGCGGGCACATTGCCGGCCGGGAAGGCTGGCTGGGTTGCCAGAGTTAACATTTTACAGGACCCAAGTATGGAAACACCGATGCGCAGCCGCACCCGCATAGTGCTGCTGATAGCGCTTTTTGCTCTCTATTATCTGGTCCCGGTGCCATTCCGCGATCTCTGGCAGCCGGATGAAACCCGCTATGCCGAAATCAGCCGCGAGATGCTGCTGAGCGGTAACTGGGTGGTGCCGCATTTTTTTGATTTGCGCTACTTCGAGAAGCCGATTGCCGGTTACTGGGTCAATAATCTTGGCCAGCTGTTATTTGGGCATAATAATTTTGGCGTGCGCGCCGGTGCGATTATCTGTACCACGCTGTGTGCCATGCTGATCTACTGGCTGGGCAAGCGGATGTTCGCCAGCCGTAAAATAGCGCTCACCGCCAGCGTGATCTTTCTTACCTCGCTGCTGGTTTACGGCATCGGCACTTATGCGGTGCTCGATCCGATTCTGCTGCTGTGGCTGGTGGCGGCAATGTGCAGCTTTTGGTTTGCTGCGCAGGCGCACAGTACCTCACAGCGGCTGACGGGGTATGTGCTGCTCGGCGCGGCCTGTGCCATGGGTTTCATGACCAAGGGCTTTCTGGCGCTGGCGGTGCCGGTGCTCGCGATTGTGCCCTGGGTGCTCTGGCAGCGACGTTTTGGCGAACTGCTGCGCTGGGGCCCGCTTACTGTGCTGGTGGCGGCCGCGATCAGCGCGCCCTGGACGCTGTCAATTCAGCATCAGGAAGGCGATTTCTGGCACTACTTCTTCTGGGTCGAACATATTCAGCGCTTCGCGGAGAGCGATGCGCAGCATAAAGCCCCGTTCTGGTATTACCTACCGGTGTTAGTGGCAGGCTGTTTGCCGTGGCTCGGCCTGCTGCCGGGCGCGCTGAGCGGCGCATGGCGACAGCGTCAACCGCACGCTGCCGCGATCTATTTGCTTAGCTGGGTTGTTCTGCCGCTGCTGTTCTTTAGCATCGCCAAAGGCAAACTGCCGACCTATATCCTGCCGTGCTTTGCGCCGCTGGCGTTGTTGATGGCGCACTATGCACACGGTAACGCCGCACGCCTGAAACAGGCGTTGGCGGTAAATGGCTGGATCAACCTGCTGTTTGGTCTGGGCGCCACGCTGCTGGTCGTGGTGGTGCTGGCACCCTGGGGGCTGGCGCACCATCCGGTCTACGCGCGCGATGAGTTGTTGCGGGTACTGTGCGCTGCGCTGGCATTTGCCGGCTGGGCGGTGATGGGCTGGCTAAGCCTGAAAACAGGCCGCTGGCAACTGGCTGCGCTTTGCCCGCTGGCATTGGCGCTGCTGGTCGGGTTGGCTATCCCGCAAAAGGTGCGTGATAGCAAACAGCCGCAGAGTTTCGTCAGCGCCGTGCGGCCTCAGCTGGCGCAGAGCCGCTATCTGGTGGTGGACAATTCCGGCATCGCTTCAGCGGTCGCATGGGAACTGCGCCGCAGCGATATCACTTTCTTCGATGAAAAAGGTGAGCTGGAGTACGGACTGGGTTATCCCGATGCAAAAACGCGCTACGTCGACGGGGAAGCCTTCGCCGACTGGCTGCGCCTGCATCGCCGACAGGGTCCGGTAGCGCTGGTGCTGCTGCTGAATTCTGACGAAAAGCAAGCGGATGCGCATCTGCCGGTGCCGGACGATGTCTATCAGCAGGGACGGCTGGTCTACTACGGCTACAACGCGACACCATGAATCTGCTGCTGATCCTGCTGGTAAGCCTGCTCAGTTGTGCCGCCCAGCTGTGCCAGAAACAGGCGGCTCACTGCGGCGGGCACCGCCTGTTCGGCTGGCTGGTGCTCAGCCTGCTGCTGCTGGGGACGGCGATGTTGCTGTGGCTGGTGGTGTTGCGCACCGTGCCGGTCAGCGTGGCTTACCCGATGCTGAGCCTGAATTTTGTGCTGGTGGCGGTGGCGGCGCGCGTCATCTGGCGTGAGACCTACACGCGGCGGCAGTGGCTGGGTACGCTGGCGATCGTTGCCGGGGTTGCGCTGATGGGGAGCCATCTGTGAAGGGCTGGCTGCTGGCGCTGGCCAGCGTGCTGCTGGTGTCGCTGGCGCAGCTGCTGCTGCGCACGGCAATGCTCGCGCTGCCACCGCTGGATACATGGACCGCGCTACCGTGGCAGCACGGCCTGATACCGTTAATCGGCGGCCTGGCCGCCTACGGCTGCTCAATGCTGTGCTGGCTGCTGGCGCTGCGGCTGCTGCCGCTCAACCGGCTCTATCCGCTGCTCAGTCTGAGCTATGTGCTGGTGTGGCTGGCCGCCATTTCTCTGCCGGCCTTGCATGAAACCTTCCGCTGGAGCAGTCTCGCTGGCGTCATATTGATTGTCTGCGGCCTGCTGTGCGTGGCGCTGCCGCGCCGTTAACCGTTAATGCTGCTGCCACCGGTGATATTCACCCTGGCGGCGGCCTGGCGCCGTTTCCGGCAGACGCAGCAGGCCGTACAATGAAATCACACCCAGCACTGCAACATACAGCGCCAGACCATACCAGTGGCCGTGGGTCACCTGCAGAATCTTCACTGCCACCAGTCCGAGTACGCCGCTGCCGATCAGCGAACCGATCTGCCAGATCACCGCGATACCGCTGCAGCGAATATGCGTGGGAAACAGTTCGGGGAACCATGACGCCTGCGGGGCATAACACATGCTGTGGCCCAGCGTCAGCGCCACGATCATCGCCAGCTGCGTGAGCCAGTAGCTGTTGTGCGCCAGCGCGAGAAAAAATGGCACGATCGAGAGCATGATCAGCAGCGTGCCGATCAGGTAAACCGGCTTGCGACCGATGCGGTCGGAAAGGGCACCCATCAGCGGGATCGCCAGTACTTCGAGGATCACCGCGACGATCATACTGTTCATCAAAATGCCGGCATCAAGCTGATTAGCCTTACCCCAGGCAAGGATGATGACGGTAAACAGGGCGAAGGCGCAGGCTTCGATCAGTTTCGCTGCCACACCGTTGACCACCAGCCGCGGATTACCACGCAGCACCTCTTTTAACGGCCTGGATTCTGCCGCTTTGGTTTCACGAATGGCGGCGAAGACCGGCGATTCATCAATGCGCAGGCGAATAAACAGGCCGACAATCACCAGCAGCGCGCTGAGCAGAAAAGGCACGCGCCAGCCCCAGTCCATCATCTGCTCCGCGGTCAGCGCGGCATTAAGCACAGCGAACAGCGCCAGCGGCAGCAGAAACCCCACCGGGGCACCAATCTGCACCCAGCTGGCAAAGAAACCGCGCCGGGAAGGCTGTGCATATTCGGCCGTCATTAATACCGCGCCCGCCTGTTCACCGCCGACGCCAAACCCCTGCAGCAAGCGGATGGCAATCAGTAATACCGGGGCCCAGACGCCAATTTTTTCGTAAGTTGGCAGCAGACCAATACAGAACGTGCCAAGGCCCACGATCAGGATGGTCGCCACCAGCGCCTTTTTGCGTCCCACTTTGTCGCCGATGTGCCCAAACACCATGCCGCCAATGGGACGTGCGAGGAAGCCAACCGCATAAGTGGCGAAGGCAGCGAGTGTGCTGACCAGCGGATCGTGGCTGGGAAAGAACAGATGGCCAAAGAACAGTACCGCTGCCGTACCGTAAGCGAAAAAGTCGTAATACTCTGCCGCCGTGCCTATCGCCGAGGCGCTGGCGACGCGGCGGATCAATGATTTAGGGTGAGCTTCAGCGGTATCAGATTGAGCAACAGTTGAAGAGGCCATGACAAATCCTGAAGAGGTTAAAGAGCGACTACCATACAAGATGGTTTGTGCAGTTGTTGCGCGATTGATCACAAAGCGTGGCGACTCCCGGCGTAAAGGGGCCGATCTGCTGCGCTTCCATAACCACCTCGTCCAACCTTCACTCGCCTTTTTTCGGCTGATGTAAATCCATCAAAATAAACCGGTCAAAAGGCTTGAACTCACAATTTGAAAAGCAGGTTTCAAATATAAATTAACATGAAATAAAAATGCCGATAGCCTGGACGCGCTGCTTTGTTCTGATGCTTTTCCTAACGCATTTTTTACCAGGAGGTATTATGGAAAAAGAACTTTATCTCTCCACCAACACCGCATCCGGCCCCAACAGCACAACAAAAACCGAACCCTTCGTAAAAATCATCGCGCTGGTGGCGACACTCGGCGGGCTGCTGTTTGGTTACGATACCGGCGTGGTATCCGGTGCGCTGCTGTTCATGCGCAGTGATTTACATCTCACGCCGTTCACTACCGGGCTGGTCACCAGTTCACTGTTGTTCGGCGCTGCCTTTGGCGCACTGCTGGCAGGGCACTTCGCGGATGCCCTCGGGCGCCGCAAAATCATCATCACGCTGGCCTTTATTTTTGCCCTCGGCGCGGTCGGCTCTGCCTTCGCACCTGATGTGGTGACGATGATTGCGTCACGCCTGTTTCTTGGTATTGCCGTTGGCGGGGCGGCTGCCACTGTGCCGGTGTATATCGCGGAAATTGCCCCGGCGAATAAACGCGGTCAACTGGTGACGCTGCAGGAGCTGATGATTGTTTCTGGCCAGCTGCTGGCCTATGTCTCCAATGCCACTTTCAATGAAATCTGGGGTGGCGAACATACCTGGCGCTGGATGCTGGCCATCTCCACCGTACCCGCCGTGCTGTTGTGGATCGGAATGATCTTTATGCCGGAAAGTCCACGCTGGCACGTCATGCGCGGCAACACCGCTGGCGCGCGCAGGGTGCTGGAGAAAACCCGGGCGGCGGAGGACGTAGAGTGGGAGCTGGAGGAGATCGAAGAGACCATCGAAGAGCATCGCCAGCAAGGCAAAGGTCGCCTGCGTGACCTGCGCACGCCATGGTTGCGCAAAGTGTTTTTACTGGGAATTGGCATTGCCGCCATCCAGCAGCTGACCGGTGTGAATACCATCATGTACTACGCGCCAACCATGCTCACTGCTACCGGCCTGAGCAACGATGCGGCGTTGTTCGCCACCATCGCCAACGGCGTGATCTCCGTAATCATGACGCTGGTGGGGATCGTGATAATCGGTAAGGTTGGCCGTCGTCCGCTGGTGCTGATTGGGCAGATGGGCTGTACCGCCTGCCTGTTCTTTATCGCCACGGTGTGCCTGCTTATGCCGGAGTATCACGCCGGTGGTGCGGTTAATCTGCTGCGGGCCTATCTGGTACTGGCCGGAATGCTGATGTTTTTATGTTTTCAGCAGGGCGCGCTGTCACCGGTCACCTGGTTGCTGCTGTCGGAAATCTTTCCGGCGCGCATGCGCGGCATTTGCATGGGCGGTGCCGTTTTTGCCTTGTGGATTGCCAACTTCGCCATTTCCATGGCCTTCCCGCTGTTGCTGGCCGCCTTTAGCCTTGCAGGGGCGTTTCTCACCTTTGCGGTGATCGGGATCGGCGGCGCCCTTTTTGTACTGCGTGCTATCCCGGAAACCAAAGGGCGCAGCCTGGAACAGGTCGAACACTATTTCTATGAACTGTATGGCGGCAAAGGCTAAATGTGAGGGCGCTCAGGCTGATGTAAATCACTCAAAGAAGCCGCAGAGCGGGCAAAAAAGATAACTTACTATCAGGGCATGTCAGTACCTTGCAGCAAACAGAACCTTACCCAGTGATTATTATCCAGGAAAGATC
>NZ_CP027913.1:0-149343 GCF_043529865.1 Pantoea sp. SGAir0418
ATGACAATGAAGAAATGTTCCTGTTTTGCGCTGGCGTTGCCAGCCATGCTGGCGTTCTCGTCGGCGCACGCCGACCTGCTGTCCGATGTCAAAGCGCGCGGGGAACTGAAGTGTGCGGTCTATTCTGATGTGCCGCCCTTTTCCTCGCCGGATCCCAAAACACGCCAGCTGGCGGGCATGGACGTAGATCTCTGCAACGCGCTGGGCCAGCAGATGGGTGTTAAAACCGTTCTTATGCCGACGTCGGTCGAAGCGCGCATCGCCGTTATTGCAACCGGCCGCGCCGATGTCTTGATCGCCAACCTTGCTTACACCAAAACGCGCGGCAAGCAGATTCAGTTCAGCGATCCTTACTACGTAGCGAAAGAGATGTTGCTGGTGAAGCAGCCGAACGCAGATAAAACCCTGGCAGATTTTAAAGGCAAACGTATCAGCGCGACGAAAGGCACGACCTCGGAACAATCTATTCATATGAAGGGCGGCAAAGCGGTCACTTTCCAGGATGCAGCTTCTGCCTTTCTTGCGCTAGAGCAGAACAAAGCGGTGGGCTTTGTCACTAACACCATGACCGGTATCAAGATGATCAACCAGGCGAAAAAAGATGGCATCGACCTGGCAATGATTAAAGAGCCGATGGCGCTGGAACCGATCGGGGTCGGCATGAAACGTGATGAACCCGCTTTACTGGCCAGCGTGAATAGCAGCCTGAAAGCGATGGATGAGAGTGGCACCATCGATAAAATCTGGGATACCTGGATTGGACCTAATACCGAATACAAAATGGTGCGGGAGGAGCGCGTTCAGCCCCTCACCAGCCTGAAATTTGAGCCTCTGGAATAACCATGACGCTGTTGTCGCGCGAGCTAACGCGCCCGATTACCCTGTCAGCCGCATACGACCAGACAGAGATACGGCTCTCGACGATGGGCAGTCGCGCCTGGCTGGTTGAAGCTCCAGGCGCATTCGATCTGCCGGCGCAGCGGCGCATCTGGTCGCTGGCGCGCAGTCTGGCGCAGTGTGAGGATGTAGAGTCGCTGATCCCCGGCGTTACCAACCTGCTGGTGCTGTTCCGCGCCACGCCAGAAGAGCCGGACAAAATTGAACAGCGGTTGCAGCAGCTGTGGCAGCAGGCGCAGGCGGTAAATCTGCAGGGCAAAACGATTGTGATCCCGGTTTGCTACGGGGGAGAGCACGCCATCGATCTGGATGCGGTCTGTCGCCATAGCGGTTTGAGCGCCCAAGAGGTGATCCGTCGCCACCATCAAAGCCACTACACGGTCTTCTCGCTGGGCAGCGCCCCGGGATTCGGTTATCTCCATGGTCTCGATCCGCTTCTGGCTACGCCGCGTAAGAAGGTGCCCTCCCTCAATATGCTGAAGGGCACCGTCACCATTGGCGGGCCGCAGGCGGGCGTATCGGTGCTGACCGGGCCGAACGGCTGGAATGCCATTGGCTACGCCGAGCTGGAGGTGTTTGATCCGCACGCGGAAAGCCCGGCGCTGATGGCGCCTGGTGACAGTATCCGTTTTGTGCCAGAGAGGATTGAGCTGTGATTGAGATCGAACAGAGCGCCGCATTAAATACCGTTCAGGATTCAGGGCGTACCGGCTGGCGGCATTTAGGCGTCTCGGTAAGCGGCGTGATGGATCCGCTGGCGCTGCGCGCGGGCAATATCCTGCTAGGCAATGATGAAAACGCCGCCGCAATTGAAGTGCAGATGTTTCCTTTTCGGGTGCGCTTTCACGCCGATAGCGCGATTGCGATTACCGGCGCGGACTGCCGCGCGCTGCTGGATGGCGTTGAGCTTCCGGCATGGTGGGGATGTTCCGTGAAGCGCGGCCAGCTCCTGGAATTGCGCTATCCGCGCAGCGGCGCGCGCGGATACCTCTGCATTGCGGGCGGTATTGACGTGCCACCAGTGATGGGTTCGCGCAGCACCGCGCTGCGCGGCGGGTTTGGCGGCTTCGCCGGGCGGGCTCTGCAACGCGGCGACCGTCTGGCCTGCGGCCGCACCGATGCACCGTCTTTACCGCCATCCGGCATCGGCATTGAACCGCCGGAGCAGGCGATGCCGGATATCTTTACGCGGAATTCACAGGGTTTAGTACGCATCCGCGCCATTCCTTCTGGCGAATATGCGCTGTTCGCGGCCGACGCAGACCGTTTCTGGCAGCAGCCGTGGCAGGTTTCAATGCAGAGCAATCGCACCGGCTATCGCCTTGCGGGCGAACCCATTTTGCCCGCCAAAACCGTTGAGATGCGTTCTTACGGATTAATCCCGGGCATCGTGCAGGTGCCGCCTGCAGGCGAGCCAATTATTCAGCTAAGCGACGCCAATACCGCAGGCGGCTACCCGAAAATTGCCTGCGTGATCGAAGAGGATTTGTGGCGGCTGGGACAGGTTCAGCCCGGTCAGTCCATCCAGCTGGTACAGAGCAGCGCACAGGAGGCGATTGCGGCGAAACGCGCCACCGATCGCTGGCTGACGCAATTGCGTTATAACGTCACGCGAATGAAAGCCGTTGCAGTCGGCTTCTGAACAGGAACAGCAACATGAAAATTGATGTCAATTCCGATATGGGCGAAGGGTTCGGCGTTTATCAGCTTTGCGATGATGCCGCGCTTATGGAAGTGGTCTCATCAGCGAATATCGCCTGCGGCTTTCACGCCGGCGATCCGGCCATTATGACGCGCATGGTCCGTCTGGCGAAGGCGCGCGGCGTAGGGATCGGCGCGCATCCGGGGCTGGCCGATCGTCAGGGATTCGGGCGTAAGGAGCTGCCCGTCACGGCTGACGAACTCTGCCAGCAGGTGATCTATCAGGTGGGCGCGCTGAGCGCGATCGCGCGCGCGGAAGGGACCCGTGTGGCGCACGTCAGTTTTCATGCGGCGATGGGCAATATGATTAACCGCGACGAGGCGCTGGCATTCATGGTCATGCAGGCGATTGCGCGTCTCGACCCGGCGCTGATTATCTTTTCTCAGCCCGATACCATCACCGAGCGCGCGGCCAAAGCGGCCGGACTGCAAAGCCTGACGCTGTTTCTTGCCGATCGCGCTTATGATGAACGGGGGCAGCTGGTGCCGCGCGGCATTCCGGGCTCGGTAATCAAAGATGAGCAGGCGGTGCGCGCTCGCGTAAAACAGTTCCTGCAGCAGGGCACTGTGACCACCTTCGAAGGGAAAACGCTGGCTATCCGCGCACGCTCTGTTTTGATCCACAGCGATACGCCCGGCTCTCTTGAGCTGGCCGCTATCGTGCGCAGCGAAATTGAAGCCAGCGGCGCCAGCGTCGCACCGGCAGCCGAGGTGCTGGCGCAATAATCAAGGCGGTGAAAAAATGAATATTCGTCGCTTAAAATCCTTCATTACTATCGTTGACATGGGCAGCATTACGCGTGCTGCCGATGCGCTGCATATCGCCCAACCCGCGCTCAGTCAGCAGCTGGTGGCGCTTGAGGAGCACTTCAGGCGCAAACTGCTAATCCGCAGTCAGCAGGGCGTAGTGCCAACCGAAGCGGGAAAAGTGCTCTATGGCCATGCCAACGCGATGTTGCGCCAGTTCGCGCAGGCGGAAGTGGATGTGCTGGACGCCGGACAAGCGCTTTCCGGCCGCGTTTCCGTGGGTCTGGCACCCTTTAGCGTGGCTGCCACGCTTTCGATGGCGTTGCTGACCGAAATGCGTAAGCGCTATCCCGGCATCCTGCTGCACCTGGTGGAGAGCGTCGGGCAAGCCTATAGCGAACTGGTGGCAAACGGACGGCTGGAGATGGCACTGCTGCATGGCAGCGGCGGAATCAAAGGGTTGCACTACGAACCGCTGGTAGAAGAGAAGTTCTTTTTTGTTGCTCACGCCGATTTCGATTTCGACGATGAAGGCGGCGCCATCCCGGTAAAACAGCTCAGTACCTTGCCCATGCTATTGCCGCCGGCTTATAACTTTGTTCGCCGGGCGATAGAGGAAGCTTTTAGCCTTAATCATCAAACGCTCAACATCGTTGGCGAACTGGAGGCGGTAAAAAGTATTGCCAGGGCTGTGGATGCCGGGCTGGGCTGTACCATTATGCCGAAAGCGATAGCCGAGCGAATCCAGTCCGAATCGCGCGACGTGGTGATCCGCTCCATCGAGGGACCGGAGATCAGCGAAACCTTATCGCTCTGCATTTCAGATCGTACCCCGCTCTCGGAACCGGCGGCGGCAGTGCGGGAGCTGCTGCTTGAACTGACGCTGGGGATGAGCTGAGCAGGCCGTCACGGCCATGCCTGTTACAGCATGGCTTCCTTGCGACAGTTAATCAGCAGTTCGGCGACCGACAGGGTGTTGGGCAAACGCAGCAATATCTCCACCATTTCAGCTAAATCTTCCGGCTGCGTCATCGCTTCGCGGACGATCTCCGTTTCGCCTGCCGTCATATCCGTCGCGATATAGCCGGGGCACAGCGCTGTCGCGCGCACGCCCTTATCCCAGCATTCCTGGCGGATACCGTGCGTCAGCGCCACCACCGCAAACTTGGTCATGGCGTAGCCGACATTGCTGCCTACGCGGCGCCCGGCGAGCGAGGCCACGTTAATCACCCGGCCTTCGCCGCTGTTGATCAACGCGGGCAGCGCCGCGCGGCTGAGACGCAGAGGGCCTTTCACATTCACCTGCCACATCTCATCGAGGTCAGCTTCACCTTCGTCTAAAACGCCTACGTGAGGATTGATGCCCGCGCAATTGATCAGCGCATCAATCCTGCCGAAACGCGCCAGGGTCGCTTCAACCCATCGTTCACCCGAACCTGTTGTCTTCGCATCGTAAGCGTGCGTCATTAATCCGGCACGCTGCGGCAAGGCTGCTGGATCGCGCGCCCCTGCCGAAAGCGTAAATCCGGCCTTGAGCAAACGGTCCGCGATCGCCGCGCCCAGTCCGCGCGAGGCGCCTGATAGCATAATAACCCGCGATGAAGTTGTCAGCATGACGGCCCCTTAGCGGCAGCCCGCGCAAAACGCCGCCAGGCGATCGCAGCCGGTTTGCAGTCGCTCCATGCTGGTGGCATAGGAGAGACGGAAGTAAGGACTCATGCCGTACGCCGCCCCCTGGACCGTTACCACATGCTGCTCCTCGATAAGCGCCATCACAAAATCCGCATCGTTGTTGATGGTGCGGCCGCCTGCACTGGTTTTGCCGATGAAGTCGGCAATATTAACGAACAGGTAAAATGCGCCCTGCGGCTTATGGCAGCGCAGCCCGGCAATGCCTGCCAGCCGTTCCAGCACGTAATCGCGACGCTGGCAATAAATGGCAGCTCGTTCCCGCAGCAGATCCTGCGAGCCATCCAGCACCGCCACCGCGGCCGCCTGGGTCAGCGTGGTGACGCCGCCGCTGTTCTGAGTATTCACGTTGCTCATTGCTTTGATCAGCGGCGCCGGACCGCCGCAAAAACCGAGACGCCAGCCGGTCATCGAGTAAGCTTTCGACACGCCGTTCACCGTCAGCACGCGTTCATAGAGCTGTGGTTCGACCTGCGCCAGGGTCCAGAAGGTGGCGTCGTCATAAATAAGATGTTCATAAATATCATCGGTCAGAATCCAGACATGCTCGTGACGCAGCATAACGTCGGCAATGGCGCGCATCTCGTCATAGCTGGCAACTGAACCGGTCGGGTTGCTGGGGTAGTTAATCAGCAGCCATTTGGTTTTATTGGTAATCGCCGCGTCCAGATCGGCTGGCTGCGGCTTGAATCCGAACGCTTCATGGCAGGCGACCGGCACCGGCGTGCCGCCTGCGAATTTGACGATATCGGCGTAGCTGATCCATGAAGGCGTCGGGATAACCACCTCATCGCCGGGGTTAATCGTGGCCATCATCGCGTTGAAGATGATCTGTTTGGCGCCGCCCGCCGTCAGGATCTGGCTGACGTCATAATGCAGCTCATTATCACGCAGGAATTTACGCTGGATAGCCGCCCGTAGCGCAGGTGTGCCGTCAGTCGGCGGATAGCGCGTATCGCCCGCGCGGGCGGCGGCATAGGCCGCTTCGGTAGCATGTTCCGGCGTTGGAAAGTCGGGTTCTCCGGTGGAGAGTCCGACGACGTCAATGCCCTGCGCCGCGAGGTCACGCGCTTTTTGCGTCATGGCGACTGAGGCGGAGATGGCAACGTTTTTTAAGCGATCGGCAATATCAGGCATGGTGCAGCTATTCCAGGTTGCGTGTCAGCGAGAAGTCGCGGCCATTAACGCAGCGCGCGACGGCAGATGTTGAACTGAGAATAGGACGAGGACGCGGCGAGCCGCTAATAGCGCTTTGTTGTGGCGACATAACACAATGCGATAGCTGGCAAAACAAAAGGCCATAACGGGAAATGATATGCGCATTGTGAAAATGTATTGGTGGCGTCCCGAATACTCATATTACCGTTCTGTTACGCCGAAAACATAAAGCAAATCTATCCATATCAATTGCTTATAACAGGTCGCGTTATTTCTGAACCTACATCCTGATTATCATCGCCGTGAATACCTTACTGCGAACAGAAGAACCTGTATGGAGGAAATACGATGGCTGAAATATCCGCCCCTTTGCCGCATAGCCGCATGGCCAAACGGTGGCAGTCTCCGGCATTATTGATTGTTCCGCTGCTCGCCTTTCAGCTTTTTTTCTTTTTCGCACCGGCGATCCGACTGATGTTATTCAGCCTGATGACGCAGACGCCGCAGGGCGATATTGGCGCGCCCTGGACCTTTAGCCACTACCTGCATTTTTTCAGCGTCGCGCTCTACAGCGATATTTTGTGGAATACGCTGCGCATCAGCCTGATTACCGCGCTGATAGCCGCCGTACTGGCTTATCCCGTCGCCGCCGTTCTGGTGCGCGGCAATGCGCTGATCTCACGCATTCTGACGCTGGTGATTATCGCGCCGCTGGCGGTCAGCGTGGTGGTACGCGCCTATGGCTGGCAGCTGATTCTGAATAACGGCCCCACCGGCCTGCTCAACTATCTCTTACTGCATCTCGGCCTGGTCGATCGGCCTAATGCGCTGATGTTTACCGAATGGGCGGTGGTGATCGGTTCGCTGCATATTTTTTTTCCGATGATGGTGCTGCCACTGGCGTCAGCGCTGGGGAAAATCGATCCCGCTTTGCCTTTTGCCGCCCGCACGCTCGGCGCGCCGCCGTGGCAGGTGTTTTTTCGTATTACGCTTCCGCTCACGCTTCCTGGGCTGGCAGCGGGGATGACGCTGGTATTCTCTCTGGCGGCCGGTTCCTATGTGATCCCGGCATTAACGGGCGGACCGCGCGCCCAGATGCTCGGCAACCTGGTGGAACAGCAGATCGTCGCCGTGTATGACTGGCCGTTTGGTGCCACTATCGCCACTATCCTGGTTGTAATCGTTATTGCAGTGAATACCCTGTCGATGAAGTTGCTGGGCGGACGTCGTCTGCCGGGAGCCGGTAAATGAATATGTCTCTTACCGGCTGGAGCGGCTGGCTGCTCTATGCTTTTGCCGCAGCGATGATGATCTTTATCCTGACGCCCATCCTGCTGGTCATGGTTATCTCTTTTTCAGGCGGCTACTTCGTCAGTTTCCCGCCAGCTGGCTTTACGCTCGACTGGTACAGCAAGGTGCTCGGCAACCCGGAGTTTATCGATGCGCTGCTGTTCAGCACTCTGCTGTCGGTGGGTACCACTTTGCTGTCGTTGCTGCTTGGCATTCCGGCGGCGTTCGCGCTGGTGCGAGGCAATCTGCCGTTCGCCGACCTGTGCAAAGGATTACTGCTCTCCCCGCTGATCTTTCCGGTGCTGATCACCGGTCTGGCGCTGCTGCAGCTCTTTACCGGCTATGGCTGGAGCAATGCCAGACTCAACCTGCTGCTGGCGCATACCGTCGTGACCTCGCCTTATGTGGTACGCACGGTGTTGACCAGCCTTGAGCTGGTCAATCCCACGCTGGAAGAGGCCGCACGCACCCTGGGGGCGACGCGCTGGGCCACTTTTCATCAGGTGATACTGCCGCAAATCGCGCCGGGCGTCGTCTCAGGTGCCATCTTCTACTTCATGGTCTCTTTCGATAACTATCCGGTATCGATGTGGCTGGCCGATTCGGAAAACACGCCGGTACCGGTGGTGCTCTATCGCCAGATCGGCACGGTGTTCGACCCCTCGGTCGCCGCCATGTCCACATTAATCATTTTGCTGGCCACCATCGTGGTGGTTTTACTCGAAAAGCTGGTTGGCCTGCGCCGCGCAATGGCCGCTTAACGTTGAGATCAAAGGAAACGCAATGACATCCATAAAACGTCGGACCTTTATTAAAGCGGTGGCCGGAGCGGCACTGCTGCCCTATATCCAGGTCAAAGCCAACACTGCCGATCGCGTATTGCAGGTTGGCGTCTACAACTCAGCGCAGGGCGCGTTAATCAAGCAGAAAGTGCTGCCCGTATTTGAGAAAGAGTACAACTGCAAAGTGCTGACCACAGAAGGCGCCACCCTGGCGAATATCGCAGCGCTGCGCGCTACCAAAGCGAAACCGGTGTTTAGCGTGATGTCGATGGATGATATCGGCGTGCCGCAAGCCAGAGCAGAAAACTTGATTGAGCAACTGCCCGCTAACGGTATTCCCAACCTGCAGCATGTTTACGATCGTTATCTGCTGAGCGATCGCTACGGCGTCGGCTTTTCGGTCTCGATGGCTGGGCTGTTTATCAATCCGCAAATGAGCCAGCCGATAGCCAGCTATAACGACCTGTTTACGTCGAAATATGCGCACCAGATGATCCTTAACACGCCGAAAAATACTCAAAGCATTCTGATGCTGATCGTGGCGGCGGCGCTGGCGACCGGAAAACCCTTGCAGGAGGCGCAGTATGAGATCGATAAGGCCTGGGACAAGCTAACTGAATTGAAAAATAACGTGATGACCGTTTATGACGGCGAAGCGCAGGTCATGATGGTCGCGCAGGGGCAGGCGATGGTGGGCGGTATTGAATACTCTAAAGCCATCTACCCCCATACCCAAAAAGGGATCCCGATAGACATGACCTATCCGAAAGAGGGCGCCTTCACAGGCATTAACGGCCTGACACTGGTCAGGAATGCGCCACAGCGTGAACTGGGTCTGGCATGGATCAATCGCCTGCTGGAGCCTTCGGTACAGAAAATGCTGGCCGAAGCGACACTCAGCGCGCCCACGGTTCGCGGCATTGAATTCGACGAAGCGACGCTGAAATACCTGGCTTATCCCGAAGCGAAAATGCAGGCGCTGAACCTGTTTACGCCAGACTGGAGCTATATCATCCCGCGTCGCGCCGAACTGCTTGAACGCTACAACCAGACATTTAACAGCTGAGGTCGCTATGCAACGCTCTTTTGAAGTCAGGCTCGATAATCTTAGCAAGCATTACGGTAAAACAGTGGCGGTCGATCAGGTTTCGCTAAAGGTGGATGCAGGCGATATTCTGGCGTTGCTGGGGCCAAGCGGCTGTGGCAAAACCACCTGTTTACGCATGGTGGCTGGGCTGGTGACGCCGACCGCCGGCGACATTCTGGTCGGCGGCCGTTCTGTTCTGGAGACGGCGGTGCACCGACGCAACATCGGCCTGCTGTTTCAGAATTACGCGCTGTTTCCCCATATGACGGTAGCGGAGAACGTCGCGTTCGGCCTTAAGATGCGCGGGATGTCACGCAGTGATTACAGCGATCGCGTCAGCAAAGCGCTGGAGATGGTGCAGCTGAACCGCTATTACGATCGTCTGCCCGCTCAGTTATCGGGCGGCCAGCAGCAGCGCGTGTCGCTGGCGCGCGCACTGGTCATCGAGCCCGATATGCTGCTGCTGGATGAGCCGTTAGGGGCGCTGGATAAAAGTTTACGTGAAAGCATGCAGCAGGAGATCCGTCAGCTCCAACAGCGCCTGGGCCTGACCACCATTATGGTTACGCACGATCAGGATGAAGCGCTCACCATGGCCGATAAGATTGCGGTGATGCATGGCGGCAAGCTGGAGCAACTGGCCAGCGCCACAGAGATCTACCAAAAACCCGCCACGCCGTTTGTTGCCGGATTTATCGGTGCCTCGAATTTTCTTGCCGCCAGCCTTGTGCAGCGCGATGCGCAGGGCAGCGAATTACAAACCGCCAGCGGCCTGCGGCTCGCGGTCACTAGCGCACCGCCTGGCAACAGGTCGCTGACCGTTACGCTTCGGCCAGAAGCGATTCGTCTTGAGCCGCTTGACTCATCACTCAGCCCAGTCGGCCTCTGCAACGCCACCGCCGCGCAGGTGTCGCGGGTGATTTATCGCGGTTTTATGTTGCACTACGAATTAAGGTTGCCGGGCGGTGAAACATTAATTGCATGGAAGCAGACGCAAGGCGACGCGGATCCGCTGAGCTTTGCCGCAGGCGACCGCGTGCTGGCGCAATGGTCGCGGGAAAGCAACCATGTCATCAGCGGCTAACCCGGTTCACATCCTGCACTGAACAGGTGCAAGACCTGTCGCTTGGTGCAAATCGTTTCCCTGCGCAGGCGACGGGGTTGGCAGAATAGCAACCTTTACGCTTTATGTGGGTGATAAGTAATTTCTGGCACCGATCTTGCCTGTAATAAAGACGACTTATGCCCGTGAGAAATCGCCCATGAATCTTCGTCGCCTGAAATACTTTATAAAAATTGTTGATGTTGGCAGCCTGACACAAGCCGCCGACATTTTGCATATTGCCCAGCCTGCGCTCAGTCAGCAACTGGCAACGCTGGAGGGCGAGGTTAATCAGCAACTGTTGATTCGCACCAAGCGCGGCGTCACGCCCACCGACGCGGGTAAAATTCTTTATGCCCATGCCCAGGCGATACTACGCCAGTGCGATCAGGCGCAAAGCGCCATCGACGGCGCCGGACAGACGCTTTCAGGCAATGTCTCCGTCGGGCTGGCGCCGGGCACCGCCGCGCAGCAGTTGGCCCTGCCGCTGATGGCGGAAGTGCAGCGCCAGCATCCTGGTATTGTGCTCTATTTTAACGAGAACTTCGGCACCACGTTAAGCGAGCTGATCATGAATGGCCGCATGGATATGGCGGTGATTTACGACAACCGAAATATTCATGGCCTGCGCTTCATTCCGCTGATGAAAGAGGATCTCTATTTCGTCTGCCCCAAAACCCTTAGCGAGCCGGTGCGCGAAATAACCTTACGCGACGTGACGCGTTACGATCTGTTTATGCCGCGCATCTATAACATTATGCGTAAGGTTGCGGATGACGCCTTTGTCCAGGCCGGAATGACCTATCGGGTAAAATGTGAAATCGAGTCGCAGACGACGCTTAATGCCGCGCTGGCGGCGGGTATGGGTTGCACCATCATGCCCGAGTCAGCGGCACGCGGCATGCTGAAAGCCGCCGATGCGTGGATGGCGAAAATCATCGAGCCCGATGTGCAAACCTCGCTCTCTTTCTGCATGTCCGATCATCTTCCTCTCTCACAGCCAGCCGAAGCGGTAAAAAGCATTCTGCTGCAGCTGATGGCGAACCGCACCGTCGATAACCGCCCGCTGACGCTGGTGGGATAAGAGGCGCTTATCGCCTTAAAGCGAAAGCCTCTTATGAGCCGTTCCAGCCTTCGCGCTAGAGTGGAATTTCTGGCGCGCGGGAAAGTTCTGGCGTGCTGATAATGGCGGCTTGCGACGGATGAAATATGGAAAAACAGGCATTAACTCTTGAGCAGATTCGTCGGCTGGCGAAAAAAATGTATGCTGCCGGGCTGCATGAGCTTGAACTGCGTAATGAAAGCTGGTCGCTGAAAATGCGCTTCCCTGAACCCTGCGGGCCGATAAATGCCCTCGCGGCGCCTGTAGAAAAAACCTCATTCGCGCTGCGCGCACCGATGCCTGGAAAAGTGCTGCTCGCCCATCCCTGCCAGCGCACGGCTTACGTGCAGCCTGGACAACAGGTCAGGCATGACGAACTGCTGGCGCTGTTAAAAGTCGGGCCGCTCTACCTGCCGCTGAGAAGCCCGGCAGACGGACGGGTCGTCAGCATCGACGTGCAGCAGGATCAGGCCGTGGAATTCGGCAGTGCAATCGTGCAGCTGGAGCCTCTCGACGCGCTATCCGTTACGTTATAAGTCACCCTTATTGCCCTAGTCGGTTTATGTCTTATACCTGCCCGGCATAACTGAATAAAGTCAAAAATCAAAAAACAGAGCGCTGCGCGAATCATCGTGGGTCATGACAGGAGAGGCAACATGCCATTTTCAGATTATAAAGTTGCGCTGGTTACCGGCGCGTCAGCCGGAATGGGCGAGGCGATTGTAGAGCGTCTCTGCCAGGAAGGCATTACCGTGCATGCGGTGGCGCGGCGTAAAGAGCAGCTGGCGGCGCTGGCCGATCGTACCGGCTGCATCCCCCATGCTGTTAACGTTGCCGATCTAGGCGCGCTAACGGAACTGTGTCGCGACCTTCAGGTAGATATTCTGGTCAATAATGCCGGAGTGTCGCATCCGGGATCGATTCTGCAGGCGGATGAAAATGTGATCGAAACCCAGGTCGACGTCAATCTGCGCGCGGTGCTGCACCTCTGTCGTTTACTGGTTCCGGGGATGATGGCGCGCGACTGCGGCCACGTGATCAACATTACCTCCATTGCCGCCATCTATAACTTTAATGGCAACTCGGTTTATCACGCTACCAAAGCGGGCGTCCACGCATTGTCGCGTCAGCTGCGCGTTGATTGCTACGGCAAGCGCGTGCGTATCACCGAAATCTGTCCGGGACGCGTTGCGACGGATATTTTCGGCAATGTCTCTGGTGATCATGAAGACGCTCGCCGTCGTTTTATCGACGGTTTCGAACTGCCTGTGGCGAAAGATATCGCGGACTGCGTTGCCTTCGCCCTCTCTGCGCCGATCGCGGTCAATATCGGCAATATCGAAATTACCCCAACGCTGCAGGTGCCGGGCGGGCTTTCCACCATGCGTCCCGGCGACAACGCCGCCTGATAAAGAGGATTAACCATGGCACTCGATTTCAGCACCGTGATGACAGGCCAGTTTGGCCAGATGATCGTCGATGGCGCGGTGACTACCCTGGAACTGGCATTGGGTGCCTGGCTGTTAGCCATGTTCATTGCGCTCATGCTGGTCGTGATCCGCCTGACTAACCATCGTGTCGCGCAATGGCTGGTATCAGCGTATGTCTCCTATCATCGCAACGTGCCGACGCTGATTCAGCTGATGATGTGGTATTTCGCGATCCCGACCCTGTTGCCGGAATCGCTGCAGATGTGGATTAACAATTTCAACGCCGAGTTTCTCTTCTCATTACTGGCGCTCGGACTGTGTCAGGCAGCTTATTTCTCCGAAGATATTCGCAGCGGATTGCGCGCGATTCCCGACGGGCAAAGCGAAGCTGCGCGTGCGCTCGGCATGGGATATGTGCGAGCGATGCGCCTGGTGATCCTGCCGCAGGGCGTACGTAATGCGCTGCCCGCCGTGATCAACCACAGCGTGCTGCTGTTTAAAAACACCAGCCTGGCAATGGTCATCGGCGTCGCCGATTTAACCTATGTCACGCGCGATATCGAAAACCAGACTTTCCGTACTTTCGAAGCCTATATCGTGGCGACGGCCGGCTATTTGCTCTTCTCCCTGATGTTGATGGGCGCAGGCGCGCTCCTGGCGCGTCGCTTCCAGCGCGCGTTCGCGAGGTAACTACCATGTTTGAGATTTTGACCATTTTGCATGACAACGGCCTGCTGCTGTTGATGGGGCAATATCCCAACGGCCCGCTGGGCGGCGTGCTCTGTACCTTACTGATTTCCGTCCTGGCGGTGCTGATGGCGTTTCCTGTCGGCGTGTTGCTGGGGCTGGCGCGTCTGGCGCCATGGCGCTGGCTGAGCTGGCCGGCCGCCTGCTGGGTCTATCTGCTGCGCGGCATCCCGCTAATGATGGTGGTGTTCTGGACCTATTTCTGTGTGCCGCTGCTGATCGGCCACAACATCAGCGGCTTCGCTACTATGCTGTGCACGCTGGTGATTTACGAGAGCGCGTATATCGCCGAGATCGTCCGCGGTGGCATTCAGGCTTTGCCGCAAGGCCAGTACGAAGCGTCGCGCGCGCTGGGCATGGGCCACATCAAGACCCTGCGTCTGGTAATTCTGCCGCAGGCGCTATTTAACACCTTGCCAAGCCTGGTGAGCCAACTGGTTTCGATTATCAAAGACAGTACGCTTGGCTACGTGATTAACGTGCCGGAACTGACCTATGCGGCCAATCAGGTCAGCAATCAGCTGTTGACCAAACCATTCCAGGTCTTCGCTATTGTGGCGTTAAGTTACTACATCATTTGCTACAGCCTGACCTGGCTAGCAAACCGGCTGGAAACGCATATCGCGAATAAACGCAGCCACGAACGCCCGGAAGCTGGCAAATTCGCCGCGCCGTTGGTTCTTACTAAAACGCAATCCCAATAAGGAGCAGCCATGCGACCGATCATTCTGTTTAATCAGGTCAATAAATGGTACGGCGACTACCAGGCGCTGACCAATGTCAGCGCAGAAATCAAAACCGGCGAAGTGGTGGTGGTCTGCGGCCCGTCCGGCTCCGGCAAATCCACGTTGATCCGCACCGTGAACCGACTTGAGCCGATTGAACAGGGCGAAATTTTGTTTGACGGCATGAATATTCACGGCAGCAGCACGCGTTTAAATCAGCTACGCACGCGCATCGGCTTTGTCTTTCAGAACTTCAACCTCTTCCCACATGTTTCGGTGATTGAAAATATCATGATGTCACCGGTTAAAGTGCTGGGAGAAAAGCGTGCTGATGCGCGACAACATGCTGGCGAGCTGCTGGAGCGGGTGGGGTTGTCGCATAAAGCTAACGCCTATCCGGCTCAGCTTTCCGGAGGACAGCAGCAACGCGTGGCAATTGCACGTGCATTGGCTATGAAGCCTCCGGTAATGCTGTTTGATGAGCCCACTTCAGCATTAGATCCGGAAATGGTTGGAGAGGTGCTAAATGTGATGCGGGGGCTCGCACAGGAAGGTATGACAATGATGTGTGTAACACATGAGATGAATTTTGCTCGCGATGTCGCGGACACCATTTGGTTTATGGATCAGGGTAAAATTCTGGAAAAAACAACTCCTGAGATTTTCTTCAGCGCCCCTCAGCATCCACGCGCTCGTCGTTTCCTGAATGATTTACTCGTGCATTAAACAGAAGTGGATTAAAATTAATTCTTTTCAAGAAAGTCTTTTGACGAGCATTCAGTTTAAGGTGAAATGACTTTCAAGCAAAACTTCGAGAATTAGTTATTCCTGTCCGGTAGACTAGTTATAGCTTGCCGGATTTATAACAATATAAAAAATGCAAATAATATAAGGGTGTGGCTCAGGATTTAAGATCATAATGAATCATATTCTATTTCCATGGATAGACTGCCGTTATTGGCGTTTATCTTCGAGGAATATTTTCAAATATAAAAACTTGCTCATTGCAAATCAATTTGCTTTGTTCGGGTTTTTACATCTTTCATATTAAGTTTTTCCTTTCCCATAAATAATTATAAATTCATTTTAAACAGGCGTGGCTTGTTCCCATTTTGTTATCTAAAAAATGATAACTTGATGCGCAGAGTTTTTTTAGATTCTTAGTGGGTAATTTTATTTTTTAAATAAATGTAATTCAATAATAATGCTGACCGTGCATAGACTGAAGTGTGTACGATCTGGTGCTGCACATCATGATTTTATTTGAAGTAAATGTTAGTTATCGGAAAGTTTTGTTCTGATCGTGACAATTACTCATGTCACTATGTGCTTTTTATTGCTTTCGTGTGCTGTGACAGAGCTCACTTAAGAGCAACTTTTAGTACTTAGCTATGGGCTTTTTAATTATAGTCTTTATTTTCATATGATTATAGTTAAGATGCAAGCAAGTTAGGGACTTGTTAGTTTCTTGTGATTTGTGACAATGAATTGACCATTTGCTGTTGAGTGGTGCGTGTTAGCTTAGAACATTTTAAAAGATTGAGACCTCAACCTACAGGTGACAATATGAAAATTAACAGACTTGCTATTGCCGGATTAACCGCAGTAGCTATATTCTCGGCACATGCAAAAGAAATGAAAGTGGGAGTTGCATTAGCGAACTTTGACCTAAATTTCATCTCAATTCTAAAAAGCCAGATGGAGGTAGAACTTAAAAATCAAAATCTGGATGGGCAGTTTGTTGATGCTAAAGGTGATGTAGCTTTGCAGGTCCAGCAAATAGACGATTACATTAATCAAGGTGTAGATGCGATCATACTTAATCCAGTAGATACTCAGGGCGTATTGCCAATGATGAATGCGGCTAAAAATGCCGGAATTCCTTTGGTTTTTGTCAATCGAAAGCCTGAGGTCAAGTTACCAGAAAATATGGCATATGTGGGTTCAGACTCAGCCCTTGGCGGTGAGATGGAAAAGGAAGCTCTGGCCAAAAAGATGAACTATAAATGGAACGTGGCAATTCTTATGGGAGCACTTTCTAACGAAGAAGCAAGAGAGCGTACTCGCGCTACTGAAGCGGTTATTGCTAAATATAAAAATATGAAAGTTGTGGAGAAACAAACAGCTAAATGGCAACGAAATGAAGCTGTAGATGTTGTTTCGAGCTGGCTTTGAACGGTACGCCTATTGACGCAATTGCGGCTAACAACGATGAAATGGCCATAGGGGCGGTCATGGCACTTAGCCAGGCTAAAAACAAAAAAGTTCTTGTAGCTGGGATTGATGGCACACCGGATGGTGTGAAATTTGTACAAAATGGTAACATGGCGTTAACCATCTTTCAGGATGCACGTGGTAAAGCAATCGGCTCTGTAAGAGTTGCTCGAGCATTGCTTGATAAAAACCACTAGCGGTTTTTATCAAAGACTGGGCAGACGATCACTTTACCTCCACCGGTGAAGATGAAACAGGCAGCGGGCCGATAGAAGCAGGCTGTAGTGACTGGTTCGACAGCGAGTGGCGTCATGTTTTTTCTCTGGCGGGCAGTGGATTCAGCCAGACAGAGCCTGGCTTCTTAACGGGTGGGTGGCCTCCTCTTTGTAGGCTGTTAAAGCGCTGCTGAGGAATCGCCAAATCTAAAGAGAGATGATGCTATACTCACAGCCTTATTTTCGCTGTGCTGGGGCGGGGTTGATTCGCTATTTTCCTCGCTCGCTATAAAGCACACCGCCGCGTGTCTTATCGCTGGCTTTGGTCTCGACGATCGACACCACCACGCGATCGCGATCCACGCCGAAACTTTCAACCACAGCTTCGGTAATCTTCACCATCAGGGTTTTCTTCTGCTCGGCAGAACGGCCTTCTACCGCATACACTACAATCTCAGGCACTCTCTTCTCCTCTTTCTTTAATATTGTGCTCCGCCGCGATCGGTCGCGTTTCGCCGGTTTCCACCAGCGTGCGAGTGGCGTCCGGCGAACCATAAATCCACATAATTTTCATCGTCTCGGTATCGGAAGCATTTCTGAACCTATGCGGCACGCCTGCGGGAATAAAGGTTACGTACTGCGGCTGAAGCGCGAATGCTTCGCTGTCGATGTCGAAAATGGCGTGGCCCTCAACCAGTAGCACGCTCTCTTCGCAGTTATAAAAGTGAAAAGGGATGCTGGCGCCCATGCCCGCTGTTACCAGCGGCGTGGTGCGCGCGCCGCCGCCACGTTGATGTGGCTGAATATCGGCCGGATGAAGCAGCCAGGAACCGGATGCAGTATGCGTCATGCGTTCTCTCCTCGTCGTTTGATCCTGGGTCAGTCCCGTAGCGGATGCAGTTTCAGCGGATCGACGCGACCCTGAAGTAGCTGTTCCGCAGCGGGAAAATTAGTGAGCACCACGTCCGCAATGCCGAGGCTATAGAGATTGTACAGGCCGCTTTGATCGTAGTGGCAGCTATCCGCCAGCAATACCTTACGGCGCGACGCCGCGGCCAGTGCCCGATACCAGCGCTGACGATGCTCGTCATGATGCCAGACGCCGCGTTCGCTCCAGCTCATCGGCGACAGATAAAGCAGCTCGAAGCTCAATGAGCCGAGCGACTCCAGCGCCAGCGGCTTATGACAGCTATGATCGCTGCGATTGAGTTCGCCGCCGATAAAAAAGAGCTGCGCGGATGTGTTACGTAAAATATCGCCTGCGATTAGGAAATCATTAGTCACTGCCGTCATCTCCGCCGTCCAGGGGATCTGCTGCGCAAGCTGACGACACAACGTGCCGCTGTCGAGGAAAATAACACGACTTTCTCTGAGATATCCCAGCGCCGCGCGCAGCAGCGAACGGTTCTCCGCTACGATCTCGCTGCTACGCGCAACGGAATCTATTGATTTTATCCCGCCGCGCACGGCGATTAGTGCGCCGGAGGCGGAAAGCTCGGCGACGTCGCGGCGAATGGTCATCACCGAGACGCGCAGCCGATGCGCCAGCGCCGTAAGGCTGAGGCAGGATTCATCGGCCAGCACGTCGAGAATGTGTTGATGTCGTTCTGCCGGGGTCATGGCGTTACACCGGTACGATACCCAGCAGCATCGCCGCTAGCAGCGCGCTGACGCTCAGGATCCAGACTTTAATCATGGAATGGCGAATATGCTCGTCCACACGTAAATTGAGCAGACTCAGGCCGAGATGGGTCGCAGGAATTACCGGGCTCAGCAGCAAACCGATCTGCTCAGTGATCAGCATGGCGATGGTGACGTGCAGTGGTGACACGTTGAAACTCTGGCCAAGTCCTACTGCCAGCGGCAGCAAAGCGAAATAAAATGCGTCAGATCCAATGAGGATAACTACCGGCACGCTAAACGCCGCCAGAATAAGATAGAGGTAAGGGCCGAGACTGTCAGGAAATATCGCCGCCAGCTCATTAACCAGCACTTTAATGATCCCGGTGTTTTGCAGTATGCCGACAAAAACGCCAATTGTGAGAAAAATGACAATAACCGGGAATATAGTTATCGCGTACTCTTTAATCTTTTGCTGCGCCTTTTTAGCGTCGGGATAATTGATTATTACCGCCAGCGCAAAGGCGAGCATAAACAGGTAATTGCCTGCTACCCAGCCCGCTACCAGCGTCACGATCGTGGCAATCACTAGGACAAAATTGAGTTTAAGCAGCCAGGGACGCGGATTTGCCTGCGGGTTTAGCATCTCATGGCGCATCTGATGGAAGGCTTCGGGCGAGATCCTCGATCCCTTGCGGTTCTCAACGCGTGCCATCCAGGCGCAAAGCAGAACGCCAAGAACAAACAGCACCCCTTGCAGTGGCAGCAGCTGATAATAAACGGCAAGGATATCGAGATGGGTGACCGCGACGGCGCGGTTCAGGGAGCCACCCCAGGGCGTGATGCCGGTAACACCAACACCCACCGTTACCAATAACAGCAGCGTTTTTCGGCTGATGTTCATTTTCTCATAAATGGGCAGCAGCGCGGGCACCGTTACCAGTAGAGTGGCGTAGGCGTTGCCGTCTAGGCTACAGACGGAGGCGATAACCAGCGTTGCCAGCAGCACGGAAAAGGTTGACGGGGTAACGAAGCGCAGAATAAAACGCACAATCACGTCAAATACGCCTGCCTCTTTCATCAGCGTAAAGAACATGGCGCTGAAAGCTACCAGCGTGGCGGTGCCCACCACCGACTTCAGGCCCAGCGCGACATAGTCGCCCAGCTCTATGAAGCCAAATCCGCACACCAGCGCGGCGAGCGTTGGCAGGATAATAAACAGAATACCTGGCGGAAAACTATTTTTCAGTAAACACCAGGTCAGCACGATAAACATGACGATCCCAGTAATCAGCATCAATGACATGGTCAGTTAACTCTGTTTTTTATTTTTTACAGGTACAGAAAGCCCGAGCAGTTAACTGCCCGGGCACGAGGGTATTTGTTATTTCATACTAAAAAGGGCGTCTAACTCAGCGACATTTTCCGGCGTCAGCGTATTCATGCCAAAGGGCTTCAGCATGAAATAAAGTTTGGCGGTTTCTTCAAGCTCTTCAGCGTTAAATACCGCTTCGCGAATATTTTTCCCGGAAATAATTGGGCCGTGATTCGCCAGCAGCATCGCATTATGCTCAACGGCAAGCTTTTCGACCTCTTCGGCAATTAAGGGCGATCCGGGACGGATATAGCGCACCACTGGCAGCTTGCCGACGCGCATCACGTAATAAGGCGTGATCGGTGGCAGGGCATTCTCCTCATTCAGGCCAGGCAGGCAGGAGAGCGCGGTCAGCCACGGCGAATGCAGATGCACGATGCCGCCGCACTGTGGACGCTGACGGTAGATCGCCAGATGCATCAGGATCTCTTTCGACGCTTTCTCTCCCCCCAGCAGCTCGCCAGCCAGGGTCACTTTGCTTAGCGTGTCAGGATCAAGATCACCGAAGCTTGAGTTAGTCGGCGTCGCCAGTACGTTGCCATCAGGCAGCTTCAGGCTGATGTTACCCGCGCCACCGCTGCTGTAGCCGCGTTGATACATTGAGAGGGCGTAGCGCACCAGATCCTGGCGCAGTTGAGATTCATTCATGGAAAGGCTCCTGTGCTTTCAGGAAGAAATCGCTGTTGCCAAAGTTGCCGGATTTGAGGATCACCCATTTCCGTTCATCAAGAACCTGCGTCCATGGCACGCCAGGTGCGACGGCGTCGCCTATTACCATGCCGCGAATATTCAGCCCCTGCGTGACGGCGCCGGAGGTTTCGCCGCCCGCCACAATGAATTTATTAAAACCCTGCTGGCTCAGCTTCTGCGCCAGCGCAGCAAAGAAGCCTTCAATTTTTTCGCTCACTTGTGCGGCGCCGTACTTTTCCTGAATGAGCGCGATGATCTGCGGCGGCTGCGTGGCGTATACAAGCGGGGCGAGGGCATCCTCGGCGTGCTGATACACCCATTCCGCCACGAATGGCAAATACGCCGCATCGTGTAGGATTTTTTCGATGTCCAGCGCTAGCGAAGCGGCGCGCTGCTGGTAGAAATCGACCTGCTGGCGCGTCATGGAGGAGCAACTGCCCGACAGCACCACGCTGTAGCCCGCCCCCTCAATGGTCATAGCACTGCCCACGCTGCGCTGCTGCTGCGTCTCGACCGCCGCAATGGCGTAGCCCAGCCCAGCGGCTCCCGTCACCAGTGGAAACGCGGCGGTGGCGCGCGCTACGGTCAGCAGATCGGCGTTATCGAGCACGTCGAAAATCACATAGCGAACCTGGCTCTGATGCAGCGCTGCCAACTGAGCCTGAATGTGATCCGGATGGTTTTTTACCGTATCGAGGGAGATATTGCCGCACAGGCCGTTTGACTGCGCCTCCATCAGCTTTTTCAGCGACGACGCTTTCATCGGAGTCACCGGATGGTGCTGCATGCCGCTTTCGTTGAGAAGCTCGCCTTTAACGAACAGGTGGCCGTGTACGATGGTGCGGCCGTTATCCGGCACTGCCGGGCACACCAGCGTCATCTCAGCCTGCAGGTTTTCCATCAGCGCGTCGGTAACTGGCCCAATATTTCCCTGAGGGATAGAGTCAAACGTTGAGCAGTATTTGAACAGCTGGCGCTTGCAGCCATGCGCCTTAAGCCAGTTGGATGCGGCCAGCGACTGACTCACCGCGTCCTCTACCGCAATCGAGCGGCTCTTGAGCGCGATGACAATTGCGTTTACCTCTTCAGAGGCGAACGCCTCCTCGGGCACGCCGTTAAACATCACCACTTTCCAGCCGGCATCCACCATAAAGCTGGCGATATCCGTGGCGCCGGTAAAGTCATCGGCGATAACGCCTAACCTGATCATACTATTCCCCTGGTGCTCAATTTATTGGCACATACTGCTTTTATGTATTTATAAATGCAAAGTCCATCCGTGTTAATTTGTGGCTAAGATCACAAATTTAACTCTGAGAGCTTGTTGTTACGCATTGCATGAAGCTGGCTGAGCAGGATGGAAAGAAGGATATAGTCAGTCTGGTGAGTCTCACGGCGCTAACTGACTGAAATTTAACATCCTTGCAAAAATGTGATTTTTTTGTGTGACAAATGTGATCTTTGTCACCTTGCTTTCAGTGCATTTGTTGGTATAAAAATGCAATCAAAACTGACCCACTATTGGAGTGTATATGCGTATTCTGGTTTTGCCTTGCGACGGCATAGGTCCTGAAATCACCTCAGCTGCGGTAACCGTGCTGAACTCACTGGATAAAGCCTATGGCCTAGGTTTTGAGTTTGACTATGAAGATGTTGGCTTTAAAAGCCTGGAGCTGCACGGCACCACGCTGCGTCAGGAGTCGCTGGAAAAAGCGAAAACCTACGACGGCATTATTCTCGGCACACAGTCGCACGCCGACTATCCGGCGCCTGAAAAGGGCGGACGCAACGTTTCCGCCGGTTTCCGTATCGGCCTTGACCTCTACGCCAACGTACGCCCGGCGCGCACCCGTCCGTTTCTGACCTCGAATATGAAAGAGGGCAAGACCATGGACCTGGTGATCATGCGTGAGGCGACAGAAGGCTTTTATCCTGATCGCAACATGACGCGCGGCTGGGGCGAAGTGATGCCGAGCCCGGATATGGCGCTCTCAACGCGTAAGATTACCCGCCACTGTTCTGAGCGTATCGCGCGCAAAGCCTTTGAGCTTGCGATGCAGCGCCGTAAAAAGGTCACCGCGATCCATAAAGCCAACAGCTTCCATATGACTGACGGCCTCTTCCTGGAAGCGGTACGCGACGTGGCTAAAGAATTCCCGGAAGTCGAGCTGGACGATCTGCTGGTCGACGCCTCTACCGCACATCTGGTGCGTAACCCGGAGCGTTTCGACGTGCTGGTTGCCACTAACTTTTATGGCGACATCATCAGCGATCTGGCGAGCGAGCTGTCTGGCAGCCTGGGTCTGGCCGGTTCAATTATGGCCAGCGACACCCACTGCTGCGCGCAGGCACAGCACGGTTCCGCGCCGGATATTCAAAATCAGGACAAGGCAAACCCGGTATCAATGATCCTGTCGGCGGCGATGATGCTGGCGTGGTATGCGGAAAAGCATAACCAGCCGACGTTCCTTAAAGCGGCGCAGGAGATTAACCGCGCCATTGACGAAGTGCTGGAAAATCCCGAAACGCGCACGCCGGACCTGGGCGGAAGCTGCGGCACCAAAGCGTTCGCGGAGCGCGTGGCTGCGGCCATCCGCGCGTAATGGCTGACGTCAGGCTGCTGCGCTGGCAGCAGCCTGTTTTCATGGAGAACATCATGAGCCAACGCATTGTGTTGATCCACGCGACGCCGCTGGCGGTGGCACCGGTCAACGATACCTTCGCACGGCAGTGGCCCGAGGCGGAGATTGCCAATCTGCTGGATGATGCACTGAGCAGCGATCGCGGCAAGATTGCGGCGCTGACGCCGGAATTCTATCAGCGTATCGACGCACTGGTGGAATACGCGCTGTCGATGCGTGCCGCCGCGATCCTCTTTACCTGCTCGGCATTGGGGAAGGCGATCGACGCCAGCGCGCAGCGACACGCGCTGCCGGTGCTGAAGCCCAACGAAGCGATGTTTGAAGCGGCTCTGGCGCAGGGCGACAATATTCTGATGCTGGCGACGTTCGCGCCCGCCGTGCCGAGTATGGAGGCGGAATTTCACCAGCTCGCCGCTGCGCATGGCTCTACGGCGACGCTGAAAACGCAGGTGGTGGCTGGCGCGCGCGACGCGCTAAGCGCGGGCGACGTGGCATATCATAACCAGCTGGTGGTTGAAGCCGCGCGCCAGAACCCGCACGTCGACGCCATCGTTCTGGCCCATTTTTCGATGGAAGTCGCCTTTGAGGAAATAAAAGCGGCTGTCCCCTGTCCGGTATTAAGCAGCGCACAGTCTGCCGTCGCGAAATTAAAGCGTCTGATGGCTTAATCTATTTCTAACCGTCAATAATAAAGGCCAGCCGTGAACAGCCAATCTATTAAGGAGGAGGTGAAATATAGCGATATTTCATCTTCGCCGGACAGTCTGTTGCCGGAAAACAGCTGCGACTGTCATCACCATATTTACGATCGGCGTTTTCCCTGTGCGCCAGACGATACGCGCAATTTACCGGACGCGACGCTCGACGACTATTCGCGCTTGAAACAGTGGCTGGGTTTTCAGCGGCACGTTCTGGTTCAGCCCTCGTCTTATGGGCTTGATAACCGCTGTCTCCTAGCGGCGCTGGCGCAGGCAGGCAACTGCGCGCGCGGCGAAGCAGTGGTGACGGATCGGGTCAGCGATGCTGAACTGGACGTACTCGATCACGCGGGGGTCACCGGGGTGCGCTTTAACTTCGGCGCAGGCAGCGCCACCACGCCGGAGATGATGCTGCCGCTGGCGTATCGGCTGGCGGAGCGCGGCTGGCACCTGCAGATCCACGCCTCCGCCGACCAGCTCTGGTCGCTGCGTCCGCTTCTGCTTCAGCTGCCGGGTAATTTGGTGATCGACCACGTTTTCCGTTTGCCGCAGCCCGAGCCGATGGCGCATCCGGCCTGGCGACTGGCATGGGAGTTGATTAACCGTGGGCGCTGCTGGGTCAAAATCTCGGGGCTTTACCATCAGTCGCGGCACGACGACGTCTCAGATATGTCCGCCGTGGTAAAAAGCTTTTTACATGAAGCGACAGAACGCGTGTTGTGGGGCAGCGACTGGCCGCACCCCAGCCTGACAAGCGCAAATAAAAAAATGCCAGACGATGCGTTAATTCTTTCAAAAATCTTCCACTGGGCAAGTAACGAACAGGTTCGGCACAAATTATTTGTGGCAAACCCGGCTGAACTTTACCGATTTAACTAATCGAATGGCAGAAAAGGCCGAATCAATGGATACCTTACACTCCGCTCCACGAAAAAATAAGCCGACGCACTATCGCTATATGATTTTGCTGATGGTGTTTCTCAGTATTGCGCTTAACCACGGCGATCGCGCCACTTTCTCCATAGCCGGAACAGATATGGTGAAAGCCGCCGGCCTCGATATTGTCGCGCTGGGCTATCTTATCTCGACCTTTACCTGGGCTTACGTGCTGGGGCAATACCCTGGCGGCTGGCTACTGGACCGTTTTGGCTCAAAAAAAGTGCTGGTTACCGGTGTTTTTACCTGGTCGTTTTTTGTTTTCCTGGTGGGGTTCAGTACCGCATTCGACAGCGTCTGGGTGACGCGCGTTATGATGTTCGGCTTTATCTTTATGATGGGGCTGATTGAGGCGCCGACGCTGCCGGCCAACTCGCGCTTCCTCGCCGCCTGGTTCCCGGCGCGTGAACGCGGCAAAGCCTCTGGTTTTACTACCGCTGCGCAATATTTCGCGCTGGTGGTTTTCCTGCCGCTGATGGGCTGGTTCTCCTTTACCTTTGGCTGGGAGTCAGTGTTCTGGTTTATGGGCGGTATCGGCATCCTGATATCGCTGCTGATGAGCCGCGTGCTGGCCGATACGCCGAAAGTCCATCCGCTGGTCAATGATGCCGAGCTTGAATACATCCAGTCCGGCGGCGGGCTGACCAACCTAAAGGCCACTAAAAAAGGGGACACACGCGGCAAAGGGTACACCAAAAAACTATTAACCAGCCGCCTGGCGCTGGGAGTTTATATGGGGCAGTTCTTTTTCACTGTGCTTTCCTACTTCTTCCTGACCTGGTTCCCGGTCTACCTGGTGCACGATCGCGGTATGACCATTCTTAAGGCGGGCTTCGTCGCCTCGCTTCCGGCGCTGTGCGGCTGTGCGGGCGCGCTTCTGGGCGGTGTGCTCTCGGACTTTATGCTGCAGCGCGGCTTTAGCCTGTCGGCGGCGCGCAAAACGCCTATAGTGATCGGTATGCTGCTGGCCGTCAGCATGGTGATCTGCAACTACGTCGACTCCGCCTGGATTGTGGTGGCGATCATGTCACTCGCCTTCTTTGGCAAGGGATTTGGCGCCATGGGCTGGTGTGTGGTCTCTGACTTCTCGCCAAAAGAAGCGGTAGGGCTGAGCGGCGGCCTGTTCAATATGATTGGCAATATTTCCGGGATCTTTACGCCGATTATTATCGCCTACATTATTAAGGACACCGGCTCCTTTAACGGCGCATTAATATTCGTTGGCGTCTGCGCCTTCCTGAACCTCTGCTGCTATCTCTTTGTAGCCGGTAAAATCCAGCGGTTAAGTTTCGAGAACAGCCAGCAGGATCCTAACGACCGATTCCCGGAGGAACCGCATGTCAGCCACCGCTAATTCAGCCGTCCGTTTTGCTATTAATCTAGGCAATGCCGTGCTGGCCAAAACCCTGCCAGACGGCGCGCCAGGCGGTATTACCGTTGAGATAGCCCATAACATAGCGGCCTCGCTCGGCAGCCAGCCGCGGTTTATCACTTACCCCAGCGCGGGAAAAGTGGTGGACGACGCGCAAACAGGCCGCTGGGATATTGCGTTTCTCGCCGTCGATCCCAAACGTGAAGAGGTGCTGCGCTTTACGCAGCCCTATATTCAGATTCAGGGCACCGTGTTGGTGAAAGCGGAGAGCAGCTGGCAGAGCGTTGAGCAGATGGATAAGCCGGGCATAGCAATCAACGTTGGCAAAGGTGCCGCCTACGATCTACATCTGACACGGCAGCTGCAGCACGCTACGCTAAACCGACTCGACTCCTCCCAGGCGGCCATTGATGCGTTTCTGAGAGGAGAAGGGGATATGGCGGCCGGCATTCGTCAGCCACTTACGCGCGCCGCGCGCGAAAAGGCGGGTTATCGCGTGCTGCCGGACAACTTCGGCGCCATCAATCAGGCGATTTGCGTGCCGCGCCAGCAGCCGTCTTACTATGAAAAACTTGTTGATCTGCTGACCCAGTGGCAGCAGGACGGCAGCTTGCAGTCTATCATCGATCGCTATCTGGCTGATGCCTGAGTCACGCACAGAGCGTTCTTGTTATGAGAACGCTCTCTTATTCAAGATTCAATTTTCAATCCCTGCCCGGCGTGACACGTTATCCCACTGAGAACATAACAATGCTGTGATAGCGGAAGGTTTGTATGACATTGTCCTTATCTCTGGAACGCTCTTCCCTGGTCATTGATGGCCGCCCCTATAAGTTTCTCGATCTGACCCAGCTGCTTCCGCTCGAGCGGCTACAGCGCCTGCCGTTCAGCCTGCGCATCCTGCTGGAAAACGTCGCGCTGCGCTCGCCGCAGACGCTGCCTCATTTTCTGCGCATGCTGCAGGGTGAAGAGGCTGCTGGAGAAGTCGCGTTTTATCCCGACCGCCTGATGTTTCACGATACCACCTGCCTTCCGGCCCTGGCAGATTTTGCCGCGATGCGCGATCTCACCGCCGAACTCGGCGGCGACCCGCAGCGCATCAATCCGCATATTCCGGCGGTACTGACCATCGATCACTCGGTGATTGTCGAAAGCTACGCCTCCGCCGACGCGCTGGAGCAGAATCTGCAGTTCGACTTTCGTCGCAACGCCGAGCGCTATCGCTTTATTCGCTGGGCCGAACAGAGTCTTGCTAACTTCCGCGTGATCCCGCCGGGCACCGGCATTATTCATCTGATGAACCTGGAGGCGATTGCGGAGATCGTTGCGGTGGATGCGCGGGAAAGCGTGCCGCTGTTGCATGCTGACTGTATGGTGGCAACGGACAGCCATACGCCAATGATTAACGCGCTGGGTATTCTGGGCTGGGGTGTAGGCGGACTTGAAGGACAGGCGACGCTGGTCGGTGAACCGGTCACGCTGCGCTTTCCTGAGGTGATCGGCATCTCGCTGTCGGGCAAGCTGGCCGCTGACGTCAGCGACAGCGATCTGGCGCTGCATATTACTCGCCTGATGCGAGAAAAGGGCGTGGTGGGCAAATTCGTCGAGTTTACCGGGCCATCACTGCATCTTCTGCCGCTGGAGTCTCGCGCCACCATCGCTAATATGGCACCGGAATATGGCGCCACGGTGGTGTTTTTTCCCTGGGACGATCGCAGCGCTGACTATGTGCAGATGACCGGACGCAGCGAAGAGAAGCAGGCGATAGTTCACGCTTATATGCGAGAGCAGCACCTGTGGCGCTCGCCGGCGACGCCGACGCCTGAATTCACCCAGTTGATCGAGCTGGACCTGAGCCACATCGAATCCTGCATGGCGGGACCCTTTAATCCGCATCAGCAGATTGCGCTTAGCCGGGCCGCTGACAGCTTTCGCGACAGCCTTACGGCTGAAGCGCGGGGCCGGCGCTGGCGGCATGATGCTTATCCGCAGGCGATTGAGCAGGGCGCTATCGCCATTGCCGCCATTACCAGCTGCACCACCACCGCCAATCCCTGGCTGGTGATCCAAGCGGCTTTGTTCGCCCGCAACGCCGCGCGTCACGGCCTGAAGCCTAAATCCTGGGTGAAGACCTCATTTTCGCCGGGATCGCGCGCCGTGACTGACTATCTCAGCGCCTGCGGGCTGCTAGGCGAGCTGGAGAAGATCGGCTTCGACGTCACCGGTTACGGCTGTATGACCTGCATCGGCAGCTCCGGCGCGCTGCAGCCGGCCATGGAGTCACTGGTGAACGAAGGACTACAGGCGGTCTGCGTGCTGTCAGGCAACCGTAACTTTCCCCGGCGCGTCAACCCCAGCCTGGGACATGGTTACCTGACCTCCCCGGCGCTGGTTATCGCCTGGGCTCTTGCGGGCCATATCTCCCACGATATGCTGAACGATGCGCTGGGCTTCGACGCACAGCAGCAGCCGATCCGCATGCGGGATTTAATGCCGACGCGAGAAGAGGTGGAAGAGTGGGTCGAACGCGCCATGAAGCGGGAATTTTACGTCAAACGTCGCGAGATTATCTGGCAGGGCACCCCGCACTGGCAGCAAATCGCCGCGCCGGGCAGCATGCACTATCCGTGGGAGGCGGATTCGACCTATCTGCGTCGCCCTGGTTATCTGCAACGTCTGCCGCGCGATCCCGCTACGCCTCTGTCCCTGCACAACGCGCGCCCTTTTTTGTGGTTAGGCGACGATGTCACCACCGACCATATCTCACCGGCCGGTGCCATTCCGCCCAACAGCCTGGCGGGGCAATGGCTGCTTGAGCACCATGAGGATCCGCGGGATCTTAATCTCTACTCGACGCGGCGCAGCAATCATGAGGTGATGGTGCGCGGCGCCTTCACCAATAAGGCGCTGGCGAACCGGCTGCTGCCGCCGGAAAAACGCGGCGGCGGCGGTTTCGCCTGGGATGCCGATCATCAGCAGATCCTGCCTGCTTTTGAAGCGGCGCAGAGTTGGCTGGCTCGCGGTGTGCCTCTGGTGGTGTTTGCCGGCGAACGCTACGGCGCCGGATCCAGCCGAGACTGGGCGGCGAAAGCGCAGGCGCTCATGGGCGTGAAGGCGGTGGTTGCCGAAAGCTTTGAGCGTATCCATCGCACCAACCTGATTGGCATGGGTATCCTGCCGCTGCACTTCTGTACGGGTGAAGCGTCTCGTCTGCCCGATATGGACGGCAGTGAAATCCTCGACGTGATTGGGCTGGAAGATCTGCTGCCCGGCAGCACACCGCTGCGGCTGCGCATTTATCGCCACGATACTTTGCTCGGTGAATTCGCGCTGACGGCGGTGATAGACTCGCAGCAGGAGCTTGGCTATCTGCTGCACGGCGGCATCTTGCCCTTTGTTATCCAGCAAACGTTGAAAGGCTGACTATGCGTTACGACCTGGTCTCATTATCCCTCTTTGTCGCCGTGGCCGAAACGCAAAACCTGACCCACGCTGCGCGACGTAAACATACCGCGGTCTCGGCGGTCAGCAAGCGCATCGCCGAACTGGAGCAGCAGGTCGGCACTCAGCTGATGCTGCGTCTGCCACGCGGCATTGAGCTGACGCCGGCGGGCCATTCGCTGCTCTATCACGCGCGCCAGATTTTCCGCAATCTGGAGCAGATGGAAGAGGAGCTGAACGATTATGCCGCCGGGATCCGCGGACATATTCGCATATTCACCATTTCCGCGGCACTAATGCACTGCCTGCCGCGCGCCATCAGCCAGTTTCTGACACACTATCCGCAAACCGATATCGATATTGAGGAACAGACCGGCGTCGGCGTGGTGCAGGGACTGCTGGAAGGCAACGCCGATGTTGGCGTTTTCTCCAGCTGGACTCCCGCCTCCGGCATCGACGTCTGGCCGTGGCAGCAGGATCAACTCTCCGTGCTGGTGTGGCACGACCATGCGCTAGCGTCGTGCGCCTCTCTGCAGCTGGCCGACTTGCTTGATGAAAAGATAGTGGGGCCACACCGCGACAGCGCCGTCAGCCATATTCTGGAACGCGAGGCGCGCAGGCTGGGCAGCACACTCAGCATCGGGCTGCGCGTCAGCAGCTTTGTCTCGATGGCGGAGCTGGTCAGCCAACAGCTCGGCATCGCCATCCTGCCGGTGAATGAGATCGCCCCCGCCTCGCTGCACCGCGGCGTGCGGGCGATTCCACTGGCGGAGCCCTGGGCGAAGCGGGAGCTGCTGGTGGGAGTCAAGGCGCATGCGCTCGCGTCGCCCTCGGTGAAGACCCTGATTGAAAGCCTGACCGCCGCGATCAGACGCGGTCATGAGGACGAGGGGGCTGGCAGCGTGGTTACTCTGCGCTAGCTAAGCAAATACAGGTCGGGCTGGCCGTGACGATTCTCTGGTCACACCTGTGCAGCAGGCCGGTTTGCGCATCAACGTCAAATACCTGAATGGTGTCGGACTCCTCATTCGCGCTATAGAAGCGGCGGCCATCAGGCGAGAGCGTGGTGAAGCGAGGCGTTTTGCCGCCGCAGTCCACCCAGTCAATCACGCTGAGCGTGCCCTCCTGCACATCCACCGCAAACACACCGATGCTGTCATGACCGCGATTCGCCGCGTAAACAAAACGGCCGCTGGGATGCACTTCAATTTCGCTGGCGTCGCTGCGTGTTGAATACCCTTCCGGCAGTGCGCTCAGCGTCTGCATGAGCATCAGCTCGCCGCGCCGGGCATTGACCTCCAGTACTGTCAGCGTGCTGCTTAGCTCACTTAGGCAGTAAAGCCATTTTCCGCTGGGGTGAAAGTCTACGTGGCGGGGCCAGCTGCCGGCCGCGAGCCGGACTTCATCCAGCATCTGCGTTTCTCCGTCTTGCCAGCGGTAGAGACGTATCATATCAATGCCGTTGCCCGCTGCGCGTCCCTGTATCGGCACGGCGAACAGGTCGCTACCGGGCGCGAAGACAATCTCATGCGGACGGGAGAGGCTTTCCGGTGCCTCCAGCGTGGAGGGATGACCGGGAATGCGTGCCAGCGAATGTGGCGGCCGCAACCCTTGCTGGTCAATGGCGAGCGCCGCAAGATTACCCGCCTCATGGTTGGCGATCAGTAGATGCTGGCCATCAGGCGTCAACGCCGCTCCGACCGGGTTGTTGCGCCGCTGTGGGTCGAGATCGGGATGGGAATGACGCGGACCGGTAGTCTGTTGCGTTAGCAGGCTCAGCAGGCCGCTATTTGGATCGCGCTGCCATACGGCAACCGCGTCACCGTCGCCATGCAGCGCGTAAAGACGCTGATGAATCGGATCCAGCGTTAGCCATGACGGATTCTCCTGCACCGACTCGACGCGCTGAATGAGCCGCCATTCGCCATCTGGCAGCATCCGATACACCTCAATCCCTTTTCCACGCGCGCCGCGCCAGGCGGACGTACGGCAACCCACATAGGCAAATGTCATGTCAATCTCCAAGCTTAATGCATTTATATTATTATAAGTGCATTATTCAACATGTGATGCGCCTCACGTTATGGCCTGAATATAATCAGAAATTCGCCTATAAACGCTTCAATTCCGCTGGCTTCGACTGTTTTTTTTGAGGGTAACTTTAAAGTGTCATATTGCATTATTGCATTTAAATATTATTAAAAGCACAAATTAGCCGATCCTGTTCACATTTTCGACGCGGGCAGATTGCAGAAAAAACGGGCACGCCGCTTACTGTTAATACGAAGTAAAAAGCTGTTAAAAAAATGCATCTGGGAGTAAGGGTATGAGCCAACGTATCGCGTATGTCACCTCTGGAATGGGCAGTCTCGGCACGGCAATCTGCCGTCGGCTGGCAAAAGACGGCTTCAAAGTTATTGCCGGTTGCGGGCCTGATTCAAAAAGAAAGCAGGCCTGGCTGGATGACAATAAAAAACTGGGCTTTGACTTTATCGCCTCGGAAGGCAACGTCGCCGACTGGGATTCGACGGTTAAAACCTTTGAGAAAATCCGCCGGGAAATCGGCGAAGTGGACGTGCTGATTAATAACGCCGGCACCGCTCGCAATGCGCTGTTTCGCGATATGCAGCCGCAGGAGTGGCAGGCGGTGATCGATACCAATATGAATTCCCTTTTTAACGTCACCCGGCAGGTTATTGACGGCATGATGTCGCGCGGCTGGGGGCGCATTATCAATATATCCTCGCTCAACGCGCAGATAGGCACGGTCGGTCAGGTTAACTATTCGACGGCAAAATACGCGGTACGCGGCTTTACCCGCGCGCTGGCGCGCGAAGTTTCCGCGCGCGGCGTCACCGTTAATACCGTTTCACCTGGCTATCTTGCTACCAGCAAGCTCAAAACCGTCACGCCGGTGCAGGTGATCGACAAAATCGTGCAGGAAATTCCGGTGCGTCGACTTGGATCTCCGTCAGAAATCGCCTCAATCTGCGCCTGGCTGGCGTCGGATGAATCAGGCTACGCCACCGGCGCGAACTTCTCGGTAAACGGTGGTATGCACATGAGTTAATTCTCTCCTGCGGTAAAAAAAATATAACGACGACAATTTCACTCGCGCCTTTAGTAATAAGGCGCCGGAGGCTCTTATGCTCTCTTTACTGGGTTACGGCATGATCGTGGTCTTTATGATCCTGATTATGACCAAAAAACTTTCTGCTCTTGTTGCATTGACAATTATCCCCATTATCTTTGCAATTATTGCCGGTTTTGGCGGTGAAATGGGCGAGATGATGATAGAAGGTCTGAAGAAAGTCGCCCCGACCGCTATTATGGTAATCTTCGCCATTCTTTATTTCAGTACCATGTTTGATACCGGTTTATTCGATCCCATCATTCGCTTCTTCCTGCGAATTATTGATGGCGATCCGGTTAAAGCGGTAATATGCAGCGCGGTGCTGGCGGCGATGGTTTCGCTGGATGGTGACGGATCCACTACCTATATGATTTGTGTCACTGCCATGCTGCCGCTGTTCAAGCGCATTCGTCTCGATCCGCTTTCGCTCACGTGCGTGGTGTTTCTGGCCGGCAGTATCACCAACCTGTTGCCATGGGGCGGGCCGCTGGCGCGCGTGGCTGCCTCGCTGAAAGTAGAATCCAGCGATCTCTTTATTCCGCTTATCCCCTCAATGGTGTGCGGCTTTGTTGGCGTGCTGGTGCTGGCGTGGTATATCGGCATTCGCGAGCGTCGTCGCTTGGGCAAACTGAGCATTCAGACCCGTACTGATGGTTCGGTAGTGGAAGAGGACGCGGAGAGCTATCTGCCCGCGATAAATGAAGTGAATGAAGAGCTGCGTAGGCCAAAACTCTTCTGGCTGAACGCCAGTCTGACGTTGCTTTTAATGGCGTCGCTGGTGATGGAGCTGCTGCCGCTATCGGTGCTGTTTATGGTGGCCTTTGCGCTGGCGCTGCTTATCAACTATCCCCATCTGGATGCGCAGCGTCAGCGTATAGCCGCCCATGCGCCGGCAGCACTCAATCAGACCTCAATCTTTCTCGCCGCAGGTATCTTCGCAGGGATTCTCTCTGGCACCGGCATGGTGACGGCGATGTCCGGCTCGCTGCTTGCTATTCTGCCAGAGTCCTGGGGGCCTTATCTGGCCCCATTAACCGCGCTGATCAGTCTGCCGGGCACATTCTTTATGTCGAATGACGCCTTCTATTATGGCGTATTGCCAGTGCTGGCGGAAGCGGCGAAGGCTTACGGCATCGAACCGATTGAAATCGGCCGCGCCTCGCTGGTCGGACAGCCGGTGCATCTGCTCAGTCCGCTGGTGGCGTCAACTTATCTGCTGGTGGGGCTTGCGGGCGTGGAATTTAGCGACCATCAGAAACACACTTTTAAGTGGGCATTTTTACTCTGCATGATCTTTCTGGCTTCAGGCTTGCTGCTGGGGCTCTATCCCATCTACTCCACTGCGGCATAAAAAAAAACGGCTCAGGGAATGAGCCGTTTACCTTTCAGACTTCCGCACTGATACGGCGCATTTTTTTATTTGCCAGCGCCACTGCCAGATGCTGCTTCATCATGTAAGAGGCCTCGATACGCTGCCCCGACTCAATAAGAGCCAGCAGACGCAAATGATCTTTGACCTCAGCGTAGTAACGGCTGCGATCGTCCATGATGCGGTAGTCCATTAGCATACGCATGCGGTTGACATTGCGCAGTGAGATTTCAAAGAATGGGTTGTTTGAGAAGCCGATCACAGTCTCGTGAAAGCGATAACCGGCCAGCTGCAGCTGTTTTGGCGAGAGGCGTTCTATGCCATTGTCCAGCAGCATCTCCAGCTCGCGGCGGATCTCGTCGATCTTCTCCTGTGGCGCGTTGAAGGTGGGTTCCAGAATCGCCATCGGCTCAATTACCATACGAAAGCTGAAGATGTTTTCCAACGCCGCTTTGGTTTTCGCCACCGGCAAAAAGCGCCAGCCGTAACCCTGCTTGCGCTCCACCCAACCCTCGCTGATGCCGCGCGCCAGGATCGTCGAGAGTTGGCTTTTAGTCAGGTTATAGCGCTTCATCAGATAAAGTTCTGTGACTTCTGCTTCTATATTGTCCTGTAACCAGTCTTCCGCCAGCTGGTAATACTCCGGCAGATCGCTGACGTCGGCAGGCGCAGGCTTGTCTTGATGTTGTGGAGCGTAATCTTCTCTGACGAAAAAACCGCGGTTAAGCTTCTGCTGCAGAATGGCTTTCTGCTCCAGATAGACCAGCGCTTCGCGCACTGGAGAGCGCGAAACGTCAAACGTTTCGGCCAGCTTTGGTACGCTAAGATGCGCGCCAGGGGCCAGCTTGCCGGTATCGATCAGACCAACGATTTTTTGCGCAAGTCGTTCAGTCAGGGCGCTAATTTTCATGTTTAACACTCAGTAATCGGGGGATAAATGCAAAATTATTCCTGATTATTGCATTTTGAAATTTTCAAAAGCAATATTTACTAGTGTATACGTGATCGCTGACGCATTTGGAGTACCTATACTCTATTCGGCCGGGTGTTTCTTACTGATTGAGCAGGACAAATCTTTATTGAAAAGGAAATGGTGATAAAAAAATAGTTGATTCGATAGTCATGTAACAGTAATCAACGACGCATTAGATGTACGTTTTCTTATTAATACGGCGATGAGTCGACTTCAACGATTCCTTTGAATAGGGATAAAATATAGCCTGTCTATTCCATATTATTACTACTCCGATCCTATTCATATTTTTTCATCAAAGCATGCCAGGCACATTCATCAGTTTAGTGTGGTTTAGTCGGCTGGCTGGTACATTTGCCTGTACTCTCCTTTAAAGAAAGGAGGCGGAATAGAATCCCTAAGGGTAATGTCTGCCAGCCGACTGGGGCTGATCAAGAAACCAGTAATAAGTATTGCTTCAATTCTTCCCTGGCTAATCTTGCCTCGTGAGTGTACGAATCTGATGATTCCGGTGAGATGATGTAGCTTGTCAAACGTAAACGATTTCTGGCAGTGCAAAGGAAATCCACCTGTTATCTCCGCTATATCCCGGACAAACTTATTGGTTGTTTAAGGTCTGCGACAGAGCGGGGATCTCACACAGCCCGGCACCTTTGACTTTCATTTCCAGTTCAACATTGCGATGTAGCAATATACTCACAGCGGCAAACATCGCTGGCAGCGCCAGAACAAAGAAGATGGCTGACTGGCCGGGAAACGCTCCCAATAGCAACCCGCCCAGCGAGGAGCTAAGGATAGCGCCCGTGCGGCCGATGCCGTGCATCCAGCTTACGCCGGTGGCGCGAATTTCGGTCGGGTAGTAGGCCGGAGAGTAGACCTGCAGCCCGTTCTGCGCGCCGTTAATGCACATGCCAGTAACAAAAACTACCATGCCGAGCGCCACACCACTCAGGCCCATCAGCCCCTGGATCATCAGGCAGGCGCAGCCAAGGAAATAGACCATACCGATAACCCATTTTGCGCGCAGCTTATCCATTAGCGCGCCGACAATGATACCGCCTACCGGGCCGCCAAGTTGGAATAACCCGGCGATAATGGCAGCTTGTTCCATCGAGATGCCGCCTGAACGCATAATGGTGGGCAACCAGCCGTTCAGCAGATAGATAACGAACAGGCCCATAAAGTAGGTCAGCCAAAGGATGATGGTGCCGCGCGCAAAACCATGACGAAACAGCTCCGCTATGGTGCTTTTGCGCTTCACGCCGGGAGAATTGAGGATAAAGGCGTGATTGGATGTAAAGTTCCCACCCATGCGATTCAGCAGCGCGGCAATCTGTGAGCGCGGCGCCTTGCGTACTACCAAATTAAGCGCTGATTCCGGCAACAGCCAGCCTATCACTGGCAGCATCAGTAACGGCAGCGCGCCCCCGAAAATCAGCACCGCGGGCCAGTTGTAATGAGACAATAACCCGGCAGCGATAAATCCGCCCAGTCCTGATCCAATGTTAAAACCGCTGAACATCAGCGTGATCATGATGCCTTTGCGGCGTTCAGGCATATATTCAGATAACAGCGTCACGCAGTTCGGCATCACGGCACCCAGCCCTAATCCGGCGATAAAGCGCAGCAGCGCCATCTGCATGGGCGAGGCGGCAAAAGCGCAGGCCAGGCTGAAAGCGGAGAAAATCAGCACAGAAAGTAGAATCACGCGCTTGCGGCCATATTTGTCGGACAGGGGCCCGGCTATAAGCGCGCCCAGGGCTACGCCAAACATCGCTGCGCCCAGAATTGGCCCCATAGCGGAGCGGCTGATGCCCCACTGTTCAATCAGCGCTGGTGCGATGAAGCCCATCACGGCGGCGTCATAGCCGTCGAACATAATGATAATCAGGCACAGCGCCAGCACGCGCCATTGAAAAGCTGAAACAGGGCGCGCGTCAATCCACGCTTTAACATTGACCAGGTTATTAGGTGTCATAGGATACGCTCTCTACTGTGTTACATACGGCAGCTATTGTTGTGGTGAGAGGAAATTAACAATCAGCAAACACGTTATGCGCGGCGCCAGCCTCTGTCTGTCAAAAAAGGCTTTTAGCGATATGAGTTGCGTTTATATTGTGATGGGTTTAACACTGGGAGAAGTGGCAGAAAAGCTCGTCAGAGTACAGCTGTTGAACACTCTGACGCGGGCCCTTAAAGGTTATTGTATGAATTTCGTTTAGGCTCTTTGCGCCATTACCGCGTCGATACAATCCAGCAGCGCTCTGGCTGCGGGCGAATGCAGCGCGCCCTGACGAAACGTTAGGCCAATTTCTCGTCGCGTATCGGGCAAATTCAGGGTTAACGGCGTCAGTATGCCAGAGCGCAATTCATATTCCAGCTGATGGGATGAGACCGCTGCAACCATATCTGAATACAACAGCACGCCCCGTACAATAGCCAGATCGCCACTCTCTACCACCGGCTGCGGCTTCGGCATGCCTAACGTTCCAAAGGCGCGATCCAGCAGGTGACGGGCAGGGCTGTTTTCCCGAGGCAGGATCCACTGTGTCTGCGACAGATCTTGAGGGGTCAGTGGGCGCCCGGCCAGTGGATGCCCCGGCCGCGCGAGCAGAACGAGTTCTTCATTAAACAGCATCTGATTCAGAATATCCGGCACTGCTTCGTGCTGGCGCAGCGCGCCAAGAATAAAATCGATATCTCCGGCGCGCAGCTCAGAAACCAGCGAGCTGAATACGCTTTCGTTGGTAACCACCTTGACGCCTGGATAGCGTGTTACCAGCTGGGTAATCGCCTGCGGCAGCAGGCTGCTGCGGCATAGTGGCAGAGCGCCTACGTGCACGGTGCCGGTCAGAATGCCCTGCTGTGCCGCCAGGTCTTCCGGGATATGGCGGATCTCGTTTAGCGCCCGGCTGATAAAGGGAGCGATCTCCCGTCCGGCGGGTGTCGGCATCATGCCTTTTGGTGTGCGCTGAAACAGCGCCAGCCCTGCTCCTTTTTCCAGCACCTTCAGTGCCGCGCTCACCGCCGGCTGGCTGATGTCGAGTGAAACCGCCACACTCTGGGTATGATGAAACCGGCACAGTGCGAGAAAGATTTGCAGGCGCCGCAGGTTGAACAGCCATACGGGTTCCGCCTCTTCACGGTGGCTATCACGCTGCTTCAGCTTGCTGAGCAGAAGCGGAATCTGGTGCAGCTCCTGAATCGCGCGGCGCGCGCGCGGCAGCACGCATTTTCCCATCTCGGTCAGCAGCATTCCTGTCGCGTGCCGCTCAAACAGCGGCGTCGCTAAACTGTGTTCAAGATCGCGGATCGAACGGGTAATGGCTGACTGCGTGCGAAATAATTTGTCGGCGGCGTCAGAGACGGTACCGCGCTCCGCAATCATGCAAAAGGCACGTATTTGCATGATTTTAATAAGATAATCCTGATTTTTATTTTGCATTGTCGCGACAAGGAGTTTGGAGGCTTCATCACAACATAAATAAAAATCATAGCTCGTGCAATGAAAGGCATTATCCGCGCTTTTCCTGTCATGCCAGGATGAAAAAAACAGCAAATGCAGGGTGTAACGATGGAAAAGATGGCGAAAAATACCGGCTTAGTGGTCAGTGCACATTCCGCAGATTTTGTCTGGCGAGCGGGTGGCGCGATTGCGCTGCATGCATCACAGGGCTATGAGATGCACGTGGTCTGCCTCTCCTACGGCGAGCGCGGTGAATCGGCGAAGCTGTGGCGTAAGGGCAATATGACGGAAGCGCTGGTGAAGCAGAAGCGGCAGGAAGAAGCGGAAGCCGCAGCAGAGATTCTGGGCACCAGTATTGAGTTCTTTGATCTCAGCGACTATCCGCTACGGGCAGACAAAGAGACTCTTTTCCGTCTGGCGGACGTGTTCCGCGCCATCCAGCCACACTTCGTGCTGACCCATTCGGTCAACGATCCTTACAATTACGACCATCCGCTGGCTGCCAACCTCACCCAGGAGGCGCGCATTATTGCTCAGGCGGAAGGCTACCGGCCGGGTGAACCTATTATCGGCGCGCCGCCGGTCTACTGTTTCGAGCCGCATCAGCCCGAGCAGTGTAACTGGAAGCCTGACGTGCTGCTGGACATTACTTCAGTCTGGGACAAGAAGTATGCCGCTATTCAGTGCATGGCGGGCCAGGAGCACCTGTGGGAGTACTACACCCGCGTGGCTCTGCAGCGGGGCGTACAGGCAAAACGCAACGTTGGCATCGCCTCGCCGAAGGTGATCAGCCACGGCGAAGGCTACCAGAGCCTGTTCCCGCGCGTGACGGAGGATCTGTCATGAGCCTGGTGAATAAAAAGGGCGTGGTGGTGAGAAACATTTCGCGCGCTGCGGCCGATCTGGTGGCGGACTTTGCGCGCTATGGGGTTGCCACTACTCATGAGGCGCAGGGGCGCAGCGGCCTGCTTGACATGCGGGTGCGGCCGGTGCAGCAGAACTGCGCCATCGCGGGCAGCGCCGTCACCGTGCTGGTGTCACCCGGCGATAATTGGATGTTTCATGTAGCGGTCGAGCAGTGTCATCCCGGCGACGTAGTGCTGGTGGCGCCGACCTCCCACTGCCATGACGGCTTTTTCGGCGACCTGCTGGCGACCTCGCTGCAGGCGCGTGGGGTGGTTGCGCTGGTTGGCGACATCGGTATCCGCGACAGCCAGACGCTGCGCGAGATGAACTTCCCGGTGTGGTCACGGGCGGTCTGGGCGCAGGGCACGGTCAAAGAGACATTGGGATCGGTGAATGTGCCGGTGATCTGTGCCGGGCAACTGGTCAATCCGGGCGATATCGTAGTGGCCGATGATGACGGCGTGGTTATCGTCCCTCGCGAGCAGGCGGTGACGGTACATGCCGCTGCGCAAAAGCGCATGGATGCGGAGGAAGGTAAGCGTCAGCGCCTCGCCGCCGGCGAGCTGGGGCTGGATATTTACCAGATGCGTCCAGCGCTGGCGGAAAAAGGACTTCGCTACGTGGACAGCCTTGACGAACTCGGGAAGGCCTGACGATGAAACAGACCTTTGTTCCTTGCCTTCTGATGCGCGGCGGCACTTCGAAGGCCGCCTGTTTTCTGGCAGCTGATCTGCCCGCCGAAGAGGCGCTACGCGATCGCGTGTTGCTGGCGGTGATGGGCTCGCCCGACTCGCGCCAGATTGACGGCATCGGCGGCGGCGATCCGCTCACCAGTAAGGTCGCCATTATTTCTGCTTCAACGCATACGGATGCGGATGTCGATTACTTGTTTGCACAGGTGAACGTCGACAAGGCCGTGGTGGATTACGGGCAAAACTGTGGCAATGTGCTGGCAGCGGTAGGTCCTTTCGCGATTGAAAAAGGACTGGTGGCGGTGCAGGGCACCACCACGCGGGTGCGCATTTTTATGGTGAACACCGGCCAGGTCGCCGAGGCCGAGGTCCCCACGCCTGGCGGTGCGGTTGAGTATGAGGGCGACACACAGATTGACGGTGTGCCCGGCTATGCCGCTGAGCAGGTGCTCAGCTTTCAGGATATCGCCGGCTCCAGCTGCGGCGCCTTGTTACCGACAGGCAATGCCTGCGATCGCTTCGACGATATCGACGTTACCTGCATCGATAATGGCATGCCCGTTGTGCTTATAAGGGCGGCGGATTTGCAACGCAGCGGACTAGAAACACGGGAACAGCTGGATCAGGACGAAGAGCTAAAATCACGCCTGGAATCCATACGATTACAGGCGGGACCGCGGATGAATCTCGGCGATGTGACACATCGCACCGTGCCGAAAATGACAATCGTTGCCGCGCCCACCCAGGGCGGCACGTTGACTACCCGTACGTTTATTCCCCATCGTTGTCATGCTTCAATTGGCGTCTTAGGCGCGGTAAGCGTGGCTACCGCTTGTCTTATCCCTGGCTCCGTCACCGATAACGTGGCCAGTGTCAGTCATGTCCGGGAACAGCGGCTGGCGGTAGAACATCCCGGTGGGCAGTTCAGTGTCATGCTGACGCGTGACAACGCGGGTAATATTACCAACAGCGGCCTGATCCGCACTGCGCGTCTGTTGTTTGACGGCCGGGTCGCAGTCCCTGGGTCTTTATGGTCCGGAAATTGAGGAGAGAAGGTTAATGCGCATTGCAATTATAGGCTTTGGAGAGGCAGGGCAGATTTTCGCCCAGGACCTGGCGAAGACGGCCGAGGTGCGCGTCTGGGACAATAAGTTTTCCGGTCCGCATGCGAAACATCTGCACGGCGTTGCAGCGCAATGCGCAGTAGAGCCTGCCCGTTCGCTGGCTGACGCGCTGGATGGTGCCCGTCTGGTGCTGTCGCTGGTGACGGCAGGCAACGCGCTCGACGTCGCAAAGCAGGCGGCGCCGCTACTGAGTACGGAGCAGCTTTTTCTCGACTTAAACTCTGTCGCTCCTGAGACGAAGCGTGCCGCTGCGCAGGCTGTCACTGCTGGTGCAGGGGACTATCTCGACGTAGCGGTGATGGCACCGTTACCGCCGGCCCGATTGGCGACGCCTCTGCTGATCGGCGGGCCGGAGGCACATGCCTCGGCGGAAGCGCTGAACGCGCTGGGCTGTCATGCGCGCGCCGCCAGCGAGCGCATCGGCGATGTCTCTGCAATCAAGATGTGTCGCAGCGTGATGATCAAAGGGCTGGAGGCGTTAACCACCGAATGCCTCAGCGCGGCGAGGCGCTACGGGGTGGAAGAGGCGGTGCTGCGCTCTCTCCATGCCAGCTTTCCGTCGCTGGGATGGGATGCGCAACTGCCACACTATCTTATCAGCCGCGTGGCGGAGCACGGCGTCAGGCGCGCCGAAGAGATGGGCGAAGTGGTGAAAACCCTGCAGGACGTGGAGGTGCCCGCGGCCATGAGTCGCGCCACGCAGCAGGTGCAGGCGGCGCTGCCGGCGCTGATGGCAGCGTGTGAGCTTTGCTACAGCGATTTAACACCTTTCATTTGGCAAGATGCGCTGGACAAACTGCAGCCTGGAACAGAGCACTGAGCAGCAACGCCGTTGGAACAAATAAACGCAATCTTCTCAGCGGCGCGATTTTTTTCAGATACAACGTGAGCGAGTCGTTTGTGAATTACGCCTCTGTTGCGTTTAAAGTCCAGGCTGACAACGCGGCCTACCTTACCGGTCAGCACACCCGATCCCTTCTCTTCCCCGTTATAAATTTCTCAAGGCTGGTGACCAATATTAACGGTGGCCTGTTTTAACCCGTCCGCTCAACGCGGCAAAATAGCACGCACGGAGCGCCTCTGGTTCTCACGTCACAGAATAACCTTTAGCCAAAAAATTTTGGATAACGCTTTATCGCAGCTCAGGACCTGTTACCGATGTCACAATATAAATGAAACTCATACCTTTTGTTGTAAAAGCCACTGAACGTCTGCGTGAAAGCCAGGTACCTTATCCCTTAATAACGATGAAACAACAGTACCTATAACGACACGGGAGATTTTCATGGCAAATCAACTTAATGAGCCCTGTTACGATATTGCTCACCTGGCGCACGTCGAAATTTTTAGCGACAGATTTGAAGAAAGTCTCCATTTCTTTGTTAACGTTTATGGCCTCACAGTCTCGGCGCAGGATGAAGATCATGCATGGCTGCGCGCCTGGGATGATTATGAATTTCATACGCTGAAGCTGACGCGCCATCACACCACCGGCGTCGGGCACATCGCCTATCGCGCCAGCTCGGAAGCGGCGCTGATGCGCCGCGTGGCTGCCATTGAGGCCAGCGAATATGAGGTGATCGGCTGGCAGGACAACGACCAGGGGCACGGCCGCGCCTTTCGCTTTATGGATCCTTTCGGGCATGTTTTCGAGATTTACTACGATACAGTGCGCTATCAGGCTGACGCCGCCGAGCGCCCGTCGCTGAAAAACCTGGCGCAGCGCTACCACGGCCGCGGCGCCTCGCCGCGCCGCCTCGATCACCTCAACCTGCTGGCGGCGGACGTTGCTGAATTCAAGCAGTTTATGGAGACCTGCCTCGGCTCGCGGGTGACTGAGATGATCCAGCTCGATAACGGCCGCATCGGCGGCTGCTGGTTCACCATCAACAATAAAACCTACGACCTGGCCTGCACCGAAGAACACGGCGGCGGCAACGGCCGTCTGCACCATGTGACATACGCCACCGACACCCGCGAAGATATTCTGCGCGCGGCAGACATATTTCTCGAAAACGGCGTCCACATCGAGACCGGGCCACACAAACACGCCATTCAGGGCACATTCTTCCTCTATGTCTGGGAGCCGGCGGGCAACCGCGTCGAACTGGCCAACTCCGGTGCGCGCCTGATTCTGGCGCCAGACTGGCAGATGATCGTCTGGACCGAGGCGGAGCGTAAAAAAGGACAGGCGTGGGGGCTGAAAACGATTGAGACCTTCCATACCCACGGCACGCCGCCGGTGTCCAGAGCGCCGAAAGAGTAATTCAGCTGCAAGCCGGGACGCACAACTCCTCTTTTTTTATCTGACGACAAGAACCGCATGGGACAGAGACGTAGGTGCCTCATTGTCCTCTCTCCAGCTTTTTTATCTCCAGGCGGCAGGTGAACAATGAAAACAGGATGGTACGGTGAACTGAATCAGGACGAGAAAAAAACATGGTGGGCCTGTCTAGGGGGATACATCCTTGACTCCATGGATAGCACCATCTATTCGCTGGTGATGCCGATACTGCTGAGCCTGGCGATCCTTACTAAAGCGGAGGCGGGCATTTTAGGTTCGGCCTCGCTGATCGGCAGCGCGCTGGGTGGCTGGAGCGCGGGCATGCTTTCCGACCGCTGGGGCCGTATACGCGTGATGCAACTGACGGTGCTGTGGGTCGCCTGTTTTACCGCGTTGACCGCGCTGTGTGGCGAGTTCTGGCAGTTTCTTATCGTGCGTTTTCTGCAGGGGCTAGGCTATGGCGGCGAAGTGGTGGTAGGTGGCGTGCTGATCAGCGAGGTAATCCGCGCCAGCTATCGCGGTCGGGTCGGCGCCTCTATCCAAAGCGGCTATGCGCTGGGCTACGCCATCTCGCTCAGCGTCCTGCCGGTGCTGCTTAGCTTTTTCCCGCAGGAGATCGCTTGGAAGCTTTTTTTCCTGATCGGCATTGTGCCGGCGATTCTGGTCTGGTTTATTCGCCGTCTGGTGCCGGAGTCGCCCGTTTTTTCGCAAAGCGCGCCGCGTCAGCAGAAGCGTGACATTACCGATATCTTTAAGCGCAGGCATCGCCGCATCACCGTGACGGCGACCTTGCTGGCCAGCGGCATTTTTGGCGGCGCTTATATTATGATCACCTGGCTGCCAACCTATTTGCGCATGGAGCTTGGGCTGCCGGTGGTGTCGATGTCGGGCTATCTGGCGATTAATATTCTGGGGTCACTGATCGGTCCCTTTATTTATGGCCGTCTGAGCGACAGGTTCGGCCGCTGGAAAACCATTATTTTCTTTTTGCTATGTCAGACAGGCGTGGTCAGTGTCTATATGTTTGCCTCTATCAGCCTGGATATTACGCTGGGGCTGGGCTTCCTGCTGGGGGCGCTGCAGGGGGGCCTGGCATCTGGCCTGACGCCCGCCTTCTCTGAGCTTTACCCTACCCAGATACGCGGCAGCGGCGCCGGATTTTGCGCCAGTTTCGGGCGCGGATTTGGTTCCCTGATGCCAGCGCTGGTGGGGGTCGCCTCAAGCCATATCACGCTGGGCTACGCCATGGGCGTGCTGGCTATAATCTCCTACTGCACAGGCATTATCGCCGCGCTCTGTTTGCCGAACTCGACCGGCGTGGATTTAACACAGGTAAGGTAACGGGGATCGGAAATATTTAAGATCAGGGGTTCGTCCTGGATAAACAGCGACGGGTAGCCGGCTATAAGCAAAAAGTGACAGTAATGCCCTGCGCCTTCGCTGCGATAGCGCAGAAGCAGGGTAACAGTATCTGTTGGAAATTCCGGGACGCACCGCAGCGAGATGAGTTGTCAGCCACAGGTCAACAACGTCCTGAATCACTTTTTGCCGGTTCACTGGATTTATAGTGAAAAAATTCGCACTATAAGCCGCCATTTCAGGGATCTCAGCAGACAGCCCTAAGCGGCTAGGTAAACTTAATGTCTATCCATATTAATAATGTAACCCTGATTTCCCATTTTTAAATGTCACCTTCTGCTGTTTTCTGATGAAGAGAAAAGGGCAGTGAGCTCATTTTTTCTGGCTGGATTTAATCAGTGATGGTTCAGCCAGAACCGGATTGATTGCCCTGAGCTGTGCCTGAATCTGCGCCCGCCTTTTGGGCATACTCTGGCTGCGCTTTCTTTTACCTGCGGCTTCCAGCTCATCCTGCTTTTCCTGCGCCAGTTTCAGTACCGCACCGAGCCTTTTATTGTCAACGATGCGCCCCTGACTGATGCACTCAAGCTTGTCGAACATCTGGTATTCCAGGATTCTGCTGCCGTGACGGAATGTGAGCGTACCGTCCGGGTAGTCAAACGCCAGGATTTTTTCTCCGGCTATGCGTGAGTTTTCCTCAGTGGGTTCAACCAGATACAATATTTTATCGTACTGACACGTCAGTGATTTTGAGAGCGTACGCAGCGTCTGCCAGGCGAAGATGTCATCCAGCTCCGGGCTGCTCTCTGAGACTGTGCGGTGCAGGTTTTTCGGGTATTTGGCCGGTCTGGCAAAACGACGGTTGAAGTCGCTGATGAAAGTTTCCAGCCAGGCGTTAGCGTTATCAATCCCGGTAATGTTCTCCAGCCGCATTTCTTTAACCAGTCGATCCTGCAGCGTCAGATTGGCGCGCTCGACGCGGCCTTTAGCCTGCGAGCTGTTGGCACAGATAAGATCGATGTTCAGGTCGTGTAGCGCGCGTCCGAACTGCGTCATGCCGGTACGTCGTGTCTCGGCCTGGCTGACGCGGAACACCGCATGCTTGTCACTGTAAAACGCCACCGGCTTGCCGTGTTTATCTATGTAGTCGCGGGTGGCCATCATGTAATCAAAGGCCGACTCACTCTGACAGAAACGCAGGTGCATCAGACGATCGGTCGCGTCATCAACATAAACCAGCAGGCAGCATTTTGGTGCGCGGCCTTCGAACCAGTCATGGTGTGAGCCGTCGATCTGGATAAGCTCGCCAAGGCAATCCCGGCGCTGGCGCGGCCGATAAATCCGGGGCTGACGGCGAGCGTGTGGGATCCAGAGTCCGTCCGCGGTCATCCAGCATCTCAGCGTCTCAACGGAAATCGTAATCCCGTGACGCTCTTGGAGTTTTTCTGCGGCAAGTGTGGGGCCGAAACCCACGTAATTTTCACGTAGCAGCGTCAGTATGCGGTGGCGCAGAGCTTCATCAATGCGATGCGTGCCGGGCTTGCCGCGTCGTGCCTCGGTAAGACCGGCTGCACCAGACTCGCGGTAGCGGTTCATCAGCCGCTGAACCTGACATTCGGTAAGATTAAGCTGGGAGGCCGCATCACGGCGGCGAAGACGTTTTTCAATGACCGCCTGAATGACGGAAAGGCGGTGAAGCTCTTTGTTCGACATGGTCACCAGCATCAGCAGAGATCTCTCAGAAAAGGTGGCAAACGCGCCGCATCTGGGTGACATTATAAACTAGCTAAAAAGTGACATTATCAAATTGGAATCTCACTTAACTTCTATTTTTTTGCGTTATGTTAAATGGAGGGTGGTATGCCTTATTAAAAAGCGCGGCAGACCGGGCATTGATTGTGACTTCAATATGTTATATCGATAAAGCGCTTTGCTAAAGTCCTGCTTCATGCTGATAAAAAGCAGTATATCTGTTGGGCTGCCGTCAAAATTGTAGAGCACCCGATATTCAGCCTCTACGTCCAGCTGCTCCCGAAGCATCAGTCCCCGGTCGGAAAGATAAAAGTTGTCGCGGTACATTTCCGGCTCCTACAGAAAACGGATCTCTAAATTTCTTTTTAGTCAGGTAACCACGTGGGTAAGGCCGGATAACTTGAACAGGGTACGCTTTGTCATTTAGCTTTTCAAAGCTGTAAACTTAAAAAAGCCACCTAGTCTGGTGGCTATAAAGATGATTTTAACTATGCATAATAACGATGGGCAGGCTCTCTTTCCTTGAGGACCGTACTTTGCTTATTTTACGCTTCTGCATATTTTATTCTGTATTTTCTTTTTAAAGAAATAGTAAAAACCGCTCCTTTTAAGGAAGGTTTTATTTACCATGTCTTTCCGATATTAAACTGGAATTGCTCCGCTTTATCCCCGCTATATTTTTTCAGCGGCAGCGCATAGGAGAATACCAGCGGGCCAAGAGGGGATTGCCACTGAAGCGCAACGCCGCTCGATACGCGGATCTGGCTGGGATCGCTATAGTCGGGAATGCCCGCTGCACGCGTCTCGGCGGTATTTTGCCAGCCCGTATCCCAGACGCTGCCGGCATCGACAAACAGCGAGGTGCGCAGCGCATCGGCGTACCTATCGCCGACAAAGGGCGTTGGCACAATCAGCTCGGCGCTCGCGACAGCCATGGCGTTGCCGCCCACCGCGTCGCTCGATTTTTCTATCGGACAGCTGCCATAGCTGCTCTCCGTGCCGTTACAGCGGTAGTAGGCGGCCTTCGGCCCAATGGTATTGGAGGAAAAACCTCGCACCGAACTTGAACCACCTGCGTAGAAATTATCGTAAAAGGGCACCTCTTTGCCGCCCAGTCCGTCGGCGTAGCCCGCTTTGGCACGACCCATCACGACCCAGTGGCGATCGCTGCTTAGCGGGAAATAGGCGTTGGCGCTGAGGGTGCTTTTGTAATAGCTGTTGGTCGAACCCGGGATAGTGACTTTGGTATTAAAGCCAGCGCTGACGCCCGAGGTGGGGAAGAATCCGCGGTCGAGCGAGTTATAGTTCCAGCCAATATTCCAGAAGAAATCGTTGGCAGTGAAGGTTTCGTCGCTGGCACCGTCGTCGTCGACCGTGCGCGTTACCACCGCTGGCGTAACGCCCTGCGAACCGAGGTAGCGCCACATCGACACCTGAGGCGCCATATTGCTGACGCGATTGTAGACGTAATCCAGCCCGCTGCTGACGCTGCTGTTTTCGCTGACGGGAAAGCTCAGCGTACTTCCGGCGCCCAAGCTTTTCAGCGTATATTCAGAGAGATCGTTATCCTCTGCACTGTAGTCGTTGTAAAACAGCTTTCCGCCGAGGCTGACGCCGTCCACGGTGAAGTAGGGATCGGTGGCGCCGATTTCGACATAGGTCTGGTAGCTGTTTTTCGTGCCGCTGAAGCTCAGGGTGTTGCCTGTGCCCATCCAGTTATCTTGGGTGACGCCCAGCTGATAGCTGATGCCGCTGTCGGTACCGAAGCCCAGGCCAACGTTGAAGGTGCCTGTATTGCGCTCTTTGACCTTGTAGAGCACGTCCACCTGATCCGCGCTGCCGGGCACCGGCTGCGTCTCCACCTCCACGCTCTCGAAAAAGCCGGTGCGGTTAAGGCGCGTCTTGCCTTGCTCCACCCGATCGCTGGCGAGCCACGCGCCTTCCATCTGCCGCATTTCGCGCCGCAGCACCGCATCTTTCGAGGTATCGTTGCCGGAAAAACGCACCTGACGTACTGAATAGCGCCGTCCCGCCTCGACGTTAAGCTGCAGTCTAACGCTGTTATCGGCATCGCTGATTTCCGGCTGCGTCCTGACCTGCGGGTAGGCGTAGCCGTAGCGACCCAGCAGAGTTTTGATTGCCGCTTCGTTCTCGGCGATCCTGGCGCCGCTGTAGAGGCTGCCGGGCGCAAGGGACGCAATTTTTTCAATTTCGCTGGCGTGTCCCGCCATATCGCCGCGCACGATAACGCCCGACACATGGTAGCGCGCCCCTTCGCGGATATTAATGGTGAGGTAAATACCCTTTTTATCCGGCGTCAGGCTCACTTGGGTAGAATCAATGGCAAACTTGGCATAGCCGCGATCGAAGTAGTAGCTGCGCAGCGTTTCCAGATCGCCTGTGAGCTTTTGCTTTTGGTATTTCTGGTTGGCGGCGAGGTTCCACCAGGGCACGTCGTCGCGCAGCTGAAAGTGGGAAATCAGATCGGCAGAGGTAAAGGCCTGATTGCCTACAATGTTGATCTGCCTGATTTTCGCGGAGACGCCCTCGGTAAAGACAAAGCGCAAATCGACGCGGTTGCGCGGCAGGGGAGTCACCACGGCTTTAACGCTGGCGGTATATTTTCCCTGGCTGTAGTAAAAATCCGCCAGTGCTTTTTCAATATCGGAGAGCGCAGTGCGATCCAGCGCATCGCCCACGCGCACGCCCGATGCCGCCAGATTCTGCTGCAACTGTTCATCTTTGATTGCTTTGTTGCCAGTGAAAGAGAGGCTGGCGATTGCCGGACGCTCTTTAACCTTGATCAGCAGCGCATCGCCGTCGCGCAGCACCTGGACGTCATCGAAATTTCCGGTCGCGAACAGCGAACGGATAGTATGGCGCACATCCTCATCGCTGACATGCTCACCAACGCGTACGGGCATATTGAGCAGTGCCGCGCCGGGCGCTACGCGCTGCAGACCGTCAAAATGGATTTCTCTCAGCGTAAAATCGTCCGCTCCTGAAGCCGCGGTGAATAAAATAAAAAATAAACCCGTTAACGTTTTTTTCATCTGCTTGTTGCCTGCCGTTTTTCTGTGCCTGCTTCAATGGCTTTCCCGCACCGCATGCTGTTGAGTAAAACGCCCTGTTATACTCGCAATATGCAGCAATATGATGGGGAAGAAGACAACTTGCTTTGAAGGAAATTCAGCTGGTTTCGCGTGTTTTCATTTGCTTTACGGAAGACAGGCTTTTTACTGTATAAATGACAACGGTGGCAAAACCATCAGTTAAACCGTATAATTTTTAAAGGTCGAGAAAGACTGAAAAATCTATGCATGAAATGTTGAGGCTGGTTTTAAATGTCCGGGTTTCAGCTAAATTGAAATGTCCGTCAGGTCTTGCCAAATATCTCCTGGCTGCGGGTCTGTAAGTCAGTAAGGGCTTCGAGCAAATCATTTTCATCTAAAGAGCGCTGTGACTTCTTCGCCGGGTCTTTTTTCTGTCCTCTGCGACTGGGGCCGCTGCCTGACGGTACCGAGAGTGAACGCGTGCTGTCGCGCTTTTCCTGAACCAGTTTAGCCACAGCCAGCGCGTGTCCCAGCCTCTTATTCTCAACGATGGCGCCCTGGTCGACTTCCGTCAGGCGGTCATAAGCAGAGCAGGGAAGTGCAGTACCATTTGCCCGCAGCTCAATTTTTCCATCCGGATAATGATAAATCTCGATATATTTCCCCATTACCTGACGACTTTTATCATTGTCTTCAAGCAGATAAAGCGTTTTATCATACTGGACTGTAAGCGATTTTGAGACGCGCCCTGGCTCGCGCCACGTGAATATCAGATCCGGATTATCGTCTGCATCAAGTGCCCGGTTAACGTTTAAATCATGTCGCGGTTCTTTCGCAAAACGCCGGTTGTAGTCCGCCATGAACTCAGCGGCAAAGGCGTTGGCTGCTTCCGGCGTGCTGATTTTGCGCAGCCGCATCTCCTTGACCAGCCTGTCCTGAAGCGTCAGATGTGCGCGTTCAACACGGCCCTTGGCAGAACTGGTATTAGCACAAATGCCGGTGATGTTCAGCTCGTTCATCGCGCGCCCGAACTGCGTCTGACCGTCACCGCCAGCCGCATTTTTGTTGTTAATACAAAAAATGCTGGCTTTGTCGCTGTAGAATGCCAGCGGCTTACCGTGCTGCTCCAGATAGCCGCGCGTGGCGTCAAAATAGGTGAACGTGGACTCAGATTTTACGAAGTGGAGCTGCATCAGGCGGCTGGTCGCGTCATCAACGTAGACCAGCAGCGTGCAGGCAGGACCGCGTTCCTCAAACCAGTGGTGATCGCAGCCGTCGATCTGTATCAGCTCGCCAACGCAGGCGCGACGATACCGCGGCTGCTGGATCCTCGGCGCACGCATTTTCCGGGGGATCCAGAGTCCGGCTCGAACCATCAGCTGACGCACGGTCTCTTTAGACAGCACAACGTCATGGAGTTCGGCCAGCTTCTCGCAGGCGAGCGTCGGACCAAAGTCGGCGTAGTTATCGCGGATGATGCCCAGAGCATGTTCAGCAAGGCCAGGCACAAGCTGGCGATTACCGCGCAATCCACGGCGTCGGTTCGCCAGTGCCAGCGGCCCGGATTCGCGATAACGTGCAAGCAGACGCCGGCAGTGGCGATCCGTAAGGCCAAGTCGTTGTGATGCAAGCGAAGTGGTGAGCCTGCCATCAATGACGTCCTGCAGGATCTTGAGGCGGTTAACTTCATTCATCGTAAAGCACTCCGAACCGTAAGCCGTCATCAGTTGCGTCCTCAGCCGGGAAACCCTGGAAAAAGGACGATAAAGCGGACATCTCAATATAGCCAGAGGCGGACATCTGAATTTAGCCATTACATGAAAAATGCGTATAATGCTATTTATGTTAAATTGCTCATTAACATATTTACTATAAGCTAGCTAATAACAGGTGATATTCTTCAAGTTGGTTGTCTCACGGATCATGAGTATTATTCGCCCCCTTGCTGAGTTTTAAGGCCTCAAAGCCATAGAAGCATATTTATCATATGAAAAATAGCAGTTGTCGTACATAACGCACTGAATTAATTGGTAAATATTCTTGTCTCTTTTGACTTTATGAAATCATTGCGTCCTCATGTAAAATTTGATGTAATCTTGAATTAAGAATATTCCTAATTGCTCAGTTATGGGATCCAGTGGCCACTCAAGGAATTGAAATGACAATTGACTCACATCAACTTATTTCTTTGTTTAGAAAATATGGTTTTGAATATAAAAAAAGCTCTTCAGGAAATGGATTTTATGCATTTACTTTTAAAACCGGTTTCTTTCACAATGCTGAGGTTGTTTATACTGAGGAATCAAATTCCGAAGACGTAGAGAGATGTTTAAATGATCTAAAAAACATTGGCTACTCTACAAAAAAATCTTTATTCAAAAGTTTAGAGGAAGTCGCCGAACAACTCTTTAAAGGTTTTTTTAATGTAGATGAGTGGAAGGATAGAATTTCTTACGAGTATGGTCATTACTGTAATAAAATGATATCCCTACTTCCGGATGGTGCCAAAAATTATAGTTATGTACAGGTCCCATTTGAAAAAGACAATAATAAATCAAATAGTGGACTAATTGAAGATATTTTATCAGAAATTAATAAATCGACATCTCAACTTATTATCATCGAGGCACCCGCTGGTTTTGGCAAGACTTGCACTTCTTACGAAATATTGAACTCATTGATTTCAGATGACGATGCGCCACTTCCATTCTTCACTGAGTTTTCAAGAGACCGACAAGCAAAAGTATTTAGCCATGTTTTTGTACGCGAAGTGGATAGAAGTTTTAGGAATGTAAAGAGTGATTTAGTAATTGATGAAACAAAAAATGGAAGAATTGTTTTAGTTCTTGATGGGTTTGATGAGCTTTTAAATGAAACATCTACTAATAAATCAAATGAAATTGATTTTGAGAAAGCTCAGCCAATGCTTGAAACCATTGGAGAGTTGCTTACTAATTCCGCAAAAGTAATCTTAACATCCAGAAGAGCTGCAATATTTGATGGCGAGATTTTTCAGGAATGGAAAGATAAATATCAGGACAATTTCAACGTAGTAAGATATAAGCTTAACTCTCCTGAGGTTAGAGACTGGCTTAGTATCGACCGAATAAATAAACTAGAAGAGTCTGGCTTGGATATAAAAAAACTGTCTAACCCTGTCCTTCTAGCTTTTCTCCGCTCTGTCGAGGATGAAGAGTTCAGTAAATTATGTGGTCAGAGTTCTAAGATAGTAGATCACTATTTCCAAGCAATGCTTGAAAGAGAAAGAGAGCGCCAAGATTTATTAATGGTCCCTCATAAACAAACATCAATCCTTTCCATGATTGCATTAGACATGTGTGAAAATGATTACACTAGTGATAATAGAGAAAAAATCATTTCACTTATTAAAAATAAAAGTTTGGATTTGCTCGAAGAAACAAGACATTTGTATCCTGGCAAAGATCGTCCGACAATTGATGCTCTGGCAAGCAAAATTGCAACACATGCTTTCTTTGATAGAAGTAATCAAGGAGAAAATAAAATTGAGTTTGTTAATGAATTTGTTTTTGGAAATTTTATTGCAAATGGAGTTATAGCTAATCATTCGAATGAATGGTTAGCAAATGATGAGCGTTTCGTTGAGCCAGCAGTTCAATCTTACTTACCAAGAAATGCTGAGGACCGAATCTTACTGTGGGAAAGATTAAGTGGTATGAGAGAATTTTTAAGTGCCACAGATCATATGAAATATGAATACATGCTTTGCCAAGAAGTCGATCAAGCTGTTTATGTAGAAACAACGATAACTGGACTTGACTTTGATAGTGCAATATTTTTCCCTAACAAAACAATCAAGAACTCAGTATTCAATGAGTGTGTGTTCTCCAATGTTGTATTTAACTTCAATCACTTCAAAGATGTGACATTTATATCTTGTCAATTCTATGGTTGTGAATACGATAATAACAATCACCCGTACGACATAAGTTTCTTAAATTGTTCTGACAATAATGGTATTATAAATCAAATTGAATATTTTGAAGCATCCCAGAATGATGAAGACCTAGAACTTCAGCTGGAAAAAGAAATTTTGTCGAAATTTATGCAGTTGGGTTCAAATTCAATATCACGGCTACATATATACACTGGTGTGCTGTATAAAATTGATGGTTACTCAAGAAAACAAATAACCCGAGCCATTAAAAATCTTAAGGAAAAGGGTGTTTTAGAAAACGCTAATAAAAGTTCCTTTACAGCCATAAATAGATTTAGCGTGGGTGAAGTTAAGAAGATTTTGGGGCGATAAAATGAATAATTTTTGTTTTAGTGATACATTACGGATTGATGTTGAAGATCTAATATCTTCAAAGCTTAACAATTTGGGTATTATGTTCAGACTGTTTGCAAGAAATAAAGACACCCAGTCATTAAATAAGAAGTTAGAAAACCCCAAATATGGAATAACTCATAAAATCCAAGACGCGCTTGGGGTGAGAATTGCTTTATATTTCAATGATGATATAGAATTAGTTCATAATATTTTGAATGAAGTTTTCATTGAAAGAGAAAAAGATCATAGCATTGACATAATGACAGCCGCTGAATTCTCTGCGGTTCGTTATAATATCATATATGAGCTTCCACCAGAATTATTAAATGGGGAGCGAAACTTTCCTGGCGCGTCACATCTAATTGACTCTACATTTGAATTGCAAATACGTTCTATCTTATCTGAGGGGTGGCATGAGGTAGAACATGATCTTAGATATAAAGCGAAGCAGGATTGGATTGGAAATGATGTTGAAAGCAGAAAGTTAAATGGTATTTATGCAACATTAGAGACATCTGAATGGACTATGATAAAAATTTTCGATGAACTAGCTTATAAGCATTATAAAAATCACAATTGGAACAGCATGCTTAGGCAGAAGTTTAGACTAAGACTCACTCCGCAAGAACTACATCCTGATATAGTAAACTACTTAAATGCACACGTGCATGTTGCAAAAGAAATTTTCAGAATCCCAAGAAAGACTTTGCTCAATAAAATGTCTGAAAGAGATTACACGCTACCCTTAAATGTTAACAATCTTGTTTATTTTAGTAATTTATTTTTTATAAATAATGAAGGTCTAAACTCATTAACTCCAAATGTTTTTAGTGAGGAGTTTACTGCAAATTGATTTGCTAAATAATATTTAATTGGAGAGAGCAAATTGCTCTCTCTTACCCTAGTGATTAGATACTAATTCTGAATGTAATTTCTAATTTACTCACCTTAATAATTTATTGTCTAAAATTATTATTCGCTAATCAATCACCAAGCTTATCAAGATAGCTTCATATAATAGGGTTTATATGAAGCTGGGATCCTCCCGAGGATCCGGGTATGATGGGGATCCGGCCTGCACGGGCTCAAGGCGAACAAAAATGCGGCAGCGCTGCGTGAATTCTGCAGGGGTAAGGCCCTGCTATTTACTCAGAATTCACGTAGCGACGCCAGACGGAAAATCGGCGGAAACATGATACATACGGCACTCCTGCCGGGCCTGACCGGCCCGGAGAACGGCGACATCACCGGGCGGCTGCGCGAATTCGTCAGCGATCGGGAAGCTTTCTCGGACAACACGTGGCAGCAGCTGCTCAGCGTGATGCGCATTGCCGGCCGCTGGGCGGCAGAGCACGGCCGGGCGCTGCTGCCGATGGCGCCGGCCGATCTGCGCGATTACCTGCTGTGGCTGCAGGCGTCCGGACGCGCCTCCTCCACCATCAGCACGCACGCCGCGCTCATTTCCATGTTACACCGTAACGCCGGACTGATACCGCCTAACGTATCGCCGCAGGTATTCCGGGCGGTGAAGAAGATCAACCGCACCGCCGTTATTGCCGGCGAGCGTGCCGGTCAGGCCATTCCCTTCCGCCTGCAGAACCTGCTCTCGCTCGACGCGTGCTGGTCAGTTTCCGATCGCCTGCAGCAGCGGCGCGACCTTGCATTTCTGCACGTGGCCTACTCCACCCTGCTGCGTATCAGCGAGCTGGGCCGCCTGCGCGTGCGTGACATCTCGCGCGCGGCGGACGGCCGGGTTATCCTGGACGTGGCGTGGACCAAAACCATTGTGATGACCGGGGGGCTTATCAAGGCCCTGGGCGACCTCTCCTCGCAGCGCCTTACGGAATGGCTGACGCTTTCAGGGCTGGCCGGCGAACCCGATGCCTTCATATTCGGTCCGGTTCACCGCTCGAACCGGGCAGTCGCTGCGACTGAAAAGCCCCTTTCCGCCCGGGCGCTGGAAGATATTTTTGCCCGCGCCTGGCTGGAAGTAGGCGATACCGGCAGTGTGCGGCCAAACAAGGACCGCTACCGCGCCTGGTCCGGTCACAGTGCGCGTGTCGGCGCCGCCATTGATATGGCCACGAAAAAATACAGTACCGCGCAGATCATGCAGGAAGGAACCTGGAAGAAGCCGGAAACGGTGATGCGTTATATCCGACACGTTGACGCGCATGCGGGGGCAATGATCGATATGATGAAGCAGTTCGACTGATTTCCGGCACCAGATGCAGTAAGTGACCATTGCTGAGTCTCGAAATCTAGACAAGGTACAAAGCGGCACTGTATAACGTAAAACCCCAACAGAGGAGCGTTTAAACCTTTATGCGTGAAACCCGTGGTTTCTGCAGCAATAGTGTGGCTGGTTATCAGCGCCCGCGCCGCTATTACATTTGAGCCTCTTTTCCTTCAAGATGAGTCATCGCTTCAAGAATGGATGACCAGCTAGCCTGCAGGGCCAGCGCAAAGTTGTATATCCTCATGCCATTGTTAAGAAATAAATCGCACGTTTTTGCCCCGATATGCATCCTGATCTCCCGGATGAGGCTGCGTGCCGTCAGCTGGCACGTCCGGCGATCGCTGATATCCAGCAGGTTGGGGTCAGTTTGGATGTCGAAAATTATTGTACGTTTAGGCGATTTTTGTACCTCTGAGCTATGGCAAAGCTTAACCACATTGACAGGCAGCTTTAACCGAGGAGAAGACGCTGACCGTCTTCCGGTTCGAGTCTTAACGCATTTAAATCTTATATTAACTCAAGGCGCCCCACCCTCTGATGTCCAACCAAGTCCATAAATCGTATGAGTATATGTTATCGAATGAAGCCTCTGGCTAAAGCTTAAAACGACAATATCCCGATAAGTCTGTGACGGGAGTGAACTCCACTTTCCATAAAAAGTGGATATGCCGTTAGCCGTCAGGTTCGAAGTGAGCGAAGATCTGACATATCTAACAACATTCCGTTAGATTAAACGGGGATCTGGTCAGTTTTGTTAGGCATACAACAAATTGGTTACCATGAGCAACAAAATATGTTGAAAATATCCTCGTGATCTCAAACTGTTTGAATGCCTATCTAAGGATATCAATCACTAGGCGTGGGTGCAGAAATACTCACTGTGTAATTATTTTCTGTGTTATCCATTCCCGGAATATTTGCATTGAAAGTGTTATTTTATTGGTTTTTTGCCATGTTAACCAGTATCCATCATCACCTGAATAAATATCAAAAGGCCTGACAATTAACCCCTGTTTTATTTCACGATCAAACATGATGTCAGGTGCCAACGCTACGCCATCCATAATCATTACAGCATCAATAATGAGGCGCGAGGAATCGAAAACTGGTCCAGTGATTCTGGTGGGTGCTATACCTGCTGCTGCAAACCAGCTATCCCACTCCTCATGTCGATAAGAGCGTAATAATTTCTTACCGATTATATCGCCAGGCGTTAGCAGTCTCATGGCCGTTTCAGGTCGACATAATAGCGTCAGGGGAGCATCAAGGAGTAGTTGGTTATGAGATGAGGCCCAGTTACCAGAACCGTATCTTATAGCAAAGTCGACACCTTCTCCAGCAATGCTTACGACATTATTATTCGTTTGGATACTGAGTTCGATTGTGGGATACTTTTGCTGGAAATCTTCAATTTTAGGTAAAAGCCAGCCCAGCGCGAAAGTACCCACACAAGATATGGACAGTGCCTCCCTGATTGCACCCCCTTCAAACTGACGATAGGCTTTCTCAATACTGTTAAATCCGTCTGCAATCTTCGAGTAAAGCAACCGGCCCTCATCGGTTAACTCAAGACTACGTGAAAGCCTTTTAAATAGAGTTACCCCTAATTTTTCTTCAAGCAGCCTGACCTGCTGACTGACCGCAGCCTGAGAAACGAAAAGCTCCATACCTGCCCTTGTAAAATTGAGGTGCCGTGCAGAAGCTTCAAATGCGCGCAGAGCATTAAGCGGGATATCGCGTTTCAACCTTACCCTCGGAAAATCTTATGACTGTCATCAAATTATACTACTTTTTCTTTTAAGAGAATTATTTTATTTTCACTTGGCGTCCATTGAAGGGGGGGGATTATGCCAACGTTTATTTTAATGCCCCCATACTTTTCGTCGTTTCAAAAAAAAAGGTGCTACATAATGATCACAAACAAAAGAAGGATATCCGGTATAGTACTGCTTGCCGCAACAGGATATTCACTCTCTGCACATGCGTCCTTTGACCAGCAAACGTTACAAAAACAGATTGAGATGCTTGAGAATAAATCAGGTGGGAAGCTTGGTCTTACAGCCGTGGATACGTCTGATGGTATGACGTATTCGTGGCGAGGCGATGAAAGATTCCCGATGTGCAGCACGAGTAAAGTAATGGTTGTTGCGGCGATATTAAAGAAGAGTGAAAGTAATAATAATCTTCTCACCAAAAAAATAACTATCAATGACGGTGACATGGTCAATTACAATCCTGTCACCAGCAAGTATATTGGTTCGTCAATGACTATCACCGAGCTTAGTAAGGCGGCTTTACAATACAGTGATAACGCTGCTATGAACAAATTACTGTCTTTTCTTGGTGGGCCACGGCAGGCCACGCAATTTGCCCGAACCATTGGAGATAAAGCCTATCGTCTAGACAGAAACGAGCCAAGTCTTAATACAGCTGTCCCTGGTGATAGCCGTGACACAACCACCCCTTCAGCAATGGCTGAAACTCTCAACAAACTTATTTTTGGTACTGCGCTTAAAAAAGAACAAAAAGCAAAACTAACGGAATGGATGAAAGGGAACACAACAGGATTAAATAGTATAAAAGCGGGCCTTCCAGATGAGTGGGCAGTGGCAGATAAAACCGGCAGCGGGGACTATGGCACGACTAACGATATTGCGGTTATCTGGCCAAAAAACCATGCTCCTGTCATCCTGACCACCTATTTTACGCAGCCTAAAAAAAATGCATCAGCACGTAAGGATGTGCTTGCCAGTGCGGCAAAACTGATTGCAGAGGCAATCAATAATTAACATTGTATGATAAGATTTTGTATTTTTTCTCACTTCTAAAGTCGGCTCATTATGAGCCGACTTCCTGTGATAAGCATTTGCAATTATGGTTAATTAAACTCTAGGGCAGGTTTTATCATTGCAAATTTGAGTTGATTAGTACTCTAATTATAAAGTAGTTTATAGGATGAAGTTTTTGATGAAATCCACATGGGTCCGCAATATTATACAAAGGTTTAATAACAACATAAGATTTAAAGTGTGAATATTTTTCTTATTTATTTATAGTGGCACTATTTCGATTGTCATTCGTTATGATGCGTTTAAAATATTACACTAATTAGGTTTGTGATATATTTATGATGCTGTTTCTGGCAGGACTGTCAGCATATCGTTTTATGTGGCAGACATCAGCCGGAAAAAAAAGGATTTTTTCAGCGCCAGGGAAGAGGGAAGAGGTAAGAAGTTTTTCGTTAAAAAAATCTTCTAACTCCAGACGCTACGATGTCTCAAGTGCCAGAAGCACCCATGTATATGACAACAACTCTCCTGCTTTAACTCATTATTTTCCCCAGGGGGTTAGAAAAAAGGAATGCATTTACCAATAATTCAATGGGCACGAAGTCGTGCCCTAATATAACCTAACTTACTAAATAATATTTTTACTAAAATACCCCTTCAGATTTTAATGTTTTAATAACAGATGGTCTTTCAAGGAGGCGTATCTTAAATGCTTCAAGTTGAGGGCTTATAGCAATATTCATAATATTAGCCCAAGAGAGCATTACAAACAGGTAGGTATCCGCGATAGTCATTTCGTCGCCAGTCAAAAAAGAATTATCGCTCAATTGCTCTGAGATGTTTCCGAAGCGTTTAGCAAGATTATTTCTGGCCCGTTGTCTTTCAGCATCAGTAGCATCCTGATAAAAAAGCGGCCTGAAGTTAGCATGCAACTCGGTTGTCATAAATTCAGTCGCTTCCAGGGTTTTCCATCGCATTAAGCCTTTCTCGGCAAGCAGGCTGCCTGCTCGTTCAGATATGTAAACCAGTATCGCCAGGCTTTCTGTCAGCAGCGTACCATCCTCAAGTTCAAGAGCTGGGGTGTAGCCCTTTGCGTTTATCGCATTAAAGTTACGCCCATCTTCAGTGAGTTTGTCACGTCCAACCTTGACGTATTGATGTGCTATGTTGGCTTCATTTAATGCAATGTGTGCAGCCTGACTACAGCCTCCAGGTGTGCCATATAAAATCATAGTACCTCCTTCTGAATTAGCTTAATATAATGATATATTGTAATTACACAGGGGCAGTATATTTGACATTCAGCAAGCTGCCTAGAGCGCACAATTATTGGAGTAAGTCACATGAATATGCCTACCCATTCAGATATCTCAAGTTGTGAGGAAGCAAGTGAAGTATTAAGTCATATAGGTGACAAATGGACAGTTCTGGTCGTTGTTGCCCTGAAAGACAAGCCAAGAAGGTTTAATGAAATTAAGCGTTACTTAAAAGGGATATCTCATCAGATGCTTACTCGCACGCTTAAAAATTTATTACGGGATGGTATGGTTGATCGAACAGTGTTTGATACTGTACCTCCACAAGTTGAATACAGGCTCAGCGAGTTAGGTCAATCCTTATCTCAAGTACTAAAGGGCCTTACTGACTGGGCACAAATGAACTCAAAAACCATCCTTTTGAGTCGGTCATTATACAATGATAAAAATGCGGAATGATTCTCAAAACTCATGTTCTTAATACTTTCCGTGGCATTTAATCTTACTCTTTTCGATAAAGAAGAAATGATTGGCCACGTCATTGCCGTTAAAAAAATCAAAGCGAAACCGATTTAACGTGCCGCGCTGATTTGGCATTTACGGTGCCCCCCTGTGCCGGCTATTGTTCAGCTCGAAAAACGCTGGGCACACATCTGCCTGGTGGACAGCCCGGAGTCTGGCGCTTACGGAACAGGGCATCATTTTTTATAAATAGGTCATCATTGCGCTTGAGGCGAGAAGACAGGTTGAGCAGAGCGTGTCCAGAAACGGAGATATTTTATGAGGCGACGCGTCCACTATGGTATTACGCAAGTAGGAATTACTGTTAGTAAGATAGCATCTCGTCTGCTCCGGGCTGTAAGGTAATGTCAGCTTGAATTGCCACGGATTATCTAGACACATCGTAAGTGTTAAGTGAGCACCGTATTGACGGCTATAATTGGTGAGGTCTACGTTCCATGGCAGAAGTTCTGCCACTTTGTTACTGGGCCACTCCGGCAGTACGCTCAGAATGTATCGGAGGTAGGCTCCCGAATCGATGCCATTGAGCCTGCACGTTCCGATAAGACCATACAGTCGAGCTCCACGCTCGCCACCGTGATCGCTGCCGAAGAAGATGTAGTTTTTCTTACCAAGGCAGACCGCTCGTAGCGCGCGCTCAGCAGCGTTATTATCCGCTTCTGCCAGACCATCATCGCTGAAGTAACACAGCGCATCCCACTGGTTCAATGGTATAAGCGAACGCCTCGTCTTAATCTTCCTCTTCGCCCCTCTCCAGCGAGTCACAGCGCTTCTCCTGCTGGACGCCGCCAGACTAGGTTGCCCGTCGGCAGTAGTCGCAGCCCGCGGCGACATACCAGTGTTTAACGATGACGCCGTAACGTCCCGTCAGCGCACACAGCACCTAGGGCGAGGGCGGCGACCTGGGCGTATCGAAGTCGGCGTCATAGGGCCTGCTGCGTAGTACAGGAGGTTATCCGGCTTCTCGGGGAGATGACGGATAGCTTGAATGCAGAGGGGTACCCCGGTCTGTTCCGGCTGGCGTGCAGAGCAAAAAAACCGCGCGTTGAAGCCCGTGAGCAACATTCACTCCATTGACTGGCCCGCTCCGTTCAGTCCCGCCGTTCGTCTGAGCACCAGTTGAACATCCGGGGGCAAAGCCAACTGGAAGAGGCAGGCAGACTCCACGCCTGTTCCTGGATGGCGTTTAATTTTATATAATGGTTAATATCGAAAAGTCCGGCGCCGTATAAGTGATTAACTGAGGGCCATGTTAAAACTTAAAGTAACTCCAGCAGAATGGACACCGGCAATATAATGACGTTCACAGCAGTCAGAACGGAAATGTTTTACTGTGTGGGCGACTGGCACGCTATCGTGCTGGTATATCTGGCACACACCAGGGACACATATTCGTTTAAATTATGAATAATATTTCGGTATGAATCAGAGGCAGTGACGGGCATCTTTCCTTCAGTCAGGACTCACTTTTAATTAAAAAGAAACCCTTAAAGATATCGCTCATTATCATTTGCTGGATACCCCGCGCGGTGAATACACTCCTGCCAGCTTAAGGCGCCCGAAGAGTTGTATAAGCATGATACGTTGCTATGGTGAACCTGATACGGGCAGATGGGTTCTGCCAGCCTTGTGAAAGTATTTTTACGTGCATGGTCTGATACAAGAACACCTGAAGCTAACGCACCCGAAATCCGTATAACATGAAAACATAATCAGATTACTTCTATAAACAGCCGCACATTAGTCACTTATATCAAACCACAAAGGTTCATTATATTTTACCTTATTTATCTATAGATCATGACGACAGATGTAATTTAATTAATCCCATCCCATTTGATATAATTAAGATATGGTTAACATCATTCTCATTATTTAAGCGAGGTGTAAACGTGTTGTACAGCGAAGACATGACCGGTCACGCAGTTATTGGTGAAGCAGCTGTCAATCTTGCCGTGCGTGAACAGGAAATAACCATCGACTCTCTCCTGACGGAGCTTAACGTTATGCTGAGAGCTGAGGAGCTCAGCAGTCGTATTGCCCGCATCAGTGCGGCAATAACCTGGCTGCGTGATTTCCTTACCGTGGGCGCCCGCGGCGGCGCGGCTCAGAGCTGGATGCTCTCCGATGCTGGAGACCTCAGTGGCGGCGGCGAGGCGACCATTCGCCTGCAGGCTGATGAAGACGATGAGATGAGATAACTACTCCACTATGGCGGGCGACGGGCGCCCGCTCTGCTTTGTGCATTAAAAGCTCAGCTGGATGCTGACTCAGACAGAGTAGCGCGGTTAACGAAGCGCTTTTCTGCCTCCCCTCCTATAATGATACTGACGCCAGGCCTGCGCTGCGGATGCAGTTCACCCGGCAACACAACAAAAATTGCGTCATTCTTTCCAGCGCCGTAATCCGCTCAGGTTGCTCCGGCAGGGACCTTCACAGCATGAAAACACAAATTCCGTAACCGTCATTCGCGACCGCCTGCAGAACTGTGGCGAGGCGCTGGCGGCAGAGCGTGGAGAGCTTGAGGCGGCCATTAAGGCGATTCTGGCCCCGGGCGGCAAGCTGACCAACAAAACGCTCATCATGCACGTCATTCGCGAGCTTGAACGCGAGCAGGACACGCAGCGGCAGGCGGTGCTGCTCAACGTGCTGGAGCTGGTCGTGACCCACACGCCGGACGACGCCGGCGGCCAGGCTGTGTGAGGCTGGAGCCGGGTCAGGGCTACCCTTCAGTTCATTTTCCCCGCAAACAGCCGGATGGCCCGGTTGCAGGCCTCGCGCAGGGTAACATCGGCGCTGGACTCCTTCAGGCGCCAGAGCGTACCGATGAGCTCGTGCGGGTTCACTGTTTCGCCCCTGCGCAGTATCTGCCTGATGGCCAGCCCGATGGCTTCGTGCATCAGGTCCTGTATCTCACGTTCGTTTTTCAGATGCGCTCCGCTTATTGGGGATATATACAGTGTATCGCTTTAAGCGGTGCGCATAAATACGTACGAAAAAAAACCGCCCGGAGGCGGTTAAATAAGGGGGATGGCACCCCGGTCGGGCGGGATATCTCTGTCGCCGCCCGGCACCTCGTCCTCGTGACCGGGCTCGGGTACCCCGTCCGGCAGGGGCGTGGCGTCATCAGGCATCGGGTGTTCAGACATGCAGCGCTCCCGCGGGGCTACTTCCCGCCCTTCTGCTTCATGGTGTCGCTGTCCCTGGTGTCTTTTTTGTTGCCCGCGGGCAGCTTGCTGTGGTCGGCGTCTTTGCCATCCTTCACATTTTTATCGTTACGGTCAGCCATGGTTACCTCCGTCACCCGGTATCGGGTAACGTTAAGTTTAGGTCCGTGACGGTATCTGACGTGAAGAATTTTCCGTTCTGTGACTTAAGCGTAAAAACGACCCGTTACGGGGCCGGCAAAAGCGTGGAATCCCCCGTCTCAGTCCTGCTGTCGTCTACGCACAGCCGGCAGATGGAGGCCCGTACGCTCAGGCGCTGTGACGCAATCTGATACGCGTGCCGGTAACTGATGGCCGAGCCCAGAAACCGTCGCTCCGGGTGGTCTTCGAGGCATACGCACCCTTTCACGTGAAGCGGGTCCTGCTGCCCTATCCTGAGCAGATCATAAAACTGCCACATATCTCACTTCCTTCCCTGTTAAAGCAGCCACTGTATGCCTGGTTATATAACGGACGGAATTAATTTCTGTCGCGATTTAAGCAGCACGCAGGGGTGACAATAAAGCCAGTTCCCCACAACGGACGTTGACTGCCTTCAGTCCGCTGTTGTACCCACATAAATGATTTTCCGCATGCATTGCCCACCCTCCCCCGCTTTTTTCCGATTCTTACGCTGTCCGCTCCGCGCCTCGTTTACTGCCATATACTTGACTAATCAGGCGGGTATTTCACAGCCGGGGCACGCCGGTCACCCTCTTTTCCATCGCCTGTTGCAGCACACATTCAGGCCTACCTGTCCGGTAGCGGTAACCGGTTTAAGTCAGAAAAAGAGACACTGGACGACATCATCCGCACCATCCTTGCAGAGGGAGTACCGATCAGTAACAAAACCGTAATCATGCAGATCATGAGACAAATTACGGATGAAACGGACGGGAGCAGGCAGGAAACGTTGCGCATACTTCTTCAGCTGGTCGTGGGATATATGCCAGACGACCCGGCATCTGAAGGGGGACTTGCTGTCGGTCACGCACGGTCGGCAGAAGCAGCTTCCTTTCATTCAAAACAGCCACTGTATGCCTGAATACATCGCGGGGAAATGTCTGTGTCGGTTTAAGAACAGAACTATCGGAGGGTGTCGTCCCTGACAGGTTCTCCGGCCGGTACACGCCTGAGCGCGACCGCTGAGGTCATCTTCATCGTCGTCTTCCGGCCAGAGCCGGACTACGTCCTTTGGCGTCAGTTCTTCTCGTCGTTCAGGCCCGCAAGGGTCTGCAGGTACGGCACGTGCCGGACGGCCTGCTCCGGCTCGTGAAAGCTCTTCAGCCAGCTTCTGGCTTCGGATATTTCAGTGAGCCGGTTATCGCTGCCGCCGGCCTCCGCCATGTGTCCGAGCTCGGCAATAAGCGATTGCACGCTTATTTCCTTTTCGCCCAGCGCCAGGCTCAGTGCCGCTTCGCCAATAATGACGTGCCCTTTCCCGTCGTGTTGAATAGACAAATTTACTACCTCCGTTTTACGTTGATGACAGCCTCACGTCACACTGTAGACCCCGCTGACGAAAGCGCCCGGAGGATATTCTGAAAAAACCTTATTCCGTAATAATTTATTTCAATAATTATGATGAGAGAGCTCCGCGCGTAAGAATTTATCGTTTCTGACGCTCCCTGACGTTCATTCAGCCTGTCACCCTGCCCATTACCGGTGCGGTTTGAGAAAGCGCGCCGGGCTGCTAAGGTGCCCATGACAATCTGCGGCAATACGGAGCCTCAAATGCTTACAACCATAATTTACCGGAGCCACCTCGCCGATGAGGTGCCCGTCCGCATCCTGCCGGGCATGGTGGAGAAGGCCAGCCTGCTGAACGCCCGGCATCAGGTAACGGGCATCCTGCTGTTTAACGGTACGCACTTCTTCCAGATCCTGGAGGGCCCGGAGGAGGGCGTGCTGGACATCTACGCTCGCATCTGCGCCGACCGGCGCCACCACAACGTGGTTGAACTGATGCGCGACTACTCACCGTCGCGTCGCTTCGGCAATCACGGCATGGAGCTCTTCGACCTGCGCCACCACGACAGCGGCAGCGTGCTGCAGGCGGTGCTTGACCGCGGCACGTCTAAATACCGCCTGACCTATGACGATCGCGGCCTGCAGTTCCTGCGAACCTTCGTGGAAGCCCGGGAGAAAGAGAACTACTTTGAGGTCCTGCCCGCCGACTACTGGGACTTTGTGCCGGACGAGAACGGGTCACCGGCCCCGGCAGCGGGCGTCACCTTCCGCCCGGTGGTCGACCCGCTCGGCCGTGAGGTCACGGCCCTTGAGGCCCTGCCCGGTGACGCGCCGGCGGGGCTCTCCGGCGAGGCGCTGTACGAGCACAATCTCGCGGCGGTCACCGGAGCGCTGAACAGGGCCGGCAGGTCGTGCCCGGACAACATCATGCTGTACGTCAGCATTCTGCCCATGACGCTGGTCGCCCTGCCGGACGCCGTGGGCCGGCTCGTGAGCACCATCGACAGCGCCGGACTGGTGCCGCAGCAAATTATACTGGGCGTCAGCGAGACGGAGGTTATCTCCCGGCTGGAAGCATTTTCCGCAGCGGTGCGGCAGCTGAAGCAGGCCGGTATCAGTCTCTCAATTGATAACTTTGGTGACGGCTCAGCCGGGCTGTCGCTGCTGGCGCACGTGCAGCCGGACCGCGTACGCATCGGCGCCGGGATCGTGCGCAACATTCACCGCAGCGGCCCCCGTCAGGCGGTGGTGCACGCGGTGCTGCGCTGCTGTTCAGCGCTGGAGATCAACGTCATCGCGGCAGGCATCGAGCAGCCGGAGGAGTGGATGTGGCTGGAGGCGGCCGGGGTCACTGATTTCCAGGGCGCGCTGTTCACCGCAGAGGGCGCGGCCGTCGCCTGGCCGGAGACCCGCGAGGCCGTATGAGGCAAGGTGCAGAACAGGGGGCCTGCTGGCCCCGGATGATTAACAGGCGGCGGCCTGCTGAGGCGGATGCTGCGCGGCCATGACGGCCGCCGGCACGTCGGCCTTTTCCTGCCGCAGGGTTCTGCCGCGGTTGGCCTTTTCAAGCCAGGTGCGGAAATGCGTCATCATCGCCGCCGCGTGCTGCGCGTCCGGCGTACGGTAAATCAGCAGCCGGCTTTTGGTCTGGTTTGTGCAGTCGATGGCGTAAATCTCGATGCCGGCGTCGCGCTGCTCGCTTTCAATTGCTGTAAAATGCATCTGAGGCCAGCGGTTCACCTTCAGCATAAACTCACTTAAAATCATTTTTTTTCCTTTTATTGTTTTAAAAACGATACTCTTTCACTGGTCCGCCCAGTGTAGAACGGGTTGCAGACTCTGCAAGCCGTCAGCGGGATATCAAGCGTAAAGGATTCGTAAGCCCCCTGTCTCAGCACCGGAGATAACTGCAGCATGCGCCAGCGGGAGATCTCCGGCAATCTGCCGGTGGGCTATCAGTGCAACAGGCAATAACACACAGGAGAAGCAGCCATGCTCAGCGAAGACAGGCTAAGCCACATCGCCGGTCATCCGGACAGCCATGACGCAGAGGCCGTGGCGATGGCGCAGGAGATCCTGCAGCTGCGCCGCACGCTGGGCGCGCCCTGGGCCGTGGTACAGCCGCTGGGCGCGCTGTATGTGGAGGACGGGAACGCGGCCATGATCTGGCCGGCGAGCCTGGCGGAGCACGGCGACGTCTGCCTGTACCGCCTGGAGAAGCCCTCTCCGGTGGCGGAAGCCGCGCCGCCCGCGGCAAAGCAGCGCGGCCGGAGAAAGAAAATGCCGGCGCAGGAGTAAGTTCCCCTCATAACAGCGCGACCGTGCCGCGTCCTGACGCTGCGTCGGAAAAGTTTTCTGCATGACAGAGTCCCCGTTCATGTTCGGGCCCGCTGCGCTGTGGTAAGCTCTGCGCCCGAAACCTGCTGCCGGATAACCCCATGAAAAATGACTTTGAAGAAAAAATGGCCGACATCATGATTGGCGAGGCCGTTACGGCGCTGCTGGACGAGGACGTCGCCATCAGCTGGGCCGTGCTGACGGAGCGCCTGCGCGCGGCTATTGAGCATGAAACGGATGAAGACCGCGTTCGCGCGGGGCTGCGCGCTATTGAAGAAGTCCGGCGGGAAATGCAGATTCGCACCGGTGAAAAGACCGGGGTGACCGGCGCTGACGGTCTGTCAGCGCAGAAGCTTCACTAAGGTCACCCGGGGCGCTGCGGTATCCCCGGGTCGCCTTTCTGATATACTGTACACTTATCCACCTTACGGACGGAGGTCATATGAACGATGACACCACCGCCGAAGATATCTACGCCGTTATCGGAACGGTCGTGGCGCGCCTTCTTAAGCCGGACCAGCACCTTACCCTTCACGAAATTACCAGCGCCCTGCACGGCATGGGCGAAGCGGCCGGCGCGGCGGGCGTGCGCGAAAGCTGCGAACGCGCCGTCAGGCTGCTGGCTCAGCAGATGCACTGACCTTCGGATTACTCCCGTTCTGACGTGCACCGCGCGCGTAATGACGGTGACGTGCCACACTGAGAAGTGTGAAATCGTTTAAACCGGGAGATGCCTGTGAAAGTCTGGATTGCCGTTACCCTCGCCGCCGCCGTCAGCTGCTCCGTGTGGGCCTCAAAAGGGGGATTCGACTCCCCGGCAGCGCTGGCCGCCGCGCACGCTGTGCAGCAGAAGTAGCCTCAGAAGCCCTCGTCTTCGGGCGTTTTACCCACCACTATTTCCAGCGCGCTGCGCAGCACGTCAAGCTCGACCACGTCTGAAGTGCTCTCGAGCTCGGCGATAAGATAAAGAATGATCGCTTTGCTGGTGACCTTTTTGCCGTGAATAACGATGTCGCGGATGACGGCGTCCAGTACGGCGGTCTCGGCGGCCAGCGCGTCGCCGCCGCTGCGGAAGTGCTGGATGATGTCGGCTTCGGTGGTGGTGTGATGTTCGTTAAGCTGCATGGTGTTATCCGTCAGGCCCTGCGGGCAAAGGTGGCCAGGCTGATGCCTGAAATAAAAACGGCCACCCTCCGGTGGCCGCGTCCTGCGGGCATCCTGCCGCTCTCCGCGCGGTGCGGATATCAGTGCTTCTGAATATCTGTCACTGTCATTTCTTAACGTTGCTGACCGGGCCGCTCGGAGCACTCAGTGCCAGCACGTCTGCGTCGCGGCTCTCGCGCGACTGTGCAAATTCACTCTGCACCTTGCCCAGCGCCAGGGCGATGGCTTCACGCCTTACCGGATTCGTCTCGCCGCCGCTCATGGCGCGGAGCTGTCTCGCCACGCCGTCTGCGCTGATGTGATCTTCACTGCTCAGCAGTGCGACGACGGCTTCGCCCAGCACAACGTCGGCGAGGCGCGTTAAGGTTAAATCTGTATTCTTCATACCCGCATTTTCCGGCTCATGCCCCTCCGGGCAGGATGGCAGGACGGCCATTCCGGGCGGTCCTGAAGGCACGCAGCGGTCGGCGCTTCATTACGGCGGGGTAACTCAGCGCTCAAAGAGCATGCCAATAAGCGTCTGGTAATGACGCTCTTCTTCCAGGCTGGATGCGACTTCGAGGCGGCGCAGCAGCTTGGTGCAGATGGCCTTACGGTTAAGGTTCTTGCCTGCGCGCAGGATTTCAACGACAATCTGCCCCAGCGTTTCCTGCTGGGTCGGCGCCGATGCCTTGCTGAAGTAGTGCGCAATGTCGCTGGCGGAATCCGGGAATCTCGTATTGCTCTGACGCATGGTGAACCTCTCGGTGGTTAAAATGTAGTCGGCCCTGTCTGACCGTAAAGTTATACAACCAAATCAAACTTGTACAGCAATTGTGTTGTTGTACAGCTTATCTTTTTGTGCAAAAAGTGCTAGATGTTACTTAACAGTAACTTAGGTGAGTATCAGCGCGCGAATGATGAGCGGGTTAACGAAGGGGTTGTACAGCGGTCAGAACAGCATGGTCAGCTCAGGGGCCGGGGCACAGGAAAGAAGCCTGCCCGGTGTCACCCGGACAGGCGGAGGGGTGTCTTCAGTGCCTGAAGCCGCGGCCCGCTGCAGTGATCCATCTCAGCTCGTCCCGGTTGCCCGGTAATGACTCAAACCCGCGGAGCCAGCGTTTCGCCCCTCTTATCTGCACGCAGCGCGCAGGATTTTTCTCGGCGGCGGCCATCTCAGCCAGCTCGCGGATAAGCGAGCCAACGGTAATGTCCACATTATTCATCGCCAGATGAACCGCCGCTTCGCCAATAATCATCTGGTTCTGGTCATGGTTATTATCAGGCATGCTCTGCTCTCCCTACGCCTTATTACGGTATTTCAGTATAGTCGCCTGACGGACTGAAAACCGGTTCCGTTTAAATACTTTCCGCGCATTATCCCGCCAGTCAGAATTACGCTCAGCCGCACAGCAATAAAAAACATACTGAATTCAGATGCCTGACAGGTTATCAGAGGTAACTGTCGGAAAATACTGAATAAACCTTATGTGTGGTCTGAAATCGTTTTCATCCTGAGGTGCAGTCTGAGCATGTCTTTGTTTCGGGATTTAATCTCAGAAGAGGATTTAACAGGGCCTGAAAAAAAGGGAGGATAAGCCTGCAAGGTACTGACCGTTAATATGCGCCGCATATAAGAAAAATCAGGGGGTAAGTCCGGGTGGTTATTCTCCTTCAGCATCAAAGATGATTAGGAAATACAGATTTCCTAATTAAGCGCGCCGGGATAAAAATTTACTTCCGGCGCGCGTGCTTGTGGTTTTATTTAAACTTCAGGCTTTGGGCCACGCCGGCTGATAAGCCCGCCTTTACGGCCGGCCTCGCGCGCGCGATCGGGGCAGTTTTTGAAGTTGCCGCCGCTGGCGGCGCCGCCCTTGCTGCCCGCCTCAGAGGCGCGTGCCGGGTCGGCCGCGAAGTTTCCGGCTCCACCGCGTCTTACTGCTGTCATGATGTGTTCCTCAGATAAGAGTTGTCCTGTATATCAGACGGTTATAGTGTGGCACGTCTGTACAGGACTGCCTGTCTTCAGGACACTTTTTTTCAGGGGTATGACGGCGGACACGCATTACCGGGTGGCTGAATCTGAAATGCGGGCACGCCGGACCCTCGCGCTTGCGACTTCAGCGATATGTGCCAGGCTGTGTGCGCGGAACGGCGCGTGACACCCCTCCGGATGGAGAGTTGTTCTGCAGGCGCGCCGTGCCGCATTCGTATTACTTCTGCGCAGCGTTCAGGGGGTGCGTGCTGATGACAACCCGTCGCCGCAGGTGGCTTTCAGGCTCCGCGCCCCAGCAGAAGGCGGCCCAGTGGCCGCAGAACGCCAGCCAGCTGCGCACCGGGTGGAGGCAGCCCGACTCGCCCGTGCCGTCCCATACGTACACGTAGTGCTCCGGGTCGCGCAGCGCCCAGGCCACCATCCCCTCCCACATCACCTTTGCCGCGTTCGTCTGCGCGCTGTCGGTAATAATAATCGACCAGCGATGCAGAAAATGGCAGAAGAACCGGCGCGCAAGGCCGTGCACCGCCCCCTCGTGCTGCGGCTGGCGGGTGCGCCAGACCATGACCTGTATGCAGGCGCGCTCCGGCGAGGTGAAGTCTTCAGTTTCTTCCAGCCTCACCGCATACACGGTCTCCGGCTCGGGCTCTTGCGTGACCAGCCTGAACTGTCGCTCTGCTCTGTTCTGCCAGAGGGCGTAGCCGAACGGCGTCACAAACCCGGGCAGCGTAAACGGCTCCACGTCACGGGCAAGAAACGCGCGGGTGTCGGCCCGGTTGGTGTCTTCCGGATTCAGTACCTGACTGAAGCTGGTATCGGGCAAGGTAATGGGCATGCTGTCGTCCGCCGTTACTTTTCTGTTCACTGAGCCTCCCTGATAACCGGAGCGTTAATTTATGTCGCTGAATTGTCTGCAAAAACGAATGGTGCTGTTTAAAAGACAGAGCACCGCAGGATTACTGCTGTACACGCGCCTTCACATCGGTTACTTTGCGCACGACCTCATTCACTACGCACGGGTATTTGATGCGACAGGACGGACTACCGCCGGAAAAAGAAGCCGGATTGACCGGTTATTTCAGCCAGGTCACTCACCCCTGCCAGATTGAGCTGCTGGGCCGCATCACCGTTGAGATCCTGCGACAGGAGCGGCGGCTGACGCGAACCGCTTTATGCCTCAAGTTGATAGCGCGCCTCGATGATTCCGGCGATGAGGCTGAGGCGGAACACCTGACGGCTCTGCTCCGGATGCTGTTTAATCGCTGAGTCCGGGATGTACTGCCGGCAGGGTGCCGGTTAAGTTATGTCCGCCAAAAAAAAGAGAGCGGCAAACGGAATGCCGTGCAGTCATTGCGCATAACAACGGTTCGCAGATGCCGGTTACAGATAAACCAGACCTCGTCTCGGTCATTGGAAAGAATGAAGTATGCGTCCGACGTTTCCGAAGGGTTAAAGCATCCCAGCGCCCGGTAGGCCGTCGTGAGGCTGAACCCGCTCAGCAGCGGCCGCGGCCCGCCGGTCAGCTCTTCCACCCTGAGATACAGCCCCTGTTCCATCCAGAGCATGGCCACCTCCGTAGCGCATCTTCATTCTTCAGAAAAAGTTACGGTGCCGGGTGCCTCCCGGTGATTCAGAAAGGCTACCACCTGAATCGCGCTTTTGTTCCTGCTGTACCTGTGTAGCCTGGCCCCGTCGCACAGAGGGATTCACCGTGTTCAGAGCATAGCAGCCCGTTGGATTTTATTTTCTGACTTCTAAAAAAATAGCCAGACAGGCCCATGGTTACTGCTGCAGATGTCCAGTCAGAACCATTTTTTGGCCCGTTTTTCTGAACAGAGTCATGAAATTTTCGGATCATATGAACCGGGCAGGAGTGGCCGTTTAAATTGTGCGGCTGCTTTACTCTGACGTCTGGGTATTTGCATTCACCTGGCTATCCATGCCGCAAATTCAGTGGAGCGCCTGCAATTATTTCTGCAGCCGTCAGAGTGCCGGAAATCAGGTTGCCGTATCCCGAAAAAGCCCCGGACGTGCCCGGGAATAATTCAGTGATTTGCCTTAACTGAGTCTGGATTTCATCCAGCCGGCGCTTTCATCATGGTACCGAGTAAACAGTTGTCAGACCGGCCTCTGCAGCCTCGGGGCTGAAAGGCGGGAAAGATGTATGCGCCAGACACTACGATGAGGCAGATGTTTCATTCTGTTAATTTCTTGACGCCATACAGATTAATAACCCACGCTTAAAAAGCATACCCGGCATGATGACTGGGTTAACCCATCATTCAACAGACGTTATTAAGGATTAATTATGGTTGATAAAGCAGAAATTCTGGACCATGCGCAGGTAGTGGACGTTGACGGCGAGCACGTGGGTATTGTTGACCACTTTGAGGGTGATGACAAAATTAAGCTGGCGAAAAGTGACCCGGAAGCCGGCGGTCAGCATCACATCATCCCCTTCAGCTGGGTTAAGGAAGTGGATGACAATAAAGTCATTCTTTCCAAATCTAAAGATGAAATTGAAAGTGAGTGGCAGGCTGTGTGATTAAACGCCGCGGCTGTCATACCGCGGCAAATTTTGTTAGAGCTATAGCAATTGGATGGTTGTATCAGAAAGTGACTCACTTTCGTCTTTGACTTTGCCCATGCTGACACAGCCAGATGAGTTGTCTGCAAAAAACGAAGCCCCGAGTTTTTCAGCCGCATTCAGCATACCTATCGCCAGGTCTCTTAGCGCTTTATCTTCATCTGCAAAATTTATTAGTGATAATTCTGAGACGATAGTCTTTTTAGTAATACGCAAGCCTTTACCGGCGGCCATCAAGACTGCACGGCCGAGCAAATCACTCGCTAGGCTCACTATCTTTTCTTTTTCTTCCATGCGGATCATATATCTTCATATTGGGGGAGGAAATTTTCCCCGAAAGCGGCAGAGGATAATATGCATCCAGATCAAAAATCCCATCAGAATTTGAAGGCAGGCGAGCAATGCGCAGCCTGCCCCTGAATGTCGCGTAAGCGGCATGGAGGCGCCATAAAACGCTAAGGACGGAAAAGATGCCAGCTGGCGCCGTAAGCCCGGCGTAGCCGGTTACAGGGCTTATGTTGGCGAACCCCCCCCTTCCTGACCGACGTCGTTTAGGCAGCGGCCTGTCAGGCGCACGGAAGTCAGATGGTCGGAGACGAAAGAAAGAACCCGCAGCACTACTTACAGCGGCTTTAGTCTTATAGTTACAACACCCATTTATTAGCCACTGCAGTTCCGGCCCTCCGGGCCGGGCGGCGGCGGCTGGTCAGTGGGGGCAACCCTGCTTCAGGTACGGCGCAGGTCTGGGTTGAGAGGGGCGTGAGGTTTCAGGCCTGCTCTGAAGGTGTTTAAGAAGTCAGTTTATGTTTGTTGTAACTAATATCTGGATTTTCTCTCCACCTCATACTCGAAGCGTCTCTTCAGGATTGCGACCGTGTCTGGGAAGTGAATCTTTCCACAGGGATGGTGGATGAATAGCGCATATTTTTAAAAGTAATTAATCACAGTATTTTAAAAGAGAGATAAATGGGTTTTTAAACGGATCATCGCGGTTTGTAAAAGTCTCCCCCGGTAGTTTAATGCCAGTGCGGTCAGTAGCTAATCAACTAACCCTCTCGTGGTTAATGTGGATAACTCAGAGTTGCACCGGCGTGCGATAGCCCTCAACGGAACGGGTGATTTTCTGTGCGCCCATCCGCAGCAAACATGGAGGGTCAGGAGCAATTTTGCAGAATATTTGTTCAGAAAGTTTTCAGCGGACGTGCGAAGGCCTCCGGCGCGAACCGGATAGTTGAAAAGGATTAGGTGGGGAGTCAGGATGGTCATGTTAGCAGGATATCAGGAAGGATAAATCCAGCGTGTTACGATTGATGATGCAGTCGTATATCAGCGAACTTCAGGTTGTAACCATTAGATCATCAGCCAGTCGCGCATAATTGCCACGCGAAAGCTTCATGCGTTCCGTAATGCGGCGCTCTATCTCCGCTCGCACCGCATCGAGTCCGCCAAAGAAACGGCCGTTACGGATTTCTTTCTGAATCTGCAGGCGCACCAGCTGTTGAATATCTTTCCGGGTGCGCGGAGCATCCTTGCGGGCGCGATGACGCTTCATGCCGTGTTCACGGCGTGACTTCTGGTATTCGCGAAAACGTTCACGCACAAATGCCCAAGCGGCACTGATAAGTTCTTCGGCGCCGGCGCGCGGCAGTCCCCTCTTCTCGCGCTGCCGGTTTTCCCACTCGATGCGGCTGCGGCGGGCAGCGGTGACTGCTTCCTCAGAGACGTCCAGTACCTGCCACATCAGCGGCGTAAAGGTGATGTCGGTCGGAATATTGCAGCCGATCTCTTTATCGTATTCGGTGTTGTAAGTAACGAGTTTCAGCTGGGCCATGAACTGCACGGCGCCGGTAAATCGGGTGATCGAGAGGCGTTTCTTCTCGGTGGCCAACCCGCAGCGGATGCTCATGGTTGTAAGCGAGGCGCCGACGCGGTTGGCCAGCGGATTGAAGTAGTGGCAAAGCGCCTGCAGTGAGGCTTCCAGGGCCCGCATGCGCAGCTCCGGCGGACGGCGCTTGCGTTCCCCCCGGGCGATAGACATCGCAACGAGCGTCTGGAACTCCATGCGACGGGTAAAACCTGCCGCTTTTGCACGGATTTTCTCGCAGAACGGCAGCGTCTTCTTGCCCTCTTCCGGAATGAACTTCGGATCCGGGTTTTTTACCTGCCGGTATAATGACGTGTTTTGAGTGAGTTGTTCAGCCATGCCATCCTGACTTTATGAAGGGGGCGACAGACGCTGGCGCGCCCGTCACACTACAGAGGAAAATAGAGCGGAAGATGTTTTCAGTAAGCAGAATGCCAGTCGGCGCCACCATCCCAGAGTGACTGCCAGTGCGCCAGGTAAGTCTGCGCCAGTGCCGGTACGCCGCGCACAACCAGCGCGTTCTCGGAGTTCGATTCCGCCGCGCTGCGGGTGTAATTGAACGAGCCCGTTTCCACATTCTGCCCGTCGGTCACGATCACCTTGTCGTGCATAATTTTGTACTGCCCGTTGGTGCGCAGCGGAATGCCGGCGTTGGCCAGCACGTTCAGTGCCGCCTGGCTGGCTTTGCTGCGGTTTCCTTTGTCGTCAACCACCACCCTGACGTCAACGCCGCGCCGCCTGGCGGCAACCAGCGCCCTGACCACCTCCGGCGAGGTGAAGCTGTAGCCCATCAGGCGGATACTTTCCCGGGCGCTGTCCAGCGTGCGCAGGACCAGCTGCTGCGCGCTGCCTTCCGGTGAAAATCCGACGTCAATGGCCGGCGCGTCCGCTGACGCTGCGGCTGAAAAAGTCAGGCACATCGCAACCGCGATCGCCGCTGAAGTAAGTTTCATCGTTGTTCTCTTTTCAGTGCCGGCGCGATGCCGGCAGTGTGTATGAAAGGGAATAAAGCAGGAGACGTAACCGGACGTGGTCAGGCCCGCTCTCCCGCTGCCGGCGCAGACCTGAGCTGCACGTAATTCAGCGCGGCTTCGTCAATGGCCTCCCGTGAAGCCCCCATGAGGCGCGGGCTGCGCAGGCGTACCCTGTATCCCCTGCCGCGTGCCGGCAGGCTGGCGCCTACCATGCGCCAGAGGATGGCTGAACGCACTGCAGCTGCAGGCGATCGCTTCCAGCTGAACGCACATTCAAGATCGAATTCACAGACTGCAGCCAGCGCCGGGTCGGTCAGCACCAGCAGGCTGGTATCCTGCGCGCCCGGCGGCGCATCGAGCACCTGCAGAATGTGCTGCACCCGGTCCCGCCTGCGCGCGCGTAAATGGTCCGTCGCCCAGCGCGGCCACGCTGTGCAGTTCAGGTAGGGTGCTGCCCGGGATTGAGGTCATGTTGTGCTCCTGTCAGAAATGAGTGATCCGGCTGACCGCCGCGCGGTGCCCGAAAAGCCCTTCTCTGACGCGGGTTTCTTCTTTCCGGTCTGGCCTTTCGCGGCAGGGGCAAAGGAGCAACGACGAAGTGAAGGCATAAAGGGGCGACGACAAAAAGTTTTTGACGCCCCGGCAAAAAGTTTTTGGCGGCGTGCATTTCACCCCTTTCTGCCTGAACCGGCGGTGCTACGACCAGCCCTCCGCGCAAGGGCTGGCCGGAATGCAGGGAAGCGTCAGAAGGGAAGTTTCAGGCCGCCCCGCGGACTGACCTTAAAGTCCCGGCGACAGGCCGGGACGGTGAACGCGACGGCGCAGCCGTCTGCAGCCGTTGACCCTGGACATCAGCCCGAAACCGCTCGCGGACGAAACCCGCAGGGGTTCGGTGGCGCTTGGCGGCTTTGCCGCTTAGCGACATAGGGCTCGACGACCCGGCTTGCCGGGGAGCCGAAGGGGGCCCCGGCTTTTGATTTTGCTTTTGCTGTTAATGCGGCTTTACCGGCGGCAGGCTGAAACAGCTGAACAGAGAACTGACGACTCTGAATCCATTAAACGCGTGAAGGGTATCAGCGGCCTGGCGGGGATGGCCGGTGCGCCAGCACCGGCTTTTCCCGGCCCGCAGGGTGTCGGTGTTACTGTTCAGATGCTGGCTGAAAATCCAAAAAAAACGCGCCAGGTGGCGCGGTCTGCGGGTATCAGTTGCCGGGATTATTTGCCCGGTCGTTCCTCTGCAGGAGCGGCCAGCACGCCCGGGTGCAGGTGTACGCCTGATACGTCTGTATTGGCACGCGCCTTGTGCAGATCGCAGGCGGCCTGCATGGATAACCAGAGACGCGCCGCAATACCCAGCCCCGCCTCCATCCGCAACGCGGCGACAAGCTCACCGGCGCCGGTGAAGCCCACCCGCGTGTACTCAGCGATTTTTGCAAGTATCGCCTTCAGCGCCGCTGGTTCGAGTCGATCGCTGACATAAAGGCGCAGGCGCAGCGGGTGCGGGTGTCTACGACGATTCATACCCAACATGGGGCGTCAGGACGATACAATCCCTGCTGAGCGCCTGGCTACTGTGGCAGGTAATCAGTTTCATACTGACGTAGCCCAGTTGATTTAAATAATCCCTCTGTAATGAACTACTGATGCGACTTCCAAGCTAAAAAGAAGCTACCCTCTGTAGAGTCATTCGAATCGTTAAAAGAGGGTAAGCATGGCAAATAAAAGAGAACGTCCCCTTACCAGGGGCATAAACCATGTAGGTCTAACCGTTCCGGACCTGCAGCAGGCAACTGAATTCTTGCATAAGGCGCTGGACGCCAAGATTGTTTATAACGGTCTCACAGACAATGATCCCCCAAGAAAAGGGACTGATACTGAGAGACAGCTGGGTTTAAGTTCGGGCTCAATGATTATCAAACAAAGGTTACTCAGGATTGGTAATGGTCCAAATCTGGAGCTTTTTGAGATAGTAAGCCGGGAGCAGAAACAACCGGTAGGTCTGCAGGATATTGGCTGGAACCACATTTCATTTTACGTGGACGATATAGATTACGCGGTAGAAAGAGTAAAGGCAGCAGGAGGCAGATTTCTTTCAGAAATACACGGAAATTCGCGTCATGAAGATACTAAAGATAATGCCAGCGTATACTTCCACGCTCCATGGGGGAGCCTGATAGAGCTGCAATCGATACCGAATGGTTATTATTATCCCGACGATAGCGAAGCAGACACGTGGATACCTGAACCGTAAACGACATCGCAGGGTAGGGGCACTTGAAAAAATCTCTAAAAAGGTCGCTCACGAGGCGGCCTTTTTTGCGCATGTAGCTGCTTGATTTAACATAAGTGGATCACCACGGGTTTAACAGACATCTGAGAGTCATTTAAGATGACTTGAAAGAGAGGTGCCCATGAGCGGTAAACTTTATCCCTAGTAGTTCAAAATTGAAGCGGTTAAACAGGTCGTTGAACGTGGTAATTCCATCGCAAGCGTCGCCACCTGGCTTGATATCAACAGACCTAGTTTCTATGTCCGGATAAAAAAGTACGGTACTGATCCTTCCATTAATTATGAGCAGACAGGTGCTAAGGTCGAGATCCGCCATCTTCAGAAAGAGCTGAAGCGGGTTACCGACGAACGGGACATATTAAAAAAAGCCGAGGCGCACTTCGTAAAGTTGACCGCCTGAGGTACGCCTTTATACGCGACAACAGCCGTTGCTGGCCTGTTCGTTTGCTCTGTCGGGTTCTGGACGTCCATCGAAGTGAATTTTATTTCTGGCTTCAGCAACCACATTCACAGCGTCGACAGGCAGACCAGATTCTGACCGGGCAGATCAAACAGTTCTGGTTTGAGTCTGGGTGCGTGTATGGTTATCACAAGATCTATCTCGATCTGCGTAATAACGGGCAGCAGTATGGAGTGAACAAGGTCTGCCGGCTGATGAGGCGTGCCGTAATAAAAGCTCAGGCTGGGTACCGTACCCCAAGAGTACGTAAAGGCGAAGCCAGTGTTGTGGTACCCAACAGGCTCCAGCGCCAGTTCAATCCGGTCTCAACGGATGAGCGTTGGGTGGCGGACATAAACTGCATTCGAACCCAAGAAAGCTTGCTTTATCTCGCATCCTGTCGTTCGCTCTTCAAATAGGCTTTTTCTCAGCGAGCTCGCGGTGCAGCCCGCCATTAAGAATTTAAGAGTGCTAGTAATTAATGATTTGTTAGGAATCTTCTGCTAAAGGAAGTGCTGAATATGGATGAACCGGAATGCGCATGGGAGGCTCAGCCAGCAGACTAATTATCTCATCGCGAAGCTCGTCAGCTAAAGGGCTGTTTTCATAATTAGCTTTTGCTTCTTCTGATTTGAAGACTTCGACATTCCAGAGAATATCCGGATTATCATCTTCTCGAACCAAGAGGAACCGGTCTGAAGCCCCTGATTTCTCCATTCCGATTGTGCACAATTCGAATAACTTATTGCCCAGGCCGGGCTTTGCACGCATCTTGATGATATAAGCTGGTTGATCCTGAAGTGACATAATGTTTCCTCTCTAAATGTGAAGGGGGTTATAAATAATGCTTGACCTTAAATTCAAGCTTGTCTTTCCTTCGGTATGTTGTAGGTTCATAGATGTGAGCATTTACTTTTGCATGAATTACCACGGATAATCTAGACCCTTATGGGCCGTTGATAATATTGGTTTTCTTATTCAGCCGATGTTATCTGATTGCTCTAACCATGCCGACGCCGACAGTTTTGAAACATTTCGATGTAATCAAAAATATCGCTGCGGGCTTCTTCCCGTGTTTCGTAGACCTTTCTCTTAACCCGCCCGCTTTTATAACCTCAGAGTTAGATTTTTCCCCGCCCTGCTTCCAGGTCTTTAGCGCGGATCGATAAGATCAACCACCAGCGACAAAATTTCATCCATAACGTATGGCTCAACCGTAGCGGCATAACTTGCTCTGCGCGCAGTCAGGTCAAGCGAGCGCAGCTGATAGCACAGCGCTACGCCGGTCACTTTACCGGTGTCCGTGCTGTTGCCATCCAGATATACGGTCACACCCTGCGAGCGCGACGCGCCGCCGCCGCTTGTTACAGGCACGCAAACCGCTGTTCCAAGTGCCGCCACCAGCTCTCGCTGCGAGATTACCAGGTAGTAGTGCGGTCCCTTAAATTCACGGCCTTCCACCGGATCGCCGTTTACGTGCCAGATTTCGCCCTTCTGCGGCACCCTCCTTGAAACCATCAGATATGCTCCCTGCCCTGCGGCGCGTCACTCAGGCCATCAGATGTTTCTTCGTTATAGCCATGAATTTCCAGCTGATCAATACCGGCCAGCAGTTGTGCCAGTGTGCGGCGACCACGCGGTACGCGCGCTACCGGCACGATATTTACGGTCTCGCCCTCAGCGGTCACGTCCAGCTCGATGCCTACTGTCCAGCCCGCTCGTGCTGCAATGTCGCTCGGGATGGTCAGCACGACGGCCCCGCCCTGCTGACGAAGTCTTGTTGATGCCATATGCCCTCCGGTGTGTGACTTAGTAACACATAGACTACCATAGGGTAACACTAAGTCACACTACATTTTTATTTTATCAACGAAGATTCCCACGGAACATTCATAGCTGACGGTCTGCTGCACACGATCTACCGGTTTAAGAAGCCATGCAGGCGATGTATCTCTAATGCTGCGTCAGTTCTTAGCCCCATAGAGAGTTTTGTCACTCCGGCAGAAGTAGCACCAGTGCCTGTGAGGTCCGGATCATACCGTGTGCTCCCCATCCGAATCGCGGCGGCAAGCTCACCGGCGCCTGTGAAGCCCGCCCGCGTGTACTCTGCGATTTTTGCAAGTATCACCTGCTGCGCCGCTGGTTCAAGACGATCGCTGACGTACAGGCGCAGGTAGCAACGAGTGCGGGTATCTGCGACGATTGCGCACCATACCGCCGAACAGCATGACGGGCTGACCAGCCCGAGGGCCAGCGGAGCAGCATCCGCACGAGTCAGCCGCAGGTGTACCGGATACGCCCCGCCCCCCCTAGGCCCGCATTTCACAGTTCATGCGTCTGCTTTCAGGCAACTGCAGCGCGTTAAGTACGGCTGCGCTCATGCGCTGACGGAAGATTTCGTCGCGGTCAGGGTAGGCTTCAAAATAGCAGCCGGTTAACGCATGCAGGGTACTGAGTGTAAATTGTTCTTCTCAGGCCATAGTATTCAGCTCTGTCTCTGGTCACGGATCCGGCCCGTCCATCGGGCCGGTGCGGCATTCTGCGGGGGCAGCCCTGCCAGCCAGGTCATTGCAACGGTTTAACCGTCGATATGCCCCAGTTGTGCCAGTGAAACAGTCTCGTTGCCTGCAACAATGATATGGTCAATCAGCCTCACTGCGACCAGCTCAAGCGCCTTTTGCAAACGTCCTGTGATCGCAATGTCAGCCCGGGAAGGCTCTTTCAAAAATGAGGGGTGATTATGGCTCACGATCATAGCCGCCGCGTTCAGCTGCAGCGCCCTGTATACCAGAACCCGGGGATGCACTTCGACGCTTGAAACAGACCCCTGAAACATCTCCTCGTAAGCAAGCAACTGATGCTGATTATTCAGAAATGCAACTGCAAAAATTTCCCGATCGCGGCCGGCAAGTTTTGCTCTGAAAAATTTTTCTGAAACCGCCGCTGAGGCAAAAAAGGTCCCGGTGGGGTAACGATGATCGATTGCTCGCATGGCTTCTTCCAGGATCTGACTCTCAGTGGCCATAACGTAATTCCCCTGCGCATCACGAATCTGCAGACAAGTGAAAAAACTAACGTTATCACTGAGGGTTTCTATACGAGTAGCCATAGATTCAGAGGCGGTATTGATGATGTTTTGAGCATCATGTCTGGTCATTATTTCGGTCAGCGCGCAATCGGTAATCGCATCAGGGGTGACGTTTACGAGGGTGTTTTGCATGACATAGCTCCTTAAATCCGGCTGAGTAGTGCAGCGCGTGCTGCGGAACCAACAAAGGCCTTCTCTGACGCGGGTTTTCTCTTTCCGGTCTGGCCTTTCGCGGCAGGGGCAAAGGAGCAACGACGAAGTGAAGGCATAAAGGGGCGACGACAAAAAGTTTTTGACGCCCCTGGCAAAAAGTTTTTGGCGGCGTGCATTTCACCCCTTTCTGCCTGAACCGGCGGTGCTACGACCAGCCCTCCGCGCAAGGGCTGGCCGGAATGCAGGGAAGCGTCAGAAGGGAAGTTTCAGGCCGCCCCGCGGACTGACCTTAAAGTCCCGGCGACAGGCCGGGACGGTGAACGCGACGGCGCAGCCGTCTGCAGCCGTTGACCCTGGACATCAGCCCGAAACCGCTCGCGGACGAAACCCGCAGGGGTTCGGTGGCGCTTGGCGGCTTTGCCGCTTAGCGACATAGGGCTCGACGACCCGGCTTGCCGGGGAGCCGAAGGGGGCCCCGGCTTTTGCTGTTGCTGTTGCTGTTAATGCGACTTTACCGGCGGCAGGCTGAAACAGCTAAACAGAGAACTGACTAAGCTGAATCCGTTAAACGCGTGAAGGGCATCCCGGCCAGCAGGGCGTCGGTGTTGCTGTTCCGATGCTGGCAGAATGTTCAATAAAAAAACCGCGCCAGATGGCGAAATGCTTGTCAGTTAAGAGTAAACAGCACGCACAATTTTGTAGCGGTGCAATTTATTGCGCGAAGCATGGATGGGCATGGTGCTGCTAGTAGTATGCGCGATTAATCGCGCCGCTACGAAATGTGCGGTAATTGAATTTGGTATTTAACTGAACGGCATTACATCATTTATTGTGATCGTAACCTCACATCTCACTCAATCTGCCAAAACCTGTTCAATCAGTTCAACGATGCGTCTGACTCGCAAGGGTATAAAGCGAGCATCAGGGAAAACGGCATAAAGAAATCGGTCAGGCAGGCGATATTCAGGCAGGATCCGCACCAGCGTCCCCGCTTTTATGGCTTCTGTAACCAACGGTAGTTGCATGCCGCCTATACCGATATTAGCTTGCAGAGCCTGTAATAATCCTTCGCTGTTATTAGCGCGAAAAACCGTGTTCACCTTAATCGCTAGCGTTGCATCCTCGCTAATCAGCTTTAGCGGCGCATCGTGGGCTATGGCGCTGAAGCGCACATGCGGAGTAAAAGCCAACTCTTCTGGTGAGGTAATTGGCTGCTGGTGCACCCGCTCAGGTGCCGCAAACAGCGGTGTTTGAATACGCGCCAGTAAACGCGCCGGAAAAAGTTCTGGCGGCGTTTCACTCAGGCGCAAGGCGATATCCACCCTTTCACTCACGAGCTCCGCAATGCGATCGTCGAGCGAGATATTCAGATGCATTTCCGGATTGTGCTGCTGCAATCTCAACAAATGCGGCAGGAATAGTTGGCCTAAACCGCTCGGCAACTGGATATGCACGTTGCCCTGCAACGCTTGCTGCGTGGGACGCAGTTGGCTTTCAAATTCCACCATCGCGGCAAGCATTGGCCGCATTTGCTGCAAATAACGCTCGCCCTGCTCGGTTAATGCCATGGCTCGCGTGGTGCGATGCAGCAACACCACGCCCAGATCTTCCTCCAGCGCGGCAATCTGTTGGCTAACCGCAGATTGTTTCATTCCGACTTGTCGTGCGGCGGCAGAAAAAGATCCGGCTTCTGCCACGCGGATAAACGTGTTGATGGCGTTGAGTTTATTATTCATTTAATGATTTTTCTGATAAGTGACATCTGGTTAGAGGGATATCAGCAATAAAGTTAATAGATAACACTGAGCATGTCTTGTTCTCAGGAGAAAACTATGTCTCAACAACAACGCGTTGCTTTAGTGGCCGGCGCAACCGGCATCGTCGGCAGCCAGCTGGTAAACACTTTGCAGCAACATCAATGGCAGGTGATTGGACTTTCACGCCAGACCACTTCACGGAATGAGTTTCCAATGATCAGTGTGGATTTACTGGATGCGCAACACAGCGCACAGGCGTTAGCACCGCTCCATCAGGTCACACATATTTTCTACAGCGCATGGCTTAATGCGGCTAACTGGCAGGAGATGGTGGAACCCAATGTGACGATGCTGCGCAACCTGGTCACTCATATTGAAAAAGTCGCGCCGTTACGCACTGTCAGTTTGATGCAAGGATACAAAGTGTATGGCGCGCATTTAGGACCGTTTAAAACGCCGGCGCGAGAAAGCGATCCAGGCGTGCCCGGTGCTGAATTCAATGCTGAGCAGTTACGCTGGCTAAGTGAATATCAGCGCGGGAAACGCTGGAATTGGCACGCATTGCGCCCCGGCGTGGTGGGCAGCGCAGTGCCCGGCAATGCCATGAATCTGGCGCTGACCATCGCGCTTTATGCTTCATTATGCAAAGCACAAGGCTTGCCGTTGCGCTTTCCCGGTTCATGGCGGACGTGGAACAGTATTGTTGACCATACAGATGCGACGCTACTGGCACGGGCAACGTTATGGGCCGCCGAGGCGCCCGGCGCTCAAAACCAGGCGTTTAATGTGAATAACGGCGATGTTTGGCGCTGGAGCGAACTGTGGCCCGCCATTGCACATTGGTTTGAACTGGAAACGGCACCCGCAGTGAAGCTGACATTTCAGCAATTGTTCCAGGATTACCGCAGCGTCTGGCGTGCACTGGCCAAACAACATACGCTCATTGAATCCGATATTTTGCAGCTTAATGATGGTCAGTTTGCGGATTTTGTTTTTGGCTGGGACTACGACATGTTTGGTGATGGCAGCAAATTACGCCGGTCGGGTTTCAATGGCCATCAGGCCACCGACGAAATGTTCTTTGCGCTGTTTGCCCAACTTCGCGCTGCGCGGATCATTCCTTAGCGAGGGTGATAATTTTCGGGCGCACCTGAATGCGCCTTTCAAAGCCTGATTATTTTTAAACGATCGTTGTTTATACCAGCAACAGCATACTTAGCTGACAAGCACTCGCCTGTCACGCCAGCCAGATGCTTAACTGACTGGCATTACGCCAGATGGCGCGGTCTGCGGGTATCAGTTGCCGGGATTATTTGCCCGGCCGTTCTTCTGCAGGAGTAGCCAGCACGCCCGGGTGCAGGTGTACGCCTGAAACGTCCGTATTGGCACGCGCCTTGTGCAGATCGCAGGCGGCCTGCATGGATAACCAGAGACGCGCCGCAATACCCAGCCCCGCCTCCAGTCGCACCGCCATTTCCGGACTGACAGAAGCCTTACCGCTGGCGACTTTGCTCAGCGCCGAAGCGGACACGCCCAGCTCTTTCGCCAGCACGCGCAGGCCAATATTATTGTCTTCAATATACTCGGTGATCAGGCCGCCCGGATGCGGGGGATTAAACATGCCCATCAGTGGTAATCCTCCAGATTAAGAATATAAGCATCACCGTCCGTGAATTCGAAAGTGATGCGCCAGTTAGCCCTGACCGTGATGGAAAAAAGGTTTTTCCTGTCGCCTTTCAGGGGATGAAAACGAAAGCCCGGGTAGTTTTTGAATTCATCGGTAGAAATAGCCTCATCAATGACCAGCAGGCGAAGCCGGATGCGTTCAGCGTCCTTAGCCTGCACGCCGCTGATATCGCCTTTTTCAAACAGCTTCTGTAATCCCTTGTGCTTCCAGCTTTTAATCACTTTTCGGCTCCGCGTTTCCCGTTGAGAAACAGTATATCATATGTTTCCTGTCGAGAAACACATCCTGTTGTCATTTTTTCAGTGTCCGCAGAAAGGACGTGCCGGGCCGTCAGTTTGTTTGGCACCACCCAGCGATTCATCACATGCTGATCGGGGTTCATATACTGCGCGCGTCGGTAAATTTCTCCGGCCACGTCGCAGGCCGCATCCGGAGCGTATGGCAGCAGTGTTTCAAGCCCGGTCAGCGACGGAAACCGGCGCGACCAGGTCGCGATCATGTTCCTGAGGTCATATTCCGGAACGCAGTCGCACCAGGCCTTAAACCATTCGCGCAGCGTCTCCGGCGTGCGAAACGCCAGCTCTGTTTCTGCCTGCCGGATGCGGTTCTCCAGCTGGCGTGCACGGTAATCCTCCGCCTGCCTTTCGCGCCGCTGCGCGTGGCCTGCCCGCTTCTGTGCCGCATGCGCGGCGCGCTCAGATCGCCTGAATACAGCTTCCGGAAACAGGGTTGCGGCAAGCTCTCCCGGCAGCGGCAGCGGACAGACTTCGCCCGCCGTGCTGAGAAAGATATCCAGGGCGCTTTCCCATTCCGGCAGCGGCGCGCGTTTTACGCGCGGGCGCAGATAAATACCCCGGATGCGGTTCAGAGCCTGGACGCTGATGCGGCTTCCGCCGCTCAGCTGCTTCATAAACGCCGCCGCGTAAGGGTGACGCGACAGCCGGGCTCCCCGCTTCTGTGCCCGCTCCACGGCTGCAATCGCCTGCAGCGCGGCCTGCCGTTCCGGCAGCAGAGGCACCAGTGCCTGTGAAGTCGGGATCATGCGGCGTGCCCTCCCATCCGCATCGCGGCGACAAGCTCAACGGCACCGGTGAAGCCCGCCCGCGTGTACTCAGCGATTTTTGCAAGTATCACCTGCAGCGCCGCTGGTTCGAGTCGATCGCTGACGTACAGGCGCAGGCGGCAGCGGGTGCGGGTGTCTGCGACGACTGCACACCATACCGGCGAGCAGCCTGACGGGCTGACCAGCTCGACGGCCAGCCCGGCGACATCCGCTCGGGTCAGCCGCAGGTGTACCGGATACACCCCGCCCCACTCGCCCCGCATTTCACAGTCCATGCGCCAGCTGTCTGGCAACTGCAGCGCGCTATGCACCACGCCACACATACGCAGCCGTGCGCCTTCGCCCTGCCCGCTAAGTTCTTCCAGGTCGCAGCCTGAGAAGGCCTGCAGCGTGCTAAGTGTAAATTTTTCTTCACGGTTCATAGTATTCAGCTCTGTCTCGGGTCGGATCCGGCCCTTTTATCGGGCCGGTGCGGTATCCGGCAGGGTCACCCCTGCCAGCCGTGCCGGGTTTACTCCGGCTTGTACGCCATCAGGCGCACTACACGAACCCCGGTTCCCGCAAACATGCCCTCCATCGGTTCGGACCAGCTGCAGTCCCATCCCGGCAGCAGGTTTTTGCGGTCGCTGCCTGCGGGCAGAATGGCTGCCAGACGTCCGCCGGCCTTCACCAGCGCCGCCGCCGCATTCAGGTGCGCCACGGCGCGGCCTTCGCTGAAAGGCGGATTCATCACCACCACGTCAAAGCGCTGCGGCGTCGTTTGCGCCCACGCCAGAAAATCAGCTTCGATTACGTTGTGGCCTTTGGCCTCCAGCACGCGGCAGTGCAGCGGCGAAACCTCGATGCAGGTCGTCTGCGCCTTCGGCATCAGGTCGGCTAAACCGCCCATGCCCGCGCTCGGCTCCAGGCAGGTTTCCCCCTCCCGTATGTCCGCCTCGTCAAGCAGCTGCGCGGCGAGTTTCCCCGTGGTCGGGTAAAACTGATGTGTTTTCTGCTCAGGCAGCGCGCCGGTAAGCTGAATATCTTCAAGCGCCGTGGTCGGGTCGTAATCGAATTCAAACCAGGTAAAAGCGTTAATATTCATTTTCACGCCGCCCAGGCTCAGCAGCACTTTTTCCGCTTCCGCGCGTGCGGCCTTATCTTCATCCGAATAACCCTTAATGCGGCGGTTAAAAGGGTTTGTAGTGAACGGCGGGCGCGGTTCTTCCCAGCGGCTGCGCTTTAAAGGTTCGGTGCGTTCTGTCTCCAGATCACCGAGTACGCTCAGGACAGAAAAAGGCAGCAGATTCGAATGCAGATCAAAACTTTTTACCTTTGTGCGCGGCTTCTGACGGTGCTCCGCAGGGATAGCCGCCGGATGCAGGAAAGCCAGAATGTCATTAAGACGCCAGGCCATGTCCGGATGGATCTCCAGATGGATAGTGCCTTTCATAAAGGCTTTTACGCGCAGTGCACCGCCGTCGATGGCAACCCACTCACCCGAACGGGCGCGCGCGATGTTCAGAATTTTATTGGTCGTGTTCAGGCCGGTCGCATCGCGGCCCATGAACTTCGCAATCACTTTGCGCAGGTCATCTACATAGCCGGTGCGCTCGTAATTGCACATGCCCCACTGATCAAACATGCACTCGATAATCATGCGTTTGCTGAAGCCTTCCGGGCGGTTGGTCACGTGGCTGCGTGACAGGCTGCGAAAAATACCGTCCACGCGCTCGGAGAAAAATTTCTGACGAGAGAAAAGCAGCTCGGAAAGCGTCGCACGTACCGCATTTTCTTCAAAATCTGGCGCTTTCATCTCGCGGATCTGCTCGTTCCACTCGTTGCGGCGCTCGTTGGGCATGTACTCGTAAACGTCGGTGAGGCTCAGCGCCTTCTGCCAGAAGTCAGCATTCAGCGACGCAACCGCTCCGGGCAGGTCGAACAGCTTTCCTACCGGGGGCACGTGATAACCCCGTTCCCGGTGCAGGTTGCCGCTCAGAAAATATGCGACAGCTTCGCTGTTCACACCGCTGCGAATAGTGGCAGAAATATCCGCTAACTTCGTGCGCATAAGGCGGTAACTGCCCAGCAGCCCGTCAATCAGATCGGTGTCTGCAGGCGCAAAAAATGTATCCATGATGACATCGCCGGCGGCGGTGATCGGTGCGCGATCGGTGGTTGCATCAGGGGTGACGTTTACGAGGGTGTTTTGCATGGCATAGCTCCTTAAATCCGCCTGAGTAGTGCAGCGCGTGCTGCGGGACCGGCAAAGGCCTTCTCTGACGCGGGTTTTCTCTTTCCGGTCTGGCCTTTCGCGCCAAGGGCAAAGGAGCAACGACGAAGTGAAGGCATAAAGGGGCGACGACAAAAAGTTTTTGACGCCCCTGGCAAAAAGTTTTTGGCGGCGTGCATTTCACCCCTTTCTGCCTGAACCGGCGGTGCTACGACCAGCCCTCCGCGCAAGGGCTGGCCGGAATGCAGGGAAGCGTCAGAAGGGAAGTTTCAGGCCGCCCCGCGGACTGACCTCAGAGTCCCGGCTGCAGGCCGGGACGGTGAACGCGACGGCGCAGCCGCCTGCAGCCGTTGACCCTGGACATCAGCCCGAAACCGCTCGCGGCCGAAACCCGCAGGGGTTCGGTGGCGCTTGGCGGCTTTGCCGCTTAGCGACATAGGGCTCGACGACCCGGCTTGCCGGGGCGCCGAAGGGGGCCCCGGCTGTTGCTGTTGCTGTTGCTGTTGCTGTTAATTAGCCGTGACCTTAAGGACTCTTAAATATAAAGACTCTTGCTGCGAAGAAATAAAAACTTTAATGTCTCGTGAATATCAGACATCTTCACAAAAGACCTTATGGTTTTTAGCGAAAAGCTCAAAAGACTCTGAGTTCAGGGAATCAGAGTTTTATTATTTCAGTAGGTTTAGGCTTTCTGTAATTTTCACGACAGAAAATCACACTTATTCGAGATCCCGGAGAGCAAGATAAATACTCTAAATATCAACAATATAAATCAACACCCGCTAATCTCAGGCGTCCTGATGTGTCACCTCGCAAATCATCTCGTCCCCTTGCATCCACGTAGTCAGCATTTCACCGGACAGCAGTTTTTGTGTGATTCTTGCGCCTTCCTCGTACATTTTCATAAAATCATCAATATAAAAAGTGACGCCATTAAATTCTGCGAAAGGCGGGCGCATTTCATCCATGGCATATTTATTGGTTTGCATCAGATATCCTTTAATTAATTTCAAGCGCGCATCCTGACTGATTACATGTATAAATTCAAGCTGGTTTTAATATTTGCTTAACCGGTATTGTCTGTCCTGATACCGGCGCGGCCACCGCTGGCGTCAGCCAGGGGTGGCCATGGGGTTTACGCGCGCTCAGACGGGTCCGCTGCCGGATGTGGAATCCCTCCATCGTCAGCCCGCATTGCATGGTCGGGCGGCGGCAACACCGCCCGCGCAGTCAATCAGTCCAGCGCGCGGAAAACTCGCGTCTGCTTCGTGATGTTCACCGGCGTACTTCATCAGCTGCCGGTGGCGTTCGCAGTAGTGTGCACAGAGTTCTTCTTCATCGTGTCGTTCATACATCCAGCTCCGGTGATTGAGAACCAGCGCGGTGATGATGATCCCCGCCGCCTCCGTGCTTACGTCCAGCTCGCTGTTATTGCCCGGATTTGAAAAGTGCCAGCGCGCCTCCCCTTCCGGCTTCATAAAGCCACCGCCGCCGGGCAGCTGCGCGAACTCCCATAAGCCGCCGTCATAGTCGCTGAGAAAGCGATAGGCATACTGGTATATGTTGAGTTCGGCGCGCATGAAATCGCCGGCAAAAAGCATCGGCAGAAAGCGCATTTTCACGTAACCGTCCAGGATTTGCACCGGCTGGGGCGCGTGCAGTGCTGTGTTCATCAGAAACCTCCGCAGTCAGAGTGGATAACTGTTCCGGCCTGTGCCGTGACTGAATGACAGCCTGGCGAAAAGCGGAGTGTTCAGGAGCGACGCCGCAGGCCGCAGCGCAAGCGAGCGGGAGGCGGCGACGCGAAGCATGAGCGGAGGCGCGACGGGAGTGAGCCCGCCGGAGCGAGTGCGAACGGGCGAGGACGGCGAGCGAAGCGATCTCTTGAACACGCAGCGGCCGGGCTAAAGTGAAGTCACGGCACCGGCCGCAGACCGCACGTTTTTCCTCCCCCGCCGCAGGCGGCATGAAAGCGGCGCGCAGCAACGTCCTTTTCCTCTCAGTCCTGTCCACAGCCGGCGTGCATATCGGCGCCGGAACCCTGTGGATAAACGAAGCCCCGCCACGTGCCGGCAGGGCTTATGCAATATGGTTATTTTTTAACCCACCTAGCGATAGTGCTTCCGGATTTGCGCCGCGCGCCGGTAGAGTTCCACTAAGTCGTTGTCGATTCCCTCAATGAGTAAGCCGGTCATTCGCTGCTCAAGGCTGGCACCGTGCCAGAGGTGGCGTGCTGTCATGTCGCGCAGCCGCAGATGTAACTCATACAGCGATTCTTCCAGGTCTGCCACGTCGTCGGCCAGCGCGTTTTCAGGGATTTGCGTATTCATGTTTTTCTTCTCCGTAATGATAAGGCGGCGCTGACGCTGCTGCAGAAGCACATACACCGGCGCGACCTGGCCGATCTGCTGGACCGTCTTGCCGCCACCCTGCTGGCTGGTCACCTGACGGGACAGCAGCTGGTTTCTCTGATAAACTACCTCGTACAGGCGGGCGAAACTGACGACGCCGAAGCCTTTGTACGCAACCTGGCGCAGAGAGTGCCGCAGCATGAGGACGAACTGATGACGATTGCACAGCAGCTGGAGCAGAAGGGGCGGGAGAAAGGGCGCATGGAAGGCAAAATGGAGGTCGCCCGTAATCTGCTGGCAAAAGGTATTCCGCTTGAATCCGTAAGGGAGCTTACCGGGCTGTCAGACGACGATTTCAAAAAAATTCGCCACTGATTCGCAGATAAAGGAAAATTATGTCCACTGAACTGTATAAACCACTCGACGATGGCGCTCAGATGCTGTCGTCCCGGCTGCCGGCAGAATTACGCACGCTGCTGAATGGCGGTGCTCAGCTGTACACCCCCCTGATAGATAAAAACCAGATGGCAGAGCCGTTAGGAGGCTCCTTGTAGCGGCAGTTTGGGTTTCAATCGGGGTGCTATAACGTCGCGCCCGGTACTCAAGTGCTGTTCTCTATATCCAAATTGCCCCCTAAAGGGTTTTCTCTAACTCTGCAAACTGATGAAAAGGTATCTAACCATTTAAAACCCTCTCAATTTCGCTTTTTAATAAAGAGCTGATTTGATAATCCAGGTTAAAAGACATACATATGCGAGTTATATCATTAGCAAGGATATTCACATGGAATTTGTCTTCCGGATAAAAGCTTGAAAATAATTTAATCAGCTCTATTGCATTAAAAGGTCCTATATTCCCCATGGAAATTGATTTATTCTTTAATTTCAGCTCTAACTGATGACCAACCTTTCTATTAACCCATGCATAACATGGAATCATCAAAATCCATTCATCACTAGCGCATGATTTTTTATATTTAAGGTGGTCTATTTCCACTACAGAATCTAAAATCTTTAAACCTTCACGCGAAACATTATTCTTATTATCAAAATAATTCTTTATTGTAGTGAGATCTTGCAATGTGCTATGAGACGAGTATTGTTTTTTATCATTATCAAAAGTACGATCTTCACACAAAGACAATACTTCTGAAATGATTATACCCCAGGAGTCGTAGAATGATTCTAACTGTTCTTGTGTCTGATAAATTTGAGCAAGAATGCCATGGAAATATTCCATTCCTATGGAAGAATACTCCTTTTGCTTTGCATCCTGACGACAAAATAGAAGGGTCAACCCCTCATTATTGCCATAAAAAGCACGATATTTACAGCCTACTTTTACAGGTGAGCTGTTAGGAACATCCCTTTCAATGTATTTTTCCTTAAAAAAACCATTGGATTGAGCCCAATTGTTTAATGCTTCATATGATGGAAAAGATGATTTTAATCCAATATTATCATCCTTTGAATATATTAATGGGGCAATATCATTTATTCTAAATAGTTGTACCACAGAAAATCCATCCAGCGCCTTTATTTTTCCGGAAAGGATAAAGTTCAACCCCTTATGTAGCGCTGCTCTGAAAGACTGCTTCTTTATAATGGAATTAAAATCTTCACTAATAGACATAACAAACTCCGTTTAAATTTTATCACTACATTAAGTTATTAATGACATATAAACAGGATGAATAAAAATCAATATAATTATATCAAATTTTAGGTTTTAGTAAGTAGATGGATTAACGAATATTTAATGGTGATTTGATTAAAGCTGGCTTCTGCCTATCCATCTTAAGATGGATAGGCAGACGAGCAGTGCGCAGTTTGCCCCTGAATGCCGCGTCAGCGGCATGGAGGCGCCATAAAACGCTAAGGACGGCTCAGATGCCAGCTGGCGCCGTTAGCCCGGCGTAGCCGGTTACAGGGCTTATGGTGGCGAAAGCCCAACCCCTCCCTTGTATCTAACATAATGTGGTGATTAGCTACCATCACACGGAACAGAGTGAGCCAGTCCCCTCCCTGAGGACGATTTCTGATCCTGTCTGGCAGCTTATGGCCCTCTGTTTCACCTTTCACGCCAGCACATTTTGTTGAACGATTACCGGGAGCACGACTCCGTATGTACAAGGCGAACAGGCGTGACTGTCACTGTGAGAGGAGAATGATGATGTTTCCTGTAGGCATAGACGTAAGTAAAGACACCCTTGATCTCTGCATGCTTTATGACGGGATAAAGGGGCGAATTCGAACAAAAAAGATAAAAAATGACGGCACCGCCGCGGCTAATATTTTTCGCTGGCTGCGTCTGCAGCACTGCGGCCCCGGTGACGTTCATCTGATTATGGAAGCGACGGGCGTTTACCACGAACGCCTTGCATTCTCACTGCATGAGGCAGGAGGATACGTTTCGCTGGCCAACCCTCACCGCAGCCGGGATTTTGCCCGGGGCATGGGCATTCTGACTAAAACGGACAAAGTGGATGCTTACATGCTGGCCTGCTATGCATTACTGAAAAAGCCCCAGCGGTGGTTGCCGCCCTCGGATGAAGTCCGATACCTCAGCGCGCTTATCCGCCGGCGTGATGCGTTGCTGAGCGACGCCGTGCGTGAAGAAAACCGGCTGGAAAAATACCAGAGTACGCATACGCCACCTGACGTTATCAGCTCGTGCCTGCGCATGGTCAGAATCCTCCGGGAAGAGGTGAAAGCCACTGAGCAGCTGATTAAAACTCACATTAAAGCACACGAATCGCTGCAACAAGACTATGACCTTCTGACTTCTATACCGGCAGTGGGTCCTCAGCTGGGCATGAACATGCTGATAGTATTGCGGAGCCATGATTTCGAGTCAGCAAGCCAGGTTGCCGCCTTTATGGGCGTAGCGCCAATTGAAAAACGATCGGGGACGTCCGTGCGTGGTAAAGCCAGGATGTCTAAAATCGGACCACCTCAGCTGCGGGCAAAATTGTATATGGCGGCACTCTGTGCCAGACGCTGTAATAAGAGGATGCGCAGCTTCTATGAAGAGCTTTTACTGAGGGGTAAGCCCAGAATGGTGGCAATCGGGGCAGTGATGCGAAAGCTGATTCACTGGTGCTATGGCGTACTTAACTCCGGAAAAATTTTCGGTTCTGATGCTGAATTCACTGCCGGTATCAGCTCATCGTGAGGTATTCATGCTGATAGCGCAGATAACAGATATTCACGCCGCTCCCGATAATGATCACCTTCAGCGCCTGGAGCAGGTCCTGTCGTGGCTTGAACAGGTGGGGCCGGACATAATGGTTCTGAGTGGTGACCTGACGGACGGGGGCTGGGATGAGGGATACGTCCGGATAGCTGCGCAACTGGAAGAACAGGCTTACCCCACCCTGATACTACCCGGTAATTCAGACGATAGAGGCTGTATGCGAAAGACGTGGGGTAACGAACGCTGGTTACCTGACTCTACGGGAGAGTTTCTGCACTTCAGTCACAATGCAGGCGGAATTTGCCTGGCGGGCATGGACTCAACCGTGAGCGAACAGAATTATGGGTCACTTTCGGGACGCATGGGATGGCTGGAAAATCAACTTGGCGAGACTGATGATGCTCCAATTCTGCTGTTTCTTCACCATCACATTTTTCCTTCCGGGATACCTACTCTGGATGAAACGATATGCAGGGGACTGAGTGAGTTTGAAGAGCTGATAAGAAGATACCCGGACAGGCTGCTGGCTGTTTCTTCAGGACACGTTCACCGCCCTGTTGGTGGCACCTTTGCGGGAATCCCGGTAAACATCTGTGGTTCGGTCTGCCCTGCCAATCCATTATGGTTTGGGTCGGTAAGTGTTCCGCCCGTGCGTGAAAGCCCCATGCTGATGATTCACCGTTATGAGCGGGGGAAACTTAGCAGCCATCATGTCTGTGTCTGAGAATTTATAGTTATCCGTAAAATGGGATCTGCGGCATTTGCCATAACCACCATCTTAAAGCTGTCCGGGTTGACATTAATGTCCGCTATGAGCGAAAAGCGGACATCCGTAGCTGTCATTACTCGTAAAGAATTTGCTTGCTTAGTCGTGTATTCATTAAAAGGGATCAGGTCTAAACACGACCATCAATGGTCAGTAAATAACAGAAACCTATACATCTGAGCCTTGTCTGCGGGCTTCAATGCAAAGATACTGACGTCTTTAAACTCAGCCAGTATTGACGACTCTATGGAATCTTTCTTTTCATCCACTGCAAATTGTCTCGTCCGCTGGCAGGATCTGCCCGGCAGCGGAACACCCCTGATATTTGTGCACGGACTAGGGTGTGCTTCTTCGTACGAATATCCACTTATCGCCACAGACCCTCGTTTAAATAAAAGACGTGCGATTCTTATAGATTTGCCAGGGTGTGGCTACAGTGAAAAACCTCGTGATTACAGCTATTCAATCACTGACCAGGCCAGTGTGGTGGCAGAGTTAGTAAGGTATTTAGGGCTGAATAAATGTTTTATTTACGGGCACAGTATGGGGGGGAGTATCAGTATTGAAGCGGCAGGCTTAATCACAAATCGCATGGAGGGACTTGTGGTATCTGAACCTAATTTTAGGCCCGGGGGCGGTTTTTTCAGTCGGCAGATATGCAGTCACAGTGAAGAAGAGTTCATAAACAAACACTGGAAACAAATGATTGAAAACGAATCAGGCCCCTGGGCGGGAAGCCTCGCTGTTGATGCTCCTTGGGCGGTCTGGCGAGGTGCTTCAAGTCTGATAGCAGGCGGTGACTGGCTTGAGCGATTTATTAAATTGCCAGTGCGTAAACAGCTGATCTTTGGTGAATGGTCGTTACCAGACGACGATGTCGATTATTTAGTCAAGTCAGGAATTTCAACGGTAATCCTTGATAATTGTGGGCATTGCATGTCATGGGAACAACCGGGTTATCTTTCTCTTGCACTGTCAAATTTTGTCGGTGAGTAGCAGTAAAATTCAGCACTCAATTGAGTTTCGCAGCTTGGTGCCCAGCACCATACTCAGAGCCGGGCGATAACGGAGGGCTGTTCGTGGCACAGGGCTGCTGTTGCAGCCCTGGCAACCTTATACTTCAATCGATTCAGAGATCTCTAACGCATCATCGACTTCAATGCCCAGATAACGGACTGTGCTTTCCAGTTTCTTATGACCCAACAGAAGCTGGATCACCCGGAGATTCTTGGTTTTCTTGTAGATCAGGTAAGGTTTTGTTCTTCTCATGGAATGTGTGCTGTACAGCGAATTTTCGAGACCAAGCTTTTCTACCCATCCATGAAAAATACGGTTGTATTGGCGGGTTGAAATGTGTTGGCAAGAACCGACCCGAGATTGGAACAAGTAGTCTTTACTGTGTAGATTGGCAAGCTTTATTAATGCAGCAACAGCTTCTCTTGTACCTTTGGTTATCTCAAATTGTACAGGGCTACCGGTTTTCTGTTGCAACACCGTTGCTCTGCTTGAAACTGAGCTACCATATGCAACATCAGATACTTTGAGTTTTACCAAATCACAGCCACGAAGTTTACTGTCCAAAGCCATGTTGAACATGGCTAGATCGCGCGTTTTGCCTTCCAGTTCAAGTCTGATTCGTATCCCCCAGAGATGAGATATCTGAAGCGGTCTTTTTTGTCCGATTATACGATTTTTGTTCCACGGTGACGTGTTCATACTCAATCTCCTGCAATGTAGGAGATTTAAGTATGATTGTCCCTCATGAGCGAGGAACAGACATTACACCCTCGAAATAGCTTGGAAACACAGTATTGTACCATCACCCGTTTTGGTCTGATGCTTTCCTTAGCAGGATGCTTTATGTTGGTCACACTCATCCTGCAGGGTATAACCATGATAACAGTAGAGAAATCAGATCCATTTTCTTCAGAATCCCATCACCTAATCGAATTGCTGTCAGCAGAACTTGCCGCTATTACTGGTGATAACGGCAAAAGCCATTTCACCGCTGAAGCAATGAGTGATGACAAAGCCTTATGGGCATTAGCAAAGAACCCTCAAGGCAAAGCGATAGGATGCGGAGCTATACGGCCATTAACGCAAAATATAGCCGAGCTAAAAAGAATGTTTTCAGACCGAAGTGTGCCAGGGGTTGGTGGTGCTTTACTTATTTTCCTTGAAGAATCTGCAAAAGAGATGGGATATATCGAGCTTAGGCTGGAAACACGGCACATCAACTATCGGGCCGTAAATTTCTACAAAAAAAATGGCTATGTCCGTATTGAAAATTATGGTCCATATATTGGTAGGACCGAAGCTGTCTGTTTTTCAAAGGCATTGCGCTGATTGTATTAATCGACTCTAACATCCGCTCCTGGCACACAGCGGACGCAATGTTTCATCGTAATCCGATTTAAAGCAATTACGGCGGGCGAGCAGTGCGCAGCCGGCCTTCTGAATGACGCCCTGGCGTCATGGAGGCGCCAGATGATGTGAGATATAACTCCGATGGTAAACGGCGCCGTACGCCCGGCGTAGCCGGTTGATGACCCATAAAGACTGCAAGTCCATCCCCTTCCCTGATTAGCCTAACCCCGCTTTCAGCAATGAAGAAGTTTATGTAACCCCTTTCAACCCCGGTGAGCGGGCTTTACGGCGCTTGCGACGTAAAGGGCGTGATTTCCGGGGCCTTGGCGGCGGCAGCTTGCTGCTGACGCTTAGGGGGGTGTTAAACGCGACTTTAAGCGATAAGCACGGAACTTAACACGGTAGCTGTTAGACACCATTTAAGCAGCGGCCTTACGTTGCCGCGCTGTTCCAGCCCACTGGTCAGCCACTGGCCCGCCTTAAACCAGGCCCTTTCCCCCGGAAGCCCGAAGTGCGCCAGCGCGATTTGCCCTGCCCGCTGCCAGGCCCCGAACACCGCCGCTGGCATCAGCACAGAGTTGTCCGGCACCGCTGCCACAGCCGTCCGGGCGGCATCGCGCAGAATGATCGCCATTGACTCCTGACGCTCTGCAAGGGTCATGGTGATGGTGTTCAGCGCGGTCAGCGCTGAAAAGTACGTATCCAGCGAAGCCTGACGCACGCCCCGGCTGTTGATGTAACGACGCAGCGAGTAGCCCGCATCGTGTCAAAATTAAACGCGGGCCAGATCAGCCCACCCGCCAGCTCCCGGACAACCAGGCGAAAATGACTGCCCTGATCGTCTTCAATAAAAACGTTGCTGAAAGCGGCCGTTAAGGATATCGCCTGCGCGCGCGTAAACGGTCCGTCGCCCAGCGCGGCCACGCTGTGCAGTTCAGGTAGGGTGCTGCCCGGGATTGAGGGCATGTTGTGCTCCTGTCAGAAATGAGTGATCCTGCTTACCGCCGCGCGGTGCTACGACCAGCCATCCGCGCAAGGGCTGGCCGGAATGCAGGGAAGCGTCAGAAGGGAAGTTTCAGGCCGCCCCGCGGACTGACCTCAGAGTCCCGGCTGCAGGCCGGGACGGTGAACGCGACGGCGCAGCCGCCTGCAGCCGTTGACCCTGGACATCAGCCCGAAACCGCTCGCGGCCGAAACCCGCAGGGGTTCGGTGGCGCTTGGCGTCTTTGCCGCTTAGCGACATTGGGCTCGACGATCCGGCTTGCCGGGGAGCCGAAGGTGGCTTTTGCTTTTGCTGTTAATACGACTTTACCGGCGGCAGGCTGAAACAGCTGATCAGAGAACTGACTACGCTGAATCCATTGAACGCGTGAAGGGGATCCCCGCCCGCAGGGCGTCGGTGTTGCTGTTCAGATGCTGGCAGAAAATCCCATAAAAAAACCGCGCCAGGTGGCGCGGTCTGCGGGCATCAGTTGCCGGGATTATTTGCCCGGCCGTTCCTCTGGAGGAGCAGCAAGCACGCCCGGGTGCAGGTGTACGCCTGAAACGTCTGTATTGGCACGCGCCTTGTGCAGATCGCAGGCGGCCTGCATGGATAACCAGAGACGCGCCGCAATACCCAGCCCCGCCTCCAGCCGCACCGCTGGCGTCCTTGCTCAGCGCCGAAGCGGACACGCCCAGCTCTATAGCTAGCACTCGCAGGCCAATTTTATTGTCTTCAATATACTCGGTAATCAGGCCGCCCGGATGCGGGGGATTAAACATGCCAATCAGTGATAATCTTCCAGGTTGAGAATATAAACATCACCGTCCGTGAATTCGAAGGTGATGCGCAAGTTAGCCCTGACCGTGATGGAAAAATGTTTTTCCTGTCGCCCTTCAGGATATATCCAGAATCGATAATCTTATTCTTCAACAGCAGGCCACGTGTAAGTTCTACGTTGTTTAGCGCGGATCGATAAGATCAACCACCAGCGACAATATCTCATCCATAACGTATGGCTCAACCGTAGCGGCATAGCTTGCTCTGCGCGCCGTAAGGTCAAGCGAGCGCAGCTGATAGCACAGCGCTACGCCGGTCACTTTACCGGTGTCCGTGCTGTTGCCATCCAGATATACGGTCACACCCTGCGAGCGTGACGCGCCGCCGCCGCTTGTTACAGGCACGCAAACCGCTGTTCCCAGTGCCGCCACCAGCTCTCGCTGCGAGATTACCAGGTAGTAGTGCGGTCCCTTAAATTCACGCCCTTCCACCGGATCGCCGTTGACGTGCCAGATTTCACCCTTCTGTGGCACCCTCCTTGAAACCATCAGATATGCTCCCTGCCCTGCGGCGCGTCATTCAGGCCGTCAGATGTTTCTTCGTTATAGCCATGAATTTCCTGCTGATCAATACCGGCCAGCAGCTGTGCCAGTGTGCGGCGACCACGCGGTACACGCGCTACCGGCACAATATTTACGGTCTCGCCCTCAGCGGTCACGTCCAGCTCGATGCCTACCGTCCAGCTCGATGCCTACCGTCCAGCCCGCTCTTGCTGCAATGTCGCTCGGGATGGTCAGCACGACGGCCCCGCCCTGCTGACGAAGTCTTGTTGATGCCATATGCCCTCCAGTGTGTGACTTAGTAACACATAGACTATCACAGGGTAACACTAAGTCACACTACATTGTTTGTTTTATCAACGAATAATTCCCATGGAACGTTCATAGCTGACGGTCTGCTGCATACGATCTTCCGGTTTAAGAAGCCATGCATGCGATGTATCTCTAATGCTGCGTCAGTTCTTATCCCCATAGAGAGTTTTGTCACTCCGGCAGCAGTAGCACCAGTGCCTGTGAGGTCCGGATCATACCGTGTGCTCCCCGTCCGAATCGCGGCGGCAAGCTCACCGGCGCCTGTAAAGCCCGCCCGCGTGTACTCTGCGATTTTTGCAAGTATCACCTTCAGCGCCGCTAGTTCGAGGCGATCGCTGACGTACAGGCGCAAGAGGCAGCGGATGCGTGTGTCTGCGACGATTGCACACCATATAAGCGAGCAGCATGACGGGCTAGCCAGCCCGCCTTCGCGCGGGGCTGCCGCAGTTATACCGCATATGCCCCGCCTCACTCAGCCCGTATTTCACAGTCCATGCGCCAGCTGTCAGGCAATTACAGCGCATTAAGTACGGCTGCGCTATTACGCTGACGGTATATTTCGCCACGGTCACGGTAGGCTTCAAAATCGCAGCCGGTTAACGCGTGCAGGGTACTGAGTGTAAATTTTTCTTCTCAGGTCATAGTGTTCAGCTCTGTCTCTGGTCACAGATCCGGCCCGTCTATCGGGCCGGTGCGGCATTCTGCAGGGGCAGCCCTGCCAGCCAGGTCATTGCAACGGTTTAACCGTCGATATGCCCCATTTGTGCCAGTGAAACAGTTTCGTTGCCTGCAACAATGATATGGTCAATCAGCCTCACAGCGACCAGCTCAAGTGCCTTTTTCAAACGTCCTGTGATAGCAATGTCAGCCCGTGAAGGCTCTTTCAAAAATGAGGGGTGATTATGGCTCACGATTATAGCCGCCGCGTTCAGCTGCAGCGACCTGTATACCAAAACCCGGGGGTGCACTTCGACGCTTGAAACAGACCCCTGAAACATCTCCTCGTAAGCAAGCAACTGATGCTGGTTATTCAGAAAGGCAACTGCAAAAATTTCCCGGTCGCGGCCGGCAAGTTTTGCTCTGAAAAATTCTTCAGAAACCGCCGCTGAGGCAAAAAAGGTCCCGGTGGGGTAACGATAATCGATTGCTCGCACGGCTTCTTCCAGGATCTGACTCTCAGTGGCCATAACGTAATTCCCCTGCGCATCACGAATCTGCAGACGAGTGAAAAAACTAACGTTATCACTCAGGGTTTCTATACGAGTAGCCATAGATTCAGAGGCGGTATCGATGATGTTTTGATCATCATGGCTAGTCATTATTTCGGTCAGCGCGCAATCGGTAATCGTATCCGGGGTGAGGTTTACGGTGGTGTTCTGCATGGCATAGCTCCTTAAATCCGCCTGAGTAGTGCAGCGCGTGCTGCGGGACCGGCAAAGGCCTTCTCTGACGCGGGTTTTCTCTTTCCGGTCTGGCCTTTCGCGGCAGGGGCAAAGGAGCAACGACGAAGTGAAGGCATAAAGGGGCGACGACAAAAAGTTTTTGACGCCCCGGCAAAAAGTTTTTGGCGGCGTACATTTCACCCCTTTCTGCCTGAACCGGCGGTGCTACGACCAGCCCTCCGCGCAAGGGCTGGCCGGAATGCAGGGAAGCGTCAGAAGGGAAGTTTCAGGCCGCACCGCGGACTGACCTTAAAGTCCCGGCGACAGGCCGGGACGGTGAACGCGACGGCGCAGCCGTCTGCAGCCGTTGACCCTGGACATCAGCCCGAAACCGCTCGCGGCCGAAACCCGCAGGGGTTCGGTGGCGCTTGGCGGCTTTGCCGCTTAGCGACATAGGGCTCGACGACCCGGCTTGCCGGGGCGCCGAAGGAGGCCCATGAGTAATTAATTTAATTTTTGTTAGTCTTATATCTTTACTAACCACTTTCGAAGTTCGGCGCGCATGAAATCGCCGGCAAAAAGCATCGGCAGAAAGCGCTTTTCACCTAACCGTCAAGAATTTGCGCCGCCCGGGGCGCGTGCAGTGCTGTGTTTATCAGAAACCACCACAGTCAGAATGTATAGCCGTCCCGACCTGTGCCGTGACTGAATTACAGCCCGGCGAAAAGCAGAGTTTTCAGGAGCGACGCCGCAGTTCGCAGCGCAAGCGAGCGAGCGGGACGCAGGGTAACAGACGGCGATGACGCGAAGCATGAGCGGAGGCGCGACGGGAAGTAAGTCCGCAGAGGCGAGTGTGAACGGGCGAGGACGGTGAGCGAGGCGATCTCTTGAACACGCAGCGTCCGTGCTAAAGCGAAGTCACGGCACCGGCCGCAGACCGCACGGTTTCCTCCCCCCGCCGCAGGCGGCATGAAAGCGGCGCGCAGCAACGTCCTTTTCCTCTCAGACCTATCCACAGCCAGCGTGCATATTAGCGCCGTAACCCTGTGGATAAATGAAGCCCCGTCACGTGCCGGCAGGGCTTTTGCTGTGTGGTTATTTATTAACCAACCTGGCGATAGTGTTTCCGGATTTGCGCCGCGCGCCGGTAAAGTTCCACTAAGTCGTTGTCGATTCACTCAATAAGTAAGCCGGTCATTCTCTGCTCCAGACTGGCACGGTGCCAGAGGTGGCGCGCTGTCATGTCGCGCAGCCGCAAATGAAACTCATACAGCGATTCTTAGAGCCTGCCACCTCGTCGGCTAACTCGTTATCAGGGGTATGCGTATTCACGTTTTTCTTCTCAGTAGTGATCAGCCGGCGCGCGCTGCGCTGGGCGTAAAGGCGGCGCAGGGCGGCGGCGTGGTACTGCGACAGCGGCGCCCGCATTCCTGGGCGGCCACACAGGTCGAACCGCTGCCGGTGAACGGATCCAGCACAATGGCGTCCGGCTGGGTAAAGGTTTCAATCAGCGGCTGCAGGATGCTGAGCGGCTTCTCGGTCAGGTGGTGGCGGTTGCCGGTGTATTCCCATGGCATCACGTCCGGCAGCGGTTTTGCCGGCAGCAGCGGGCGCGCCTTCGCCAGCAGGTGGGGACTTTCATACTGATAGCCGACAAACGCCGACTTTGAGGCTTGGGGCTTCGTGAAAACCAGGTGACCGACAACGAGGAAACCCGCTTCCTTCCAGGCCTGCATGAACATGTCCACGCGGTTCCAGCCGTAGAAACTGACCGCCAGGCTGTTATCTTTCAGCACCCGGTACATTTCCCGTCTCGCCGATAGCACCCAGTAGCTGTTTACTTCATTAGCAATGGTGCGCCCGGGCCGGTCTTTAAAGCCGACCAGGTACGGCGGATCGGTGAGAATGAAATCAATGCTTAGGTTCGGAAAGCCGCCCATAACCTGTACGCTGTCGCCGTGCATGAATCGTGAAATTGCTGTGCTCCTGTAGATGAAAGGGGCTCCCCTCTGGTGCCGTGCCCTCCACAAAGCCGGGCGACCAGCTGAGCAAACAGGGGCAGACACGCAAGCGGCACGCGCCGCCAGAGCGTACTGAATGTCCCGCCCACGGCGGGGAACGGGTAAGCGGGCCGGCGACAGCTTCTCTTGTTTGCCAGGCCGCCCTGCTACCGTGAGGGCACGGCGCTTTGCGCCCGCCGTTTGCCAGCCGCAGGACGGGAAACGGGAGACGGCATAAGCATGGAGCGAAGCGACGTCATCAATCTGAGTGGATCAACGGGGAGTAAATCAGAGGCTGTTATCAGGTTTGCCTTAAAGGTTCTGATTCCTGATTTTGGTTCGTCAGAAATCAGGGTGATTACAATTTTTGGTTTTTTAGCGGGTATGAGACAATGTAGAGATGATATTTATGCATGAGCGTTAAGGAAAATATCTTTGTGTAATACTTTTGCTACTAAGCTACTTTCTTTTTTTAAGACAAAGTGGATCAAATATGTTGTTCCAAGCGCAGTAGTTACCGTTGCGATAGCAACTGGCATTAACGCCATCCATGATAGCTGGGGCACGATAGCTAATCTCTTCCATCCTGAACCGCTCAGAGTAATCAATGCTCGCCTTCAACCATTCAGAATATCTCCATTAGTGAGATATTCCGTCGATGATGTTTTTCTTATTCTCACTGTCAGGAACTATGGCAAAGAGCCGCTTATGTTAGTTAGCGCCGATGCAGACATAGTGGGCGGTAGGTATTCAGGGAAAGGCCAAGCTGGCTCACAAGGAAAATGCGTATTTGGTGCAGATCCTAACGCAAACACTCCACTGACTATTAGAGCCGGCGACACCGTAGAAATCGAAATAGGCGGTGCAATCCGACTTGAAAATTTGCACAACCTCATGGATCTCCTTCCTGCAGATCAGATACATGTATTCCCAGGCGATCTCGTTGGAATCCATGAAACATTTTATGTTGACTATCTAAATACGATTTTTGAAAACTATTATGGTGCCCATACTGAAGTTGTTGCCAACTTTTTTACTGGCCAAGACAGTGATAAACATTCCTTCAAATTCGAACTGTCAAAGGGTGAAGATTTTTTTTCCAAAGATGGGCACCTTCAGCATGACTGGCTAATCGCTAAGTGGCTGGGCCCAAATTTGAAAGTCCCGACTCCGAAAAAAGATGATTGTACCTAGCCACTTTACCGGTTCGCTAATCATCAAGAATGATACTGCAAAGGTTGATGAGACCAGCTACAGACCTGCTCCCCTTTGATTTTCACAGAGCGCTGATTGCAAGCACACAGATCGCTTAAATGATACACTATCACTCTGTTGCCTTCTGATAGGTAGGGTCAGTGCCGCACGACAATTTCAGCGCTTCATTCCGGTAAAACGCCAGGCGCTTCCGGAAGTATCCACGCATTTCTTCAGGCTGCTGCCGCTCCTCTTCGCCGGGGATCACCGGCAGGTTCATTCGTTCTTTCCAGGCCACGCCAGACGCGGCTAAATCCACGTTAACTCTGTCGCGTTCTTCCCGCGACCGTGCTGCAAGGTTATAAGACATGTTGTTCCTTCCGGACAGCAGTATACCGCCTATGCTCATTAGCAGGAGGTGATTATGTGTGGCCGATTTGCGCAATACAGCAGCAGGGATGATTATTTTGAAGTGCTTGGCATTGGCCCGGAAGAATTAACCCGCGACCCGGAGCCTATCGGGCGGTACAACGTGGCGCCGGGCACAAAGGTCCTGTTGCTCAGTGAACGCGACGGGGGTCTGGCGTTCGAGCCTGTCTACTGGGGCTATGGTCCGGAGTGGTGGGATAAGGCGCCGCTCATTAACGCCCGCGGTGAAACCGCTGCGTCAGGGCGCATGTTTAAACCGCTATGGGAACACGGACGGGCCGTCGTGCCGGCAGATGGCTGGTTTGAGTGGCAAAAAAGCGGTGCCGGAAAACAGCCCTATTTCATTTACCACCGTGACAGGCAGCCGCTGTTTTTTGCAGCTATCGGGAAGCCGCCCTTCGACCGTGAGCACGGGCGCGAAGGCTTCGTTATCGTCACCGCAGCCAGCAATCAGGGCATGGTTGATATACACGACCGCCGTCCACTGGTGCTGACTGCAGACGCGGTACGGGAGTGGCTGAGTCAAGATACCTCGCCGGAGCGCGCCGCGGATATTGCGCGGGACAGCGCGCTACCTGAGTCCGCCTTTGCCTGGCATCCGGTGGCCACAAAGGTGGGCAACATTCATAACCAGGGGGCGGAGCTTATTCGTGAATCTGATGCAGGCTGATCGCCGGTCATCGCGAAGATTCAGCTTCGCCGCTGCCGGCATATGCTGAGAACTGACGGAACCTGATCAGAAACAGATACTGCAGTGCCATAAAAGCAGCCCGTCCACTGAGTGACGGGCTGCAAAGGTATAACCGGAAACGCCTCTCCACGTCTGCCGGCCCTGACCTGAGCATAGTGGCGTCGCTCAGCATCAGCCAGGCTGACCCTTATAAAAATTTCCCGGCGGGTCAGTCAGATGGCTTTGCTTCGGCGCCAACCCGTTTCGCTCCCTCTTGCCAGATAATTCCTCCTCAATAATACTGTATATATAAACAGTAAAATAACAGGAGGAATTATATGCGCGATTTACTCAGCACTTTCGCAGTCACACTGCAGCATGGCCGGGGCATCAGATCATGAACCCGGGCAGCTATACCGCCGGCCTGACGCTGCTCTGGCCACCCATTTTTACGCCGAGGGTCAGGGTACCCCTTTATGCCGATCCGTGTGCCGCCGGCTTCCCCTCCCCCGCGCAGGATTACGTCGAGAAAGAACTCGATCTGAACGAGCTCTGCATCCGCCGGCGCGCCTCGACTTTCTTCGTGCGCGCCAGCGGCAACAGCATGCGTGATCTGGGCCTTTGTGACGGCGATGTCATGGTGGTTGACCGGGCCGAGGAAGCCGCTCACGGCGATATCGTGATTGCCGAGGTCAACGGCGAGTTTACGGTCAAGCGCCTGCAGCTGCAGCCCAGGCTCGCGCTGCTGCCCATGAATCCGGCCTACCCGGTGATCTACCCGGAGGAGCTGCAACTGCTCGGCGTCGTGACCTGGTTCTTTAACAGCACCCGTGCCCGCCGGAGGTGATCATGCCCATGTTTGGTCTGGCCGACGTCAACTCCTTTTACGCCAGCTGTGAGGCGCTGTTCCGCCCTGACCTGCGCGGCAGGCCGGTGGTCGTGCTGAGTAACAACGACGGCTGCGTCATCGCACGCAGCGCCGGCGCCAAAAAACTCGGCATAAAAATGGGCGTCCCGTGGTTTCAGATAAAGGGGCAGGATTTTGCCGAGCGCGTGCATGTGTTCAGCTCAAACTATGCGCTGTACCATATTATGTGGAATGCAATTTGTACAAATAATTAGCAAATTATTCTCGAAAGTTGATATCGGGACGAGACAATCAATCGGATAAGTGGCACGAAAGGCTGTTTAATGGCGGGGCGCTTATCGTTGGAGTTTCGCGTTTTTTCTGATGGGGAGTGTCGAAAGGTATGGAAATGTGCTCATGGATTAAATGAATGACAGACTGTGTTTTCCGTCCAGCATACATCTGGAAGTGGGAAGACCACTTTGAGCGCGCCCGTCAGGCGCTCTGAAGAGAACCTGGAATTTCATCATTGCACTATAGTCCTCGTGACCGGAGCAAGCCCTTCATTTTGTAGTTGAAGGGCTTGTAAGTGGAGAGTCAGTTCAGTTGATTCTTACGTCAGACCCGAAACGTCTCGACCATGCCACGAAGGGAGTGCGCCTGTTCAGAAAGCGATCGGGAGGCCGATGACGACTCCTCGACGAGAGCAGCGTTATTCTGCGTGACACCGTCCATCTGACTGACCGCAATGCTGACCTGCGAGATACCCTGCATCTGCTCAGAGGATGCCAGCGAAATAATGTCCATTGATTCCGCCAGTTCCCCGACCATACCCACAATATTGAGTATGCTCTGTCCGGTACCTGATGCCACGCTCACACCACTTTCAACCTGTTCTACAGCCTGCTCAATAAGCGACTTTATTTCTTTTGCTGCAGTTGCACTTCGCTGTGCAAGTGTACGAACCTCACCGGCAACAACAGCAAATCCTCTGCCATCCTCGCCTGCCCGGGCGGCTTCAACAGCTGCATTCAGTGCAAGAATGTTGGTCTGAAAGGCAATGCCCTCGATGACACCGGTAATGTCGCGGATCTTTTTAGCACTCAGGGATATGTCATTCATGGTTTCTGACATGCGGCGGACATCTGTCTCTCCTGATCGCGCGAGCACCGCCGTTTCTCGCGCTGAAGCTGCCGTCTGCTGTGCGCCGGCCGTATTACTTTTCACTGTTGCCGTGAGTTGTTCCATGCTGGCGGCCGTTTCCTGCAATGCAGCCGCCTGTTGCTCAGTGCGTGATGAAAGCTCTGTATTTCCCTGAGCGATCTCGTCTGCCGCCAGCGCCACACCGGATGCGGTTTCTTTGATCTTTGATACCAAACCGCGCAGCTGACTCTGCATGCGGGCGAGCGATGCCAGCAGACTTGTTTTATCATTGCGGCGAAGTGGCACCGGTGATGTCAGGTCACCTGCTGCAATGGCGGCCGCCAGTACCTGTGCCTGCTGAGGTTCACCACCCAGCTGCCGCATCAGCACGCGGACGATAATGACACCCGTAAAAATGGAAACGATAACCGAGATTACGGCCAGAATGATCAGCGTAAGAGAGGCCCGGCTCACGTTACGACTGTTATCACGAACGGCGTCCTGGCTGCTGTGCATCTGGATATTCGTCATTTCATTCAGATTATCCAGAAGAGTACGTTGCACCGGCCTGACCGTATTCATCAGATACGCTGTGGCTTCCTGTGGACGGTTCTGCAGTCCGAACTGACCGGCCTGTTCCAGACCTGACAGAACGGCGGCTTCATTTTCACGGACTATGGTGAAGGCAGCGCGTCCTGCGGATGAGGCGTCATCTGCCAGCATGGACTCCAGTGCTTCCCGGCTGCGTATATATAAGGTTTTCTGTGCCTCAAGGCGCTCCCACTCGGGCTGCATGGCTTTCGGATCGGACAGCAGGGCCAGATTTCGGGCCGCAATGGCCATGTCGCGTAATGCGCCCCGCATGTCCAGAACGATCTGATATTTTTTCATTTTGACATTAATCACGTCATCCATTCCTTCGCGGGCGCCGGAAAGCGCCTTTAACGAAAGTCCGGTGCAGAAGATGAACAGCAGAATAAGCAGGCCAAAACCTGCGGCCAGACGGGTTGATATTTTCATTGGGTAGCCCTGAGTGTTAAGTGACAGGGGAAGTATCGGCAGAAGTGGGCGTCAGGACAGGTCTGATGAAGCGGGTCGGGGGGAGGGAGCAGATAGTTATGCACCATACTTCTGAATCATCAGGCTTTTTATGTTCATTAAAAACTATGCCGTTCTTACGGTTATGGTGGCTGGTAAGGCATAGCCGGAAAATCGATTTCCCTGAGCGGGGTTTATCTGCCACGCTTCTTCTGAAGCCCTTAAGCGGGCAATGAGTCTTATCCCTTACCACCCCTATGCAGGAAAAATGATGATAAAAAAATACAGGATCCCGGGACTGACCGCGGTGGCGCTTCTTCTCATCAGCACCCTCGCCGGTGCCGCAGAGGCGCGCTGGACGTTTGATGGCGATATCCACAACAATTCTCTTGCTGTCAGTCCCGATGAAAAAACGGCGGTGGCGTCCTACAGTGAGCGCCCTGACGTGGTGGTCTACGACCTTGCCACCGGTAAGGTCAGGAAGGTGCTGAAGGGATACGTCACCCCCCGTAATGCGCTTTTTACTCCGGACGGTAAGGCCATATTTCTTTCTGACAGCAGTCTGGGCGTGGTCAGAAAAATCAGTACCGGGACGCTTGACGTGGAGACCTCGCTGCCGCTGGGTCCCGGGGCATTCGGCACAGCTATCAGCCGTGACGGTCAGCGCCTGTATGTGAATAACGAAGCCGCCAGCACACTTTCGGTGTATGACCTGACCCACAACCGGCCCGTTTCGGTCGTGACGGGTTTTGCTCAGCCCCGTCAGGGCATCAAAATCAGCCCGGACGGCAAAACCGTCTACGTCACCAACTTTAAGGGCGATAAAATCACCCTCGTTGACGCCGTAACGGGCGAGATTCGCGGCGAGATAACCGGCTTCAGCAAGCTGCGCGCCATTTCTGTCAGCGCCGACGGCCGCACGCTTTACGCGGCTAACAGCGGGAGCAACACCATCGCCGTGGTTGACACGCAGAAGCGCGCCATTACGTCAACCATTCCCGTGGGGCAGGACCCTTACGGTGCCGCGCTGACACCGGATAACCGCTATGTTTACAGCGGCAACCTGGGTGACAACAGCCTCTCCGTTATTGATACCGCGGCCGGTAAGGTGGTCGCCACCGTTACCGGACTGGATGCGCCCCGTCAGGCCATCGTTTTCAGTAAAGACGGTGCCCGCGCGTGGGTGCTGAATAAAGACCTCAGTATTTCGGTGGTTGACCTGAAACAGAACCGCGTCACGGCCACGATTAAAAGCCCGCCGAAGGCCTGATTCAGTCCCTCCCTCACTCCGGTGCTGTAATAGTCCTTTGCAGAGTGGGGGATGGTAAACCACTTTTACAGATTTATTTTAGCTGAATAACCTGTTTTAAAGATTTACGTCTGCATGCCTATACTGTCTCTGTTTACACAGGAGATCCCGGCATGAACGATAAAATATTTACCCTGCATAACGGAGCGCGCCCGCTGAGCGCGCTGAGCAGCCCGAAAGAGGCTATACGTCAGTTCACGCCTAACTGGTTCGCCGCGACCATGGGGACCGGTATCCTGTCGCTGTCTCTGGCGCAGTTCCCCTGGCCGGTTCCGGGATTACGCCTCGTCGCCGAGGGGCTCTGGATGTTTAACATCCTGCTGTTCAGCGTCTTTGCCGTGATGTATCTGGCGCGCTGGGTGATGTACTTCGGTGAGGCAAAGCGCATCTTTGGCCATTCAACGGTGTCCATGTTCTTTGGCACCATCCCGATGGGCATGGCGACCATCATCAACGGGCTGCTGGCGTTCGGTCTTCCCCGCTGGGGCGCAGACGTTATTCCGGTGGCACACGCCCTGTGGTGGCTGGACGTGGCGATGTCGCTGCTGTGCGGCGTGTGTATTCCCTACATGATGTTTACCCGGCAGCAGCACAGCATTGACCAGATGACGGCCGTCTGGTTACTGCCGGTTGTGGCTGCCGAGGTCGCGGCGGTCAGCGGCGGCCTGCTGGCGCCGCACATTGCCGACACCCACGCGCAGCTCGGCATCATTATTACCAGCTACGTGTTGTGGGCGTACTCTGTGCCGGTGGCGCTGAGCATCCTTGCCATCCTTCTGCTGCGTATGGCGCTGCACAAGCTGCCACACGAGAGTATGGCGGCCTCAAGCTGGCTGGCGCTGGGGCCGATTGGCACCGGCTCGCTCGGCATGCTGGTCATCGGTGGCGATGCGCCCGGGGTGTTTGCCGCGGCGGGTATGCCGGAAATCGGTCACATCGCGCAGGGCGTGGGGTTCGTTGCCGGCATTCTCTTCTGGGGCTGCGGCCTGTGGTGGATGCTGCTGGCCACGCTGATAACCGTGCGATACTTCCGTGAAGGCATTCCGTTCAACCTGGGATGGTGGGGATTTACCTTCCCGCTGGGCGTGTACACCGTGGCCACGCTGAAGCTGTCTACACTCGTTGAACTGGCGTTCTTTAAAGGCTTCGGGGCGCTTCTTGTTGTCATGTTGGCCGCCATGTGGCTGCTGGTCGCAGTGAAGACGGTGCGCGGTGCATGGAGCGGTAAACTCTTTGTTTCCCCCTGCCTGGCAGGCCTGGACCGGAAGCCGTGAGTGAAACCTGCACGTCGCTGCTGGACCCGTTTTTACGCGAGGAACGCCTCGCGGCGGTCACCGCGCCGCACGTGGCCGCGCTGAATCGCTGGGTCAGCGGGCAGAATCAGGCCGGTGTGGAGGTGCCGTGGTTTGATCCGGCCGACGGTGGGGCCGGGGCCGGGCTGCTCGTGCTGCTGCAGTCACCGGCGCGCAGCAGCCCGTCACCCCGGTTCGTGTCGCGTGATAACCCGGGGCCGGCCCAGCAGAATCTGGGGCGGTTTCTGGCGGAAGCGGGCATTGCGCGTCAGGACAGCGTGCTGTGGAATACGGTGCCCTGGGTCAGCGACGGGCCGCAGAAACGGCCCTCAGCGGTGGATATCCGTACCGGCTGCGCCTGGCTTGAGGACGTGCTGGCGCATCTGCCCGCGCTGCGCGTGGTGGTGCTGGCCGGTGCCGTAGCGGCGCAGTCCCGCGGGACGGTCAGTCACCTGCGCCCCGGCGTCACGGTGCTGGTGATGCCGCATCCCAGCCCGCTGTCGCTCTGCACGAGTCCGGCGGTGCCGGAAAACATCCGCCGGGTGCTCCGCGAGGCACGCGCTGCGCTGGCGGGCTGAGGGCGCCAGCAGAATAATACTGACAGGTTTTCCGTCTGGTTCTATACTCAGAGTACAGGGTGATGGCGTTCCACCTTTCCCAACCGCTCCGTTCCGGAGCTGATGACGCCTGATGTGACTCTTGATTTTCAGGAGGTGCGTCAGGCCGTCCATACTTTCTTCCCGGCCTGCGTACTTCCCTTTATGGGGAGAGACCCTTGATACACGTTTTTGGCCACATCAATCCTGACAGCGACGCCATCTGCACGGCCGTCGTCACCGCGCACTGGCTGACCGGGCGCGGCATGGACGCCCGTGCATGGCGTCTCGGCGAGGCTAACCGCGAAACCCGTTTTATATTTAACGCCGCCGGCCTTACGCTGCCGCCGCTGCTCGCATTTCCGCTGCAGGATGAACGGGTCTGGCTGGTTGATTTCACCGAACCGGCGCAGGGGCCTGATGACCTGCTCCGGAGCAACGTCGTGGGCATCACTGACCACCACCGGCTGGGTGGGCTGATAACGCAACTGCCGCCGGAAGTACATATTCGTCCGGTTGGCAGCAGCGCCACGCTGCTCTGGCTGCTGATGGACGCGGAAGCGCGCCGCACGCTGCCCCCGACGCTCGCCGTGCTTCTGCTGGGCGCACTCCTCAGTGACACCGTGAATCTTCGCTCGCCGACCACCACCGAAGACGATATCCGTTCGGCCACCGAACTGGGCGTGCTGTCCGGCGTAAACCGCAGGGCCTTCGCCCGTGACCTTCTCACCGCCAAAACAGACGTCACCGGCCTCAGCGCACAGCAGCTGCTGGACAGGGACCTCAAGGCCTTCGTCATTGCCGGCACCGACGTGCGTATTGCCCAGATTGAAGTCAGCTCACCGACACAGGTTGCCCCCGTGATGGACGACCTGCTCGCAGCCCTGGCGTATCTGGCAGACCAGTCGGGAGCTGGCCTGGCGGTGCTGATGCTGACCGACATTCGCGCCGGGTTTTCAACGCTTTACTTCGCCGGGCGGGAGAGCGTTAACGCGGCCTCCTGCTCCGTACCGGGCATGCTCAGCCGCAAAAAGCAGCTTCTGCCGTGGCTTGAGTCCCGCCTTAACCAGAACGGGAGTTCATTATGACCTGCTACACCCACGCACTGATTCTTGTGAACGATAAAGACGACGGCACCCTCCTGCTGAAGCGCGCGGTTTCGCTGGCGCAGCCGCTCGGCATGAAAATCACCCTGGCCCACATCAGCGACGATTACAGGGAGATGAACTATGTGTCCGACAGCCTGATGGACGACGTCGTGTCGGACGAGGTGGTTAAAGCCAAGGCGTTTCTGAGCGAGCTGGCGGCCTCCGTGCCTGAGGAGGTCGATACGCGGGAGCTGGTCACCATGCGCCGTTTTGAGGACGTGGAGAAGTGCATCGCGGAGCTGGGCGTGGACCTCGTGCTTGCCGGGCACCGCAACCGCTTTATGGGCATGCTCACCTCCCACTCGGCGGACTACATCAACCACCTTACGGTGGATGTGCTTATCACTCACCTGACTGACTGAACCGGGAGAAATACCATGCGTTTTACACTGGATAACGTGACCGCCCGGGAAATTCTTGACTCGCGCGGCAACCCCACGGTTGAAGTCGAAGCCCGGACCGCGGACGGGATGATGGCGCGCGCCTCGGTGCCTTCCGGGGCCAGCACCGGGTCGCGCGAGGCCGCAGAGCGCCGCGACGGTGACGCACACCGTTTTGGCGGCAAAGGCGTTCTGGATGCCGTCAGGGCGGTTAATACGGAAATCTGCCAGGCCGTGCGCGGCAGCGACGTGCGCGAGCAGCGTCAGCTGGACAACATCATGCTGGCGCTGGACGGCACGGAGAACAAGAGTCGCCTGGGTGCCAATGCCATTCTGGGCGTGTCGCTGGCGGTGGCCCGGCTGGCGGCTCAGGCCTCGCACGAGCCGCTGTGGCGCTACCTGGGGGGCCTGCAGGCGAACCTGCTGCCCGTGCCGTGCATGAACATCATCAACGGCGGCGTGCACGCCCGCGGTCAGGGCGCGGACTTCCAGGAGTTTATGATAGCCCCGCACGGCGCGCCCACGCTGCGCGAGGCCGTACGTCAGGGCAGCGAGGTCTATCAGGCGCTGCGCCAGATCCTGCTGGACAAAAACCTCTCGGCGGCAGTGGGAGACGAAGGCGGCTTTGCGCCCGCCGTGTCGTCGAACCGCGACCCGCTGGCGTTTATCGTACAGGCGATTGAGAAGGCGGGATACCGGCCCGGAGAGGACATCAGCATCTGCATGGACCCCGCCTCAAGTGAGTTTTACGCTGACGGTCAGTATCATCTGCGCACCGAGGGCAGCGCGCTGAGCGCGGCGGAAATGACGGCGTACTACGGCGAGCTGATGGACCAGTTTCCGGTCATCCTGCTGGAAGACGGCCTGGCCGAGGACGACTGGGCGGGCTGGAAGCATCTGCACCAGCAGCTCGCGGGCCGGGCCGAGCTGGTTGGCGACGACCTTTTTGTCACCAACGTGAAGTACATTCAGCGCGGCATAGACGAAAACCTCGCCAGCGCCGCGCTGATTAAGCTCAATCAGATAGGCTCGCTCAGCGAAACGCTGGACGCCGTGGCGCTCTGCCAGCGGCACGGCTGGGGCGCGTTCATGTCCCACCGCAGCGGGGAAACCACGGACACGTTCCTTGCCGACCTGACGGTGGCACTGCGCGCGGGACACCTGAAAACCGGCGCGCCGTGCCGCGGCGAACGCGTGGAAAAGTACAACCAGCTGATGCGCATCGAGCAGGCGCTGGGTGACGATGCGCACTACGCGGGGCTTCATGCGTTTGTGCGCCGCACGTAAAGCATCCGCCGGACGGTCCGCGCCCGGCACGGGAGCACTGCCTGTGGCACCAGCAACGCTGATCCTCCTGCGCCACGGCGAAAGCCAGTGGAACCGGGAAAACCGATTTACCGGATGGACGGACGTGCCGCTGACGGACCGGGGGCGGCAGGAGGCCGACCGGGCCGGTGACGCGCTGCGGGCAGCGGGCCTGATGCCCGACCGGGTCTTCACCTCGGTGATGACGCGCTGTGTTCATACGGTCTGGCGGGTGCTGGACCGTATTGACCGCAGCTGGACGCCCGTGGAAAAAAACTGGCGGCTGAACGAGCGGCACTACGGTGCGCTGCAGGGGCTGAACAAGGACGCGGCTGCCCGGCTGATGGGCGCAGAGACCGTCCGGCTCTGGCGCAAAAGCTTCAGCGGTATTCCTCCCGCGGACACGGAGGCGCCGGCTCAGCTGCGTCGGGACCCGCGCTACCGCCGCGTTGCGCTGGCCGACCTGCCTGCAACGGAAAGCCTGGAAATGACCCTGCGTCGCGTCATGCCGTACTGGCACCACGTTGTGGTGCCACAGCTGCGCTGCGGAAGTACCGTTCTGATCGTGGCGCACGGCAACACGCTGCGCGCCCTGACCGCCTTTCTGGACGGCATGCCCCACGACAGCGTGGCACAGCTGCATATCCCGACCGGCGTGCCGGCGGTATACCAGATGGATGCGGCCGCACAGGTCGTGTCCCGTGATGCTCTGAATATAAAAAAATAACAGGAGTGAACGTGAATCAGCTTTTTGCCGTCATCACCGGCGGTGCTTTAGGGTGTGTAATCCGCTGGCAGCTGGGCGCACGCCTGAACGCGCTTTTTCCGGACCTGCCGCCGGGGACGCTGCTGGTCAACCTGCTGGGTGGATTTATCATCGGGGCGGCGCTGGCGTATTTTCTGCGCCATCCCGGCCTCGATCCGGCCTGGCGGCTGCTCATTACCACCGGGCTGTGTGGCGGAATGACGACCTTCTCCACATTTTCAGCTGAGGTTTTTGCCCTGCTGCAGTCCGGCAGCTATGCCTGGGCAGCCGCCTCGGTGCTGATACACGTGCTGGGTTCGCTGGTCATGACGGCGGCCGGATTTTATATCATGACGCTGTGTGGTTAACCCGGACCGTACGGCCTTTAATCCAGGGGATACCTCAGTGCAGCGACCGCTGCACTGAGGTCTGACCCGACAGGGTTTACGCCTGTAATGCTTCCCCTAAATCCGGGACACTGTCGAGACAGAGTTTCAGGTCTGCCTGTTCTGGTAAAGGTCCCAGCGATTACCATAGAGGTCCTCAAACACGACAACCATTCCGTATTCTTCCTCCCGCGGCTCCTGACAGAAGTGGACGCCTTTTGCCTTCATAGCATTGTAATCGCGCCAGAAGTCGTCGGTCTGCAGAAACAGAAAAACCCGCCCGCCGCACTGGTTGCCGATAAAGCCTTCCTGCCGGTCATTCGACGCGCGGGCAAGAAGAATAGCACAGTCGCTGTCAGGGGCCGGCGTCACGACGACCCAGCGCTTACCCGGCTGCGGCGTGTCCTCAATCAGGGTAAAGCCCAGCTTATCGGTGTAGTACTCAATTGCACGATCGTAGTCATCTACAACGACAGCCACATACCCCATACATCGCTTCTGTTTTCTCATCTGCTGCTCCATCAGTTACGGCATCACGCCCACTATAATCAAATTTATATCAATACGACGTTCGGTCGTCTGTACTGATTCTGCACCGATACCCTCAGGCCGGACATTGTAGGCATCTGATCCGTCAGGATTGTGGCCCCGGTCTTGTGAGAGCATGCCCAACCTTTTCAGCATCCTGCTCCAGTATGGCTCTCTCATCGGGAGTGAGCGGAACCTCTTCGAGGTAACGCCGGATGGATGCTTTACTCTCCAGTATCAGCCCGCGCGCGCTGTCTTTAAGCAGGTTGAAATCGCAGCCGATGCAGGCCATCCGGTGCTGACAGCTGCTCCAGAAGGGATTTGTGCAGTATGAGTCACCCAAATCATAGTACGTCGCGGGGCCTGTCAGGCTGGCGGCGTCAGGGTCGTGATCAATCAGCACGCTTATCATGTGAGCGACCCTGTCTGCTTTGGCGAACGAGGCGGCCAGCTGAGTCGGACGGATACGAATATAATGCATGGTGGACTGGGGCGTTGAATGCCCGGTCCACTGCATCAGTTCATACAGCGACATGCCCTGTGGGACGCTGGCCAGTGCCGTCACCGCTGAGGCCCGTCCCCGGTGGCTGGTTATCATTCCGCCGCTGTCTTCTGAGGGCACGCCCGCCCTCGCGCAGAGCATCGGTATTACCGTGCGGTTGAGGATAGCGCTGCCGGCAGGCTTACCGCGGTACTGAAACAGAAGCCGGACTTTCTCACCCGTCCGATCGTCGGCCAACATTGCCTGTTCTGCCGGGCGCTCATCCAGCCAGAGATCGACGTATTTTTTCACCACGGCTGCTACCGGCTTAACAAAGGCTTTTGAGGTTTTTCCGGCAGGGATATGCAGGTAGCACAGCGTTCCGGCCGGGATAATGCTGCCGTCCTCCTTCACTATTTCATCCGCCTGCGGCGTGATGCATCCTGTCGTCAGACGGAGCAACTCGTTTTTCCGCAGCCCTGCATGGGTCCAGATAACGGCCATCGCCTGCAGCATGGCCAGCGGATAGTGTATTTCAGTGAGCAGGTCTTCCTGACGCAGATTGAGGCTGGCCCAGATGAGCTTCAGCCAGACCGGATCGTCGATCACCCGGGGATTGACCCCACGGCGGAAAAGGGGCGTATCGGGCGTGGAGAGATGACGGGCAGGGCTGAAACGCAGGCGTCCCCAGCCCCAGTTTTCGTAATCAATCATAAAACGGCGCAATGAATAGATAAAATTCGCCCTGGAATGCGGCATCATGGGCTCGCCGGAGCGCACCGATTTGCGGATGCCCCTTTCAGTGCCCAGCTGAAGATCATCCACATTCATCCGGCCTACCGCCGCGATAAAGCTGGCGCAGGTTTCCATCGTCCAGTCAGCCGGTTCTCTTACCTCCGGATGCGCTTCTGCCAGCCAGAGGCCGCATCGCAGAATAAAACTGTACAGGCTTTCGCAGGAGCGGGGCCTGAGCACCGACGTTTCCCGCCAGCGACGGCACCAGTGTACCCAGGCCGGATCGATGCCTTCCACCGGCTTTTCATACCACTGCGTGTAGTTTCGCATCCTCATTGGGGTGCTGATAATGCCCAGCGCGGCGAGCGCATGTGAAACGCGACCGACATAGCGGGAAGTCCCTGCCTCCATGCCGGACTGGACCTGCCAGAGCAGTTCCGGCGTAAATGACTCAAGCCGGGGATCCCTGTTCACGATCATCAGCGTGGCCAGTATGCCAGAGACATGATTTTTCTGGCTGGCAGGGGCATATCCCAGCGACGTCAGCGTATCGGTAAGTCGTTGCAGCTCCTGGTGATAAAAAGCCTGGCCAAAGATAGCTGAGGCATACAGGGCGGGTTTCCGGATATCGGGCAGGCTGAGCGGGTCATGCAAATCAGCAAGATGCCAGGCAAAAGCGGCTATTAACGGCCGGCCATCACGGACTTCCCGGCAGAGTGTCTGCCAGCGTTCCTGCGACCAGCACCAGCAGGGTATGCCGGTTACATGCATTTCACGCAGCAATCTGGTTATTACAAGTCTGGTGATTTTTCTGCCGCATCCGCTTGCGGCGGCAATATCCGCCAGCGGTCTGATAAGGTCTGGTACGGGATCCATGCGTGACATACCGGACCGGCTGTGAGAGCTGGCCAGCGCCACCTGTTCAGCGGAACTCAGTGACGTTTCAAGCCGGTATGCAGTCATGTCGAACGGACGCCAGTTGCATTCAATCGGTCTTTGAGTGCTCATGCTATTTCTCCGCGCTGAAAATGAGGTTCGCCATTCTGAGATCTGCCGTTTCTATCGCGCCCGCCATCCTGGCGGCGAGATCCCGCCCGGAAAGGTGGATGTAAATCTGGGTAGTGGCCAGGTCGCGGTGTCCCGCATAGGTAGCCAGCTCGTGCAGCTTCCAGCCTGCGCGCGCCAGATGTGTGAGGCGCAGGTGGCGGAAGGTATGGGTTGAGATATCCGGTAGCCCTGAAATCAGTGCCCATTCCCGTACCGTTTTGCTCCAGGTCCAGAATGAGAGCGGTGCGCCCTGATTACGATCCGACTCAGAACGAAACAGGGCACCTCTGATGATTCCTGCCCGCTTCATCTGCATAAGGTGGGCCGCCAGCACGGGTGCAACGGCCGGGCTGTAACAGACGATACGCTCCCGCCGGCTCTTCGTGGTTTCTGCCCGGATACGGATAAGCCGGTGTGCAAAGTCGAGGTCTTCGAGACTCAGGGAGGTAATTTCAGATCGCCGCAGCGCACCGTAGTAGGTTAGTGCCAGCATCAGGCGGTCACGCAGCGGGGACGAGGCCGCATGAAAAAGAAAAGACTGCCACTGTGCATCGTCAGGGATCCGTGGCAGCTTCACGACGCGGGGGACCAAGCCCCTGCCAGAACTCAGCGTGCCGGGCGTGCCGGAGCGGGGCAGCGGATTTATCAGACAGAGATCCTGGTACATCAGAAAGTCATACCAGAGACGGATTGCCGACAGGCGCAGCTGAAGCGTGGCGCTGGCCACGGGGAACGACATTCCGGGTAACTGAGGGCTGATGTAGGCGGCCAGATCTTCAAACCGGGCCTTATCAGGTTTAATTCCGTTCTGACTGCAGAACGAAAAATAATGGTTTAAGGCATTACGGTAGGCTGAGAGTGTGGCCTGAGCCCTGCCAAGATCTGATAAAAGCTTCAGCCAGCGCTCTACCAGTAACAGAGCATGTTCATCCGGTGGAATCAGCATCGTGTTCTCCTCTGACAGCAATATCGCTGCTCAAAGTTTACTCACTCAATGTTGCATTCCACATAACTTACTGTATGTCGCAGCGCGTGATGACCGCCCTGGAGGAGATCACACCCCGAGTAGAGCAGTATTCCATTGACGAAATGTTCCTGGACCTGACTGGAATTGATCGCTGTGAGGACTTTGAGCATTTCGGCCGGCGCCTCCGTGCGCACGTGCTGGCCACGACCGGCCTGACTATCGGCGTGGGCATGGGGCCGACAAAAACTCTGGCAAAATCTGCGCAATGGGCCGGCAAGGAGTGGCCTCAGTTCCGCGGGGTGCTGGCGCTGACGCCGGGCAATCCGAAACGTACTGCAACGCTGCTGGAAAACCAGCCCGTGGCGGATATATGGGGGGTTGGCCGGCGCATCGGAAAAAGACTCAACCTGATGGGCATTGAAAACGCCCTTCAGCTGGCGCGCGCGCACCCTGCCCTCATCCGAAAGAACTTCAGCGTGGTGCTTGAGCGCACCGTGCGCGAGCTCAACGGCGAATCGTGCACTCCTCTTGAGGAGTTTGCGCCGGCGAAACAGCAGATCGTCTGCAGCCGCTCCTTTGGGGAACGTATTACGACAAAAGTGTCCATGCAGGAGGCGCTGTGTCAGTACGCTACCCGGGCGGCGGAGAAACTGAGAAAAGAGCGTCAGTTCTGCCGGCGCATCAGCGTTTTTATCCGGACCTCGCCGCATGCGCAGGGAGAAGTCTTTTACGGCAACAGCGCCGGCGAGAACCTCACCATACCCACGCAGGATACGCGGGACGTGATCGGGGTGGCGATGCGATCGCTTGACCGCATCTGGCTTGACGGGCGGCGCTACATGAAGGCCGGCATAATGCTCGATGACTTCACACCTAACGGCGTCAGTCAGCTGAACCTTTTTGATGAGGATAAGCCACGGGCAAACAGCGCGCAGCTGATGAAGGTGCTGGACGGCATTAATCAGTCCGGGCTGGGGCACATGTGGTTTGCCCGTCAGGGTGTCAGCAATGAGTGGCAGATGAAACGCGAGATGCTTTCGCCGGCATGGACCACGCGCTGGGATGACATTCCAGTTGCCCGCGTATTATAACCAATCCTCCTATATTTCTATCATAGTCGGGATTATGTCCATTGCTAGCATTACGACACCTGCAGTTGCACGGGCAGCCTGAAATCTGTTGGAATATTTTGCGCTCTATACACTGGTGCGCTCGCTGCACTGCTGGCAGACCTTCTTGATAATTTCATTTTCGCCCCTAACCGCACATGCTATGCAATTCATCTTGCAGATTAACTTTCGTTGACACTCAATCATATATCACACATTATAAAACAATGTGATATATGGTTAAGCACTATGAAAAAACACACTCCCGTAGCGCCACCAGTCACCTGGTTCGGCAGTAAAAGCCGTCTTGTAAAAGACATTCTTAAGCATTTTCCGCCGCACCAGACATTCGTTGATGTATTCGGCGGTAGTGGTGCTGTTCTGCTTGGTAAGCGCCCGTCGAAAGTAGAGGTGTATAACGACCTCAATAAAAAAATGGCGTCCCTGTTCCGGGTACTCTCTGATAAAGAGAAAACCCGCGAATTAGTGCGCCGACTGGAACTCACCCCCTACAGTCGGGAAGGGTTTCAGTTTGCCCGCACTGTGATAGAAACAGAAACTGATGAAATCGAGCTTGCTCGATTTATGATCGTTGTGCAACGACAGTCACACGGGGGTCTGGCTAAACAATGGTCTTATTGCGTGGATGCGCCTGCGGGCGGATATAGCGCCAGCGTCCGAAAATTTCATGCAGGAATTGAGCGTCTGCCAGAGGTGCAGGCGCGTATGCGAAAAGTACAGGTTGAAAATCTGTGTTGGCGTGAGCTTCTTCCTCGCTACGACAGGGAAAATACTCTTTTCTATCTTGATCCTCCCTACGTGCCAGAAACTCGCGTCAACGGAAGTTATGAGAAAGAAATGACTGAGCAGGATCACCACGATATGGTTACACAGATGCTTTCCCTTCAGGGGATGTGTGTACTTTCAGGCTATCGCTCTGAGGTATATTCTCCACTGGAAAATGCAGGCTGGAAACGGGTCGAGATAGTGACTTTTGCCTCAACCAGTAAAACGCGGGCGGCCCGGACAGAATGCCTGTGGATCTCGCCTAACTGTCTGAACAGAAATACCTTACCACCTTCTCATGATATAGAATCTGACCCCAGCTTGAGTAACCGCCAGAAGGCGGCCTTGCGGGTTCACCGACAACGCCGTGAGCAATCTGAAGTTTCAATTAAAGAGGCTATCTATAGCCTTAAACGAATGAAGAAAAAAGTGAGCAAGGTTGCGGTATCACGTATGACGGGAATAAGCCGGGAGCACATCACCCGTTATTATGCATCGTTGTTCCAGCACACTGAAAAGGAACCCAACCAATAAACAAGTGCCGTTACTCACGCCCGCGTCAGCCTGGACAGAAAACGTAATTATGTCCAGTGCTGGCAGTCTTGCATCTGTAACTGCGCGACCATCAGAATTACTGCAGGCGAATCCTCCCCCGTTACGCCATCCCTGCACCAGCCTAGACGTTCAGGTGATTCTGTCCAGATGTAACGGTGAGCCTCAGAACTGAGCTATTACCACTCTGGTCTTGCCTTCTTTATCTCCCGCTTCCAGATCGGCGATCAATCCTTTTGGGTTATTTATCCAGCCATCCGGGTCATAAACAAAACAGATCAGCGTTTCACAGTCCGGGTGGGCGCGGTAACGGGCCATATCGATGATCAATTCTTCTCCGATTTTTCCTGCCCCCAGAGCTTTACGCGTTTTCTTAACCTCGATTACTATCTTTTCTTTCTTAAGCAAAAAGTCCTGCCTGGAGGACGAGCCAGCATAGCTCGGAGAAGCCTCTTCCGGTCTGACATCGTCGAAGTGTAGCGTTAGAAGCGCCTGAACCAGATCCTGAACGTCATACTCGTCGTTCACCTCAATGGTTTCTCTTTCGTTATGTCGCTTTTTCAACTGACGGCAAAATGCAGGAAACCTTTCAAGCACGTTGATAATCAGTTCTAATCTGTCAGTTGCTTTATATGCTGGACTTGAATTAAGGGAAATGGCATAGACCAGGTCAGCTTTAGCGGCGTCGAAGGCCGGTTTTAATTGGGTGGTGAGAATGTCGTGGTTTGAAGCGTAAAACCCTTTCTGCGCCTTGATAAAATCTTTATAAAAATCTGATTCCTTTCCATAGCTGTCTTCCAGTAATTTTTTAACCCGTCCGATCCATGTTCTGTACTTGGCGGAATCCACATACATTTTATTTGCGTTCAGCATAGAACTGAACTGTAGCGATTTGGTTGCTAATAAGTCTCTGTAATCATTTTCGAGTAAGTCAAACCGTTCGGCTAAGGTATTCTGCATTAGAGTGCCATCTGTCGTGCTGATTGAGTGAATGCTCGAATTCTACCATGCACCTGCTTTTCCCTCATATTGGACAGTCAGGTTATTCTGTCCATTGTCCACCCCCGCGTATGTAGACAATGAACTTGTCGTGCCTTCAGCAGCTGACCGGCACACCACATGTCGATTTCTCCCGCAGCCCCCTGCCCCGCTACTGCTGAGCGCAAATCGTGCTGTTTCGTTCGGATGAAGAAACTCATTCGGAAATAATGTCCAGCGATGCCGTCGATCAGATCAGAGTTATTGACTTTGTAGCGATGTCCGCTTGTTGAAGGGGATAATGAAATACATACGTAAACCGCATGTAATTCACTAAGCGCTTCATATACAAGGATTATGAGGACTGAATTACTTAATACAAGTATATAAAACCGCCGGACCAGGTTAAGTTCAGTCAAACTTTCGCATTGATGAAAAGCCAGCATGCCTGCTCGTTTCCCTAAGCCGGGCTTGGATGTTAAATTCTTATTTATGGGCCCGCTTCTCACGAATATTCTTACATCGCCTCGGTACTTATCTGCAGCTATTTTGCGCTCTATGTCATTGTGTCAGGGTACCAAGAATTTATGGTGGCCTGAGCAGACCTGCGAAGCATTGTAATGGGGGCATCGCCCCATTACTTTGCGAAAGGCATTAATGAAATGACTCTGATCGTAAAAACCCAGCATTATTGCCGCACAAAAACCATGAACGTTTCTACGAAATAAGTCACGAGGGTGATTAAGGCGAAGCTACATGTGGTATTGCAGGGCAGGGGCGGCATACCCGTATGCCGATTAAAGATGGCTGATAGTTGTCGACTCCTATTCGATGAGCTGGGACCATGGTCCCAATCAGTTAGTTTACTTAACGCGATATGCTGCAACAAGATTCTTGCCATACATGCTGAAACCAGTCGTATGCTTTTGGAAGATGACACGGAGTATCGGGACCATGGCCGGTTTAACATCCATTCAATCACCTCTTGCAATTATGCTACCGGCTCTGCTGCTGAACGCAGCCCAATATAGTAAATGCGAAGCCGCCGTTCAGAGGGCACAGGGTAACTATTCGGGCATAATAAAGATGCTGGTTTCGCTCAGCATCTAGAGATTACTCATGATGAGGAGTGAAATCACATTGAACCGGGACCATGGTCCCAGTCATACGACTGTAAGAAACCAGGTGTTTGCGTTGGACTTTTCATATCCAGACAATGCGAGAGTCATGGTTCAGTACACAATCCTGACGGTGAACTGTCAATTAAAAGCGCCATTAAATAGGGCTGGGACCATGGTCCTAGGTCTTAACCGGTTGGAAGTACCGGTGTAGCCAGTTCATGCGTCTTAGATATAAATGTACTTAATGGTTGTGTATTGGAGCGTAACTGTTAGACGGGCATTAATCCGGCTGAAATATAAAAAAGACGTCAGAACCAGGTGGGACCATGGTCCCAGCTTAGCGACCGGGCGAAACCACACTTTTAAAGACAACGTCATGCGCTCCACAGCACATGGTTTTTGAGTAGATGTGCCGCCATACGCTGCACGGCTTATAACCAATAATTTTAAACAGGGCTGGGACCGCGGTCCCAATCAGTTTTAAGTCTAAGAACGCTAGTGGAGATAAGGTACTAGTAAAAACTGAAAATACGGATTCATGATTTGAAGAAGGTTATGTGGCGGTGTAGACAAATGCTGAACTTCAGTCGCGCATGTGCACTGTTCGTGTCTTAAAAATGATGACGGCTGAAAGGTAAAAACTGAGCCCAAAGACAGACTCTCATACGAAATGGTAACGGAATGGGCTCAAATGTTTATTAGCATTGCCGAAGTTTGTACTAAAACAGATAGAAACAGTAGACTGGGACCATGGTCCCAGTCTGAGTTTACGTGCGGCGGCGGGTCAGTAACTCTTCAAGCTGTACGATAAGCTCTTCAGGAACCTTAGTTCTGTCCAAAGTGAAAAGAACTTTTTTGCCCTTATACTGCGCGGTCGCCCCCGGACCAAGCTGTTTCTTTTCAGCGGACACACGGGCAGGAGAGGTGTCTTTCGTCAACGCTGCGGTGAGCTCCTGTAAGATATCATCTGCATCGTAGAGCAGACCATTCTTTCTGCCCGCTAATAGGGACTGTGTTTTTTCAGCAAGCAGTGCATCTTTACCTTCAGACGCCCGGTACAGCTGTTCTCCCGCGCGAGCGGAGAGTTCACCCGGATGTAAAAAAAGCGAGATCACTTCTTGAGGCAGCTTGGAGGTATTAACGCAGCGCGTAATGATTTTTCGCGATATGCCTTCCGCGTCAGCCAGCGCGGAGATGTTGTTCGCAAACTCTTTTTCCAGCCGCAGCGAATAGCGTTTACCTCTTTCGTACGCGCTGGTCGGCCGGTAATCATTGCCGAGCTTGCACAGAGCATTCATCTGCTCATCATCTAGGTTACCAACCAGAACGCGATATTCAGACGAGGTCAGGATCGCTGTCATGCGGCGGCGGCTGCCGTCCGCCACTTCAATCCCTTCCTTCACCAGCCGACCAAACGCCGGGGTCTGCTGTCCGTTTAGTAAGAAGGAAGGGATCAGATCATCAAGGGCGTCTTCGGTTAGAAACGCTTGAACGCGTTCGTTGCCGGCCCAGACGCGGGTGGTCTTTTCCACCTGTCCGGCGGGCACGGTTTCAAGCGTGAACTTCACATCACGGCCGCATACTGGAAGGACGATTGTATTCCCCTTGGCCATGGCGCCGACGCGTGCGATTAGTGAATCTACCATTGGTGCGGCAGGCGCGGCGGCAGGAATGGTGGCCGCGGAGGAGGGCGACGACTTTGGAATAATAGGTGCACGTTTCATCAGCGGATCTCCCAGCGAGGCTTGATCAGACGGTCAAAGATTTCATTGCAAACGGGCTCCCAGATCGCCAGTGCGTTGCGCCACGCGCCAGTTGAAGATCGCTGGTCAATGGCTTGCTCAAACACAGTACGCATTCTTATTTGTCCTTTACCAACCTCATCGGTTTCGCGCACCACATTTTTCAATACCATGCTGCCCCAAGCGTCGCGAATTTGTTCTTCCATCCAGGGCGACTGCGATCCATTATTGTTACTGTATTTGGTGAGCAGGATTCGAACGTCGGGCTCGAATCCTTGCAGATCAACATTCTTCAGCAGGTCGCGGAGCATGTCAAAGAACTGCAGGGCAGAGGTATAATCAAACAGTTCCGCCGGCGTCGGCACTATCAGCACGTCCGCCGCGCACACCACGTTGATAGTACCAATGCCGAGGTTGGGCGCACTGTCGATCACCACCACGTCATAATCCTGAGCCACTGACTCGATGGCGAGGCGGAGCATCATATGCGGCTCGGTGGGCAGTTTACCCTCGTCGTAGCAGCCCATGAGCTCAGTTTCAATACGGTGCAGCGCCAGGCAGGACGGAATTATGTCCAGGCCGGGCCAGCAGGTCGGTCGGATGGCGTAAAAGGCATCGTCACGTTCGCCTAAGTAGAAAGGCAGAAGCGTGTCTTCGGCATGGATGTGCAGGTCAGGAACCCAGCCGTGATACATGGAGGCCGTGCCCTGTGGATCATTGCCTTCAACCAACAACACGCGCAGCCCCTTGAGCGCTAGGTCCTGTGCCAGATGCACTGACACAGAAGTCTTGTAGACTCCGCCTTTGTGGGCCGCAACAGCAATCACAGGAGGGATGCTTTCATCGGGTCTGCGCAGGCGGGTCCCGAATACATCCCTCATATGATTGATCTGTTCAATGGTATAGCCTACGCGCTGCTCCACGCGGCCGCGCATCTCAAGGTCAGGGTAGGGGAGGCGTCCGGCCTTTTCCGCGTCGCGTATGGCCTGCGGTGATACACCGATAAGATCGGCGGCTTCACCGACGCGCCATCTGCGGGTAATTTTGCGCGCCTCCGGGCTGTCATCATTAAACTGCGCTACGGCAATTGCGCGGGTCATCTCATGTCCGGCGGCAATGCACTGATCGAGTGTATTCATCAGTCCCACAAATATTCTCCCTATTAACTTTGCATATAAACATTAAATCTTGATATTTGATGCAAAGCAACACTTAATTTGCAAACCACCCCAGTTGCAATACGCTGGAGGTATCTAGGCTGAAGCTAACCTACCGGCTGGCAACCATGTTTAGCTCAAATACCGTCTAATACGGCCCCGTCGGCCTTATGAAGCCAGATAAATTTTTTACTATTTCCTTAATTTCTTGGCCTAACTCCAATTCTGACAAACGCGCCGCTCGGGTCCGTAGCGCGGGAAAATAGCGCTTAACCCCCGGACATTGCTACGTGAAAATTTACGGATAAACAGCTCAATTTCCTTCCAGCAAATCTATAAAAGCGCGTCAGCGCTAAGTGCCCGACAAGCTCCACCACTTCTCACCAGCACCCTGTGGTACATCAACTAGGAATGCACCCTCACGCCCGAGGGGTTTGTGATAGACAACCCGCGCCCGTTCGTGCGCATACTGCCGGAAGAAATAAGAAGTCGGCGCGGCCGGCCGCCAAAAGACGCGGTGCGCCTGTTGCTGCCCTCCGATCCGGCTTACGCCCGCCAAGTGAAGGTGTGCCTCGCGAGCGAACGGCCGAAGCGGCTCAAGTCGCACTGTTCGGTGACTGACGAGAGCCTGGCAAATGGTTAAAGGCGGTTTTGAAGCGGGCACACGACGCCGGTGGTTACTTTCAGGCACCGTCACGCCGCACACGTTCCGCCACTCCTACATCATGCAACTGCTGTACCACCGCCAGCCAGTGAATGTTATTCAGGCATTGGCCGTCACAAAACGCGCGCTCAATCGACATTAACACTCGGGGGGTTATACTGGTGGTTGCCGCAACGCTGAACCTATCGTTCAGCTGGCAATGCGCTGAGGCCGCGGCGATGCTGAGAAGCCTGCCAAGGCCTTAAAAGTGATTAATCAAAAGAAGAAAAACTGATGGAAGCAATTGTTGCGAAAGCATTAGGGCTGATGGAGTAGAACTGTTCTTCCCTATAGCTAATCCTGCCAGCCGTGCTGTTCGTGCACTTCTGGCTCTTCAAAGCCGACCCAGCTGGTATCCACCCGCAGCCTGATAAACAGTAAGGGGCGCAAGGTGGAGCATATTTTCAGCCGGGACCATTTGAAGGACGAAGCCGATACCCTCATTAAACGCGAGCAGAGCCAGCGTAGCCTTTTGAAACTGACTCACATCTACAGTCACCAGCTTCAGGATTTTGCCGTTCAGTTTGCCGCGAACTGGAACGTACGGACAAGCTACCTCTCACTATGGCGGACCTAGCTCAGAGAGCGGGATGGGCAGATTCATTTTAGCCACGTTAGGTTCAGGATAAGCCTCTTGATGTACCGATTGGCGCGATAGTCAACACCGCGATTTTGATTACTATTCTGGTAAATTTTTTAGGATGCTGCTCATGTGGAAGGCCATGGTCTTTGCATACATGCTACCTTAACAGGTGCCAACCGTGAAATATTTGCCTGCCTCGAAGCCAGCAATGGCTTGGAGAAAGGATCTTCAAGAAGCAGCGAGGAAAATGCCCTTCCCTAGCGGAAAAGGTGACAGTGTAGCCGAACATTAAGGGTATCTACTTTCATGCAGGGTAGCGAAAAGGGGTGTCCGGGAAGCACTCAGATGACGCACACATGAAAGTAAATACCTTTTCCCGATACCCTGTATCACCCTATCCCTCAAGGCGGGTGATTCACTCAGTTTATGATAAAGCGCGCATCAGAAATAAAAAAACACCATCCCATAAGCACTACGAAGTAAGTGAGCAATCACAAACTTATCAGCTCAATTGAAGGTTTCCCCTGAATAAAAGGAATCTACTTTCATGTAACAGCGTGAGGATGCTTGCCGAAGGGTATCTACTTTCATGTAACAGGGGGATGCTTGCCGAATGGTATTTACTTTCATGCAGCGAGGGTGATCGCTCGTTAGAAAGGTATCTACTTTCATGAATTGCTGCAGGCCATGTGCGCGTTTTCCATGAAAGTGGATACCTTCACCACAGGATCATCATGAAAGTAGATACCGCAACCGATACATGCATGAAAGCAAAAACCGAAAAACGTAGGCTGGTAACAGGTGGGTACGTTCATACAACGGCATATAATAAAATGGATACATTTGCGCATGATAAGGGCGACATCATTTTCGCTGATTATCCATGAAAGTAGATACCTTTGACTTCACATCATGAAAGTGAAGACATCTGTGCCGCCTGCATGAAAGTGAATACCTTTAAAAAAATCAGTGACCGGGTAATGCCTGAAGTTTGGGAGAGCGGCTATTGATGACAAACTGGATCTCACGGCCTTTTTTCAGCTCGGTAAAATCGATATAGCCTATCTTCACCAGGTCGGCCATCGCGCGCCTGATGATGGAATTCTGCAGCTTGACGGGTGAGCCCATAGCCAGACGCTCTCTCAGGCGCTTCATGGAGATATAGAGCGTACCGCTGGGCATACTCTCAAAATAGATATATAGCGACTGTGCGGCCTCCTTACGGGACAATTCAGACAGTGCCTTAAGGCCTAGCAGCACCTTATGATCGTAGCGGTAAAGCTCCCAGAGATTGCTGTCAGCCGTTATTTCCACCGTGTCAGTGTTCATATTCAGTACTGCGCGCTGCACCAGGTGAGAGAACATTGATTTCTTACCGTCCTTGCTACTGAAGGCGAGCGTCACGCTGGAAATACTGAAGAGGGAGTCGTGGAGGCGCTTACGCGAGCGGGCGTTAAGATCCGCGGATTTAATGCCGCACATCTTGGCGAACTCAGTGAACGGCAGACGAATGGTTTCGCTGCTGTAGCCATATGTGGAGAAGGCCATAATGATGCCCAGCCACGTTTTGAAATCCGTAGACATGCTCAGCTTCGCACCCTGGATCTTGATATCCGTATAACCTTCACGCTTTGCCACCTCAAGACTTGATAGCTCGTCGGAGGCGTCGATCAGAAAGTCACGCTTTCCTTTTTCCTTCGGCGCCACGGGTGTGAAGACACTCAGACGCAGCAAAGCCACCGGCTGAACCGTCTTATTGCTATTAGGTTCCAGTAGATAAACTGTTTCTGAATCCTTTTTTACGATGGCAAAAGGATTGTTTATGTCTATGACTTTGTTGTCGTTTCCCACTTATCCACACCCTCAGGTCAGAAAGATCACATTGTCATGAAAGTGGATACCTTTATAACATGAAAGTAAAAACCTTTTCCATGAAAGTAGAGACCTTTTTCATGAAAGTAGATACACACCTCATGAAAGTAGAGACCTTATGCATGAAAGTAAATACCAAAAGTAGTGAATTTATTAATGAGATCATAAAGATAGAACGTCGGTGATCTCTTTTGATCTTTTATTGATCTCAATATGATCTTCATATGATCTTAAAAGAATTGATCTATTCAGTGGATATGTTGATAAAAAACATAAGACTCCTGTGCCTAAGGTCTTTCAGAATACCTCTGACCTGCTCCCCGTTGAATAACACACCCCGATGTTAGTAACGTCTTCATAAGCCACATGAGGACATCCCCATGAAGAAGCGTTTTACCGACGAAAAGATCATCAGTATTCTTCGCGAAGCGGGAGCCGGGGTTTCTGCCCGTGAGCTCTGCCGTAAGCACGCCATTTCCGATGCCACTTTCTACACCTGGCGCAGGAAGTTTGGTGGCATGGATGTTCCTGAGGTGAAGCGGCTTAAATCTCTTGAAGAGGAGAACGCCCGCCTCAGGAAGCTGCTTGCCGAAGCCATGCTGGATAAGGAGGCGCTTCAGGTGGCTCTGGGGCGAAAGTACTGACGACAGACCACTAGCGGGAAGCCGTTAAGTTTATGTGTGATGCGACCGATCTGTCGCAACGTCGTGCCTGCAGGCTTACTGGTTTGTCTCTGTCGACCTGCCGCTACGAGGCTCAGCGTCCGGTGGCTGATGCGCATTTATCAAAGCGCATCACTGAACTGGCACTGGAGCGCTGGCGTTTTGGCTACCGCCGCATCTTGCAGTTGCTGCGTCGGGAGGGCCTTTACGTCAATCACAAGCGGGTATACCGTATTTACCATCTTAATGGACTGAGCGTAAAACGCAGACGACGACGTAAAGGGCTGGCAACCTAACGGTTTCCGCTTCTGCGCCCGGATGCGCCGAACCTGACATGGTCGATGGATTTCATTATGGACGCACTGGCCAACGGCCGGAGAATCAAGTGCCTGACCTGTGTGGATGATTTCACTAAGAAGTGTCTGACGATCACCGCTGCTTTCGGTATTTCAGGCGTTCAGGTCACGAGTATTCTGGACAGCATCGCGCTGTTTCGTGGATATCCTGCAACGATAAGAACCGATCAGGGCCCGAAATTTACCTGCCGCGCGCTCGATCAGTGGGCTTTGAGCATTGTGTGGAACTAAGGCTTATCCTGCCAGGTAAGCCAACGCAGAACGGATTTATTGAGAGTTTTAACGGACGCTTTCGCGATGAGTGTCTGAATGAACACTGGTTCAGCGATATTCTTCATGCCCGGAAAACGATTAATGACTGGCGGCAGTATTATAACGAGTGCCGTCCCCATTCATCGCTGGATTACCAGACACCAGCTGAATTCGCAACGGACTGGCGAAACAGGAAATATGAAGAAAAACCAAACGACAATACTAACTGAAGGTTGTATCTAATCCTGGGGGCAGGTCAGCAGCTGTGAGTAAATGAGTATTGAGACTTAAAGCGCATGAATAAAAATCTTTTACACATTAACTCAAAAACACAAATGAGTTTACACTCACAAAAAATCAGTATGTTTTTGATAAAAAAGAAGCAAGACAACCTCAAGAAACTCATTTGAGTAAAAAAACATATGAGTTTTAACTCAAATGATAATCTGAAGGTGCAGGCATCGATAAACGAATTAACGTACCACACCCGTTGTCATTCTTTTCTCAGCATCGCCACAGCATCATTGCCCGACATCTGAAACTGCACCCGGTGGCGTGCCGCAACGTCCAGCGCAAACACTCTGGTGTAAATCTCCGTCGACTTAATGCTTTTGTGTCCGAGCAGACTCTGCAGCGCCTTGAGCGGCGTGCCCGTGTACAACATGTGCATGGCGTAGCTGTGCCGGAAGGTGTGCAGGGTTACGGGAATGGAGGACGTCACGCCTTCTGACGCCGCCGCGCTGACCGCTTCTTTCAGCTAGGTCCGGGCCGTCCGGTCGGTGATCTCCCACAGCCGCACCAGTTCCATCCGGCCCGCGGTTTCACTGCGCCGCTCCAGCGGAATGCGCAGGGTGGTGATCATCATCTCAAGCTGGTTAACGTACTGCGCGTCGGATATCGGCACCAGGCCGTGGGTCACGGCCCCGGCGGGCAGGCGTCCGGCGCGGCGCTAAGCTCCGCCTTCGCCTCGCGCTGCTTGAGCGTGGCCAGCTGCACGAACGGATACTGCTGGCGCAGCAGAAAGTCCCCTCTTGTAAGCGCCAGCGCCTCGCTGATGCGCGCGCCGGTGTTCCACAGGGTGGTGAACAGAATTTTGCGTCGCAGGTCAGTCATGAAATGGAGCAGGGCGCTAACCTCCGGCGCTAGGAGGTATTTCGGCAGATCGACAACCAGCCCGGCCGGATAGTCGATGGCCACCTGCAGCTGTGCGGCCCCTGACTACGGGAACATGGTGGGCAGGTTAATTGTATTGATATTCAGCTCCTGGAGGATTCTCTGTGACAGTAGGACGGGGGCTCTCCCCGGGTTTGCACCGTGTAGGAAGGAAAATCCGTGATTTCTATATTACTGAATGGCGTAAAGATTTCGCCTGAAGGCAGACGTCGGCGGAATCCTTCCAGAACGGACTTTTCACCCGCAGGGCCGACGGACGGCATTGATACCGACATGCTGTCAGGAACGATGCGGGAATAGCTGCCTTTATCATCCATCCGCTCCAGCATTCTGAGCTTCAGCGTCAGGTCAGAACTGCTGCTTTTACCCGGAATGGTCCATGTCGATGAGACCTCATACACTGCGCTGTCCTGCTTCCTGTCAACCACGGTTCCCCGCATCTGCAATACTGTCGGCTGGATCATTTTTCCGTCGCCCGGCAGATTCTTACTGCATACCATAACGGAGCCGGACGGATAGGCGGCGTTCAGGTGTATGACTTCATCCCGCGTCGCGGCAGGCGTGGCAGGCACCACACCTGCAGACGCAATGACTCCGGCAATCAGACCGGCAGCCAGGCGTCCCCGGATCCCTGCCCGCGGACTGCTCACCCGGACGGTCAGCGGATGAGCAACCGGACCCGTAATGCCGCGGACTATACCATCTGCCTTCATCATCGTTTTTTCTCCATTTCCTTAAATCCTGCCCACCGTCAGGGTTGTTCGGCCGCAGCGCTGGCGATCGCATCCACTGCGTGTTTAACCGAAAAGGACAATCCATCCGTATCTTTCGGTGAAAAATGTACCCAGTAGCACAAATACGTACCGTAGTTCTGGTCGGTATGACGAGTTTCGTAATCTACGCTGCATGCGTAAATCTCTCGGTTGCCAAGGGGGTAGTCTGTAATTTCGCAGTAACGCAGATAAAGGTCACGCAATTCATCAAACAACTCTCCCTCTTTCAGCGGGCTCACTGCTTTGACTGCTTCACGCTGAACCATGAAATATTCCACGGCGGCTTTTTTGGATTTGAATTCCTTCTGGCCAATCTTCACAGGTATTGAACGTCCCATCCTGCTCTCCTTTCCGGTTTGCTGACAAATAGCCACTCAGAGTAATTATGACGCGGGGCTTAATCAGCTGCGCATAACCTTGCATCTGTCACTCTAATAATTTCATCCAACCGTCATCATTTGAATGCTAATAATTAGCAAACATATAGCCACAAATTTAAATTACCTGTAGCCGGTTCCCTTTGGATCCGCTTTATTCCGTAATCACGACTTTACCGGAAGCGTAACACGGCGGCGGGGCGGGAAAAAGCCCGCAGCGCCGGGTCCCGAAGCCGCCTTTACCCCATATCTTGTATGCTTTGCAGCTGGCCGAACCACTATATGTAGTCAGTTGCGCAGAAAAGCGCCACCGGGAATGAAAGATCCGGTCCTCCTTTTTTCGGATCTGTTAGTGTAGGCATGGTGAGACTCGCTTTTAATGTATGCGGATGTATTGCCTTTCATTTTGAAACGATTCATGATGCGAATGTGTAATACAAACACCTACAAAGGACGTTGCATGCACTCCCTGACGAAAATCCTGCATTCGCTGCTGACTGGCGGACATGACCGGGCAGTAAAACAGATGGAAGAAGAAGACGACGGACGTAAAGAGGTCACCTCCATACGGCTGAAGCCGCAGACCCGTGCCTACCTGCAGGCACAGAGTGAGGCGCTGGGCATTTCGGTTTCACAGTTCATCAACATCATCGTGGACGGTGTGGTCAACATCGAAACCTTACCGCATCAGAGTCGAATCGATACCATGTATGACCGTCTGATGCTGCTGTTTGAGAGCCACGGTATTGAACCGCTGCAGATGAGCCGCATGCTCTCTGGCCATGGGTTAACACTGTCGAAACTAAAGTCCCGCGACGCGACCCTAGATCTCATTACCCCGGAACTCCTGACAACCGTCAGCGGCTGGTTTGGCGTGGAGAGCTCGTGGCTCAGCGCAAAGAGCAATGCCGTTTATCCCACGCGCACCCTTCACTGGTACAAATGCCCTGAGAGTATGGCCACCGCCGTGATTGAGCGAAACATCAGGTACGGCGATCTAGAGGTCTTTGCCGTCAAAAACGCCGGCGTCGACTTCAAACTGGCTGAAGAGCATGACGACCACGACCATTACTTAGGCATGGGATTTCTGCTCCGGTACCGCATCAGAGCGGGTGAGGCCAGCGTCAGCCGGTATGAATTCTGCGAATTTCAGCGCTGGAACTACGAAAAATGCCGTGCTGACCTGAAGCTGTTATTCAGGTTCCTTAGCGAGCTTGAAAGCAGTAAAGGCGGGATCCGCTTTCACGGCTGCTCGGTCGATGAGGCTATTTTTGACCGGATTTATCAGGGACGTATCCTGCCCGACCAGCTTGAAAAAGCCCTCAACCGCGCTGAGTGGTGGGATCCCCGCAGCGTGCTGGGTAAATCCTCCGCTAATTACCAGCGAATGAAATTCGGACAGTACATTACGGCTTACTGCGGGACGCCAGGGAAAACGTTTGAGCCCGTATATAACAAGTACTCCAGCTATCCGGAAGGATGGAGGGTCTCGCTCTGGAATGGCGGTCCGGGAGAAGAGCAGTACTTTTCACTCAGCGCGGCGCTGGAAGACAGTTTTAACCGATACCACAACCTCACTGGCGCCCCAGACATCAATAATGATGGCCGGACCGGCAGTACAGCCTTACAGGATAAGTAGCTAATGAATAAGAAAATTATGCCGGTGCCCCACGACGCCGCCTTCAAAGCCTTCCTGACGCACCCGGATACCGCCCGTGACTTTATCGAGCTGCACCTGCCGGCCGAGCTGCGCGCCATCTGCGATCTCAACACACTGAAGCTGGAGTCCGGCAGCTTCGTGGAAGAGAGTCTGCGCGCCTACTACAGCGACGTGCTTTACAGCCTGAAGACCACCGCCGGCGACGGCTACATCCACGTGCTTATTGAGCATCAGTCAACGCCCGATCGGCACATGGCCTTCCGGCTGATGCGCTACGCCGTGGCCGCGATGCAGCGCCATATTGACGCCGGCCATAAAAAACTGCCGCTGGTCATCCCGGTGCTGTTCTATACAGGACGGCGCAGCCCGTACCCATACTCCACCGACTGGCTTCAGGAATTTGACGATCCGGCGCTGGCCGGCCGCCTTTACGGCGGGCCGTTCCCGCTGGTCGACGTCACCGTCACTCCGGATGAGGAGATCATGAACCACCACAGCATGGCGGCGCTGACGCTGCTGCAGAAGCACATACACCGGCGCGACCTGGCCGAAGCAGCAGTCGTCCAGGAACAAAGAATCAGGGAATGTTCTACAGACTTTTCCGAGCGTGGTGCGTCTCATTGAATTCAGGACCGAATAGCTAACGCGTTAAGTTCAATGAACGTCGCTGAGAGTTAAGTTTATCCCTAAACGTCAGTAGCAAGCTGCCGCCATTAAGGCCCTGAACATAATGCCCACTACGTCGCAAGCGCTCTAAAGCCGGCGCAAAGGAGTTAGAAGAGGTTGCTTAGATTCATCATTACTGGTTGCACGATTAGACTAACCGGGGCAGGGGATGGATTGGTAGAAAATATCGCTCGAAACCGGCTAAGCGGGACGTACGGCGTAGCTTACCACCGGGTTAGTAGCAGAGGGAATCCCAGCGTATTATGCATTACCAACGGTCATGCCAATTTTTATTCTTTTTACATTCTCAAATCTTTTTGAGGATGTGATTGCCTGCCTTCCTGAGGATCAAGATTGATGTCGTATCAGCCATTGTTTTTTCTGAAAGTACGATAATTTATTTTCCAGGCATTGAGCTTGTTATACAGCGCCGTACGGGAAATACCCAGTTGCTGTGCTGACCGACGCAGGTTACCCTGTTGCTCGTCGATAACTCGCAGGATATGCGTGCGCTCCATATTTTGAAGTGAAGGTTGCTTATTTTCATCTATTTGCCAATCTGGGGATTCCTGCAACGAGTCTGGCAGATCCGCGCGGGTGATCTGTAAACCCGCGCACAGATTAACTACACGCTCAATGACGTTTTCCAGCTCACGCACATTGCCAGGCCATTCCCAGGATTGCAGACAGGCCATCGCGTCCGGCATGACTGCTGGCGGAATACGTTTCAGACGCGCGCAGAGTGCCTGAATAAAGGTTTTGACCAGCTCTGGAATATCTTCACAACGATCGCGCAGCGGTGGTATCTCCAGAGAGATCACATTCAGGCGATAATAGAGATCACGCCGGAATGCACCTTTCGCCACCGCATCAAGCAGATTGCAATGGGTGGCGGCGATAATGCGCACATTCACTTTCACCGGCTGATCCGCACCAATACGCACAACCTCGCCTTCCTGTAATACGCGCAGAAGGCTGGTCTGTGCTTCAAGCGGCATCTCGCCAATCTCATCAAGGAATAGTGTGCCGCCGTCAGCCAACTCAAACTTGCCAGCAGAACCGCCACGGCGCGAACCGGTAAATGCACCATCGACATAGCCAAACAACTCGCTCTGCACCAGATCGCGTGGCAAAGCGCCGCAGTTAAGGGCGATAAAGGCCTCCTGATGTCGTGTGCTGGCATTATGGATGGCCTGGGCAAACAGTTCTTTGCCGGTCCCGCTTTCGCCGCTTAGCAGCACCGTACTGTCAGTGCGGCTGCTGGCGCGGGCCCTCTGGATAGCTTGCTGCATACGCGGTGCATCGCCGCGGATCATTTCAAAGGTGTAACTGGCGCTTACACCCATTACGCGCCGCGTGATGGCGCGGATGCGCTTATCCTCGCGCAGCGACAGCACGCGCCCGCCACCCGGTGCTGGCATCAGAGAGACCAGGCAGGAGAGGGGGGTGAGGCCTGCCGGCATAAACTGGATCTCACGGTCATTGCAGAACGGCATCGTCAACAGAGATACGCCTTGCGGCTGCAGCAGCAGATCAACCGGGGTATCCTGCGAATCAAGCCCACGGAAAATCTGGCGCGCATAACGGTTAAGCGTTTTGATACGGCCCTTTCTATCATAGACGATGACCCCCTCATTCAGGGTCTCTAAGATTGACTGCTGTTCAGCCAGCAGACGTTGTAGCGTAAGCTGCTGCCCGACGGCTTCCGCTGCCGCCTGTACGGTACCGAGAGTATGTGCGTTAAAGTTATCTGGCGTGGCGGTCAGGGTCAGCACGCCAATTAGTTGGCCACTGGCATCCCGTACTGGCGCTGCCGCACATTGACGACGGCGTTGGCGCAGATCAATCTTCCAGTTCTCACCGCTTAGCACGTATACCAGACGCTGTTCAATCAGACAGCGCGCGGTGCAGTTTGTCCCCAGCACTTCTTCACGCAGTATGCTGCCGACGGGCGTCAGGTCGGCACCGCAAAAATGCAGCGTGACGCCCTGCGCATCGGTGAGGTTGATATGGCCGTCCGGATTGTATGCCAGCAGATTCTCCATAATGCTGCGCGCCACCATAATTAACTCGGTGTTATGTTCGAGGATGGCGTTCAGCTCGCTGGCCGTCGGAGCGGTGTAGGTAAAGCTGTGCGGATCAATGGCGCGCTGCTGTGAACGCTGCCATGACTGTAAGATGCTGCGTCGCAGTGTTGGAGGCTGTTTACCCTGCATAAAGCTTTGCCAGCACTTCCATAATACTGTGTCCCAGCGGCTGGCTTCAGCCCTGTCAGGAAGGCTAAAAATAGCGTCGCTTTCTTCTCTTAACAAAGGCTGTTTATCCACTGGAAATTCTCCTGGCGTGAAATGTCCATTTTATGAACATGTAATGTTGACATGTAAATATTATTGCCAGCTCATGGGTTAACGTTGTGTAGGCGCTCACAAAATTTCCCACATTTCGGTTGGCATTACCTTTGCACATTCCCTTTGCAATCAAGGTCCAGATATCTAATTCGAATGAGCGAAGGGAAATAAATTGTTATGCGCAAACATAATTTACGCCTGATTCTGTTTATCTGTACCATCGCCTCCCTCAGCGGTGTGATTCTGGGTTATGACGCTTCGGTGATTTCCGGTGTTATCGATCCACTGACCGAACATCTGGCGTTAACGCCCTGGGAGAGCGGCTGGGCGATTTCTAACGTAATTCTCGGTTGCATCGCGGGTGCTTGGGGCGTTGGCTTTATTTCCGATCGTATAGGTCGCAAATCCACCCTGATCATTGCAGCTGTCCTGTTTGTGCTATCAGCCGTAGGCGCGGCGCTGGCCAATTCCCTCACGGATTTCGTCATATGGCGGATGGTGGGCGGTCTAGCGGTCGGAATGGCCTCTGTGGTTACGCCACTGTATATCGCTGAAGTCTCACCGAAAGACTGGCGCGGTCGTATGCTTGGCCTGCAGCAGATGCTAATGGTGGGCGGACAGGTTGCGGTGTATATCGTGAATTACCTGATTGCACGAGGTATGTCGCACCAGTGGATTGTAAGCGAAGGCTGGCGCTGGATGTTGGCTACTGGCGTGGTCCCCTGTGTCCTGTTCCTGTTGCTGGTTCCGTTTATGCCGGAATCACCACGCTGGCTGGCGCTGAATGGCAAGACTGATCGCGCCCGCCAGATATTGACTCGCCTCTCAAAGGCACAGCACGCCGAACGTCTGTTACAAGAGATTTTGACCACAACCCCGGAAGATAACCCCAACGCTACGCAGCGTGGCATTCTTCGCGATGCGCGGGCCCGCTACATCCTGCTGATCGGCTGCACCATCGCCATTTTACAGCAGATTTCCGGGATCAATATTCTGCTCTATTACGCACCGTCGCTGCTGCAAAACATTACCGGCAGCACACAGGCTTCGCTTTTCCAGAGTATTTTTCTTGGACTCGCACTGCTGGCCGGTGTGGCCGTTTGCCTGAGCACCATCGATAGCCTTGGCCGGACGCCGCTGCTACGCTGGGGTGCGCTGTGTTGCGCACTCTCTCTGGTATTTACCGTCTGGGCATTCATCGCTGAGGTGGGGGGGCTGCTTCCGGTTGTAGGGCTGGTGGCCTTCGCGCTGATCTTTGGTCTTTCGTGGAGCTTGGGTGCCTGGCTGCTGATTTCTGAAATTTTTCCCAACCGCATCCGCGCCGTGGCGATGGGCTTTGCCTTTGCTTCAATGTACGTCGCGAATTTTGTCGTGACCCAAAGCTTCCCGATGATGAACCGCAGTAGCGTGCTGACGGAACACTTTCATGGTGCCTTCCCGCTGATGCTGAGCGCGGTAGGATGCCTGGCGGCGTTCTGGTTTGTCCGACGCTTTTTACCGGAAACCCGGGGCGTGTCGCTGGAACATATTGAGCCTCTGATGCTTTCCAAATCCCGTCGCTTCGCCGCTGAGGCGCAGCGATCTGAGCAACAACCTTCCTCACCCTCATGGGCGAAAGCGAAATAATAAGGAGTTTTTATGAACCAGAAAATAGTACGCGTAGGTTTAATCGGCGCAGGCCGTATGGGCAGCTTTCATGCTGAAAATCTGGCATATCGGGTGCCCGGTGCCACACTCGCTGCAGTGGCCGATCCGTACCCTGGTGCAGCGGAAAAGCTCGCCAGCCAAATAGGTGTCAACAAGGCATACAGCGATCTGCATGCGATGCTGCAAGATAACGAAATCGACGCCATTGCAATAGCAGCTCCGGCGCGCACGCACGCCGAATGGGTGATCGCCGCTGCCAAGGCCGGCAAACATATTTTTTGTGAAAAACCGATGGCTGTCACTCTGGAGGAGGCCGATCGCGCTATCGAGTCGGCTAAACAGGCAGGTGTGGTTCTACAGGTAGGTTTTAATCGCCGCTTTGACTCTGGCTTTGCGGCGGCGATTGCCGCAGTAAAAAATGGTGAGAACGGCAGAACGCAGCTCAGCCGCTCTGTAACGCGTGATCCGGGACTTAAAGACCCGGCACCGATCCCGCAGTGGACAATTTTTCTCGAAACGCTGATCCATGACTTTGACACACTGCTGCACTTTAATTACGGCGCGAAGCCGGTTGAGGTATACGCGCTGGCCGATGCGCTGGTGCGTCCGGATTTCAAAGACAAGGGGCTACTGGATACCTCGGTGGTGACAATCCGCTTTGATAATGGTGCTATCGCCATCGCCGAGGCGAACTTCCAGGCGGTGTATGGCTACGATGTGCGCGGCGAAGTGTTTGGTAGCAAAGGCATGCTGCAGGCGGGTCACATCCACGCCAATCACTGTGTGCGTTATACTGCCGACGGTATTGCAGTTGACACCTCGCGGCTAGACTCAGATTTACTGCGTGAAGCCTATGTCGCGGAAATGACAGAATTTGCCCGCTGTATCCGCAGCGGTGAAACGCCGCGTGCCACTGGTGAAGACGCCCGTAATGCGCTGGAAATCGCGCTGGCCTGCATTGAATCTGTGCAGCGCAACCAGCCCGTCAAGCTGGGAGGTCACTGATGGTTGGTTATCAACTCTCTGTCTGCGCTGAAATGGTTTTCCTCGATCTGCCGTTTATTGAGCGCGTAAGACGCATTCATGCACTCGGCTTTGGCGTCGAAATTTGGGGATGGGCCGATAAGGATATTGATGCGCTGGTGGCGACAGGCGCGTGCTTTACCTCCATGACTGGTTATCTGAGTGGCAACCTGACCGACGAGGCGGAAATCAGGCAACTGCTTCAGAGTGCAGAAGCCTCACTGGCTGTGGCCGCCCGGCTGCAGTGTCCAGTACTTAACTTGCATGGTACGGGCCTTGACGACCGCGGTCTGCCGGTAAAACCCGTTAGCGTGGTGACTGGTGCTATGTGGCTAAAAGCCGCTGATACACTGCGTCAAATTGCCAAACTTGGCGAAGCTGCCGGGCGGGTATTCACTCTCGAAAACCTCAATCTGCAGGTCGATCATCCGGGCACGCCGTTTGCCCTCGCAGCCGATACGCTGGCGCTGGTGGAGACGGTCAACAGTCCGGCGTTGAAGATGAATCTGGATCTTTACCATGCGCAAATCGGCGAAGGCAATCTTATTGAGCTCCTGCGGCGCTGTGGTGCGGCAATCGGCGAGATTCAGGTTGCCGATGTACCTGGCCGCCAGCAGCCGGGTACCGGCGAAATCAACTATCGCGCCATCGCGCGAACGCTGCAGGAGATAGGCTATAACGGGACCGTCGCGATGGAAGGCTGGGCCAGCGGTGACAGTACGACGGCGCTCCAGCAGTTCCGCGATCACTTTATGTTGTAAGCATTGCCCGTCGGGTATTTGCCTGTTACCCGACGTTAAATAACCCCTCTAAAAAATAACCAAGTCTACTCTACAGGAATATATCATGAACATTAGAAACCTTTTACTTTGCCTGGGCTCGCTGGTGATCAGCGTGGGCGTAAGTGCCAAAACTTTTACAGTCGGTGTGGCGCTGGCTAACTTCGATCTCAATTTTGTCTCTATTCTTCGCACTCAGATGCAGCAGGAGCTCAATGCCAGCCAGCTCAACAGCCAGTTTGTGGATGCAAAAGGTGATGTGGCGCTGCAGGTTCAGCAGGTGGATGACTTTATCAATCAGGGTGTCGACGCCATCATCCTGAACCCGGTTGATACCCAAGGCGTATTGCCAATGATCAATGCGGCAAAAGGCGCCGGTATCCCCCTGGTGTTTGTGAACCGCAAGCCGGAAGTGAAGTTGCCAGCGGACATGGCCTATGTGGGTTCAGATTCCGCCTTGGGAGGCGAAATGCAAATGGAGGCGCTGGCAAAGAAGATGAACTACAAAGGCAACATAGCCATCCTGATGGGCGCGCTTTCAAATGAAGAAGCGCGCGAACGTACGCGCGCCGTGGAAGCAGTGATTGCCAAATACAAAGATATGCATGTGATTGAGAAGCAGTCAGCGAAATGGCAGCGCAATGAAGCGGTGGACGTAGTGTCAGGCTGGCTGTTGAACCAGCGACCGATTGACGCTATTGCAGCTAATAACGATGAGATGGCGATTGGGGCCATCATGGCGTTGAACCAGGCGAAGAACGAAAAAGTGCAGGTCGCCGGCATAGACGGAACGCCAGACGGTCAGCAGTTCATCAAAAGTGGAAAAATGGCGCTGACCATATATCAGGATGCCAGAGGGCAGGCTACTGGTGCGGTACAGGTGACCAAAGCACTACTGAATAAGCAGAAAGTTGAAACATTTAATTGGGTACCTTATCAGGTTATAACTCCAGAAAATTACACGGCGTTCGTGGCTAAGCATTAACTTTCATGTCTGTCATATAGGCAATTCAGGGCGGCCACGCTGGCGGGCCGCTATATAATCATTTCTCGCAAACCCAACTCATTTTCCTACCATGTAACAATAAAATATATGTCAGTGTCATAGTTTCGTGTTTACTTTTTAGCGGAAAGTTCAGCGAATTTCACACGTTTTCTTTTACGTTACAGATAATTGGCTATTTTAAATGTGTGCAATTGATATACGATGAAATGGCTGCAGACACGTTTTTGCTAGTGATACCCTTGATTGTGTCTCCTTACCTAACCTTTACTTATATCGCTACCTGAACTTCCTATTTCATGTGCATGAATGTGCTTTGTTATAAAAGAACTTTCTGAAATATCGGAAACGCATTCATGGATATTCGTAAAATTAAGAAACTGATCGAACTGGTTGAAGAGTCCGGCATCGCTGAGCTGGAAATCTCTGAAGGCGAAGAGTCGGTTCGCATCAGCCGTTCACCTGCCAATGTCGGTTACCCTATGATGCAGCAGGCTTATGCTGTTCCGGCTCCACAGCCTGCGCTGGCTGCTGCGGTTGCACCTGCTGCTGCGCCTGTCGCTGCAGAAGCGGCCAAACCTGAAGTCAGCGGCCACATCGTGCGTTCGCCGATGGTCGGTACCTTCTATCGCACCCCAAGCCCGGACGCCAAAGCGTTTGTGGAAGTGGGTCAGAAAGTGAACGCTGGCGACACCCTGTGCATCGTTGAAGCGATGAAAATGATGAACCAGATCGAAGCCGATAAATCCGGCGTTGTGAAGGCGATCCTGGTGGAAAGCGGCCAGCCGGTTGAATTCGACGAGCCGCTGGTCGTCATCGAATAACGAGGCGAAGCATGCTGGATAAAATTGTCATTGCTAACCGTGGTGAGATTGCGCTGCGCATTCTGCGTGCCTGTAAAGAACTGGGCATCAAGACTGTGGCGGTACACTCCACGGCAGACCGCGACCTGAAGCACGTGCTGCTGGCGGACGAAACCGTCTGCATCGGCCCGGCGCAGTCGGTCAAAAGTTATCTTAATATCCCGGCGCTGATCTCCGCCGCCGAAATCACCGGCGCGGTTGCGATCCACCCGGGCTACGGCTTCCTTTCTGAGAACGCCGATTTCGCCGAGCAGGTTGAGCGCTCTGGCTTTATCTTTATCGGTCCGAAAGCCGACACCATTCGCCTGATGGGCGACAAAGTGTCAGCGATCAACGCGATGAAAAAAGCCGGCGTACCCACCGTACCAGGCTCTGACGGTTCGCTGACCGACGACATGGAGAAAAACCGTGCCATCGCCAAGCGCATCGGCTATCCGGTGATCATCAAAGCCTCTGGCGGCGGCGGCGGTCGCGGTATGCGTGTTGTGCGCAGCGACAAGGATCTTGAGCAGTCCATCAACATGACGAAAGCGGAAGCCAAAGCGGCTTTCAACAACGACATGGTGTACATGGAGAAATTCCTCGAGAATCCACGCCACATCGAGATTCAGGTTCTGGCCGACGGTCAGGGCAACGCCATCTATCTGGCCGAACGTGACTGCTCCATGCAGCGCCGCCACCAGAAAGTGGTCGAAGAAGCACCAGCACCGGGCATCACGACGGAACTGCGTCGCTACATCGGCGAGCGCTGCTCTAACGCCTGTGTGGAAATCGGCTATCGCGGTGCCGGTACGTTCGAGTTCCTGTATGAAAACGGTGAGTTCTACTTCATCGAGATGAACACCCGTATTCAGGTGGAACATCCGGTCACCGAGATGATCACCGGCGTCGACCTGATCAAAGAGCAGCTGCGTATTGCTGCCGGTCAGCCGCTGTCCATCAAACAGGAAGATGTGGTGGTGCGCGGTCATGCGGTCGAGTGCCGTATCAACGCCGAAGACCCGAACACCTTCCTGCCGAGCCCGGGCAAGATCACCCGTTTCCACGCGCCAGGCGGTTTTGGCGTGCGCTGGGAATCGCACATCTATGCCGGCTACAGCGTGCCGCCGTACTACGACTCAATGATTGGTAAGCTGATCACCTACGGCGAAAACCGTGACGTGGCCATCGCGCGCATGAAAAATGCGCTGGCGGAACTGATCATCGACGGCATCAAGACAAACGTCGATCTGCAGATGCGCATCATGACCGACGAAAACTTCCAGCAGGGTGGTACCAACATCCATTATCTGGAGAAAAAACTGGGTCTGGATGGATAACAACGCCTTTAATTGCTGCCAACTGGCGGTAGATCTTAACACTTAAAAATGGAGATTATTTTGTCAGCTCTCTCATATGTGAAAGGTGCTCCGCATTCGGCATGGCAAATTTATCTGACTCAGGTCGAGCGCGTTTTGCCGTTACTTGGCGATTTAAGCCGCTGGGCTGATACGCTGCGCCATCCCAAACGCGCGCTTATCGTTGATATCCCGCTGGAAATGGATGACGGCAGTGTACGCCATTTTGAAGGCTACCGCGTCCAGCACAACCTGTCGCGAGGGCCGGGCAAAGGCGGGGTGCGCTATCACCCTGACGTGACGCTGGAGGAGGTGATGGCGCTGTCGGCCTGGATGACCATCAAGTGCGCTGCTTTGAACCTGCCGTTTGGCGGGGCGAAAGGCGGCATTCGCGTCGACCCTTCATCGTTGTCCGTGAAAGAGCTGGAGCGGCTGACGCGACGTTACACCAGTGAAATTGGGTCAGTCATCGGTCCTCAGCAGGATATTCCCGCACCGGATGTCGGCACCAACGCGCAGGTCATGGCATGGATGATGGATACCTGGTCAATGAATATGGCTGCCACCACTACGGGCGTAGTGACCGGTAAACCGGTACATCTGGGCGGATCGCTGGGGCGCGTCAAAGCGACCGGGCGCGGCGTGTTTGTGACCTGCTGTCGCGCAGCGGAAAAACTGGGTATTGATGTCGCGCAGAGCCGCGTCGCCGTACAGGGCTTTGGTAATGTCGGCAGCGTCAGCGCTGAACTGTTTGATGCGAAAGGCGCGCGCGTCGTGGCCGTTCAGGATCACAGCGCCACGCTGTATCACGCCGGTGGCATCAATATTCCTGATTTGCAACGCTGGCAGCAGCAACACGGCAGCATTAAGGGCTTCCCCGGCGCGGATAGCGTTACCGATGAAGCTTTCTGGTCGCTCGATTACGATATCCTGATCCCAGCCGCACTGGAGGGACAAATTACCGCTGCACGCGCTGCACAGTTAACCTGTCGCATGGTTGTCGAAGGCGCGAACGGTCCGACCCTGCCGGAAGCGGATGATATATTTCAACGGCGCGGCGTTGTGCTGATCCCGGATGTGATCGCCAACGCGGGCGGCGTAACGGTAAGTTACTTTGAGTGGGTGCAGGATTTCTCCAGCTTCTTCTGGCGTGAAGAGGAGATCAACCTGCGGCTGGATGGCATCATGAGCGACGCGCTGGACGCCGTATGGCAAAAAGCGCAGCAGCTCGCCATTACGCTGCGAACAGCGGCCTATGCCCTGGCCTGTGAACGTATTTTACTGGCGCGTAAGGATCGCGGTCTCTATCCCTGAATTGTAAAGGCCAGCAGGCTGGCCTTATTACTCAGAACTGATATACCAGCCCCAGCGCAACCTGATCGTCGCTGGGTAGACCGAGTTTATTATTGGCGTCAATCTGATTAATCTTCCACGCAACAAACGTGCGCATATTTTTGTTGAAATACCAGGTAAGGCCTGGCTCGATAAACTTGAGCAAATAAACCTCTCCTAATCCTTCGATATCTTTCGCTTTAGTTTGTACATAGGCGAGTGTTGGGCGCAAACCGTTAAGGAACTGATACTGCAGCGTCGCTTCGACGCTTTCTGTCTGGTTGGCGAACCCACTTTCGCCGGTCAGACTGTTGCTGATGGCATAAGCATTGCGCGTCTGGCCATAAAACGTGCCGAAGTACCACTGGTTGGCATCATATTTAGCGCCGACCGCCCAGCTTTCGCCGCGCTTACCCCGACCGTAAACGCCGTCTGCATTTTGCGCATCGGTACGATCAAGAGTGGCGTAGCCGCCGACAACGCTGACGCCGAAACGGGTATCGTAGCCCAGCGATGTTGCCCAGCCGTCGCCGTTAGAACGACTAATCGCATCGCGGTCGTTTTTACCCTGATACTGCACTCCGACGTTCAGGCCATCTACCAGTCCAAAGAAGTCGCGGTTACGGTAAGTGGCCACGCCAGTCGACCGGCCGCGTAAAAAGCCGTCGGCGCTGCCGGTCGGGCCGCCAAATTCGGGCAGCACATCAGTATAGGCAATCGCGTCATACACCAGCCCGTAATTGCGGCCATAATCGAAACTGCCGTAACGGCCTGCTTTTATACCTGCAAATCCCAGTCGGGTTTTATTATTATTTTGTGCATCCGCGCCCTCGCTGTTATTCAGCTGAGCCTGATATTCCCACTGGCCAAAACCGGTAATGGCGTCGCTGATTTGCGTCTGCCCTTTAAACCCAAAACGCATATATGATTGATCGCCGTCGAGTGTATCACTGCTCGATAAATAATGTTCACCCTGAACCTTTCCATAAAGATCGAGTTTATTTCCGTCTCTATTGTAAATTTCTGCGGCGTGGCTTATGCCGGATGTCGCTAGACAACTGGCTATGCAGGCTTGTATAAAAAGCTTCATCAGTTATTCCTCTTTATTTATATTTGATGGTTTTATCTACAGCGGGTAGGTAAATCCCTGAACGGAAATTCAGGGATTTAGATTAGAAAAAAGTTATAAGCCAGGGTAACAAAATAGCTCTATAAAGAAGACCGCATAATCTGCGCACGGCGCTGACGCTGATCGCTCCAGATGGCAAAAATACCCGCTAGTGCGACAATCAATGCGCCCATTAGCGTCGACGGACCTGGGAAGCTATTCAGGAACAAATAGCCAATCACCATCGACCACACCAGCGTGGTGTAATCGAACGGCGCCAGCAGCGAAGCGTCAGTGTAACGCAGGCTCAGTGTCATGAGGATTTGTGCCATGCCACCAAAAAAGCCGCACCCGATTAGAAGTAGCAACTGCATTGCCGAAGGTATGCTCCAGCCAAATAGGGAGGTAAAAAGGCCAATCAACATCGTCATCAGGGAAAAATAGAAAACGATGGCACCGGGTTTTTCAATGCCGTTCAGGAAGCGAATCTGCACGCTGGAGATGGCGGAACAGAGTGCGGCGACAAGCGCGAATAGCGCACCAAGGCCGGCGCCAGCTTTCGCACCTTCAGCAGCAAAAAAAGATCCGCTGGATGTTAAGTTTGCCGAAAGCATAATGATGATGCCTGTGAAACCTGCTACAACAGACAACCAGCGGGATAAGCGGACATTTTCCTTCAGTAATATTGCTGCCATTATAACTGTAAACAATGGAGCGGCATAACTTATGGCGGTGGCGTCTGCCAGTGAAATATAGATTAATGCTATATAGTTAAAATACATGCCACCAGTGCCCGAGAAGCCGCGAATTAAATGACCAAACAGGTTGCGGGTTTTAATACTCTCAAGAACACTACCCTGCATTTTTAGCCATATGAGTAGTGGAAATAGAGCAACGAAAGAGCGGAAAAATATGACTTCACCGGTTGGGATAGCACCCTGCAGACCTTTTACACAGGCCAGCATTAATGTCGCACAGAGGGCTGAGAAAATCTTTAGTGAAACCCCAATTCTGGCATTCATTCTTTTACCTTACATTCTATGTCACAGATGACGAACTATTAACATCTTCACCATAGGGTGCAGTGCTATCGTGCGGATAAGATAATTTTGTTCTGCCCGGATAGTTTTTCCTTATCACTACTCGTCATATAAATCACCTATCACCCGACAGCGTTTCCCTCTTACCTCTTTCTTAATGAATGCCGATATAGTCGCTTAACGTGCTGATAAAGACGCGAAATCCACGCGCCGCCCTGCGACGGAAAATCAACATACTTGAGGAATTCAGA